>JBJEHU010000033.1:11219-105051 GCA_051876355.1 Atopobiaceae bacterium | reverse complement strand
ACGCCGCCCTCTCAAGGCGGAGATCAGCAGTTCGAATCTGCTACGGGCTACCAAATGAGATGCGCTCCGGTTTCCCGGAGCGCTTTTCTTTATTTCGGGACTTCAGCAGAGATATTCATCAGCACTCCCCTAGGCTGATGCTCCTTGTGGATGCTTAGGCAAGTCCGTCATTCCGGTTGTCTAATCTAGATTAGCTTAATCTAGATTAGACAAATTCCCCGCCTGCCTTCAGTCGCTTGCCTCTGTCTTCTGCAGTCTTCTTTAGGACCGCATCTGCTTCATTCGGCGCGCCTCGGCAAGAAGCGCCTCATGCTCATTGGCAACATCGCCCGCCATGACACGAGAGAAGAGTGCATTCAGGATCTTGCCGAGCTCGGGGCCTGCCGGAATGGAAAGCTCGTCCATAAGGTCAGAGCCGCCGACCGCAAGCTCCTGCACGCGCAGCGGCGCCTTCTCTTCTGCAAGCACCCTGATGTCGCTCCGCACCCTATCGCACGCCTCTATGGCCTGCCGCACATGGTCTCTGCCGATCTCTGTGCAGCTCCCCTTCGCTAAGGTCTCTGCCTGCACATACGCCAACGCGCCAAACGAGAGGGCAATGCCGCGATGGCTGCAGGCGCGCTCCGCCGCCACCGCAAGCTCGTAGCTCTTCTGCTCAGTCCAGGAAGGCTCCTTCTCCAAGCTCTCCTGCACCTGCGCTCCGAGCTTCAGGATGGAAGCTGCCTCCTGGGCCGTATCGACGCCTATTGCCATCCTCTTGAGCGCACGCTTCGCTGCCTTGGGACCAGCCTCCGGGAAGAGCGCTGCCCATCTGAGAGAAGAAGACGCCATGCCGCCCGAAAGCTCCTCCACGGCCGCTGCGCATGCTGCCGTACGCTCATAAGCTTTCTCATCAAGCTGTTCAAGCTCGGGTACAGCGGCACGCAGGACTTCTGGTTCGACTGTGAGGGCCCAGGAGGTCCTGCCCGAAGCGAGGATGCCTGTAAGCTCCTGGCCGCGCCGCTCCTGCGCAATCTCTCTGAGCTCCGAGGCACAGGCCACAAGCGCCTTCTGCGTGGCCGGCTCGATCGCGAAGCCGAAGCGCGCCGCAAAGCGCACGGCACGAAGGATACGGAGCGCATCTTCCGAGAAGCGCTTCTCTGGATCTCCGACTGCACGCACTAGGCCACGTGTCAGATCTTTCCTTCCGCCGAAGGGATCGAGGAGCCCACGTGCCGGATGCCAGGCCATTGCATTGATCGTGAAGTCGCGGCGGGCAAGGTCTTCGCGGACGTTGTCCACGAACGTGACGGAGTCCGGGTGCCTGAGGTCCGTATAGGTTCCCTCCGTACGGTAGGTCGTGCACTCTATCGGCTGCCCCTCGACGACAGCGGTCACGGTGCCGTGCTTCGTTCCCGTCTCGTGCACCTCGATGCCGGAGGCGCGCAGGACCCGCTCCGTCTCCTGCCAATGCGCCGAGGTCGTGATGTCCACATCGTGGGCAGCGTCCCCCCGAAGGGCATCTCTCACCCAGCCGCCGACAATCCAGGCCTCATATCCTGCATCCTCGAGAGCAGAAAGCACCCGTCCCGCATAGGACGGCATGAGCTCTGGCCCGATCTCGCTCAGCCCGGTTTCCATCGGCCTGCCTTTCTCCAACATGGTCTTTTCCACAGTGTAGCTGCTGCGCATCCCCACGTAACGTACGGTATGCCAACGCATACTCTGATATGCTTATATGCTGTAACAATCAGAAAGGTGGAACTATGGACGAAATGCGCTCTGTCACCGCAGATGACATTGCAAATTCCCATGACAACTTCATGAGCGACCGCGCGAACCTCATCGCGAAGAACGCCGTGAGCTCGAATGGCATCCGTGCCGCTGCAAGGACCCCCGAAGGCGTCGCCGCAAACACGATGACATTCGATATCGAGGTCAAGCAGGGAGATCGCTGCAACCAGGAGCGCTCGGGCCGCTGCTGGATGTTCGCAAGCCTCAATACGATGCGCTACCGCACGATCAAGAAGTACAACTTGAAGACCTTCGAGCTCTCCCAGGCCTATCCCCTGTTCTGGGACAAGCTCGAGAAGTCAAACTGGTTCCTCGAGAACATCCTCGACACGCTCGACGAGCCGCTTTCGGGACGCCTCGTGTCCTATCTTCTCCAGGACCCGATCGGCGACGGCGGCCAGTGGGACATGTTCAAGTCCCTCGTGAAGAAGTACGGCGTCGTGCCGAAGGAGGCCATGCCCGAGACGGCATGCTCGCGCAACACCCGCGAGATGGACTCCTACCTCACGCGCTATCTCCGCGGTGCCGCAAAGCGCCTGCGCGAATCCTATGCTGCCGAAGTCTCTGCTGACGACCTGAGGTCCATGAAGAAGGAGATGCTCGACGACGTCTATCACCTGCTCGTGACCTGCCTCGGCGAGCCGCCCAAGAGCTTCGAGGTGCGCCTGCGCGACAAGGACGACAATCTCGCCCTCACCGGCACGTTCACGCCGCAGGAGTTCTTCAAGACCGCTGTCGGCATGAACCTCGACGACTACATCTCCCTCATCAGCGCGCCGACGGCTGACAAGCCGTTCATGCACACCTATACGGTGGCGCGTCTCGGCAACGTCTATGAGGACCACGGCGTGCGCTACCTGAACCTCCCCGCAGACGAGCTCAAGCGTGTCGCTATCGCCCAGCTCAAGGACGACCTGCCGGTGTGGTTCGGCTGCGACGTGGCCCAGTCCTATCTCCAGAAGGAGGGCATCATGGATACCCGTGCCCTCGATGTGGATACGCTCTTCGGCTTCCCCGTGGAGGGATGCATGACAAAGGCAGAGCGCCTCGACTACGGCGAGAGCCTCATGACGCATGCAATGGTGCTTGAGGGCGTGAACCTCGATGCGGACGGCAAGCCGATGCTCTGGAAGGTCGAGAACTCCTGGGGCAAGGACCATGGACGCGACGGCTTCGATACCCTCTCCGACCCCTGGTTCGACGAGTACGTCTATCAGGTCGTCGTCGACAAGAAATATCTGACAGACGAGGAGCGCGACATCTTCGACCATGAAGAGGCCACGGTCCTCGAGCCGTGGGATCCGATGGGCTCTCTCGCCCAGTGCTAGCACGCCAATCTGCGGCCTCCCGCCCGGGGAGGCCGCTCTCAGACAAAAGGAGTGGTTTTACCTCTATGGGCAAAGCAATTGACCCTGACTGGGCCGCACAGGAAGCATCCGACTTCGCGTCAAGCCGTGCGAACCGCATCGCACGCAACGCCGTGACGGCCACGAACGTGATGCAGGCAGCCCGCGACACATCGGCCATGCGCGCCTACCATGACACGTACGGCATCTCCGTGCCGAAGACGGCCGAGATCACGAACCAGCGCCACAGCGGCCGCTGCTGGATGTTCTCTGCGCTGAATGTTGCCCGCCATGCCACGATGAAGTACCTCGACGTCGACACGTTCGAGTTCTCCCAGGCCTATGGCATGTTCTATGACAAGCTCGAGAAGGCCAATGCGATGCTCGAGCGCATCATCGCGACGAGGGATCTTCCGTTCGACTCCCGCGAGGTCTGCTACATCCTGGATGAGGGAATGTCTGACGGCGGCTACTGGCCGTTCGCGATGAACCTCATCAAGAAGTATGGCCTCGTCCCGAAGGACGCTATGCCCGAGACAGCCTGCTCGAAGGACTCCTCCGAGATGGATGCCCAGCTCGAGCGCCTGCTCCACCGCGATGCAGGAATCCTGCGCAAGGCAGCAGCTGACGGCGTCGACGAGGACCTCCTGCGTGCCCAGAAGGACGAGATGCTCGACGAGGTCTACCGCGTGCTTGCCATCTGCTTGGGCGAGCCGCCCCAGCGCTTCGACCTCGAGGTCAAGGTCGGTCCCGCCTGCCAGGCAGAGGAGGCCAAGATTGCGGAAGTCACGCCGACACCGAAGGACCTCGGTGCCAAGGGCGAGGACGAGGAGAAGCCAGCAAAGCCGGTCCGGATTCTGCGCGACCATGCAATCACGCCGCTCGAGTTTGCTGCACACTATGTGCCGTTCGATCCCGACGACTATGTGAACCTCGTCTCGATGCCGGGAGACACGAGGCCCTATGGCCATGTGTATCACCTGATGCTCACCGATTCCGTCATCGACGGCACGCCGATTCGTCTCCTCAATGTCGCACCCGAGGTGCTTGATGCGGCTGCCATCGCAAGCCTCAAGGCCGGCATCCCAGTCTCCATGTCCTGCGATGTCATGCAGAACTTCCCGCGCCACATCGAGGACTTCAAGTACGTCCTCTCTCTTGACGGCGTGGATGCAGATGGCCTCTTCGATGTCGACTTCGATATGGACCGTGCCTCGATGCTCGATATGCGCGAGACGAGCCTCACGCACGCCATGACCTTCCAGGGCGTCGAGCTCAATGAGGACGGCACGCCGAAGGCCTGGAGGATCGAGAACTCCTGGGGCAAGGACCAGGGCAAGGATGGCTACCTCATCGCCTCTGCCGACTGGTTCCACCTCTATGGCGGCGAGGTCATCGTGAAGCGCGAGTTCGTGGACGACGAGACCTTGAAGATGTGGGACGAGCTTCCTGCAGAGGATGTCACGCCGTGGAGCGGCCTTGCTGCCGGCTTCGCGCACAAGCGCCTCTAGCGCATCCCATTCGCACACCGAGAGCCCCGGCCCAGTGCCGGGGCTCTTTTTCTGTTGCAGGAAGCGCTGCGCTCCCCTTGCGCTACCATCGAAGGCGTCTGAAACGGCTCCAGAAAGGAAGCATGATGATAGAGAATGTGGTGTTCGACCTTGGCGGCGTCCTCATGCACTTCGATCCCATCAGCTTCTCGCGCCTGTTCACGGACACCGAAGAGGACGCCCAGCTCATCTGCCAGGCGCTCTTCAAGAGCCTGAACTGGGCCTATCTCGATGCCGGTGCCATCTCCGAGGACGCGGCGCTGCTGATTGCAAAATCGAAGCTGCCCGAGCGCCTGCATCCCAATGTGGAGAAGGCCCTCGCCGAGTGGGACCTGAAGCGCACGCCGATCCAGGAGACGAACGATCTTGCATGCCGCATCAAGAAGGCAGGCTACGGCGTCTATATCCTCTCGAATGCAGGCGTCCGCTTCCCGCGCATCGTGGAGCGCATCCCCTGCCATGAGTGCGTGGACGGATGGATGGCATCAGCATTCGAGCACATCGTGAAGCCGGATCCTGAGATCTATCGCCGCTTCTGCACGCGCTTCAAGCTTGCTCCTGAGAGCTGTGCCTTCACGGACGACAACCAGGACAACATCACGGGAGCCCTTGCAGCCGGCATGAGAGCCCATCTCTTCCGCGGTGCGGACGAACTCGAGGATTGGCTCAAAGACCAGGGACTCGCACTCTAGAAGGCCTCAGAACTCGGCAAAGCGGGTCTCGAGGGCATGGGCCAGCTCCTCGCCTGCCGCAAGCTCCTTGAGCGCTGCAAGGAATGCCTCTTCCTCGCCTCTCCTGAAGGCAAGTGTCAGCTGCACATCAGCAGAGAAGATCGAGTCGGTGACCTTGCCGCCCACATCTTCTGCCATGCGCCGGACGCGCTCGTAGGCGCTATAGGGAATCTCTGCCACGACGGGCGTCACGAGCGTCATCTCGATGACAGATCCTGCCGCCTCTGCTGCCTCCACGGCTGCCTGCGCCGCTGCCGTATAGGCACGGACAAGCCCTCCGGGCCCCAGGAGCGTCCCGCCGAAGTAGCGGGTCGTGACGCAGCAGACATCCTTGAGGTCGGCCCCCTCGAGCACCTCGAGCGTCGGCATGCCCGCCGTCCTCGACGGCTCGCCGTCGTCGGAGCAGCGCTTCCTGCCATCGGCGAAGACCCAGGCAGGCACATGATGGCGGGCATCGAAGTAGTGCGCCTTGACCTCGGAGAGGAATTCCTGCGCCTCTGCCTCGGATGAGCAGGGGCGGATCTCTGCGATGAAGCGGCTCTTCCGGTCCGTGAACTCCCCTATGGCAGACGTCCCCGCCTTGAGCGTACGGTAGCTCTCCATCATGCTCCATCCCCTACAGAAAAGCAGGGCCCAGCGATTGCCTGGGCCCTGCCATCAATGCGCCTACGAGGCCATTCTAGACGAACCTTTAAGCGTTCTTCTCGATCCAGCTGTTCGGATCCTTGCCCTCGGCCGCAAGGCGGTCGGAGAGACGGCCCTTCGGGCTTGCGGACCAGATCGGAGCAGACGTCTTGGCCCAGCGCTCTGCTGCTGCCTTCGTCTTGCTCTCGAGCTCGTCGACATCCTCAGGATGCGTGTAGTCCGTGGACTTGGCGCCGGTCTCGTGCACCATCTCGGAGAGGGCACCGGGGTTGTCGAGGAGCGGGCACGGACGGAGCATGTTCGGATTGAACGGCTGGTGTGCCTGGTAGCTCTTGAAGAGCGGGCTCTTGTAGCACTCGAGCAGCGTCTTCTCGCGGATGTTGGAGTCGGAGTAGTGGATGAAGGCGCAGGGCTCTGCGTCGCCGCCTGCATTGATATGGAAGTAGCGGCGGGCTCCTGCGATGCAGCCGCCCGTGTACTCGCCGTCGTTCCAGAAGTCGGCGAAGAAGATGGGCACATTCTTGCGCCAGTCATCGCGGACCTTGTGATACATGCCCTCGCGCTGTTCTGCCGTCGCGAGGAGCTCGACCGGCGATCCGAGGCCGACCGGCATGTACGTGAAGATCCAGGCGAAGAGGACGCCCTTGTCGACGAGGAACTGGACGTACTCGTCAGAGGTGACGGAGTCGTAGTTCTGGGACGTATAGCAGATGGAGGCGCCGAACGGAAGCCTGCGCTCGCGCAGGAGATCCATCGCGCGGACGACCTTGTCGTAGGTGCCCTGGCCCCTGCGGGAGTCGGTTGCCTCGCGGTTGCCCTCGATCGAGAAGGCGGGCATGAAGTTCTTCACGCGCAGAATCTCGTCTGCAAACTCTTCGTCCACGAGCGTGCCGTTCGTGAAGGCGCTGAAGTAGCAGTCAGGATGCTTCTCGCAGAGGCGGATGATGTCCTTCTTGCGAAGCGTCGGCTCACCGCCTGTGAAGAGATAGACGTACGTGCCAAGCTGGACGCCCTGCGTGATGATGGAGTCGAGCTCCTCGAACGTGAGGGACTTCTGCTTGGAGTCCGTGTAGTTCGCAGCCCAGCAGCCGTTGCAGTGGAGGTTGCAGGCCGTCGTCGGGTCCATGAGGATGGCCCAAGGGCAGTTGCAGCCTTCCTTCTGGTTGATCTCGCGCTGACGGTAGCCGCCGAGCGTGACGGAGTTCACGAAGAAGTTCTGGACGAACGTGCGGGCGATTTCCTTGTCGACGTTGTCGATAACGTTCTGGACAAGGCGACGCCAGTTGTTGTCAGGATCCTTCATGAAGCCCATGACCATGTTGAACAGGCGCAGCTGCGCTGCGTTGATGTTGTCGCCGGAGCCGGCAAACTTGTTGATCATGGACTCGACCTTCGGCAGGTTGCCGTCGAAGTCGTCGTAAAGCATATCGAATGCCTTGTTGACTGCCACGCTGATGGCTTTCGCCTTGATGGTGTCGAACAGTGCCATACCCAATCTCCTTTATGCTGCTTTCCCCAAACAGAATGCGCATCATTGTACGCTTATCCGTAGCAATTCCCCACAACATGACGCATCACGCCATGCTTCCGGCATAACTGGTACATCAGGGCTGCAATTATGGGAGCAGGAAGTACGCAACCTTGCGCATAAAGTGCGAAGTGGGCCTATGAGCCGGGTTCTGTCGTGGACAATCATTTATCTACGAATGCCGTTGCCGGCACCCTCTAGCGCGCAACCCGAGCGCGGTGCGGGCCACACCATAGCGCTCCTATTTGCGTTTGCTCCGGAAGGGGCTTGCCAAGCCGCCGTGTTGCCACGACGCTGGTGGTCTCTTGCACCACCGTTTCAGCTTTTCTCTCACCTCGAAGAGGCAGCGGGAGTCTTCTTTTCTGCGGCGCTTTCCGTCGGGTCGCCCCGCCTGGCCGTTAGCCAGCTTCCTGCCCTGTGGAGCCCGGACTTTCCTCATGACCCAGAAGGGTCCCGCGATTGTCTGGCCCACTTCGCTGGAGAGATTGTAGCATGCGCCTGCGCCCGAAGCCTAGCGACTTCGCCATCCCCACAAACCCACATCAAGACAGAGCGACACTGTCAATCGGGAGGGCCCCGATACGCCGCGGTTGCCCCTTCATGCAAGAAGAGCCCGCAGAAGGAAGGGTTTCTGCGGGCTCTCAAAAGACTATATTCTATTTCCTACAAAAAAGCTGGAACTAATCGAGATCGTCCACATTGACACCCGGCGTGAAGGTCGGGGTGGAGGTCAGGACCGTCTTGTCGGCAGGAGCCGGTGCAGGCGTCGGTGCAGGAGCGGGCGCAGGCGTGGCTGCCGGTGCGGGTGCTGCAGGAGCAGGTGCCGGTGCGGGAGCCGGTGCAGGCGTCGTGACAGGCGTGGACGTGACGGAGACAGAGACCTTCTTGCCGGTCGTCGGGAAGACGGCGTCTGCGTCGTCCATGAAGTGCTGGAGCAGGCTCTTGTACTCCGAACGGAAGTCCTCGCGGGACTGCTTGAGGCGGTCGATCTCGTCCATCTCGCTCTGCTTCTCGGCGAGAGCCTGACGGATGACCTCGCGTGCCTTCTGGTCTGCCTCGGTGCGGATCTCGTTCGCGGAAGCCTTTGCATCGGCGACAATCTTGTCTGCGCTCTGCTGGGCGACGATGAGGACCTTGGAGATCTGCTGCTCGGAAGCGTTCAGGGCAGGAGCAGGAGCCGGTGCCGGAGCGATCGGCGCGATGGCAGCTGCGCCCTTCTGGGCCTGCAGCGTCTCGATCTGCGCCTGGGCGGCAGCAAGCTGCTGCTCGGAGCTGTTGAGGCGGCTCTTGAGGTCTGCGATCTTCTGGAGCATTGCGTCGACTTCGCCGGAGAGCTGCTCGAGGAAGGCGTCGACCTCTTCCGTGTCATAGCCATGCTTCGAAGGAGAGAATGTCAGCTGTTCGATATCTGCAGGAGTGATAGCCATCTTGATACCTTTCTGTTATCCACGACACCGTTTCTGGTTATTGCGCTGTCAGTGAGCCCGTTAGATCAATGCCTGTACGATGAACTGCTCGATGGCTCCGAGCACCACGACCGCGATGACCGGGGAGAAATCGATTCCTCCGATCGGCGGGATGAACCTCCGGAAGAGGTTGAGGTACGGAAGCACGAGCCGTCCGAGAGCCTGGCTGATATCGTCTATGAGGCCGCCGGGCTTTCTGGGGAACCAGGAAAGCAGGCACCAGACAATGATCAGGATCTCGTAGAAGTAGAAGAGGGAATAGACGAGGTTTGCGAGCTGCACGAGTTGGGTCTCCTGTTATTTCTTGAGGTCTCCGTCGGCGATGAGCTTGTCCACATCAGCCTTGGTAAGGCTTATACCCGCCGGGAGAACGCTGAAGACAGAATCGCCGAGCTGCTCGACTTCTCCACCAATGCCGCAGGCAAGGCCGAAGCTGAAGTCGAGGACACGCTTTGCCGTATCCATCGGCGTATCCGTAAGGACGAGCACGACCGGCTGGTTCGTGCGGACGCGGCGGATGACCATCTGCACGTCGTCGTAGGACTCCGGCTTCAGGATGTAGGGCGGAAGCTGGCCGGAGGTCACGCGCTGCACCGGTGCCGGCGTCTGCGGCTCGGAAGCGGCCGTGTCCGCGTAGGAATCCTGGGGCTCAGGATAGGTCGTGCGCGGCGCATAGGCAGGATCGGGAGCGGGCGTCTGCGCATAGCCGTGGCCTGCAGAGTAGGCAGACTCGGTCTTCTGCTGCTGCGCGAAGCCGGCGCCAGCGTTCGAGGCGACAGGCCTGCCGGAACGGGTGTAGACCGAAACGCTCTCAGCCTCGGGACGCGGCGTGTTGCCGAGAAGGCCGGAGCCTTCGGTCCTTGCAGGCTGCTGGGAAGCGCCGCGGCGGCGGGAAGAGCGGGGCTCGGGATCGGAGACGCCGTTGCCGTCCTCATAGTAGCCGTCGTCGTATCCTTCGTCGTAATCGTCGTAGCTGTCATTGCCGCGGAAGCGGTCCTTGAGATTGTCCAGGAAACCCATGTCCTTGCCTTCCTACCTCTATGCTGCGTTTGTCGTTACTTCAGTTCGTAGTCAGGGCTGAACACCACTCTGCCCAGCCTAATAAGGGTCGAGCCTTCCTCGAGAGCAATCGGGAAATCGTCACTCATTCCACAAGAAAGCTCAGCGAGGCTTAAAGACGTGCGCTGCCTCAGGTCTTCGGCCAGCTCGCGCAGGCCCGAGAACGTGCGGCGGGCTGCATCAAGATCGTGTGCTGGCGCCATCGTCATGAGTCCTTCGATCTCAATGCCCGACAGTGCAAGCAGGCCATCCAGATTCGACACGAGCTCTTTCGGAGCGAACCCCGACTTCGACTCCTCCCCCGAGACATTGACCTCGAGGAGCACCTTCGATACGAGATTGCGTGCGAGGGAGTGCTTCGAGATCGTCTCTGCCAGGTGGAGCGACGAGACCGACTGGATGAGGCCGACCTTCCCGACCACCATGTTCACCTTGTTGGTCTGGAAGTTGCCGATCATATCGAAGCGGGCGCCTTCCATCTCCGGATGGGACTCGAGCGCCTCGAGCTTGCGGCGGAGCTCCTGGGGGCGGTTCTCTGCAAAGACGCGATACCCTGCCTTCCAGGCCTGAGCCACTTCGTCGGGCCCGACCGTCTTCGAGACGGCTGCGAGCGTGACGTGAGCGCCTGCCCTGCCGGAGCGTGCAAGTGCCTCATCTGCAATCTCGAGGATGCGGCTCCTGCGCTCTTCGAGAAACTTCAGATAGGCTTCTTCGTCTTCCATCTTTCCACCTCCAAAGCTGATACGTTTCAGGATGCGATATATGCGAGCGCGCCATGGCGGCCACAATGCCCGCCTTCGGCACGATAGGAATAGAACCGCTCCGTCGCCTGCGCCGTCGAGATGCCGGAGTCGCAGATCGCGTCCTCCCCCATCCCGGCATCCACAAGCGCCGAGACGATGGCATGCCCGAGATCGAGACGATGGCCGGGAAGCGCGACCGAAGGTCCGAACTCATCCGTGAAGCGGGCAAGCAGGTCTTCCGAGACCTCGTAGTCAGCGCCTCCGATGTGCGGTCCCAGATAGGCATGGACATCCGCAGCATCCTCGCCGGTCGTCGCAAGAAGCTTCTCGAGCGCCTTTGCTGCGATGCGGGCTATCGTTCCCCGCCATCCCGAATGGATGACGGCGAAGGCCTTCTCGGAGACGAGGACGACAGGCACGCAGTCTGCGTAGCAGAGAAGCACAGGGACTTGGGGCACGTTGCAGACGATTGCATCGGCACCCTCCTGGGCTTCGCGCTGGATGCGCGCAAGCGCGTCCTCCCCCGCCTCGTCGAGCACGAGCACGCGGTCTCCGTGCACCTGCTTCGGGTTCACGAGACGCTCAGGTGCGCCTTCGAAGCCGAGAGCGGAAAGGGCACGGCGGCGGTTCTCAGACACATGCTCTGGGATATCGCCGCACCTGTCGCCGAGATTGAGCGAGGCGAAAGGCCCTTCGGACACGCCGCCTGTGCGCTCCGTGAAGCCGAAGCGCACCTGTCCTTCAGCGCATCCATCGGTCAGGAAGGACACGCCCTGGACGCTCATGCGTGTGAGAGACGGCGTGGACATGGGCTCTCCTACATGCGGGAGTGCTTCAGGAAGTCAGGGATATCGAAGCCCTGGTTCGCGTTCGAAGAGGAGTTCGAGCGGGAGCCGGCGTTCGAGCGGGCAGAGCCGGACGTGGCCGTCCTCGTTGCAGGCGTGGACGGACGAGACGTCGGACGGGAGTTCCTGTTCGAGCTTACGGAGTCAAGCGTCGGAAGGCTGTCGGAGTCGTTCTCCTCGAGGCCCGTCGCGATGACCGTGACACGGACCTGATCGCCGAGGGACTCGTCGACGACAGTGCCGAAGATGATGTTCGCATCGGGGTCGACGTTCTTTGCGACGATGTCTGCAGCGTCGTTGATCTCCTGGATGCCGAGGTCCTTGTTGCCGGCAATCGAGAGCAGGACGCGCGTTGCGCCGTCGATCGAGGTCTCGAGCAGCGGGCTGGAGATGGCCTCCTCGGCTGCGTCAGCAGCACGGTTGTCGCCGGAAGCGACGCCGATGCCCATCATTGCGGAGCCGGAGTCCTTCATGATCGTGCAGACATCTGCGAAGTCGACGTTGATGAGGCCAGGGACCGTGATGAGGTCGGTGATGCCCTGCGTGCCCTGTGCGAGGACCTCGTCTGCCATGCGGAAGGCCTCGAGCATCGTGGTCTTCTTCTCGGAGAGGTCGAGCAGGCGATCGTTGGGGATGACGACAAGGGTGTCGACGTTGGCAGCGAGGTTGTCGATGCCGCCGAGAGCGGACTGCGAACGCTTGCGGCCCTCGAACGTGAACGGCTTCGTCACGATTGCGACGGTCAGTGCACCCACATCGTTCTTTGCGATGTCAGCGACAACAGGAGCAGCGCCGGTGCCGGTGCCGCCGCCCTCGCCTGCTGTGATGAAGACCATGTCTGCGCCTGCGAGAGCTGCCTTGATGTCGTCCTTGCTCTCCTGTGCTGCCTGCTGGCCGACCTCAGGGTTCGCGCCGGCGCCGAGACCCTTCGTGATGTCGGTGCCGATGTGGACCTTGATGTCAGCATCGGAGATGGCAAGCGCCTGGGCATCGGTGTTGATTGCGACGAACTCGACGCCGCGGATGCCCTCATCGATCATGCGGTTGACGGCGTTCGTGCCACCGCCGCCCACTCCGACGACCTTGATGACTGCGAGGTAGTTGCTGGGGATGTCGTTGTCGGTCATGGAAGTTCCTCCTTGCTTGGCGACGGGGCGTTTGTGGTCCGTCATGTCCATCGTTGCGTTGCTGCTGCGTTCTTGCTGCGTTTGGTGTGTCTGTATCCTTCTTTGGTGCTGCGAGCTTTCGGCAAGTCGTTGGAGAAACCCTAACCCTCAAGTTAAGCTCAACGCCTCATCTAAAGCGGCATATATTTGCACAACCGGTCGACTTCCGTCAACACTTTTGTCAGAAATATGGATTGTGCAGGTAGATGCCCATATTTCTCTGTCTGGAAAGCATAAAGCGATTCTTGAGGGTTAGGGTTTTGAAGCCTGGTTTCACGACCCTCAACCCTCGAGTCCGACCCTCGACTTCACGTCCATGCTTGAGACTTTGGAACAACCCTCAGGCAGATCTCAATGAGAATGAGGGCTTATCGGTCCCTCTGCGCATGCTCTAGATAGAGAAAGCGAGGCCCGCTCCTTGAAGCGGGCCTCGCTGCTTTCGATCTTCTGTCTGCCTCAGGCTCCCGCAGAGTTCGTCGAAGACGTGGTCGTTCCAGTCGAAGACGAAGCCCCCGTCGAGGATGACGTGCCCGACGTCGTCCCTGAGGCCGTGCCAGACGTGGTGCCCGAGGTGGTACCCGAAGACGACGTGGTTCCGGACGAGCTCGTGCCCGTGGCCGTCGAAGACGAGCCGGAGGATGTCGTCCCAGACGAGGTGGTGCCTGAAGTCGTGCCTGAGCTATCCGTCGACGTCGTGGAGGACGTATCGGTCGATGTCGTGGCATCCGTGCTCGTCGTGCTGCTGTCCGTCGACGTGGAGTTCTCCGTGCTCGCCGTCACGCCGCTCCCCTGCCCCACCTTGTCGGAGTCGACACTCCGGTAGGAAGGATTCGTCGGGACGCGGACATTGATATAGGTGACCTTGCCTGCATGCTCGGAGAGGATAGCCGTCACGGCCGTCTCCTTCGCCGAGATGTTCGTCGCCGCGCCAAGCGACACTTCCACGCCGTTCGAGAGCAGGCATGAGAGGCTCTCGACCGAGCTTGCGGAGAAGCTCACGATCTGCGACTTGAACGACGACGAGAAGCTGTTGAGGTATGTATTCACCGCAACGATCACATCATCGGTCGCAGCGGATCCAGCGACCGGCTGCACAGTGGCAGGAACATTGCTGATGAGGATGCAGCCTTCCGAGGTCGCCAGCGCAAGCGCCGCCTCCTCCGACGTCTGCCCGCTCGAGCGGTCGAGCGTCACCGGCTCTATCCAGCAGCCGTCGGATCCCAGATACCAGGCGACACTTCCGGAGTTCATGAGGACGATAGCGGAGACCGTGCGCTCGTTCACGCTGATAGAGAGCGTATTCGGGAACTTGCGCTCGATGTTGATCGAGGCGACCCAGGGATTCTTCTTGATGTTCGCCTCGACAGATTTCTCGTCGAGATTGAGCAGTGTCGTGCCTGCGGGAATCTGCGCCAGCTTCGCGATGGAATCCTGGCTCACATGCTCGGAGCCCTGCGTCTCGATATCGGTGATCGTGAAGGCCGGGCTCACAGAGAGCAGCAGGAACACGACAAGCGCCACCGAGGCAAGGGCGATTGCGATGCCGCCGAAGAGCGCGACACGCGAGACGATCTCCTGGCGGTCCACCTTCTTCTCGGGACCCGGTGCCGCCTCCGTGTCCTTGACCTTGTGGCCGAACGTCGGCACCTTCTCGACCTTGTTCGGATTCTTCGCGGCGCGCCTCGAGCGGCGCGTCTCGTCCTTCAGGGACTTGCCGACGACGCTCGTGCCGCGGTTGGGCACACCCGTGCCCCGCACGACGGAACGCTTCATCTGAGGCACGCTCGAGCTCTGGCGCGGCGTCGCCTGCCTCTTTGTTGGACGCTGGCCTTTTGGCATGAACGTGCCTCCTTTCTGGCCTGGCTCTCCTTCTGGATGGAAGTCTGGCTAGTTCTTCTGCTCTGCCTTCTCGTCACGCTCGGCAAGCGCCTTCAGGAAGGCCGGACCCATGCTCGTAACGTCGCCGGCACCCTGGGTGATGACCATATCGCCCGGACGTGCGATCTCGACGAGGCGCTCGATGAGCTCCTTGCGGTTCGGCAGATACTCGACGTCGCCGACGTGGCCATGCTCGCGCACCTCGTTCGCGACCGTCTTGCCGGAGATGCCCGGAATCGGCATCTCGCCTGCCGAGAAGACATCCATGACAAGGAGGACGTCTGCCTTGTCGAAGGCCGTGCCGAAGAGCGGTGCGAGTGCCTGCGTACGGCTGTAGCGGTGCGGCTGGAACACGACGATGATGCGCTTGAACTCGAGGTCGGCAGCAGCGGAGAGCGTCGCTGCAATCTCGGTCGGATGATGGCCATAGTCATCGATCACGGTGATGCCATCACGGTCGCCGACATGCGTGAAGCGCCTGCGCGCTCCCTGGAAGCTCGAGAGGGCCTGTGCCGCATCGTCGAGGTCGAAGCCGAGGACATCTGCCACAGCAAGCGCGGCCGTTGCATTGAGCATGTTGTGCTTGCCCGGGTTCGCATGGATGACGATCTTCTCCGTCGTGCCGGAGGGGGTCTTCACCGTGAAGTGGCTCTCGAGCTGATGGTGCGTGTCCTCAGGCATGCAGACGTAGTCGTTCTCCGGCTTGAAGCCATACGTCACGACCTTGCGTCCCGTCGAATGGGCAAGCTCTGCATAGTGCGGGTTGTCGCCCATGATCACGATGGTGCCGGCGTCGCCGACGAGGCTCATGAACTTGCAGAATGTCTTCTCGATGTTCTCGAGCGTGCCGTAGTGGTCGAGGTGGTCCTCCTCGATGTTCGTGATGACAGCGATGTTCGGATTGAGATAGAGGAACGAGCCATCGGACTCGTCTGCTTCGCAGACGAAGTAGCCTCCGTTGCCGTTCCTGCCGTTCGTGTCATAGCCCTCGACAATGCCACCGATGAGGAACGAGGGATCCTTGCCCATGCGGTCGAGCATCGTGGCGATCATCGAAGACGTTGTCGTCTTGCCGTGGGTTCCTGCGACAGCGACCGTGCAGGCACCGTCAGAAAGCGCCGACAGCATGCGGGCGCGGGGCCACACAGGGATGCCGAGCTCGCGGGCACGGACGAGCTCCGGATTCGTCTCCGGGATGGCCGTGGAGATCACGACGACATCCGGTGCGACCTCGTCGATCGTGCTTGCCTCGTGTCCGACATAGACCTTCACGCCCGCGTTCTCGAGCTCGCGCACATAGCGCGAAGCCTTGAGATCGGAGCCGGTCACGCGGCAGCCGCGCTCATGCAGCACGAGGGCGATGCCGCTCATGCCGGCGCCGCCGATGCCGATGAAATGTGCGCTCTTGAATGCAGAAGTTCCTTCAGCCATGTCTGGTCTCTCCTCCAAGACGTCCATGCTTCCTGTTTCCTTATGCCCTAAGCCTTGGCCTGGGCAGCACGTTCCACTTCATCTGCAAGTGCTGCGGCGGCATGTGCCTGCCCGAGCCCCTCTGCAGCCTTCCTCATCGCTCCGCGCTCCTCTGCGTTGTCGAGAAGCGACAGCACCTCTTCGCGGAAGCGCTCGGTCTCCACTTCGGAGTCCGGCAGAAGATGCGCAGCGCCTGCATCTACAAGATAGTGCGCATTCGTCGTCTGATGGTCGGCAGTGGCCTTCGGATACGGAATGAGCAGGCTTGGCACCGCCAGGGCAGCAATCTCTGCAATCGAGGAGGCACCGGCACGGGAAATCACGCAGTCAGCTGCCGCAAGCGCTTCGCCCATGTTCGAGATGTAGGGCTTCACCTGATAGCGCTTCTGCTCCTCCGGTGTGAGGGCAAGCGTCTTCTCGACGAAGTCCGCATCGTCCTTGCCGGTCGAATGCACAACGTAGACATCCTTCCGGGAGAGGAGCTCGTCCTTCATCTCGCAGAGCGCCTCGTTCAGATGGTGCGCACCGAGAGATCCGCCGAAGACGAGAAGCATCCTGGCATCCTCGGGCACGCCGAACGCCTTGCGTCCGCCTGCGCGGGTCGCAGAGATGACAGAGCGCCTCACCGGATTGCCCGTGACGACGACCTTCGTGTCCTTGCCAAGCTTGCCCTCGAAGGCAGGCATGGCCTCGGGAAGCGAGAGGCAGAGCGTCTCGGCAAAGCCGGCACAGACCTTGTTCGCAAGTCCCGGAACCGAGTTCTGCTCATGCACGACGACCGGCACATTGTGCCTCGAGCACCAGCGCAGAAGCGGCATCTCGACGTAGGCGCCAAAGCCTACAGCGACATCCGGCGTGCCCGTCTCCTGGAAGTGGCCGCCGATCGCGCGCTCTGCCTTTGTCATCCTCACGAAGGCAGAGATGAGCGTCCAGGGACGCTCGCGGTCGAAGCCTGTGATCCTCGTCGGGAAGAAGTCGAAGCCGGCTTCGGGGACAAGCGTTGCCTCGAGACGGTTCGGCTGTCCATAGAAGCTCACCTCATGGCCTCGGTTCTTGAGCTCCTCTGCGAGGGCAAGCGCTGGATTGATGTGTCCTGCAGTTCCTCCTGCAGCAAGTGCGACCTTTAGTGCCATGCTATCTTCCTCTCCTCGGACGTCTGCGTCCGGTGCTTTCCTGATTGAGATGGGGCGACTGCGTGCGCGTGCGGACCTGGGGTCCCGTATCGGGACGCCTGAGCCTCGAGGCCGGATCCATCAGATTCCGGCTGCTGCGGCTCTCGGAAGCGCGCCGCGCGGCCCTTGCCTCTGCGTGGGCCCTGACCTCGTCGCGGGCGGAAGCGCCACCCTCGACGACCGTGAATGCCCTCTGAGGCGCCTGTGCCCTGCTTTCCGACCTTGTCATGACCGGACCCACGCCAGTTCCCATGCGCTCAGGCGTGCCATCCGCGACACGGATCTGGGAGCGGGCACGGTCGTGCTCCGTCTCAGGCAGGATCGAGGACCTGGAGACAGAAAGGATGAGGCCAACCAGGATGCAGCACGAGATGATCGACGAGCCGCCATAGGACAAAAACGGCACTGGCTTGCCGGAAAGCGGCAGAAGGCCGAGGACGCCGCCGACATTCACGAAGAGCTGCACGACAAGGATCGTCGAGCAGCCGCAGGCGATGAGGCGCCCAAGAAGGTCCGGCGCATAGTTCGCGATCTTGTAGCTTGCCCAGAGCAGAAGGAGGAAGAGGCAGATGATGCCGATGGTGCCGACAAGGCCACACTCCTCTCCGACGATCGCGAAGATGAAGTCGTTGTACGCCATGGGAAGATAGGCATACTTCTGGTGCGAGAAGCCGATGCCGACACCGAAGAGGCCACCCGAGCCGAATGCATACCAGCCCTGGATGAGCTGGTAGCCGGAGCCGTAGGGGTCCTGCCACGGGTCCATCATCGTGATGATCCTCTCCCTCGAATAGGCATCCATGAAGGAGCGGATGCCGAAGAAGAGGGCAGCTGCTGCAAATATGCCGAGGACGATCTTCCATGAGAAGCCGGCGATGAGCGCCATCACGATGAGCGTGGCGACGATGATGATCGTCGTGCCCTTGTCGGGCTGGATGAGGATGAGCAGGAGCGGCAGGACGATGCCAGCTCCTACCTGCAGAATGAGCTCCTGGCGATCGATCGAGTGCTCCTCGTAATAGCGACTGAATGCACCTGCGGCAGCGAGTATCACGACAGGCTTTGCGAGCTCCGATGGCTGGAGCGTGCCGAAGCCCGGGACAGAGATCCAGCGCGTCGCGCCGTAGGCATCCTGTCCAGCAAATGGCGTCTCGACGAGGAGCAGCAGGGCAACTATGAGACCGACAAGGAACAGAAACATCGTTCCCCGCGCCCAGAAATGGTAGTCGCGCGATGCGATGATCACGGCGAGCACGACGCCGACGCCGAGGTTGATGGCCTGATGCGTCAGGAAATACGTCGGATCGTTGCCGTATTTCGCGGAGCTGAGCGCCGTGATCGACGACGAGGAATAGATCATGAGGAGGCCGAAGAGGGCAAGGAAGATGGCACAGGCACAAACGATGAGCCTCGGTGCCATGAACCGTGCCGGCACGCTATGAATGGCGCGCATATGCTTGCCGGCAAACGTCTCCCGGTTCTGTTTCCTTGTCGCTTGGGCGCTTGGCATCAGTTGCGGACTCCTGCACAATACTCGGCTGCGAGCTTCTTGAAGAGCTCGCCACGCTCCTCCATGTTGTGGAACTCATCGAACGAGGAGCAGGCGGGTGACAACAGTACCACGTCTTCGGGCTTGGCCACAGAAACGGCACGTGCGAATGCCTCGCGCATATGCGGCTCTTCGATGACCTCGGCCGTACCTCCTGCAGTACGGACAGCCTCGGCAATCCTCGGTCCCGCCGCGCCATAGCAGACAGCGACGCGGCAGAGATCTGCCACCTTCCTGGCAAGAGACGTGAGGTCGGTCCCCTTGTCGTGGCCGCCGAGCAGGATCACGATGTGGCCCGGACGGAAGGCCGTGAGCGCCTTCTCGACAGCGTCCGTGTTCGTCGCCTTCGAATCGTTCACGAAGCGGATGCCGCCCGCCTCGCCGCACGGCTCGATCCTGTGCTCGAGCGCATGGAAGCTCTTGAGCTCCCGCCTGATTGCGTCGTCCGTGACACCGAGATGGAGCGCCAGGGCCGAGGCAGCAAGCGCATTCTCGGCGTTGTGCGTGCCTTCGAGCGTCATGTCCTTGCGGGACACAAGGTCGTGCTCGGTGCCGCCGAGGCGGACGATGAGCTCGTCTCCCTTGAGGAAGGCTGCATCCGGACCTTCGGGCTCGCTCTTCACGCTGAGCGCGCAGACGCGGACGCCATGGGCAGAGACACGCTTTGCGATATCCTGGCACCAGGAATCATCAGAGGAGATGACGGCGAGGTCGCCCTCCCCCAGGTTCTGGAAGATCTTCTCCTTTGCGGCAGCATAGTTCTCGAGCGTCTTGTGCCACTCGATGTGGTCGGGCGTCACGTTCAGGAGCACGGCCACCTTCGGGTGGAGCCTCTTCGTCGTCGCAAGCTGGAAGCTCGAGAGCTCGGCCACGAACCAGGAGCCCTCCGGCCTCTCGTCGAGCCTGCTTGTCACGATCGTGCCGATATTGCCGACAGTCTCGGCCTGCATGCCGCCTTCGCGCAGAAGGGCGCAGGACAGCGTCGTCGTGGTCGTCTTGCCGTTCGTGCCGGTGATGGCGACCCAGTTCTCAGGGCTCTCGCGATAGGCGAATTCGGGCTCGCCGATGAGCTCTGCCGCATGCTCCTTCGCTGCCTTGAAGAAATCAGAGAACTCGGAGATGCCAGGGGACGCGACCGCAAGGTCGTATGCTCCCTCGATCTCTTCGGTGCTGACCTCGACTGTGCAGCCAAGGCTGCGTAGCTCGTCGGCAAGCGGCCCTTCATGGCTCGCCTTGCCACCCACGACAGTGACTGATTGGACCCTGCCGCCAAGGCGCTTGGCGCAGTAGCGTGCAACAGCGGCTCCGGTGCCGCCAAGGCCCAGGATGAGGACATGTCCGAGCTTTTCCGTATTGTGAGCCATGAGCTCAAAGCCTCCTAGCCGAGCTGGAAATAGAGCGCGAAGCCGAGCACGGCAAATGCTGCCGACACGATCCAGAAGCGGATGACGACCTTCGTCTCGCTCCAGCCCTTCTTCTCGAAGTGATGGTGCAGAGGAGCCATGAGGAACACACGCTTGCCGCGCGTCTTGAAGCTCACGACCTGGATGATCACGGAGAGCGCCTCGACGATGAAGAGGCCGCCCATGACAAGAGAGCAGATCTCAGTCTTCGTGAGGATGGCAAGGGATGCGAAGGCACCGCCGAGGGCAAGAGAGCCCGTATCGCCCATGAAGATCGAGGCAGGATAGCAGTTGTGCCACAAGAAGCCAACGCAGGCACCGGCAATCGATGCTGCGAAGACCGCGAGGCCGAGCTCGTCCTCGTTGAAGGAGACCATGGCCATGACGACCATGACGACGAGGACCGTGCCGCCGGCAAGGCCGTCAAGGCCGTCCGTGAGGTTCACGGCATTCGAGAAGCCGGCAAGGAGCAAGAACACGAAGATGAGGTAGAGCCAGGGAATGCGCACGCCGTTCACGGTCGTCGTGAGGACGCCGAGGTCGATCGTGGCGCCTCCCGGGAACTCGATCGTCGGCGCGATGCCGCAGACATTGACGGCGACGAGGCCGAAGATCGCGCAGATGATCGTGAGGCCGATCATCTTCTGGGACGGCGTGAGGCCGAGCGAGCGCTTGTGGGCGACCGACTCGATATCATCGAGCAGTCCCAGAGCGCCGGTTGCAATCATGCCGAAGATTGCAAGGGCAAGCTTCGGCGACCACGGCGCCATGAGCGCCGTCGTGACGATGATGCCGGCCAGGATGATGATGCCGCCCATGGTCGGCGTGCCCTGCTTCACGAGATGGCGCTTCGGGCCATCTGCACGCACCTGCTGCCCGAGCCCCTCATGCTTCATGAGGCGGATGAAGGGCGGCATGAAGATGCCGGTCAGAAGGGCTGCGACGCCCGAGGCCAGAAATACCTGATAGCTTGGATAGGCTGCAGAACCGATCAATATCATTATGCAAGCACCTCCGCAACGAACCTGTCGAGCCCCTCGGCACGCGATGCCTTAACGAGGACAAGGTCTCCTGCCTGAAGGACTGGGACGATCGCCTTCGCAGCGTCTTCGACCGTGGCAAACGAGGCGATGGCATCCTCGGAGAGGCCCATCGTGCGGGCGCCTTCGACCATGGATGCAGCCAGATCGTGGCCGATCGTCACGAAGAGGTCGGGACGGATCGCTGCCACATAGGCGCCGACGTAGCCATGCAGGCGCTCGGCCTCATTGCCAAGCTCCCCCATCTCGCCGAGGACGCAGACGCGCCTGCCTTCGCACTTCATGGAGCGCAGCACATCGAGCGCCTCTGCCATGGATGCCGGGCTTGCATTGTACGTATCGTCGATCACGCGGACGCCGTTGGCAGCGACCTTCACGTCGAGACGCATGCGGTAGGCTTCGAGGCCTTCGATGGCCGCAGCTGCCTTCTCGCGGTCTACGTGCAGGCGGTCTGCGATTGCCATCGCATAGCAGAAGTCCGTCACGGCATGCCTGCCCGGAATGCGGAGCTTGACGGGACGTTCGTAGCCATCTGCCATATGGAGCATGAACGAGGCGCGCCCCTCTTCGTCGAGCGTGACATCGCTTGCGGTGCAGGAGCCCTCCTTGCCGGCGACCTTCACGACTTCCAGTCCTGCCGGACGGGCAAAGCCACGCTCGATGAACGGCGTGTAGTCGTCTGCCGCATTGAGGACGAGGCAGGGCGAGATACCCGCAAACGTCTCTGCGGACGGACGCATGCCGGAGACGATCTCCGCCTTCGCGCGGGCGATGTTCTCACGCGAGCCAAGGTTGCCGATATGGCTCGTGCCGACATTCGTGATGACGGCGACGGTCGGACGCACGGCTGCCGCGAGGCGGCGGATCTCGCCGGCATGGTTCATGCCCATCTCGACGACAAGCGCTTCGGCGTCATCAGGTGCAGCAAAGAGCGTGAGCGGCACGCCGATCAGGTTGTTGAAGTTGCCCTCGGTCTTGTGGACGCGCCAGCGGGCAGAAAGGGCTGCCGCGCACATGTCCTTCGTCGTCGTCTTGCCGACCGATCCCGTCACGCCGCAGACGATCCAGTCAGGATGCTTCTGGCGCCAGGCAGCGGCGAGACGCAGCATGAACTCCTCCGGGTCGTCATGCGCTGCGCGCACGATGGCGCATCCCCCCTTGCGGGCGAGCGCGAGAGCATCCTCCCTCGGCTCATCCGTCACGACGGCACAGGTGCTTCCTGCCTCGAGCGCCTTTGCCACGTAGAGGTTGCCGTCCACCTTCTCGCCCTTGAAGGCCACGAAGAGCGTGCCCTCCTTTGCCTTGCGCGAATCGATCACGCAGCCCTCGATCGTGTGCTTGGGGCTGCCTGCCACGAGCTCTGCCCCCGTTGCGTGGACGAGCTCGTCAATCGTCATTTTCAGCATGCTGTTCTGTATCTCCTCTAGGACACGGGCTTGATTCCCATATCTTTAAGCGCCTCACTCATGATACTCGAGAACATGTAGGCCGATGAGCTTTCTGCAAGATATGGCGTGCCGTTCAGTCCGACATAGACAAGCACCTGAGGATCGTCGGCATTCGCATAGCCGATGAGCGAGCTGATGTATTTGCCCTCGGCGTAGCCTTCCTCGTCCTCGGTCATCTGTGCCGTGCCGGTCTTCGCGGCGACCTTGTAGCCTTCCACGGCTGCATGCTTTGCCGTGCCGTTCTCGATGACGGACTCGAGCACGGTGGAGACCTGGTCGGTCACATCCTGCGTGCAGACCGTGCCCTTCGAATCCCACTCCATCGTCTCGCCCGACTTCTCGATCAGGAAGTGTGGTGTCATGAGCGACCCGCCATTCGCGATGGCGCCGACAGCCTGCACCATCTGCACCTGAGGTATTGCCAGGCCCTGGCCGAATGCCATGTCCGACATCGTCGTCGAGCTGTAGTTGTCGTAGTCCGTCACCATGCCCGTGACCTCGCCGGGATAGTCGATGCCCGTGCGGTGGCCGATGCCGAGCGCTGACACCATCGCGGAGAAGTTCTCCGCACCGACAGCGCGGGCCATGAGGATGGCGCCGACATTCGAGGACTCCTCGAGGATGTTCGATACCGTCATGTCCGTCGTCGAATAGCGCGTGATGGCGTCCGTGACATAGTCGTCGCCGACCTGGATCTGCACCGGCACGCTGAAGACCGTATCGGTCCCGAACGTCCCGTTCACCAAGCCAGATGTCATGGTCAGTATCTTGAAGATGGAGCCCGGCTCGTAGAGGTCGGAGACCATGCGCAGGTTCAGGGCTTCGTTCGTGAGCTCCGAGGTATCGGAGAGATCGGCCAGAGGCGTCGAGGCCGTAGCGAGGATCTCGCCTGTGTTCGGGTCTGTCACCATGGCGGAGGAAGAATCGGCTTCGTATTTCTTCGCGCCCTCGGTCAGGATTTCCTCGAGCTTTGCCTGGATGTTCGCATCGATCGAGATCACGATGTCGGAGCCGGCTGTCGCCTTCGTGACCTCCGTCACGCCTCCTGCAATCGGCGTGCCGTCAGCGCCGGTCTCCATGATCATGGAGCCGTCCTGGCCGGACAGCACATCGTTGTAGTAGAGCTCAAGTCCCGTGAGACCCTGTCCGTCAGAGCCGACCATGCCCAGTACCTGCCCTGCGACAGAGCCATACGGATAGATGCGCTTCGAGTCGTCGAGGAAATAGATGCCTGCGATATCGGCCTCGTCGAGCTTGTCCTCAAGCTCTGAGGCTGTCGTCGTGTCGACCTTCTTCTTGATATAGGCAAACGTCGTGTCCTGGTTGATGATGTCGAGGTAGTCGTCCTTCGACCCGCCGAGCACGTCTGCCATGATCTGGGCGGCCTGGTCCTTGTCCTCGATCTGCGACGGATTCGAATAGATCGTCTTCACGTCGACGCTCATCGCAAGGACATTGCCGTTGCGGTCGTAGATCGTGCCGCGCTTCGCCGTCAGCGTGATCTCGTTCGTGCGGCTGTTCGCCGCCATCTGCGAGAGCTGGGGGCCTTCGACGATCTGGAGATAGAAGAGGCGTCCGCATACGATGATGCCGAGGACAGCAAGAAGACAGAAGATGCCGACAAGGCGTCCGTCCATGCCCTTCACATGGGAGAGGATGCCTCCGCCGTCCTTGTCCCTGCCCTTGCGGCCAGAACGCCTGCGCTCAGGGCTCTGGCGCTCGCGCTCTGCGCGCTCCTGGCGCCTGCGTGCGCGTTCGGCACGGTTCTGGACGACTTCGTCGTACGACGAGCGGCCCCTCTCGGGGCCGTCCGTTCTGCTTCTGTTCTGTCTGTCATGTCTTTCCATGTGGAAGAGCTTACGCCTGATGGAGCGCGCCCCTACTCCACATTCGCAGAATCCGCAGTCTCTGCGTCACTCTGAGAAAGGGAGGCTGTGCCATCGGTCGAAGACGTGGTGGCAGCCGTGTCCGAAGACGAGGCATCGGCCGAGATGACCTCGGGATCTTCGAGCACCATGCCGTAGTTCTGCGTCGCGATGCGCTCGATGCGCGAAACGCTGGAGAGCGCCGACTTCGACGCCTTGAGATCGTTGTAGAGGGCCGTCGCATCGTTGATCTGGCTCTCGAGCGACTCGTTCGCCTGGAGCGACGAGACCGTAGCTGTCGAGATTGCGACGCGGGCAAAGCCGAGCGCGCAGACTGCGGCAGCGATGAGCGCGACGCGAGCCAGCTTCACGAGGAACTGGTGCGAGACGCCCTGGCGGACGCGGGCATCGAGCCCGCCGCCCTCATATACATCGAATGAGGGGCTGGCCGAGGCCTCGCGCATATCCGAGCGCATATCATATCCGTCGAGGCGGACTGCCTCAGAGGACTCATACCTCATACCGAAATACCCCTCATCTGTCGTCTGCATTGGTGGTGCGTTGTAGTTCGTTTATGGTGCGTTGGTGCTGCGTTCTTGGTGCGTTGGGTGCTATGCAAACGGTCCGGAGGGGCCGAAAGCATCAGGGTCGGTCCTGAGGCTTCGTGACATCGAGCTTGACTGCCACGCGCATCAGGGCGCTGCGCGCCCGTGGGTTCGAGCGCACTTCCTCTTCGGTCGCGGCCAGAGGCTTCCTGGTCTTGACCTCGATTATCGGCACGTGTCCGCACACGCAGACCGGAAGGTCCGGCGGGCAGATGCACCCCTGGGAGAGCTCCGAGAACACGTGCTTCGTGAGCCGGTCCTCGAGCGAGTGGTACGAGATCACGCAGATCCTGCCGCCCGTGTTGGCCCAGCGGATGGCAGCGCGCAGTCCCCTCTCCAGAACATCCAGCTCGTGGTTCACCTCGATACGCAGGGCCTGGAACGTCTTGCGCGCGGGGTGTCCCCCATGGCGGCGGTCGCGGGCAGGAATGGCTGCCTTCACGATCTCCACGAGCTCGAGCGTCGTCTCGATGGGCGCCTTCTCGCGGGCGCGCACGATGTGGCGCGCGATGGATGCTGCATGCTTCTCGTCTCCATAGCTGCGGAGAATCCGGGTGAGGTCAGCTTCGTTGTAGGTGTTCACGACCTCTTGTGCGGTTAGAGTGTTGTTCCTCGGATCCATCCGCATATCCAGAGGAGCATCCTCGTGGTACGAGAAGCCCCTGTCGGGTATGTCGAGCTGAGGCGACGAGACCCCGAGGTCGAAGAGGAAGCAGTCTACGCCGGGCACCTCGGCTTCGACCAGAAGCTGGTCGAGGTCGCCGAAGTTGCCTTTGAGGAACCGATGGCGGGCAGAAGGCACCTCGCGGCCGAAGCGTTCCGCTGCGGCGGCAAGAGCCATATCGTCCTGGTCGATCCCGATCGAGAGGCCGGTGGGCGCGATGCGCTCGGCCAGAGCGACCGAGTGCCCCGCTCCTCCGAGTGTGCAGTCGCAGACAACCTCTCCAGGCTGGGGGTCAAGGGCCTCCAGCACCTCGGAGAGCATGACGGGATTATGCCGATATTCGACTTTCAACGGAGCAGCTCCTTTCCGGCTAGTCGAACATGAGGTCGTCCAGGTCGTCATCGTCGTCGGCGTTGAGATCTGCGAAGTGCTGGGAATCCCAGACCTCAAAGTGGTCGCGGTTGCCGATGACCATGACGTCACGTGAGATGCCGAGCTTTGCAAGCTTCTCTTCGGGAACCTTGCTGAGCGCGACACGGCCGGCGGCATCGATCTCGACCGTCACGGTCCTCCTCATGAGCGTTCGCTGAAGCTTGTCCTGCTCCCTGTCCCTCGGATTGAAGCCATCCGGGAAATAGGAGGCGGTCCAGGCCTCGTGGCCTTCTGGAGTGAAGCCCCAGATTGCGTCCTTGAGGGGAACAAGGCAGACACGGTCGCCGAACTGGCGGCGGAAGTCAGCCGGCAGGGTAAGGCGCAGCTTTGCATCGAGCTTGAGCTGTTTCTCGCCCGTCAGGTACATCTGCCACCTCCCGAACATCGGCTGGTCCCTCTCAAAGCGTGTATCCAACTATAACGTCTCGACGCCCCCTTTTCCAACCCTTTGTCCCACTTTCTCCCACCAAACTGCATTTCCGCAGCTAGAAAGGGGTGCAGGTACGAGTACCTGCACCCCCACAACATCTAGCGGTCTTTGTCTGGCGCCCCCACAAACGCGAAGCTCGAAGGCGTGGTATGGCACCGCCCGGCTCGGCGGTCATTTGTCGGAATTGTGTGGGAGCCCACGCTCCCTGCGCGCACGCGGGTGCGCCGCAAGGTATGCCATCCTCAGATGGCTCCGGTCGAGATGCGTATAGAGCTGGGTCGTCTGGATGGATGAGTGGCCCAGAAGCTCCTGCACGATGCGGATGTCGGCCCCTCCCTGGAGCATGTGCGTCGCGAAGCTGTGGCGCAGGGTATGCGGATGGAGGCCGTCGATGCCGACGACGCGTCCTGCCCGCTCGACGATTCCATAGACTGCCTGGCGGGTGATTCTTCCGCCTCGGGCATTGAGGAAGACCGCAGCGCCGCTTCTCGGGGAGACGAGCTCTTCCCTCCAGTCAGACAGATAGGACGAGAGCGCCTCATGGGCGCTTCCCATGAGCGGGACAAGCCGCTCCTTGCTCCCCTTGCCGATGACGCGCACGACCTCGTCCTCGAGCGAGACGGCTCCGACATCGAGCCCCGTGAGCTCGGAGACGCGCAGGCCGCACCCATAGAGCACCTCGATGATCGCGCGGTCGCGCTGGCCGCGTGCCGTCTTCGGGAACGGCTGGTCGAGAAGCGCGAGCGCCTGGCGCACGCTCAGGACATCGGGGAGCCGCTCTGCCTTCTTCGGAAGCGGCAGCGCTGCTGCAGGCGAGACATGCGAGAGCTCCTCCTGGAGCATGAAGCGGTGGAAGCTCTTGATGGCAGAAAGCGCCCGCTCGACGGAGGACGGGGCATAGCCTTCCTGCGTCAGATGCTCGAGATGCTCCTCGATGAGAGCGCGGGTCACGTCGTCGGGCTCCGTGACGCCCTTCCCTTCGAGCTCTTCCACATAGCGGCCAAGGTCTCTGCCGTATGCTTCCACGGTATGAGAAGAGCTACCCCGCTCGAAAGCGAGGTAGCCCATGAATTCCCTGCGTGCCGATGCGAGATCCAAGGAAGCCCTACTCCGGCTGGACGCTCTGGCGTGCGCACCCCTCATGATGCGCGATGGAGGCGCGGACGAACTCGCGGAACAGCGGTGCCGGCTTCGTCGGGCGGCTCTTGAACTCGGGGTGAGCCTGGCTGGCGACGAACCACGGGTGCACATCCTCGGGAAGCTCGACCATCTCGACGAGGCGCTCGTCGGGGGAAAGGCCGCAGATCACAAGGCCTGCAGCGGTCAGCTTGTCGCGGAATGCGTTGTTCACCTCATAGCGGTGGCGGTGGCGCTCATAGACGAGCGGCTCGCCGTAGGCTTCCATGGCAAGCGTGTTCGGCATGACCTTGCACGGATAGGCGCCGAGACGCATCGTGCCGCCCTTCTCGGTGACATCCTCCTGGTCGGGCATGATGTCGATGACCGGGTACTCGCAGTCCGGAGAGAACTCCGTGGAGTTCGCGCCCGGCATGCCTGCGACATTGCGGGCAAACTCGGAGACAGCGACCTGGAGGCCGAGGCAGATGCCGAGATACGGCTTCTTCTCCGTGCGGGCGAGGTGTGCCGAGAGGATCTTGCCCTCGACGCCGCGCTGGCCGAAGCCGCCCGGCACGAGAATGCCGTCAGCGTCGCCGAGCACGTCCTCGACGTTGTCCTCGGTGAGCTCCTCGCCGTCGACAAGCTCGACGTCGAGGTTGCGGCCGAAGTAGACGCCTGCATGTCCGCAGGCCTCGATGACGGAAAGGTAGGCATCCGGCAGCTGCGTGTACTTGCCGACGATGCGGATCTTCGTCTTGTCCGGCTTCGCGTTTGCCGCATGCATCGCGGACGTGAAGCTGTACCAGGAGCTCATGTCGCTCTCGCGCGGGTCGAGGCCGAGCTTCTCGCAGACCTTGAGATCGAAGCCCTGCTCCGCAAGGTGTGCCGGCACATCGTAGATGGACGGGCAGTCGGAGTTCTCGAACACGCAATCCTCATCGACATCGCAGAAGTGAGCAATCTTCGCGCGGATCGGCGCCTCGACCTCGTGGTCGGAACGGCAGACGATGAAGTCCGGCTGGATGCCCATGGAGCGCAGCTCCTTCACGGAGTGCTGCGTCGGCTTCGTCTTCACCTCATGGGCAGCGGCGATATAGGGCACGAGGCTCACATGGATCACGAGCGTGTTGCCGGGACCGTCTTCCTTGCGGAACTGGCGGATAGCCTCGACGAACGACGAGCTCTCGATGTCGCCGATCGTGCCGCCGAGCTCCGTGATCACGACGTCGGCGCCAGACTGCTCCTCGATGCGGCGGAAACGCTCCTTGATCGCATTCGTGACATGCGGGATGACCTGCACGGTGCCGCCGAGGAAGTCTCCCCTGCGCTCGCGCTTGATGAGCGACGAATAGATCGCGCCGGTCGTGAAGTTCGAATTGCGGGTCAGGTTCTCATCGATGAAGCGCTCGTAGTGGCCCAGGTCCAGATCGGACTCGTAGCCATCCTCGGTCACGAAGACCTCGCCGTGCTGGAACGGCGACATCGTGCCCGGATCAACGTTGAGGTAGGGATCGGCCTTCTGCATCATCACCTTGTAACCACGGGATTTGAGAAGCCGGCCAAGAGAAGCTGCCGTGATGCCCTTACCAAGGGAAGAAACGACGCCGCCCGTAACAAAGATGTGCTTGGTCATGAGGACCCTTCCATACGCGTTGCTTTGCTCTTCGTACGGACCTATATAATACCGCGGTTGCTGCGCAAGATGAGGCAAGAACCTGTGGAGGACAGGTTCTTGCATCCAAATTCATGAGGCTTGCACGCGCTCCAGCATCTCGCGGGCATGATCGAGCGAAGCCTCGGACTCATCGCCCGAAAGCATGCGTGCGATCTCATGCACGCGCGCGTCGCCTTCGACCTCGGAAAGCTTCGTCTCGGGGACACTGCCTTCCGTCTTCGTGACGACGTAGTGCCTGTCTGCCATGACGGCAACCTGCGCCAGGTGCGTGACGACGATGACCTGATGCGTCTTCGAGAGCTTCCTGAGCACTTCGGCCAGAGCCACGGCCGTGGCGCCGCCGACGCCGGCATCGACCTCGTCGAAGACGAGCGTATCCGTCTCGTCTGCATCGCCGAGCACGACCTTCGCTGCCAGCATGACACGGCTGACCTCGCCGCCCGAAGCGATGCGGCGAAGCGGCCGCGCCGAGAGGCCAGCTCCGGGACGGTACATGAGCTCTGCATGGTCGGGTCCTTCGAGCGTCCACTGCGCACGCGGCAGGGGCTCGAGCGCTACCTCGAGCGAGGCTGTGCCCATCTCGAGCTCGCCCATCTCATCCGTGATGGCAGCGGCAAGCCGAGGGGCTGCTTCGGCGCGCACAGCAGAGAGTTTCCTGGCAGCCTCGGCGAGCACGTCTTCTGCCTCGTCGAGCGCCTTCTTCGCCTTGCGGATGCGCTCTCCTCCGTCCTGCGCAAGGGAGACGGTCTCCTGGGCCTCTTCCCTTCTTGCGAGCACATGGGCAAGGTCAGGCCCATAGGCACGGATGAGCCTCTGGTAGGCAGCCTCGCGCTCCTGGAGATGCTCGAGCTCTTCGGGATCGAGCTCGACCGCATCCGCATAGTCCCGAAGACCCGATGCAGCATCTTCTGCCTCGAGAAGCGCACTCTCCAAGGCATCGGCAAAGCTCCCGAGCTTCTCGTCGAAGCGTGCTGCCTCCCTGAGCTCGGATACCGCCGCCGAGAGGACATCGGAGACCCCATCGTCTCCGGCCACGGCCTCGTGCGCATCCTCTGCGGCACGCATGAGCGCCTCTGCATGCTCTGCCCTCGGCAGCGCCTCCTCGAGCTCTGCATAGTCTTCTTCGGAAGGCGAGACCTCATCGATCCGCGAGAGCACGAACGCTGCCTCGTCGAGCTTCTCTTCCGAGGCGCGCCCGGCCTCCTCGACACGCCTGAGCTCGCGGCGTGCCCTGTCGGATGCCCTGAGCGCATCCTGGTAGGCAGCACGAGCCTCAGCCGCAGGCTCGCCGGCATAGGCATCGAGAAGCGCGACATGCGTCGCGACATCGAGGAGCTTCTGGTGCTCATGCTGTCCGCAGAGGTCGACCGTGCGGCCGAGCGTCTGCGCGAGCTCCTTCACCGATGCCATATGCCCGTCGATATCGACCTTGCCCCTGCCGTCGGCAGAGAGGCGACGGCGCACGATGTGCCCATCCTCTTCCCGATCATCCGTGAAGAAGCGCCCCTGCACCTCGAGGCCATCTGCGCCTTCACGGACAGACGACGCATCGGCCCTGTCGCCGACGAGGAGCTTCAGGGACGAGAGCAGGGCGGATTTGCCCGAGCCCGTCTCTCCCGTGAGCACCGTGAGCCCCTCTGCCGGCTCGATCGTCGCTTCCCTGATGAGAGCGACATTTCTGACCTGAATCTCGTCAATCATCTATTTGGCCACTTTCCCGTAGAAGACGCGCGAAACGGACGAATAGAAGCTCTGTGCATTGTGATCGAGCAGGATGATGTCGCCCTCGCCGCGCCTGACGCGCATGTGCATGGCACGGCCTCCATGGCCCAGGAGCCTGCCATCGGCGAGGACGCTGCGCTCTGCCGGGCGCTCCTCCGACATGTCGATCTCCACGACATCGGAAGGTGCCGTCAGGAAGGCGCGTGCCAGGATCGTATGCGGCGCTATCGGCACGCACACCATGCCCGTGAATTCCGGTGTCACAATCGGGCCGCCGGCGGCAAGCGCATAGCCGGTCGATCCTGTCGCTGTCGATACGATGAAGCCATCGCCGCGTATGCGGTCGATGTGGTTTCCCGAGACGCCGACATCGAACGAGATGACATCGCCGAGGCCGCCCCTCGTCACCGCCATATCATTGAGGGCGAAGCTCTTCTCGGTATACGTGCTTCCGTCAGGCAGGAGAAAGTCCGCCTCGATAGCAAGCGTCGCCCGGTGCGACGAATGGAGGTCTCCGGCAAGCGCCGCTTCGACGGTCGCACGCATGTCCTTCGGGCCTCCGCAGGTGAGAAAGCCGAGGTGTCCATAGGAGAATCCCATGAGCGGTATCTCGCGGTAGCCGACGATGCGTGCAGCCCGCAGCAGCGTGCCGTCGCCGCCGAGCGAGATCACAAGATCCATGCCGTCTGCAAGGCCCGGATGCTCCTCCTCGTGGCGCTTCTTGTCGGGGGCAAGCGCAACCGCGTGCCCTTTGTCCTCGAGCCAGCGTGCAAGATCGTGCGCCCCTTCGAGCGCATCTTCACGTCCATAGTTCGGTACCAGAAGCACCTTCACAGGCAGCTCACCTTCGTCCCCCTCGATTCCGTACGCCCAAGTGTAGCATCAAGCGCCATCTTGCAGCAGGGACGTACAGCTGTTCTATGAAGCGATGAAGGAGTCACCGGAAAGGACGACAGCGGAAAGATCCGGCAGGGCGGAAGGCTCTCCCCTCCTGCCGAGCAGGAGGTATTCGTGGTTTCCCTTCGCGCCGGTGATCGGGCTCTCGCAGGCGCCCTTGATGGCAAGGCCTGCCTCGACGAAGGCAGAGGCCACTTTCGCAAGCGCCTCGAGACGGACTCTCGGGTCATGCACGATACCGCCCTCATCGACTTCTGCGCGCTCTGCCTCGAACTGCGGCTTCACGAGCGTCAGGAACGAGCCGTCGGATTTGAGAAGATCCATGACGGCAGGAAGGATGGTGACGACCGACGTGAACGACACGTCGCAGACCGCAAGGTCGATCGTGTGCATGCGCTCAGGCGTCGGCACATCGACGATGTTCGTGCGCTCGAGGAGCTCCACCTTCGGATTCTGCCTCAGCGACCAGTCGAACTGCGCATATCCCACATCGACCGCAAGGACATGTGCCGCTCCATGCGAGAGGAGGCAGTCCGTGAACCCTCCCGAAGAGCAGCCCACGTCGAGGCAGGAAAGGCGCGCAGGGTCCACGCCGAATGCCTCGAGGCCGCGCTCGAGCTTGAGGCCTCCCCTGCTCACGAACGGTATATGCCCCCTGACATGGAGCTCGATGCCAGGCTTCACCTGCTCGCCGGCAGATTCCATCCGGCGGTCCTTTGTCGAGACATCTCCTGCCATGACAGAACGCAGGGCCTCGTCCCTCGTCGGGAAGAAGCCCTGCGCTACGAGTTCCTCATCGAGCCTTCTGCGCCGTACCACGACGTTCACGCTTCCTTGGATCCGTCGCTGCCCTGGTGCTTTGCATCCTGGGCATCGACCATATCGACTGCCTTGGAGCCGAGAGCTATCGCCTCATCGAAGAGGTCGAGCGAGCGCTCGAGCGACGTGTCCTTCTGGCGCACCTGTCCGGCAATCTCGTCGAGCCTGCCGGCAATCTCGTCGAACGTCGTATAGGCAGACGTATCGATCTTTGCCATTACGCGTCCTCGCCCGGCTCGTCCTCATCCTCAGCACCGGCAATGCCCTCGTCCGGCTGCCACGTGCCCTCTTCTGCGCCCTCTGCCTCTTCCTCGGCGCGGATATCCGCACCGTAGGCAGGCCACTCGCGCTCGTCCTCGGAAGGAGCCTCCTCGGGAGCTGCAGCAGCAAGCGCCTCTGCCTCCTCGGTTCCCTCTTCGGCCTCGCGCTTGAGGTCGCGTCCCGCTTCGAGCTCACGGGCGATCTTTCCGAGCACGCCATTCACGAAGCGGCTCGACTCGTCCGTGCCGTAGGCCTTTGCCAGCTCGACGCACTCGTCGATCGTGACCGGCAGCTCGACCTCGTCGACCTCGAGGATCTCGTAGAGCGCGAGCCTCAGAAGATTGCGGTCGACAGCTGGCATGCGGTAGAGCGACCAGTTCGTCGAGACGGAATCGATGATGCGGTCAAGGCCGGGACGCAGCGACCAGGTGCCGCGTGCGAGAAGCTCGCCGAACGGATCGAGCGGGCCCTCGGACAGGGCATAGTCCCCGTCGAGCACCTCGTCCACGGCACGGCCCGTGGCCTCTGCCTGGAAGATGAGCTGCAGGGCCTGGCTGCGCGCCAGGGTGCGTCCCTTGAACTGACGCTTTTGCTGCTTTGACAAGGCTTCTACTCCTTGGGGAAAACGAGGCTGTCGATGCAGACATCGACCGCCGAGACTTCAACGCCGATCTGCTCGGACACGGCTTCTGCGACAGCCTCGCGCACATGCGCAGCAAGCTCGCAGAACGGGTAGCCATAGAACACCGACAGATGGACCGTGATATGCAGGCGTCCGTCCTCTTCCTCGGACTCGACTGCCTGAGACAGATCGAGGCTCTTCGCCGTGAAGACCCTGATGAGGCTCGATGTCAGCGTATCGTTGCCACCGACAGAGGCGACTCCTTCGACCTTCTCTGCTGCCAGCGCAACGACAGTCGCGATGACGCGGCGGGAGATGCCAATGCCAGAGATGGAGAGCTCGTCCATAGAACGTCCTTCCGCATCCGCCAGAAAGCCAGCTTTCCGGCTTGCTTATGGTCATACCCAGTATACGCAAATAGTCCGAATGCAGGACCGCATCTTGGGAGCGCGCCGGCGGCTGCCCCCAAGGTTTCCACATTGCAGGCCCTGTCTGCATGAAAATGCCGCGCCCCACCGCCCGATGGGACGCGGCATCCCTTATTGTGCCAGAGGCTAGACGCGCTGGACGAACTTGCCGTCGCGCGTGTCGACCTTGATCTTCTCGCCCTGGTTCAGATACATCGGCACCTGGATTGTAGCGCCCGTGGAGATCGTTGCCGGCTTCGTGCCGCCCTGGACCGTATCACCCTTGAAGCCCGGGTCGGTCTGCGTGATCTCGACCTCGATGAACATCGGAGGCGTCACGCCGAGAAGCTCGTCGTCGGCGTAGAGCAGGGAGGCATTGTCGTTCTCGACGAGCCACTGTGCATTGTCGCCGATGAAGTCGGCAGGAACAGCGACCTGCTCATACGTGTCGTTGTCCATGAAGTAGTAGTCGACGCCGTCGTTGTAGAGGTACTGCATCTCCTTCGTGATGAGCTGCACGCTGTCGAACTTCGTGCCTGCATTGCAGGTCTGATCGATCGTGCGACCGTCACGCAGGTCCTTGATCTTGTAGCGCACGAATGCGCCGCCCTTGCCCGGCTTGACATGCTGGAACTCGACGATCGTGTAGTACTTGTTGCCGATCTTGAGGCCCATGCCGTTCTTGAAATCAGCGGTGCTGATGGTCTGCGTTGCCACGGTTGATCTCTTTCCTATCCGAAAAACTCCGAAACATTACCAGTATACGACGTCGCCCCAGCTCATGGAGCCGAGCCGGGGCGACTACACAAAGTGTGAAGATGTTGCCCTAGCAGGGGATCTCGACGAGGTCATGTGCGGATGCCGTGAAGACGTCGTAGCCGTCTTCGGTCACCTGGCCGAAGTCCTCGAGGCGGATGCCGAAGCGGCCCGGCAGGTAGATGCCCGGCTCGACCGTGATGACGGAACCGGCAGGGATGACGCCGTGCTCGGCAGGAGCGCCCGAACGGCTGAAGTATGGCGCCTCGTGGATCTGGAGGCCGACGCCGTGGCCAAGGCCGTGCTTGAAGTAGTCGCCGTAGCCGGCATCCGAGATGACCTTGACGGCGAGGTTGTGGATATCGACGCCGATGACGCCGGCATGTATGGCAGCTTCGCACGTCTCGTTCGCCTTGCGCACGACGGCGTAGACCTTCTTCTGCTCATCCGATGCCTTTCCGACACAGACCGTGCGCGTCATGTCGGAGTGGTAGTCATGGTAGCCGGCACCGTAGTCCATGACGATGAGGTCGCCCTCTTCGACGCGGCGCTCCCCCGGCTGTGCATGGGGGTTGGCGCCATTCGGGCCGCTTGCGATGATCGTGTCGAACGACAGCGCATCGGCACCGCGGTCGAACATCGCGCTCTCGAGCTCGGCCCTGATCTGGAGCTCCGTGAGTCCCGGCTTGATGTAGCCGCAGATGTGCTCGAAGGCAGCATCCGTGATTGTCTGGGCATGGCGCATGAGGGAGACCTCTTCGGCATCCTTCACGACGCGGAGCGCAGAGACCGTGCCATGCATGCGCGGCAGGAGGCAGGCGGCCGACTGGCGTCCAAGCTCGGCCTCGAGCGCATCGAAGAAGGCAAGGTCAGCCGTGTCCTCGATTGCGACGACACGGGCATGCGTCTTCCTGATGAGCGCTGCCGTCCAGGCAGGATGCGTCACGGCATCCATATCGAGCTGCCAGTCCGTATCCTTGCCAAGACGGTCCTGGAACGTGCCGAAGTAGCGGGAATCCGTGTGCAGCCACTGGCCTTCGCGTGTCACGAAGGCAGTATGTGCGACCTCGTCGTCGAACGTGCGCTCGGCTCCCGTGAGCCAGCGCAGATCTGGATTGTGGCGCAGCACCACTGCGTCATATCCATAGTCCTGCATGAGCGCACGGAGCCTCGCGACCCTGGCCTTTCCCATTTCCTGATCTGCCATAGCAAAAGATCCTTTCCGGTTGAGTGCATCTATGGGCTAGTCAGCCTTGTGCTGTGCGCACCAGGCCTCGAGATGGGCGCTGAGCCTGTCGTCCTCGATCGTCGCAAGGCGCACGCGCCCGAATGCGCGCGGCACGGCGAGCATGAAGCGGTTCGAGCGCAGATGCGTAGTGGCACGCATCTCGTGCAGAAGCGCATCCGGATCGACCGTGCAGGCAACCGTCCCCAGCCCGAGCGTGGAGAGCAGCTCGTCCTGGGCAAGCATATCGTCGACCTTGAAGTCCTCCTCGGTCACGGCGACACGTGCCGTGAAGCGCAGGCCTTCGGCGAGAAGCGTCGAGGCAGGGACGCCTTCCACAAGATGTCCCAGGGCCTCTGCGAACGTGACACCGTAGGAGAGCGACTGGCGCACGGCCACAGAGGTCGAGGACACGATGCGGCCACGGCTCCTGAGCGTCTCGTTCACCTGCTCGCGCAGCGCCACCTCATCTCCTGCCGCAAGCGCCTCGCGCCTGTTGTAGAGCGCCTCGAACGCCTTCTCCGTATCGGAAACCGCCGTTGCCACCATCGTTGCATAGGCATGGAGACGCTTCTCGGACGGCTCGATGTCCATACGAGCGAAGTCCGCAAAGACATTCTTCAGGCTGTTGTGGCCCGAGACCATGTCCCGGTGCTCCCCGACCGAGAGCCCTTCGGGCGTCACGGTTGCGCAGACGAGCGCTTCGAGGTCCTGCGGCACGGCGCAGACGGGCGTCCGGCCACACCAGGCACCGGCGACATAGGACACGAGCGAGAGCTCAGGTGCCGCGCCGACGCACACGATCAGATCGTCCGACGTGATATGCAGCCGATCGAGTTCAGCAAAGAGCGCATCTGCCGCATCGAGCGTGAGCTTCTGCTGGATGCTTCCCTTGAGCGCCCTGAAGCCAGCATCGTTCAGCTGCCAGAGGAGCTCCTGGGCAAGGTCGGGGTCTGTCGCATCAGAGACGAGAAGCGCTGCCTTCGCAGGCTTTCCGATAGCGCTCTTGAGGTCATGTCCGAAGTTCTCCAGGTTGCCCGAGCCTATACGGACATTGCAGGAGCTCCCCGGAAGCGATACCCACTGGCGGGTCGGCTCAGCAAGAGGAGACTTTGGCTCCTCCTCCCGAGCAGGCACATCCTGGGCCGCAGCCTCGGCAGCAGGTGCATCCGCTGCGGGCTCGTCGGCCGTCGGGACGCCTGTCTCCAGCTTATCTTCGCTCATAGCAGCCCTTCCTCCCATAGAAGCTTCGAGGCATCTCCTGCCACCTCTTCGAAGCTCTTGTTCCTGATATCGATCGTATAGTCTGCAGCCGCCTCATAGAGGGGTCGCCGGCGATTATAGCAGGCGCTTGTCGCCTTGAGGCAGTCCCCGAGATCGGGCCTCGTCTCGCGATGCTGTATCTGCCGCAGGGAATCGGAAAGATCGCCGTCCAGGAACACGATCTTTCCCATGCTGTGCATGAGCTCGACATTCTCCGGGCGCTCGACGATGCCGCCGCCACAGCTCACCAGCAGCGATTTCTTCTCGGAAAGACCTTTGAGCACCTCGGTCTCCGTATCGCGGAACGACTCCTCGCCTTCCTCGCGGAAGATGTCGCAGACGCTCTTGCCACGCAGCCGCTCGACGATACGGTCGGTATCCACATACGGGCGGCAGAAGAGGCATCCGATATTTCTCGCTACTGTGGACTTGCCGGCTCCAAGAAAGCCGATGAAGAAGATATGGTCGCACCCCTTGTGCACGACATATCCGTTGCATGGTCTGTCCACCAAAACCTCCGAAAAACACTGATTATCCCTTCGATTCTATCATCGGGAACATCAATGTCCTGCCAGAGGCGGCGGTGCTGATATCCTGCACCAAATCAGGGCATCAGAGGATGCCGAAAGAAAGCAGCACGAGCGCAAGCGAGAAGGCTGCCGAGAGATAGGGGCCGAGAGCGAAGCGCTCCTGCCTCCGTGCAAGCGCGGCAGCAGCGCCCACAAGGCAGGCTGCAGCGAAGGGAAGGAAGATCTCTTGCCCGAGCAGCGTCGCCCAGGCAGCGACGTATTTAACATCGCCGAGCCCCAAGCCAGAAGACCTCCGCACATGCCGCCACAGGAGCTCGAGCGCGGTCCCTCCGAGAAGGACAGCAAGGCTCAGTGCAGCTTCAGGAGACGACGCATGGTCTCCAAGCCTGAATGCGAGGGCAGAAAGAAGCTCAGGCGCCCAGATTCGCGCTGCCTGGAAGAGGAGGCCGAGGGCGGCGATAGCAGCACAATAGCCATTCCTGATGCGGCAGCTTCTCGCATCCTCATATGCCACGAGCGCTGCCAGCACAAGGACAGCGCAGACAATCATCTGTCGCCTTCGAACGTATGGCCCTTGAGGAGCGGATGCTCGACAAGACGGAAGATCTGCGTGTACCAGAGGTCTGTGCGCGAAAGCGGATGCACGAGTATGGTCGGGATGTGCGCCAGATGTCCTGCCACGACATCCGTGAAAATCTGGTCGCCGATAAGCACTGACTCGGAGGCAGAAAACCCCTCGCGGGCAAGCGCATGCGTCAGAGCGAACGGTGCGGGCTTCATTGCGTGGTGCACAACGGTCGAGCCAAGAGAGCGTGCCGTCGCCTCGACGTCCGTCCCGTGGAAGTTGTTCGAGACAAGGCAGGTTGCAAAGCCAAGATTGTGGGCTTTCCCGAACCATGCCGCTACTGGAGGCTCGACGCGCATCGTGGAGCGTGCCATGCAGGTATTGTCGCGGTCGACGAGAAGGAAGCGCACGCCTTCCTGCCAGAGCTCCTCGAGATCGATGAGCTCGATGCGCGCGACATAGCGGCTTGCCTCGAAGACAGACACGCCTTCCTACTCCCCCGTCTCGGCGTTGCTGCTGGCAGCAATGCTTGCCAGGTGCTCGTCATACGTCTCGGAGAAGCTCGAGACCGTCTGGCCGTTCTCCTGCACGATATAGAAGTAGAGGTAGTTCGTATCGGCAGGCGCAAGCGCGGCCTGGATGGAGGCGATGCTCGGCGCGCAGATCGGTGTCGGGGGCAGGCCCTCGTTCAGATACGTGTTGTACGGCGACTCCTGCTTGAGATTGTCAGCCGTCACCTCGCCGCCTGTCACATAGCCCATCGTCGCATCGCTCTGGAGCGGCATGCCCGCCTGAAGGCGGTTGTAGAACACCGAGGAGATATTGGCGCGCTGATCGTCCGTCACAGCCTCGCGCTCGATGATCGATGCCATGATCATCACGTCGTAGTCGGACATCGTGACGCCGTAGCGCGACTGGATCGCGGCCTCTGCCGTCGAGAAGTCGAGGGCAGCCATCTCTGTCTGGTACTGCGTGAGCATGGTGCGGATGACGGTATCGGCATCCACGTCGGCATTGAATGTATAGGTCTTCGGGAAGAGGTAGCCTTCGAGGGAATCATCTGCTGCAGAGCTCAGGAACGGATAGTCGGCCACATAGTTCGAGGCCTTTGCCTGAGCGAGGAAATCATCGGCAGAGATGGAAGGAATGGCCTCTGCGACGGCAGCAGCCGTCTTTGCGACCGTATAGCCTTCAGGCACGGTCAGCTTGTAGGCATAGCTCGAGCTCGGTCCGGCAATGAGATCGTCCACGATATCGGAGACCGATGTGCCTGCCACGATCGTATACGTGCCTGCCTGCATCTGGGCATTGTCGCCGTGGCTCTTGTACGCATTCAGGAAATCGCTCGACTGGCTGTTGTCGAGAAGGCCAGCCTCGACAAGCGCCTTGAAGATCGTCTGGCCCGAGGCACCCTTCGGAATCGTGACCGTGACTTCGGTGCCCTCCTCGACCGTCGTCGTGGAGCCCGTGCTGTTGATCTTGTTCAGGACTGTCGGAAGGACACGGACCGCAAGAAATGCCAGGACGGCGACAGCGATGATCGTGCCCAGGATGTAGGGAGCCGGTCCATGGGACGACTTGCGCTCGACTTCGCGCACATGGCCTGCACGGCTCTTCTCGCGCGTCCTCTGCGTCACCTGCGCCGTGCGCGATGACAGATGCGTCGCTGGCACGGTCCCCACAGCATGACCTGCCGAGCGGCGGCGAGGCTGGCGCGATTCGTGACGGGGAGTCGAACTCATGGGCAATCCTTATCCTAGTTGCAGCTACCCGAAGATCGTGAGGGCAAACTGGCAGATTTCTTGAGTGTCCTTGAGAATACGCCGAATGTGCAACCTGCTCTGGGGCAGATGGCCATCTACAGAGGAACTACGCAGACTTGAGCCTTCAAGCTGCGTAAACGCTGACAGCATGCATGCATCGAGGCAGAAGCTTACTCTTCTCCTGCAGCATCCTTGCTGGGATGGAAGACGCCCACGATGCGGTGGCCGATTGCCTTCATGCCACCACGGAAGACATCGAAGAAGTCAGGAGAACGCAGCATCCTGTTCGGGTCGACATGCTCGCGGATGGCCCTGAGCGCCTCTCTGTTGTTCTTCGCGGAGAACGTGAAGTGGCCGTTCTCCTTCGTAAAGACAGCCCAGCGGGCAATATGGCGCTTGCCGTAGACCGAGGCAGAGATGTAGTCGACCTCGTTCCAGGGAATCTGGATGTAGTCCTCGGTATTGCGCTCGTTGTAGTACTCGAGGGCATTGTTGCCGACCATGAGGTCGCCGGTAGAGGTAAGGCCCTGGAGCGAGCTTGCCTTGCAGGTGTATTCCACCGAGCTGTTCTGCGACTGGACCATTAAGAACTCCTTAATCGAAGAAAGGCCGTGCCCCCTTGCGGAAGCACGGCCCATGGTAACACGTGCGCGAATCCTACAGGAAGCCCAGGAGACGGCCGACGATACCAAGTGCGAAGAGGCACAGGATGATGACAATCGGCGAGACCTTCTTCTTGAGGAGCCAGCAGCAGAACAGCGTCAGGCCGACTGCAGCGAGGCCAGGGATGAGCTGGTCGAGGTTGGACTGCAGGGTGACGGTCTTGACGGGGTTGAGGGCGGTTGCGCCGATGGAGTTGTACATCGTCAGCGCTTCCTTGATGCCGTCAGCACCGGCAGGCAGGTTTGCCCAGTCGATGTAGGCGCCCTCCTGCTGCGGAATCTGAGCGACAACCGGGGTGAAGTTGATGGAGACCCAGCGCTCGACCAGGGCACCGATGATGAACATGCCGAGGATGGATGCGCCTTCGGTCAGCCTGCCGAGCAGGCCGCCGGAGAGGTCCTTCGTGATGGAGGTGCCCAGATTGTAGCCTGCCTCCTGCGTGTACCACAGGAAGGCGATACGAATGACGTTCCAGGCAATGAAGAACAGAAGAGGACCGACGATGGAGCCGGAAAGGGCCAGGGAGGCACCGAGAGCGCCGAGAATCGGGCGCACCGTGTACCAGAAGACCGGGTCGCCGACGCCGGCGAGCGGGCCCATCATGCCGACCTTGACGCCCTGGATTGCAACGTCGTCGATCGGAGCGCCGTTAGCGCGCTCCTCCTCCATTGCGAGGACAACGCCGATGACCGGAGCGGACACGTACGGGTGCGTGTTGTAGAACTCGAGGTGGCGCTTGAGTGCTGCCTTCTGATCCTCAGGATCCTTGTAGAGGGCCTTGATGGCCGGGATCATTGCGAAGCACCAGCCGCCGTTCTGCATACGTTCGTAGTTCCAGGAACCCTGGAGATACTGGTGACGGTTGCAGACCGCCCAACGGGTTGCCTTAGACAGCTTGATCTTGCCGTCTTCAGTCTTCTCAATAGCTGCTTCTGCCATGGTTTCACACTCCTTCTGCTATTCGTAGTCGTCCAGAATGTCGCCCAGCGGGTCGCCGGAACCGGCAGCTGCGCCAGCGCCGCTCTTTGCCATGTCCTTGAGGCCAAGGTAGATGACAGCGAGGGAGACGCCGATGACACCGAGAGCGATGAGCGTGAGCTCCTTGATGGCTGCGAGGACGAAGCCGAGTGCGAAGAACGGCCAGACCTCCTTGGAAGCCATCATGTTGATGACCATGCAGTAGCCGACTGCAGCGACCATGCCGCCGCCGACTGCCATGCCGCCGGTGAGCCAGGCGGGCATAGCGTTCAGTGCTGCCGTAACAGCCTCAGACGGAATGAAGCAGAGGCAGGCTGCCGGGATAGCGATACGGAGGCCCTGCATAGCGATTGCAGCGTACTGCCAGCGGTCGATGCCGGCCATATCGTCCTTCTCGGCGCAAGCATCCATGCCGTGGACCATAGCCGTAGCGATCGTACGGCAGATCATCGTCAGGAAGAGGCCTGCGACGGACAGCGGGATTGCCACTGCCATGGACGTCGTGATGGCGTCCTGCTGGTTGCCGCCGCCGTTGAGGGCGAGGACCATTATGATGGCGGAGGCGACGGAAGCGAGAGCTGCATCAGGAGCGACAGCAGCGCCGATGTTTGCCCAGCCAAGAGCAATCATCTGCAGCTGGCCGCCGAGGATGATGCCTGCATCGAGATGGCCCGTGACGAGGCCGATGAGCGTGCAGGCAACGAGCGGCTGATGGAATTCCCACTCATCGAGGATGCCTTCCATGCCTGCCAGGAAGGCCACGATAATGACCAGAAGTACCGTAATAGGTGACATACATTCCCTCCTTCTCTAGGCCATGTTCTTTTCGGCAAGAAGCTTCCAGATGTCTTCGACGCGGTCCGACGGGACCTTCTGTACGTAGAACTCGGTGCCGTTATCACGGCAAGCCTTGAGCGTCTTGACATCTTCCTCATCGCAGGCGATTGCCTGGTTGATGACGGTCTTGCCGGCGGAATGTGCCATAGAGCCGATGCACACCTTCGGGAACTTGACGCCACCCTTCTCGGCCTCGAGCAGGTCCTGCGGAGTCTCGAAGAGCACCATGGCCTTCGTCGCACCGAAGCGCGGATCCTTGTCGACCTGGACCAGCTTGCTGATCGGGATGACATGGACATGGACTCCTGGAGGTGCAGCCTGCACGATCATGGTCTTGCGCAGCTCGTCGTGCGCGACGCCGTCGGAGACAACCAGGATGCGGTCCGGGTTGACCTGCTTCGTCCAAGCCGTTGCGACCTGGCCGTGGAGCAGACGGGTGTCGATGCGGACATACGCGTAGTTGATGTGGCCTGTGCCAAGCACCGTTCCCTCAGGAATGGCGCCCTGCGGGGCCGCAGCTGCAGCAGGAGCGGGTGCCGCCGTCTCAGACTTCGGCTCGAGCTCCTCAGGCTTCACCTTGATGCCATCCTTGGACTCGGGGAAGATCTCCTTCATGACGTCGACAGCGGTGTCGGCACCCATACGGGAGCCATACGCGCTGACGAGCATCGGAAGGTTGAGGCCGGTGATTGCGACCCAGTCCTCGTGCTTCTCCTCGTCGATGATGCGTGAAACCTGGTTGAACGGTGTGCCACCCCAGAGATCGACCAAGAACAGGACGTGCTCCTGATCGCTGAAAGTGGCGATGGCGTCAAGCAGCTTCTTGTGCATGTCGTCAGGACCCATGTCGGGGGTCAGGACAACAGCGGCGACGTCCTCCTGAGGACCAAAGATCATGCTTCCGGATTCCTTGATGCCTTCGGCGAACTTGCCATGGCTTGCCAGGACGATTCCTACCATCCAACTTCCTCCTTACTTCTCTCACGCTGCCTACAGAACATGTGGACCGGTGTGCTCTACGAGTCCACCATGTTTTCCACACCGGGACATTATATTTCCCCGACATTTCTTCAACACTGAGAACTACCTACCGAAATAACTTTTTTTCGTATATAGCGGTTCCGGGAACGTTTTTACCTGCTATTTATTCAAAATGATTTTTCGTATTACGGTTAAAACAGCCATTTTCTGGCACGCCGTCTACGTAATTTTGCTTGCAAATTCACATTTTGCATATTTTTACAAAGTTCCTAAACTATCAAGCACTGGAATATATTCCGGCACCAGCATCTTTTCTGTCCAAATCTTCTGTTTTACTTGACAGCTCAAACATTGTGGTCGGACCTGTCTGATACCAGTTCCTGAAATTTCGGCATGAAAAATGCCCTTCCCCGCTTCTGCAGGAAAGGGCACCGAGGCTTTGCCTCTTGAATGAAATCAGGCTTCTTGCGCATGCGCACGCCTTGCGTCGAGCCATGTCTGGAGAAAGAGCGACGCTGCGACCGAGTCGACCTTGCCACGCATCTGCTTCTCGGAGAGGCCTTGGGCGCGCAGGATCCTTTTCGCTTCGCTCGAGGAGAGACGCTCATCCTCGAATTCGACCGGAAGATCCAGCTTCTCGGCAATGCTTCTTGCCTCTGTCATGATCTTCTCTGCCTGGGGACCGTCCTCCCCTGCCATCGTCTTCGGACGGCCGCAGACGAGGATCTCCGGCTCATGGTCCTCGATGACGCGGCGGAAGTTCCGGGAGTTCGAGAGGACTTCCTGGGCTGGAAGCACGCAGACGGGGACCGCAAGCATGCCAGAGGCATCGCTTGCGGCAATCCCTATGCGTGCATCGCCGATATCGAGCGCAAGCGCCCTCACTTGGCAAGCTCCTTGGCACGCTCGAGCGCACGGTCGATGCCGGATGCATCGGAGCCGCCGGCCTGGGCCATCTGCGGCCTGCCGCCGCCACGGCCGCCGACGAGGCCGGAGATCTCCTTGATGATCTTGCCGGCATTGAAGCCCTTGGCAACAGCCGTCTCGGTGGCTGCTGCAAGGAGGGCGACCTTGCCGTCAGCCTCGGATGCAATGACAGCAGCGCAGGGCTCGCCATTCATGCCATCCCTCACGGCGTCCCACACGGAGCGCAGCTCCTTGCCGGACATGCCGGAGAGCTTCGCGAAGACGCACTTGTAGCCGTCGAGCTGCTCTGCTGCCTTCACGGCCTGTGCGACCTGGTCAGAGGAGCTGCCGTACATGAGGTCCTCTGCCTTGCGCTCTGCCGCACGGAGCTCCTGCTGGAGCGCCTCGATGCGTGCAATCACATCCTTCGGCTGGCATTTGAGCTCGGATGCCACATCGTCGAGGACGCAGAGCCTCTCGTCGACGTACTCGATGGCGCCGGCAGACGTCACTGCCTCGATACGGCGGGCGTTGGAGCCGACAGAGCTCTCGGACACGATCTTGAAGAAGCCAAGCTCGGCCGTATTCCTCGCATGCGTGCCGCCGCAGAGCTCGCGGGAGAACGGATGGTCGCCCTCGCCCGTCGAGACGACCCTCACGGTGTCGCCGTACTTCTCGCCGAAGAGCGCAACGGCGCCCGAAGCCTTTGCCTCCTCGAGGCCCATGACCTTCGTGACAATCGGCTCGGCAGCGAAGATCTCAGCATTCACGAGGCCCTCGACGCGCTCGATCTCATCCTTCGTGAGCGCCTCGAAGTGCGTGAAGTCGAAGCGCAGGCGGTCGGGCTCGACAAGAGAGCCTGCCTGGTTCACATGGTCGCCCAGGACCTGCTTGAGCGCAGCGTCGAGCAGGTGCGTCGCCGTATGGTTGCGGCGGATGAGCTCGCGCCTGCCGTGGTCGACGGTGCAGGAAAGCGTGTCTCCGACATGGAGCTCGCCCTCCTCGACTGTCGCCACATGGGCGCTCATGCCGCTATGGCCCTTCGTATCCGTCACGGCAAGGCGTGCCGACACGCCGGAGAGCACGCCGGTGTCGCCGACCTGGCCGCCCATCTCGGCGTAGAACGGGGTCCTGTCGAGCACGACCTCAACGTCCTGGCCAGCTTCTGCGCTCTTGACCTCTTCGCCGTCCACGACGATAGCGAGGACCTTCGCACCCTCGAGCTCGTCGGAATCGTATCCCGTGAATTCCGTCTTCGGCAGACGGTCAGAGAGGGCCGTCCACACGTTGTTTGCCTGGCCCCAGGCATCGCGGTTCGCGCTCTTGCGTGCGCGCTCCTTCTGGGCGTCCATGGCTGCCTGGAAGGCTGCCATATCGACTGCATGTCCTGCCGTCTCGGAGATCTCGCGCGTGAGGTCGATCGGGAAGCCATACGTGTCATGGAGCCTGAAGGCCACATCGCCGGAAAGCTGCTCGCCCTCGCCGAGCTTTGCCATCTCGGAGTCGAGCATCGTCTCGCCTGCGTCGAGGGTGCCACGGAAGCGCTCCTCCTCTGCAGCGATGATGCCGTCGATGAGCGCCTGGTTCTCGACGAGCTCCGGATAGACATCGCCCAGAATCTTCGTCACCTCATGCGCATACGTCGTGAGGAACGGGCCCTCGATGCCGAGCAGGCGTCCATGGTAGACGGCACGGCGCAGGAGCCTCCTCAGGACATAGCCGCGGCCCTCGTTCGAAGGCAGGATGCCGTCGCCGATCATGAACGTGACGGCACGGGAATGGTCGGCCAGGATGCGCAGGCTCTTGTCGGAGGCAAGGTGCGAGCTGCCATGGTACTCGACACCGGCAAGCTTCTCGCCGAGCGCGATGAGGGAACGCATGACATCGCCCTCATAGTTCGAGCCCTTGTGCTGCATGATGGCAGCGATGCGCTCAAGGCCCATGCCCGTATCGATGTTGCGGTGCGGAAGGTCCGGCATCGAGCCGTCCTCCTGGCGGTCATACTGCGTGAAGACGAGGTTCCAGAACTCGAGATAGCGGTCGCCGTCGTCGCCCGGGCGCTCGCCTTCGAAGGCAGGGCCCTGGTCGAAGTAGATCTCGGAGCACGGGCCGCAGGGGCCGGTAGGTCCTGCTGCCCAGAAGTTGTCCTCTGCGCCGAGACGCGAGATGTGGTCATACGGCACGCCCTGGGCATGCCAGAGCTCGATGGCCTCGTCGTCGTCCTTGAAGACCGTCATGTAGAGACGGTCCTTCGGAAGGCCAAGGTGCTCCTCGCCCGTGATGAACTCATAGGCCCACGAGATTGCATCCGCCTTCGTGTAGCCGCCGAAGCTGAAGTTGCCAAGCATCTCGAAGAACGACAGGTGGCGGGCATCGCCGATGTTGTCGATATCGTTCGTGCGCAGGCACTTCTGGCAGGAGCAGGCACCGATCTCCTTCATGGTCTTCGTGCCCTGGTAATACTCCTTGAACTGGTTCATGCCAGCGTTTGCAAGGAGCAGCGACGGGTCGTCGGGGATGAGCGAGGAGGAGGGATAGAGCCTGCAGCCCTTGCTCTCGAAGAAGCGCAGGAAATCGTCGCGGATCTCCGCTGTTGTCATCGTCTTGTACTCAGCAGTGCTCATGTGTCTCCAAACCTTTACATGTTGTCGTTCCCGGAGGTGTCTCCGGAATGAGGTGCAGATGCGTGTGTGACAGATGTCCTCGACGAGGGGCCGCCCTTGGGTGCCACAGGATGCGGCATGGCCTTCACGAGCCTCGAGGTCTCGAAGAATCTGTCATCGTCCAGAGCATCGAACGATGGGACGATGTTTCCTTCGTCGTCCACATACGGCGTGCCCTTGAAGATAGCCCCATCATAGGTGACGAGCTGGCGTCCGGTGCGCGACTCGAAGTAGTACACAAAGACACCCTTGATGGCAGCCGTGAGCGGCACGGCCAGAATCATGCCGAGGACGCCGCCCAGGGCGGAGCCCATGATGATGCAGATGAGCGAAAGCACCGGATGCACCTGCACGGCAGACTGCATGACCAGAGGCGACAGCAGATTGTCTGTCACATTCTGGGCGATGACCATGACAATGAGGGTCTCGAGCGCGAGAAGCGGGCTCTGGAAGAGGCCGAGCAGCACCGCGAAGGCCGCCGAGACGAACGGTCCTATGACCGGGATGAAGTGGGCCACGCCCGTGAAGACGCCGACAAGGCCGGCATACGGGTGCCCGAAGGCAGCAAGGCCCGCCGTCGCGAGCACGCCGTTCACGATCGATGTCGTGACCATGCTCCTCATGTAGCCGCCCATGGAGCGCGACATGACGGCAAGCATGAGCGTGACGGACTGTTCATGGCGCTCGCCGACGATGACGGCACACTCCCTCACCATGACCGGATAGTCCTTCGCGAACCAATAGGCCAGGACGAGGCCCAGGAAGAACGTCACGATGTTGTTCACCGTCGTCATGGCATTCGTGAGAAGGCCGTTCGAGATCTTCGTGAGGAGGTCCTGGGCAAACGTGCTGCCGACAGACGAGAGCGCATTGACGCCCTGGGAGAGCATGTACTGCGCGTCCGCGTTGTCTGTCGTCGTGTATTTGCCCATGAGCTGCGTGAACTGTTCCTGCAGCTGCTGGATATAGGTCGGAATCGTCTGGAGCAGGCTCAGGAGCTGCTGGATGAAGGGCGGAACGACAATCACCGCAAGGCCCACCAGGGCCAGGATCACGATAGCGAGGGCTATGAATGCGGCAAGGGCACGGCCTATGCCGTGGTCCTCGAGCCAGTTCGTGATCGGGCTGCAGATGAAGCCCAGAACGACGCCCACGAGCAGGAGCTCTAGTGCCGGGCCGACCAGACCAAGCAGCCGCACGACAAGGACAAGCGCTACGCAGCATCCGATGATGGCAGCGCTTACAAGAGCGACCTTGCGTGCGGTCGCGTATGAGTCGTCCTTCTGAGCCACGGCCCTCCCCAGGTCGAATCGCCAGCTCATTGATGATAGCAGGTTATCGCCCGGCTAGCGCATGACGCCGTCCGGATCGATCTTCTCCTGCACCTTCTTGAGCGTACGGCGCAGGAGCCTTGACACCTGCACCTGGGAAATGCCGAGCTTCTCCGCAATCTCGACCTGCGTGAGGCCGTCGATGAAGCGCATGCGGATGACCTCCTGCTCGCGCGGAGAGAAGCCGCGGATTGCATCCTCGATGACCATGCGGTCATCGGAGAAGGCAAGGTTCTCGTCCTCGGAAGCATAGTGGTCGAGCACGGATGGCGCATCCTCGTCGCCGTTCGAGCCCCCCGCTTCGAGCGGGACGGCGCTGTAGGCGCTCGAGGACTCCATGGCCTCGAGGACCTCGTCGACGGAGGTTCCGAGACGCTCTGCAATCTCCTCGACAGAAGGAGAGCGCTGGAGCTCCTTCGTGAGCTCGTCTGTCGTCTGGTTCACCTTCGCGGAAAGCTCCTGCAGGCGCCTCGGCACGCGGACCGACCAGCCCTTGTCGCGGAAATGGCGCTTGATCTCGCCCATGATCGTCGGCGTCGCATATGTCGTGAACTCGAGGCCACGGTTCGGATCGAAGCGGTCGATGGCCTTGATGAGACCGATCGTGCCGACCTGGATCAGGTCGTCGAGCGGCTCTCCCCTGTTCTTGAACTTCGAGGCAAGGAAGCGGACAAGGTTCAGGTGGCTCACGATCAGCTGCTCGCGGGCCTCCATGTCCCCTTCCTCCTTGTAGCGGCGGAACAGCTCGCGCGTGCGGTCCTTGTCCCAAGCAAGCTTGCCGCGGGGTGTCCTCGAGGATACGCGGTGGCGCACCCTGGGGGCTGGATTATCTGTCGGCATTCTCTACCGTCCCAACGTGCTTCATGAGATAGAGCTCGTGCTTGTCGGCGTCGACCTCATAGTCGTCGCAGAGCGCAGCGAGCAGGAGATCTGCATAGGCGATGGCCTCGTCTTCCGACGCATCCGCATCGCCCAGGCTGTACGTAATCTCGACCGTGCCATCGGCCAGGTCGAATGTGACGGCGCAGCTCTCAGGCTTCGTCGCGCAGGCATACACGAAGCCTTCCTCTGCAGCCATGCGCAGGTCTTCCACATCGTCCACAGAGAACGAGCAGACGACGCCGAGGTTGGCGGCGAGCATGCGCACCGACCTCGCAAAGTCCGCCTCGGGCGGAACATTCAGGGTTACATGCCTCTTCTGCATGGGAATAGGTACCTACCTTCCTGTTTCCTTGTCCGCATCCTGGCTCTCCTGCACAGAAGGATACGTGACGTAGCCCCTGTCGGAAGAAGCCTCCTTCGCATCTTCGGGCTCTGCAGCCGCGTGGCCCTCCTCGAGGGAGTGCTCAGGATGCGGCTTTGCGCCGAGTGCAGATGCGATGCGGGCGCCTGCCGTGGCGGCACCCGCCGCGACCTTCGCGACGCCTGTCGAGACAGCATTCGTCGCATCGGCTGCCGTGCCGGACACTTCGGACACATCGTCCAGGATGCCATTGATCTTCGCGAGGCTCTCGTTTGCCGAGACGACCGCGTCGCGTGCGCTCTCGAGGATGGGCTCGACCTGCTTTGCGGACGGCTGCAGATCGTCCACCATGCCATCGGCCTTCGCGATGATGGGCTCGATCTCGTCGATTGCATGGTTCGCCGAAGCCGTCACCTCGTCGATGGACTTGCGGGCTTTCCTGATGGTGATGGCAAGCTCGACGACTGCCCATACTGCCACGGCCACAAGCACAGCCAGAAGAACGTCTGTGACACCCATGGTGGCTCCCTTCCTCTATGCACACATACCTAGTCTGTCCGGCCTCCCCCTGGAGGCATGCTGTTCTGAATTCTATCCGTTTTTGCCCTTGTTATGCGATGCGGCGTCCTGGCGGTCGCGGCCAGTCTGCTCGATGCGCCACGTCTCCCAGCCCCTGCCGCTCGGCTGGAAGAAGGCACCGCGCGAAAGGCCATCAGGCAGATACTGCTGCTCGACCCAGCCAGACGGATAATCATGCGGGTAGAGATAGGGGCCGTAGGACTCCGATCCCGGACGGTGGCGGTCGCGCAGATGGCTCGGCACGGCACGTGCCGGCCCCTCGCGCACTTCCTTGAGCGCCGCATCGATGGCTGCCTCGGCCGCATGCGACTTCGGCGCGAGCGCGTTGTAGAGCGCGGCCTGGCAGAGGTTGATCCGGCACTCCGGATAGCCTATGACCTCGGCCGAGCGGAATGCTGCCTCCGCCACGCATATCGCCATCGGATCGGCATTGCCGATATCCTCCGACGCGCAGATCAGGATGCGGCGGGCGATGAACTTCGGGTCCTCCCCCGCATCGATCATGCGCGCAAGCCAGTAGACCGTCGCATCGGGGTCGGAGCCCCTCATCGACTTGATGAAGGCAGAGATGATGTCGTAGTGCTCGTCTCCCGACTTGTCATAGCTCTGCCCATGGCGGGGATTCGCTTCTTCGACAAGGGAGCGCGTGATCTTCCAGGGACCTTCGTCCTTTTGCTCTTCCCCATCCTTCTGGACCGGCATGGCAAGCTGCGCTGCAAGCTCGAGCGACGTGAGCGCTGCCCTGGCGTCTCCGCCGGAGAGCGTCACGATCTCTGTCTCTGCGTCAGGCTCGAGCGCATATCTGCCCGCAAGGCCCTGAGGAGCCGTGACGGCACGCTCGACGATCTTTTTGATATCGTCGTCTCCCAGAGGCGAGAGCTCGACGACGCGCGAGCGCGAAAGCAGGGCCGAGTTCACCTCGAAGTAGGGATTTTCCGTCGTGGCGCCCACAAGCACGACCGTGCGGTCCTCGACCGCGTGGAGCAGCGCATCCTGCTGGCTCCTGCTGAAGCGGTGGATCTCGTCGACGAAGAGGATCGTGCGCTTTCCCTGCGCAAGCCAGCGATGCTCGGCATCCGCAATCTCGCGCCTCAGGTCCTTCACGGTGCCCGTGACAGCCGATACCTCGACGAACTCTGCGTGCGTCGTATGGGCGATGATGCGGGCAAGCGTCGTCTTGCCCGTTCCTGCCGGCCCATAGAGGATGACAGAGGTCAGCATGTCGTGCTCAATCGCAGCACGGAGCCAGGAGCCCGGACCCACGGCTTCTGCCTGGCCAACATAGTCCTCGAGCGTCTCGGGGCGCATGCGCACAGCCAGCGGTGCATGCTTCATACGCTCCTCGCGCTCATAGGCAGAGAAGAGATTGTCCAAGCCCTATGCCTCCCATTCCCTGACAGGGAGCTTGTAGTCAAAATAGCTGCGCTTCGGGAAGAGCTTCCGCGCTTCGGGGAACAGACGCTCGCACGTCGCGATGAAGTAGTCGTCCGTCATCGCGCTGATGAAGTCCGCGACGGTCTGGTCGGGCGAGCTCTGCCAGTCATATGTCCTGCCATAGTGCGAAAGATGCTGCTCGAGCGGGATGATGTGGTGATGGAAGATCGCCCGGCTCTCGTCCCCTTCTGCGAGGCTTGCAAGCTCATGGTCATAGAGCGCACAGAAGAGCTCCTGGACATCCTCGGAGAAGTCCCCTGCCACCTCATGCGTGCGGTAGATCTTCTCGTAGTTCTCTTCCTTTGCGCGTGCGAGCTCATGGAAGCCTTCCTCGCTCATCGAGATCTGCTGCTTCCCGAAGCTCTCGTTCACGATATCGGCGACGAAGGCAGAGAGCGCCCAGGCATTGTAGCCGCCGCCGAGGCCATCGGCGAATGCATCCTCGCCGACAAGGCCGGCGCGTATCGCATCCTGGCGGTCCTTGCCGACATAGGCGATGATGTCAGAAAGGCGCACGACGCACCCTTCCTTTGTCATCGGCCGCAAGGTCTTCACGAAGGCAGGCCCTTCCTGCCAGCAGCGGGCGATCCTCTCGTCGAACTCCTCGAAGCCTGCAAGGCCGCTCGTCTTCAGATGCTGGTTCACGAACTCCCCGTTATGGCAGAGAGCTCCATCGAGCGTCTGGAGCGCGATGTTCCTGCCATAGAGCACATCGAGGACACGCACGCTCTGGACATTGTGCATGAACCAGAGGCCGCTCCTCTCGTGGAACACATCGTTCAGGAAGTGCTCGCCGGCATGTCCGAACGGCGTATGCCCGAGGTCATGTCCCAAGGCGATGGCTTCGATCAGATCGAGGTTGAGGCCCAGAGCGCGGCCGATATCGCGCGCGACCCGGGCGACGAGCTGCACATGGAGCCCGCGCCTCGTGATATCGTCGTTTGCCGCGAACGAGAAGACCTGGGTCTTGCCAGAAAGCCTGTTGTAGGCAGGCATGTGGATGATCTTTTCCGTGTCGCGCAGGAATGCCGGGCGCATGACGGATTCCTCGTCGGCAGGACGCGCGTCGCGTCGGAGCGCCGCCTCGTCGGGAGTCGCGCCTTCTGCGAGCGCACCCTGCGCCACGAGGCTCTTCACGCCTGCTTCCACGTCGGGCGAAAGCGTTCCTGCAAGGTGCGGGGCCAATGGATTCAGGAGCCTGGTCATGCAGTCCTCCTTCTTGCGTATCTCTTGTCAGGAATCAGTATAAATCAGACGTTCCCTCTCACAAGAAGGCACTGCTCGTCGGCAGGGCTCACCTCGAAGCCGAGCTCCGAATGCAGGCGAAGCGATGGCTTGCTCTCGGGAGCGATGAGCGCCCAGGGCACCCGGTCTTCGGCGAGCAGATGGTTCACGAGCCTGCCTTCGAGGGCAGATGCCCAGCCGCGGCGCCGCCATTCCGGCTTCACCTCGAGAGGGCCGATCGACCCGTCAGCGCGGAGCCCCACGACGCCGACCAGCTCGTCGCCGTCGAAGCCGCCGAGAAGCGTCGCGTCGGCGAGGCTCGCAAGGACCGCCTTGTCTTCTGCATCGCTCCTGCCGTGGAGGAAATCGCAGAGGCTCTCCTTCGCCTCTTCTCCGAGCGTCTCTATGCGGTAGCGTTTCTTGATCTTGCAGCGGCGCCTTCCCTTGTAGACCGCCAGATGGAGCGGCTGCTTCTTCGTGAGGCCGAGCTCTTCTGCCGCAAACGGTGCAAGCTCAGGCGAAAGAAGCAGGAGGCGCGATGCGTGGCTCCAGAGTGCAAGCGCATCTTTCCCTGCCTCCGCATCCGGAGCATAGAGGATCTCTGTGCCATCTGCCTCCCGCGCCAGGATTGCCCCCTCCGAGACAGACAGGAACGAGACGCCTCCCCTGCGCATCTGCTCGGCAAGCGGAAATGCCTGCCTCGGCGCATGCGCCAAGATCTCTTCGGCTGCCTGTGCCTGCTCTTCCTGCGTGCGTCCATCGGGATGGAGCAGAAGCTCGAGGCGGCGGCATATCGTGGCCTGGCCCGCCTCGCCCGGATGGTCGCATCCATCGGCGAAGGCACGCGGGCTCCGGTCTGAAAGGTGCGAGCCATCGATGAGCTGCATGTATGGATAGCGGGCACACTCGTCGGCAAGCACCGGGGCGACAGCGCCGATGCAGCTTCTCGGATGCGTCTCGTAGCGCTCCTCGCGATAGGGAAGCGGCGTGAGGACGATGGTCTCTGCATCCGGGTAGCGCGCAGCGAGCGCCGCGAGGCTCGTGCGCACATCGAACCTCAGGCGGCTCTCGGGATAGGCTTCATAGCGGTAGTTCGCGCCAAGCTCGACGACGATCTGCGCGACATCGAGGCCACGCGGCAGCGCCTCGAAGAACTGCGGCTCGAAGACCTGGCCACCGACAGAGAGGTTCAGAAGATCGAGATCGTGGGACCTGGCCCACTGGGCAGCCCACGCATGGCAAGGATCTTCTGCGACGAAGCCCTGCGAGATGGAATCGCCGAGAAGAAGGCACAGGGGACGCACCTCCACGGGCGCGAGCGTCGTGCCGTCTCCCCAGAGCTTCCCCAGCCGCACACCCCGAAGGCATGGCAGCCATATCTCCACCTCATGCTCGGGGCCAAATCCCGGAAGCCGCTGGAGATGCCAGGAGGGATGGAGCGTATCCTCATCGAGATACCAGGTGACGAGCTCTGCCCTCTCCCCTGCCTCATGAAATGCGAGCTCGCGCCCATCGCAGGTGCAGGACACCCCGTCATGCGCCTTCCACGCAGCAGGATCCCTGCCGTCCACATCCTTCAGGACCGCGCGGGTGCCGGATGGCTCTTCATCCCACACAAGCTCGAGGCCGATCTCGAGCGAGTTCGTGCGGACCTTCAGCACGATGCCTGCAGACGTTCGTCCCATCTGCTTGTAGAGCCCTGGATGCCATGCCATGCAGCTGCCGAGCACCCGCATGCATGATTCGCTCATGCGCCAGGGACGGACAAGGCCCTGCCCATCCTCTTCGGTGCGGAGCGCTCCATGGACAAAGCGCGCCGCCGGCGCCTCGATGAGGAGACGGCGCGTATCCTCTGTCTTGAGCATGTCTTTGAGACCCATGGAGCCGACCCCTCGTGCCGCGCAGTGGCGCTTCTGTACTTATTGCTCCATATTAGCGGGCTTTTATGCAATCTGCAGCTTCGCGGACCGGTGCATAGGCGGAAAGCAGATCGGGCAGGCGCATGCGTGCATTTGCAGGGCTCGTCGAGGGCAATGCAGCCGCCGGCATGCCCGTCTTCTTCTCCATATAGCGCCTATAGAGTGCATGTGCCCTCGTGCCGGTCGTGAAGACCGCACAGATCTTCGTGCCGGCAAGGAGCCCCGCAATATCGTTCGGCTCGACATCCGTGATGCTTGCGTCGGAGGCGCCCCGTATGCGGCAGCGGTGGATGACATCCCAGAGCGCGATATGGTGCCGGCTGCAGAAAGCGATGCGCTCATCGTTTTCGAGAGGCACCGCCTCGTCCCAGAGCCCTGCAAGCACGGGCCAGAAGCGGTTCTGGGGGTTTGCATAGTACATGCCGGCTTCGCGGGATTTCGGGCTCGGCAGGCTTCCGAGGATGAGGACACGGGCATCTTCCGGCACGATCGGCGCGAGCGGATGGACGATCGTCTCAGTCTCCATCGAGCACGTCCTCGTAGAACTCTTTCCGGTCGTCGAGACGCAGCATGCAGAGCCTGCCGTGCTCGGGCACCGATCCTGCTCCGCAGTCGATCACGAGACGGTCGGCGACGCCGCCTGTCTCCTCAGTTGCGCCGAGCGAGAGCATCTGGCATCTGCCATCGTCGTTGAGGGCGCTTCTGTCTGCACAGTCGGCAAGCGTCTCTGCGAGCGCTGTCGGCGTATGGCCGCCGACAATGATGGGACCTTCGCCCTTTTCATCGAGAAGCCCTGTCGGACGGTCGAGGTAGCCTTCGCGGATCCAGATGAGATCGTCGGAGTCCTGGGCTGCAAGAGCAGCAGGGATATGGTTCTTCGCGTCGGGAGGCAGGGCCTCGGACTTCACGCCGGCATGAACGAGGATATACGTGCGCCCGCCAACGGTCTTCACGATCCAGCGCGCCAGGCCGCCGACCCAGTCGAGCAGGTCGTGGCGCTCGGCTGCCTTGAGCTTCATGAGGCCTTTCGCCGTCGGCACTCCGCCATTGATGGCCCAGTTCAGAAGGGCGATCTGGTCGCCCATATCGTGGAAGCAGTCGAGCATGAGCTGCTCATGATTGCCGAGAAGCACCGTCGCATTCGGAAGGCTGCGGCAGAGCTTCATGACATCGACGGAATCGGGGCCGCGGTCAATCATGTCGCCGAGGATGTAGAGCTCATCGTCTTCGGCAGGACCAACCTTCTCGAGCAGGCGGTCGAGCGTCTTCAGCCTGCCATGTATGTCAGAGAGCGCATAGCATGCCATAGCCGCCCCTTCCTTCGCGCGCCCGCGTCAACACTCTAGGGCTTCTGTGAGGGAAATGGCAGCAATAGGCTGAACAAAGTCTGCCAATGGCTGAACAGGTGCGGCTAGCGCCTGAACACAGCCTATGAACGGCAGGGAAAAGCCGCATCTATGCGAGCTGCTTGTCGAGATCGGCAAGCTCATCAGGGATGTTCGAGAGGTCCCAGCCGAATGCGACGGCCACGGCACGGGCCTGGGCAAGCCTGAGCTCGGACTTCTGGTCATCTCCGCGCCTCTCGTAGAGCGCAGCGAGCTTGTTCAGCACGTAGGCAGCATATCCTGCCACCGTATCGCCGATGCCGGAGAGGTCCATCATCGTGACGAGCGATTCAGGCGTCAGCATGAGCGCCGTCTCGGGGTCGAGCTGCAGCAGGTCGCCGACGGCGTGCTCTGCCTCGTGAATCGATTTCAGGTCCTGGTGCGCTGATGCGTGGAGCAGCGGGTCCGTCACGGCATCGACGAACTGTGTGATGAGCATCAGGATATAGTCGCGTTGCAGCATAAGTCGCTCCTATGCATCGGTAGGCGGGATGAGTCCGAGGTGCTCGAAGGCCGCGCGGGTCGCTTTCCTTCCCTGCGGTGTCCGGATCACCAGACCACACTGTAGCAAATACGGCTCGTAGACGTCCTCGATAGTCGACGGATCTTCGCTCACCGCGCTCGCGATCGTCGTGAGGCCGACCGGTCGTCCCCTGAACGTCCGGCAGAGCGCGGTCAGGATCTTCACGTCCATCCAGTCAAGGCCGAGCTCGTCGATCTCGAAGAACGAGAGCGCTTCGCGCGCCACCTTCTCCGTGATCGTGCCATCGCTCTTGACCTGGGCGTAGTCGCGCACGCGCTTCAGGAGCCTGTTCGCAAGGCGCGGCGTGCCGCGGCTCCTCGACGCGATCTCCTGCGCGCCTTCCTCGTCGATGCCGACACCGAGGATGCCGGCAGAGCGCACGACGATCCTCGTGAGCTCGGGAATCGTGTAGTAGTCGAGGCGGTAGGAGATGCCGAAGCGGTCACGCAGCGGCCCTGTCAGAAGGCCGGTCCTCGTCGTCGCGCCGACAAGCGTGAACTTCGGGATATCGAGACGGATCGAGCGGGCAGCCGGGCCCTTGCCGATCACGATATCGAGGAAGAAGTCCTCCATGGCAGGATAGAGGACCTCCTCCACCTGATGGTTCAGGCGGTGGATCTCGTCGACGAAGAGCACGTCTCCCGGCTCGAGATTCGTGAGTATTGCCGCAAGGTCGCCGGTACGCTCGATGGCGGGGCCGCTCGTCGTATGCATCTTGGCGCCCATCTCATTTGCCAGCACATTCGCGAGCGTCGTCTTGCCGAGTCCCGGAGGGCCCGAGAAGATCACATGGTCGAGCGGCTCGCCACGCTTCTTCGCCGCCTCGATGAGGACACGGAGATTGTCGCGCACGCGTTCCTGGCCGATGTAGTCATCGAGCGTGCGGGGCCTGAGCGTGCGGTCGACCTCGATATCGTCTTCCTGGAGCTCGCCCGAAACCTGGCGGGCATGCCCGGGACGCGCCATATCCTCGAAGAGATCGTCCTGCTTTGCCTGCCACATCCTAGACGCCACCTCCCAGACGCTTCAGCGCATAGCTGAGCGCAGACTCGACAGTCACGGCTCCGGCTTCGTCTGCACCCTTGAGCGCAAGCTCTGCCTCCTTCGGCGTGAATCCCATGGACAGCAGTGCCTGCGTGACCTCCTCGGAAGGAGATTCCGCAAGAGGCAGGGGCATCCCCTTGCGTGCAGGGATCTCGGTGGCCGCCTTGCCTGCAAGGCCCATCAGGATGGGGTCCTTCGCGAAGACGCCCTGGAGCTCGAGGATCAGGCGGTGCGCCGTCTTCTTGCCGACGCCCGGCACGCGCGACATGCCGGCAGCGTCATCGGCCGACACGATTGCATAGAGCTCCTCTGGCGTGAATGTCGAGAGCACGGAGAGCGCAAGGCGGGGACCGACGCCTGCGACCTGCACGAGCCGGTCGAAGAGCGCACGCTCCTCCTTCGTCGCGAACCCATAAAGCCGAAGCGCATCCTGCGAGACGACCATGCGGGTCAGAAGCGTCACACCAGCTTCCCCTACCTGGGGAAGCGATGCTGCCGTGTTTGCCGATATGCCGAGCTCATAGCCGACACCGCCGACATCGAGCACGGCGGATGTCGGCAGCACCTCCACGAGCGTTCCTGTCAGCTGCACAATCATCTCGATGCCCTTTCCCGTGCCATCTTCTCGAGGCGAGCAGCCGTCGCTGCCGCCGTCTCCTCATGCTTCTCCCGGCGTCTCTGCTCCTTCTGGGCAATCTCTGCCTCGCGGACAAGCACTGCCGTCTTCTGGTTGCCGTTCGCGTAGCGCGAGATGTCCTGCGTGCGCCTCAGGTTCCAGTGGCAGATCGCAGCAGCCAGGGCATCGGCGCAGTGGTCGGGGTGCGGATCGTGGTCGAGCGCGAGCACCTGCCTCACCATGAATATCACCTGGTGCTTGTCTGCAGCACCGGTACCGACGACGGCCTGCTTGATCTGCATCGGCGTATATTCGCCGACCTTGAGCCCCTTCTCTGCCGCCGCCACGAGCGCAGCTCCCCGCGCATGCGCGGTAGCTATGGCCGAGCGGCTGTTCTCGGCGAAGAAGATCTTCTCGATAGCGAGCTCGGTGGGCTCGAACTGGATGATTGCGTCGTTCACATCCTGATAGATGCGCCCGAGCCGCTCGTGGAGCGGCTCGTCTGCTCCTGTCTTGATGCAGCCGTAGGCGCGGGCACGGCAGACCGTGCCCCGTGTCTCTATGATGCCCCAGCCCGTATGGGCAAGGCCGGGATCGATGCCGATGATGACCATGTGTGAACCCCCGAACAACCGTTCTGACACATTCCATGGTACCACAGTAGGCCATCTGTCAGCACGCGGCACCAGATTGCGCCAGCAGGCTCAGTTCTCGGAGAATGGCTGTCCCCACGACGGGAAGCCCGGACGGATCGTGAAGCCGTCCTGCCCGTCGCCTTCTGCCATGCCTTCCTGCTGCTTTGGCTCCTGCGTGCCCGAGAGCTCGCGGATGAGCTCGAAGGCATCGGCCAGGGCTTCGGCATCCTGGGAAGGGGCCGTTCCCTGCTTCTGTCCTCTGATCATGCGCTCGAGCTCGTTCACGATATCGTCGAGGTTCTGCGCATCGCTGTCTTCGCGCTCATGGTCACACCAGGCAACGCCGACCGGCGTCTCGAGCTCTGTGAGCGTGCAGTTCGAGACCACGAAGCAGGGCGGCACCATCTGCCGCGTGAGCGCGGCATCATGGAGGCGATGGATGGTTGCCTTCACGAAATCTGCAGGATAGCCGTCATCAAGAAGTTGTGCCATATCCTGGACATCCTCGATGCGCGTGGCAAGCAGGCGGTCGAGCGCCTCGAGCCTGCCTCGCTCCGTCGCCGCACACTGGGAGATGCCGAAGATATCAGGCGCCGCATAGCGGCCGAGCATCTCGTCCGGCAGCACCGGCGAGACACGCATGCGCTCTTCCGCAAGGCTCACGAGCGTCGAGCGCCAGATATCGCCGAAAGGAGCCCACACCCGGCCTGCTATGGCTGTGCGCCCTTCTCCAAGCGAAAGGCCGGTCTTGTCGTCAGGCAGAAGCACAAGCGCATGCTCCTGGCGGGCAAGCTCCGAGAGGAATGCTGCCTCGACGCCCCTGAGAAGCTCAGGCGACTCTTCTGCCCAGGCACCAGGCTGCGGCACCGGCAGGCGGAAGTCGGGCGTCTTCGTCTCGATGTGGAGGCGCTGCGCCAGCTCCTGGGAGGAAGTGCCTTCATCGACGAGAAGCGCCTCTACCTTGCGGGGTCCGAGCGCATCGCAGGCAAGCGCCGCGAGGAGCCCGGATGCAAGGCTGCCATCGAGCGCAAGCGCGACCTTGTCCTCCCCCTCTGCATGCACAAGGTCTGCAAGCCCCCTCACGAGGAGCTCCCAGAGCACATGGCTCTTCGTCTCTTCCCCGGCATGCGGAAGCTCGGACACCGACGTCCCTTCGCCGGCATCGTCCGTATCGAAGACAAGCAGGCTCTCCTCGAGAAGCGGCGCCTTCGTCTGGAGATGCCCTTCGGGATCGAGCACGAAGCTTCCGCCGGCAAAGAGAGCCGTTCCATAGCCGCCTACGGAATCGGCGCAGGCCAGCCAGCAGCTGATCTCTGCCGCGTCCTTCGCGAAGCGGTTCTCGTCGAGCGCAAGCGAGAGCGCTGCATCGGAATCGCGTACGATATAGCCATCCTGGGGCAGGTAGAGCAGCACATCGAGCGCGAAGTCATAGTCACGGTAGTCGTCGAGATCATCGTAGGTGAAGGCAACGCCGAAGCGCAGGCCGTCGAGCTCGAACTCAGGCAGGTCTGGCGCCGGCATGCTGCCGGACTGGGGAACCTGCCCGCTCTGGGCGAGTGCCCCCATCGATGCCGCCATGGCACCCATGCGAAGCGGCACGAGCTGCCCCTCATCGATCAGGAATGCCTCGGCGGCAAGGCCCGTGCCAGACCCTGCGACGACCGGCACGATAGCGGCGCAGTCGATCTCGTCGCCGAGACGGCGCAGCGTCTCTGCGGCATCTCCCACATACGCCTCGGTATCGCTCTCCTCAACAGGAGACGGCCCCGTCAGCACGGCATAGGGGAACACGACAAGACGGGCGCCCTCTGCAGCCGCCTTCTTCGCGCTCTCGGCCATCCGCTTGGCCGTGACTTCGAAATCGCCTGCCACCGAGGACATCTGGGCTATGGCAATCTTCATGTGCACCATCCAAAGAAAATAGGCCCGGGCGCCCCGCGCCCGAGCCCATGCTGCTCGAAACAAAGGTCTTGGCAGAATAGTAGCGCTTAGAGCTCGCACTTCCAAAGGCCGTGGAGGTTGCAGTACTCGTAGACCGTGGCCGGACCCTCGGCGACGGAAGCGAAGACAGTCTCCGGCTTCTCGCCCGGGTGCAGGTGATGGATCTCGACGCGGTCGCCCTGAGCAAGAGCGATCCACTGGATCGAGTGCTCCTCGAGCATCGGGTGCTCGACAGAGCCGACGGTGACCTTCACATCGGAGCCCTCGCGGACTGCGACCGGGACGTGCTTCTCGGTTGCAGCGTCGGTGGAGCCGGGAACGAGCTTCTCCATCGGCTGGCCGCAGCACTGCGGCGTGCAGGCACCCTTCTCGACGACGGCGACCAGGTTGCCGCACTTGTTGCAGCGATAGAACGTGACTTCACTCATGATGTATCCCCTCTCTTGTGGGACGTGCTTAGTTCTGTTTGTTCCCGCCCTTCCGGGCGTCTAAACAGGAGTATATACTATTTGCTACTAAGCTACTATCACTTTTCCGTCATGTCCAAGAAAATCTGAGACTTCCGCCAGAAGCACCATGTTGTGTGCATCGACCTTGCGGGGAAGCTCGAAGCACATCATGTCGCCTGTCGCTGCCTCGACCCGGAGCTCGACGTTGTCGAGGCCCGGATAGCGGACGAGCATGGAATCGAGCGTCTCCATGTGGCCGCGCGAGAGCATCGTGTTCGGCAGGTTCACCTCGAGCACCTTCGGACGGTTCGTCTGGTCGTTCAGGATCAGCGGCTCGACGGTCTGCGCGATGATCTGGTCTCCTCTGTCGGAGCGTTCGAGCTTGCCGCGCACCTGGATGAAGACATCGCCGACAGTCTCGCCCGTCTCCTCGTCGACCTCTCCCCTGAGCGCCTCCTGGCACTCCTCGAAGAGCTTCGGGAAGATGACGATCGTGGTCTCTGCCTCCATGTCGGCGAGCGTCACGATTGCCATGGACTTGCCGGTCTTCGTCGTCTTCTTCTGCACGCCTGTCACCATGCCGGCAAGGCGGATCGACTTGCCTTCCTCGACGAGATAGCGCGTCGACGTGGCGCCGGTATAGCTGTTCGTGACCTCCTCCGATACCTCGAGATCGGAGATCTTGTAGTCGCGTGCCTTCGAGAGCGCATACTCGTACGGGCGCAGCGGGTGGTCCGAGACGTAGATGCCGAGGACTTCGTATTCCTGGGCAAGCTTCGTGCGGCGGTCCCATTCGATGCCATCTGGCGCCGGCACTTCGTCCTCGAAGCCGGAGCCCTGGACCTCGGAGAACATGTCGAAGAACGAGGACTGGCCAGCAGCGCGGTCCCTCTGGCGCTTTGCCGCAGAGTCGATGATGTTCAAGGGATTGTTCTTGTCCACGAAGTGCATGAGCTGGCGCCTCGTGTAGCCCGTCGAATCGAAGGCGCCGCTCTTGATCAGTGCCTCGACGACACGGCGGTTCGCCTGCGAGGAGTCGACGCGGTCCACGAAGTCATGGAGCGTCTTGAAGGGGCCGCCCTTCTCGCGCTCTGCCATGATCGCCTCGCCGACGGACTCGCCGACGCCGCGGATGCCGGCAAAGCCGAAGCGGATGCCCTCATGCGTAGCCGTGAAGTCGCGGCCGGACTCGTTGATGTCAGGCGGCAGGATCTTGATGCCCTCGTGCCTGCAGGAGTTCACGTAGTGGACGATCTTGTCCGTCTTGCCCATGTAGGACGTGAGCACCGATGCCATGTACTCGCGCGGGAAGTGGGCCTTGAGCCAGGCCGTCTGCATGACGAGGATGGCATAGCCGGCAGAGTGGCTCTTGTTGAAGGCGTAGGAAGCGAACTCGAGGACATCGTCCCAGATGCGCTGGGCCGTCTCCTTCTTGTAGCCGTTCGCGACGGCGCCGTTCATCCAGTGGTCGTAGATCGTCTCGTCCGCGCCATTGCCTTCCCAGTGGAAGATCTGGCTTGTGAGCATCTTGATCTTCTTCTTGGCCACAGGCTTCCTGATGCGGGAGTCGGACTCGCCTGGCGTAAAGCCGCACATCTTCATCGAGATCTGCATGACCTGCTCCTGGTAGACCATCGTGCCGTAGGTCTCGTCCAGGATGTCGGAGAGGCGGTCATCATAGAAGACGACCGGCTCCTTGCCGTTCATGCGGTTGATGTAGCTCGTGACCATGCCGGCGCCGAGCGGGCCCGGGCGGTAGAGGGCGATGAGAGCGACGATCTGCTTGTACTCGCGCGGCTGCATGTTCTTGATCGTTGCGGTCATGCCGGCAGACTCGACCTGGAAGACGCCGGCCGTGCGGCCATCTCCCATGAGCTTGTAGATAGCAGGATCGGAGAAGTCGATCTTGTCCACGTCGATATCGACGCAATCTGCCCCCGGCTTGATCGTCTTCTTGACGGTGTCGGGCATCTTGTCGATGTCTTCCTTGTTTGGATAGCTTCTGCGGATGTTCGCAAGCGCCTTGTTGATGACCGTCAGGGTACGGAGACCCAAAAAGTCCATCTTGAGGAGGCCCATGTCCGCGACCGAGTGTCCCTCGTACTGCGTGATCGTGACGTTGCCCTTCGTATCGAGCTTCGTCGGGACATGGTCCGTGACAGGCGTCGGCGCGATCAGCGTAGCGCAGGCATGGACGCCCTCACCGCGCATGTAGCCCTCGATGGACATGGCAGCGTCGATGATGCTCTTTGCATCAGGATCCTTGTTGTAGATCTCCTCGAAGTCGGGAGAGTACTGGTCAGGCTTCGCCTCGTTCTTGTGCAGGGCATTCGCGAGCGTGAGCTTCGGATCGTTCGAGAGCATCTTCGAGAGCTTCTGGCCCATGAAGACCGGGAATCCCAGCACGCGGTTCGCGTCGTTGATGGCCTGCTTCGCCTTGATCTGCGAGTAGGTGATGACCTTGCAGACGCGGTCCTCGCCGTAGACGTCGCGCACGTGCTGCAGGACGTCCTGGAGGTGCTCATCGTCGAAGTCCATATCGATATCGGGCATCTCGGTACGCTGCGGGGACAGGAACCTCTCGAACATGAGGCCGTTCTCGAGCGGATCGAAGTTCGTGATGTTCATGGCATAGGCGACGATAGCGCCAGCAGCAGAGCCACGGCCCGGGCCGACGCCGATGCCGTTGTCCTTTGCCCACTGGACGTAGTCCTGGACGATCAGGAAGTAGTTCGCGAATCCCTTGCCGATGATGATGCCGGCCTCGTGCTCGTAGCGGTCCTCGACATTGATGCCGTTGATCGTCACGTTCTTCCAGTCCGGTCCATAGCGGCGGGCAAGGCCCTTCTCGCATTCGGCACGGAAGCGCTCCTCTGCCGTCTCTCCCGGCTTCAGTCCTGGGAACTCCGGCAGGTACATCGAGTTCCAGTCGAGCTCGAAGTTGCACTTGTCGGCAATCTCGAGCGTCGTGTCGCAGGCTTCAGGGCACCAGGAGAAGAGCTCGCGCATCTCCTCCTCGGTCTTCATATAGAACTCCGTGCCCTCCATGCGCATGCGCGTCGTGTCGTTCACGGTCGTGTTCTTGCCGATGCAGGACAGGAGGTCCTGGGTCTTGGCATCTGCGCGGGTCAGGTAGTGGAAGTCGTTCGTGCAGACGACCTTGATGCCGAGCTCGTGGGCGATCTTCACGAGACGCTCGTCGAGCTTGCGGTCATCCCAGCCATTCCTGAACTTCAGGCCATGGTCCTGGATCTCCATGTAGAAGTCGTCCCCGAAGACGCGCTTGAACTCCTTGGCCCAATGGATGGCATCCTCGAACTCGCCGTCGAGGATCCTCTGCTGGATGATGCCCTGCACACAGGCGCTCTGGCAGATGAGGCCCTCGTGGTACTCCTCGAGCATCCCGAGCGTCGTCCTCGGCTTGTAGTACATCATCTCGTGGCCTGCCGCCTTCGACATGCACTTGATGAGGTTGACATAGCCCGTCTCGTTCTTCGCGAGCAGGATCAGGTGGTAGCGGCGCTGCTTCGTGCCGCGCGGGATGCAGTCATCCGTGATGAAGTAGGCCTCGCAGCCGAAGATCGGCTTGATCTTGAGCCGGGGCCTGTTCGCCTCGACAGCCGCCAGGTCGTGGTCGGAGCCTTCCCAGGCAGCGACATCGGAGGCCCACTGGGCATGCACGTCGCCGAAGTAGTCCACATCAGGCGAGGCGTTCTGGGGCTCCTCGAGGTCCCATCCCTTCTTGAAGCACTCCACATCGTGGCGCCACTGCTTCATGTTCTCCTGCTTGTCGTTGTAGGAGCGGCACTCGAGGTCGAGGTTCGGGATGCCGAACATGTAGCCATGGTCCGTGAGCGCGACAGCCGGCATATCGAGGTCCACTGCCCTCTTCACCATGGCCGGTATGCGCGTCGCTCCATCGAGCAGCGAGAAGTCCGAGTGGTTATGAAGATGTACGAACGCCATCTATCTCTCCTCAAAGGATGTGCTGGAAGGCAGTATGCCTGCCCTCCAGCATAGCAGAATCGTCTGGAACATCTGTACTACCAGAGCGTGGGTGCGTGCTCTGCATCATAGTCGTACGTGACGACGAAGGGCTCGCCGGGATGGTCTGCATCCTCGAGCTCCACACAGACGAAATGGCAGGAGACCTTCGCAAAGCCCTCGTCCATAAGGATGCGGGCATAGAGGTCTGCCTGCAGGAAGTGGCGCTGGAAGATCTCTTCGGCAGAAAGGCCTACATCGCCCGTCTTGTAATCGACAAGATAGGCCTCATCCCTGCTGTCCCAGGCAAGGAGGTCGAAGGCGCCTTCTGCATACTCGCCGAGCTCCTCTTTGTGCGTACGCGCAAAGAACGGCACTTCTGCCTGCACATGCCCGTGCGCAAGCGCCTCTTTCCTCGCAGACGAGCCGCTCCAGCGGGATAGCGCCTCCTCGAGGCGCGTGCAGCCTCTGGGGCCAAGCCTCCAGGCACGCTCCTGGGCCTCTATCTGTTTTGCGTCTGCAGGCTTTCCCGTCTCGATCATGCCCTGCGCCAGGAGATGGAAGGCAGAGCCGAGATTCGTCGCCTTGTCCGCATCGGCGACGACAGGCGCTCCTTCCTCCATCGCATCGCGCTCGGCACGGGTCGGCAGCACATGGCCGCCCCGCTTGGGACGTCCCTCCCCTTCGAAGTCCGGCACCTCGGCCATCTCTGCCATCTTTCCATGCGCAGAAGAGTACGAGAAGATCCCCTCGCGCGAAGCCCGCATATACGTCGTCGCGCAGAGCGCATCCTCTTCCTCCTCGAAGAGGTCGAACGTGGCATCGTCAGGCCCATCCGTGGCAAAGAGGTTCGAAGGCTCGCTCGGCAGCACGCCTTCGATATCCCCCAGGATTCCTCCGGCATCGAGCGTCTTGACCTTCTGGCCTGCCTCTTCGGTCTCGGATATCCTGGCCACATGCACGAGCGCCGGCTCTGTTCCGCCATAGTCCATCCGGTGCGTGCCGGGGTCCGGCACCGTGCCATCGAAGAGCGCGCCGACGACGCCGGCAGCAAGCCTCGTTCCGAGCTCCTTCTTCTTCTGGATCGGATTGAGCCCCAGGATGATGGCTTCCTTCGCGCGGGTGAGCGCCACATAGAGCAGGCGGGTCGATTCCTTGTAGTCTGCCTCGGCATTGTCGTATTTCAGGCGCTCGTACCATTCGGCAAGCGTCTTCGGATGCTCCGGCACGTCTTCGGGTATCGCGTGGGAGAAGCCCTTCGGCGGGACTATGACGGCACGCCTGCCATCTTTCGTATCGCCCGAGCAGAACGGCTCGCCCTGGGAGTCGCCCCAGCACTCCGCGACGGCGACGATCTTGAACTCGGCGCCCTTCGAGGAGTGGATGGTCATGATCCTCACGGCACCCTGCTCTCCTCCCGAGAGCGCGGCAGGCGCAATCTTTGCGACCTGGAGCCACCGGTCGAATTCGAAGGCCGTGCGCGACGAGCCGAGCGAAAGATCCTGGGAAAGCCCCCTCACATAGCGGATGGCTGCCAGCACGTTCGCCGCTGCCGCCTTTCCCTGGGCGCCTCCGCGCACGAGGCGCGAGAGCCAGCCGGATTCCTTCACGACGTAGGCGCAGGCATCGGCGATGTTCTTGCGGCGTGCAATCTGGCGGGCCCGGACGAGGACATCGTGGGCACGGACGAGACGCACCGATGGCTCATAGTCAGGCCGGAACTGCATCGTGGCCAGCCCCGCTTCGATCGAGCGCTTTGTCGGCAGGTCGGATTTTGGCTGCGTCGTCGTCGCGAGCTGCACGAAATCGTCGGCAGGTATGCCGAAGACATCGGAGGACAGAAGTGGGAAGAGCCCGCTTTCCGTATCGCGGTCATTTGCCAGGAAATGCAGGAGCGCCTGCATCGTCTCGGCCTCGACCGTCTTCGTGAAGCCAGAGCCTCCGCTCACGACGCAGGAGAGCCCTTCCTTCCTGATTGCGTCGATATAGAATTCCGCGTTTGTCATGTTCCTGAGGAGAAGCACCATGTCGCCCGGATTTGCGCCGGCATCAGCCATGGCCCGGAACCTCTTCGCGATCATGGCGGCACCTACAGCAGACTGCATCTTCTTGGTGCGGAAGGTGCCTGCCGAGATCTCAATATCGATGCGCGGGATGTCCGGCGTCTCGTAGGTGCCCTTGTGCTTCTCGGCCGGGTCGAGATGCATGAAGTGCTCGAGGATGCCCCGATCGCCTCCGCAGACCGCATCCACGAACGAGAGGATGTCCTTGTGGCTGCGGTAGTTCGTCGCAAGCTGCACTTTCTCCGTTTCAGGAAGCTCTTCTCCCCTCTCGTGGAAGACCGTGACATCGGCGCCACGGAAGCGGTAGATGGACTGCTGGGAGTCGCCGACCGTGGCAAGATGGCGGGCGCCTTCGCCCGACAGGAGTTTGATGAGGGCAAGCTGCTTCTTGTCCGTATCCTGGAACTCGTCGACCATCACAAGGCGGAAGTGGCCCGCATAAGCCTTGCGCACTTCGTCGTTCTCCTGGAGCGCCCTGAGCGCCAGCGTCACCAGATCGTCGTTGTCGAAGAGCGCATGCTCCTTCTTCTTCTCGAAGTAGCGCTCGTCCACCTTCCGGGCAAGCTCCAGGAGCGTCTCGGCCATGCCCCGCGTCCTGGCAAGGGCGATCTCTGCCTGGACGCGGTGCATCTCGTCGCGCGCACACACGAGCTTGTCCCGGTATTTCGGAGACGAGCCCGGCCACTCGACCTGCGAGAGCGTCTCGAGCGCCCGCTCGGGCGTCCGCTCGCCCGGTGCCATGCTGTTGAATTCCTCGAGACGTCCGAGCGTACGCATGACCTTCTTGAAGCTTCCCTCCGAGAGGTCTTCCTTCACATCGAGCGAACCGTAGGCATTATAGAAATCGCCCATCGCTTCGGCGATATCGGCTGCTTCGGGCACCCAGAGATCGTCGAAGCCGCCCGGCGCCGCAATCGCAGCGTCGCGTATATCGAGCAGCAGCCCCTGCACGCCCGTGAATTTTCCCGAGTCCATGCGCTCGCCGAAGCCATATTCGTCGAAGAGCGCCTTGAGCGCCGGATCCTCCCCTTCGCGCTTTCTTGCCTCTCCTGCAACCTCGATGAGCGCCTCATGGAGGTACTGGTCCGTCTCGTTGCCGGAAGCGACCGTGAAGGCAGGGTCGATGCCGAGGTCCAAGGCATGGCGGACAAGGATGCGCTTGCACATGCCGTGGATCGTGCTGATCCAGGCAGAGTCGACCTCGAGTGCATGCTCCATCATGCCGGACTTCCTGAGCGTCGCGCGCACGCGCTCCTTGATCTCGCGTGCCGCCACATTCGTGAACGTGATGACAAGGGCCCGGGAGAGGTCGTCGAGGAACGGTTTGCCGTCTTCTCCCGAACCGGGAGCGAGCGCCCAGGCAATGCGCTGCGTCAGCGTGAATGTCTTGCCGGAGCCTGCACCTGCCTCGACGAAGAGCGGCTCATCGAGCGTCGTGGCGATTTTCTGCTGCTTCGGGCTCAGGCCCGAGATATCGACCTGCGGCTTCATGCAAGCCTCCTTTCGCAGCCGAGCACCGGACAGTAGCTGCATGCCGTCTTGTCGCATGGTGCCGCTTCGATGTTTCCTGCCATGAGCTCCTTCACTTTCTGCCTGATGAGCTCCTCCGTCGCATCGAGGAGGGCATCCATTCCTTCTTCATCCGTGCCGAAGCTCTCATGGCTCGGCACGATCATCTCCTCTGCCGCCTTGCCCTTGAGCGCATGCGAGCCGAAGACATAGTCGGCAAAATTCTGCGCGACGGCGCCCGAGAGCGCATGGGGATCTTTCGTCGAGAGATAGACGGCAGCCACGACGTTGAGCTCCGGATGGGTGCGGCGCACGTACTGCCCATAGATGAGCGACTGCACCCTGCGGGGCAGCACGAACGGAGCGCCTCCGGCAGGCTTGCTTTCCGGGAAGATGGCATATTCCTTTGCGAAGCCATTCGTGGACTTGTGCTTGTAGTCGATGACGCAGACGTTGCCATGCTGGTCGATATCCAGCCTGTCTATCGTGCCCGTGAGATAGCAGCCCGCATATTCCACCGGGTCGTCTCTGTGGCCGAACGACCACTCGAAGCGTCTCGGCTCGAAATGCTTGAAGAGCCCTCCCTCATAGGAAAGAAGGGTCCCAAGATCGCGCCTGAGCGCGCGGAGCTTGCCTTCATCCTCTTCGTTGTGCGGCACGAACGACTGATGGCGCCCCTTGCTCCCGCTATGGATGAACTGCTCGTCCAATACCTCATCGAATGTCTTGCCGAGAAGCTCTTCGGCAAAGGCGAGCCGCTCCCCATCGTCTTCCTCCGTGCGCGAGCCGGGAACCGGCACTGTCGGGTCGTGCTCGAGATCGAGGGTAGCATCCCCCATGCGTGCGAGCGCATCCTTCAGAAGGCCAGCATGCACCTCTTCGAGGACACGGTGCGCGAATGTACCGGTCTCGGCGGCGCCGAGCCCTGCATCCGTATCGCCGAGGCCAAGCCTCCTCAGGCTGAACCACTTGAGCGGGCACTCGAGATATGTCTCGATCTGCGAAGGGGAAAGGAGCGGGCGGCCATCCAGAAGGTCGATCCTGCCAGGAGGCGGCACGAGGATATAGCGCTTCGAGACCTCGCCGATCGCACCGGACGGAAGGATCGGCTCCGAAGCGGCAAGCCTCGGGGCTGTGCCTGCCGCGGACAGATTCTTCTCGACCGTGCTCTCGTCTGCCTGCGCTGTCGGCATGCCGGCAAGCTCGGCACGCTCGTCCCAGGTCCGGTTCTGGTCGTCCTTTCCTCCATCGTCGAGCCCATATGAGGCCAGAAGCTCTGTCATCATGACCGAAGGATAGGAATCCTCTGCATCTGCATCGCATCTGGTGCGCTCCATTACGAGGAGATGCCTCGGCACCGAAATCTCGGAGACAAAGCGGCGGCGCGCATCCTGCATGGGATCGGGAGCCAGCTCTATGCCGCAGCGCTCGAGAAGCGCCGACAGCACATCGTCTCCCGCCTCGACAGCGCTCTCGACTGAGGTCTGGCCGCAGACGAAGACCGCATCTGCCGATGCAGGCTCCATGCCTGCCACCTCGGAGGCACCCGCGATGCGGACCTGCACGGCCGCATCCTTTCCGCCCCAGCCCGGATAGAGCACGAGCGCCTTCTCCCCCATGGCCTGCTTCATGAAGGCCACAACGGTCTTGAGCGGCAGCGGATGCTCCGATTTCGGATCGGCAGAGATGCCAAGCTCCTTGAGCGTCCCCGCAAGGTTCAGGATGCCGGCAAGGGTGCCCTGCGCCTCCTGGTCGGAGAGCGGATCTGCCATGCGCTCGACACGCATGACGACATTGCCTTCGCTGTCCTGAAGGCTGTCATCCGGCGCCTCGATCCCCTCGAGATAGAGAGCAAGCAGACGCTGCGCCGCCGTGCCGATATGTCCCTTCAGGAGCTCCTGCGTCGCGCGGGCCACAGAAGCGCCGACCATCCGCTCGTTCTGGAGCGTCAGGAGCACGTCTTCGGGCGAGAGCAGACGGTCCGCTCTCCACTTCTCGTCAAAGCGCTGCGCTGTCTCTGTCGTCATGTGGCTTATGTCGGAGAGCAGGAAATCCGTGAGACCACGGGGCGGCCACCAGCTCATGTCACCGAGATGCACACGGACCTTTCCGCTATCGAGCCGATCCGGCTCGGGCCACGCAGATGCGAGCTCGGCAAGCTCTGCCACCGCTTCGGCGTATTCGATGAAGGCACGGCCTGCCTCGCACTCGTCGAGCGGACGCTCGAGCCGCGACGTCACGGCGATACCGTGGGCTGCCAGCTTCGGCGCAAGCTCGCGCCAGGCCCGCCCGGTATCGGGCACGGCGACGACGATCTGGGCCATGCCCTTCCCTGCTGCTGCCTCTATCTCGTGCACGAGGAGCTCTGCCTCGGCAAGCGGACCTGCGGGCTCTGCGAGCTTCACGGCGCCGCCCGCATGCACAGGCGCCGCCTCCGTGAAGAGGGCGCCTCTGAGCTCTTCGAGCTCCTCTGCACGCGCAGACGTGCAGGGCGTCTCGCTCTCGCGCACGTCTATTGCCATCCCGTCGTCCTCTGCAAGCACGCGCAGCTCTTCTGCCGGCATGAGCCTGCCGCTGTCTGCCGCGGCATTCCGCATGCTCTCCACGAACCACATATCGGAAGCACGCGCCACTGCCAGAAGAAGCTCGCGCTGGCTCCTGGAGAGCTTCTGCACGCCGCTCACGACAAGAGCCGGGACGCGGGCTCCTGCTTCTTCCATCGCAGGCACGATATCGGCTGCAGCCTCGGCAGGCTCGATGTATCCCCTGCCATGGATGAGCTTTGCATAGCGGCCGACCTGCCCTATGGCAGCTGTCTCTGCATCCGTGAGGCCAAGCTCCTTCGCGATCAGCATATCTGCTGTCATGTCAGGCTTGAGGGGAAGCCAGGGAAGGGCATGCTCGGCGAGCTTCGACAGAAGCGGCAGCATGCCGGCAGGAGCAGCATCCTTGCCGGTACCGAACAGCACCTGCTCCATCGCAATCGTGCGGTGCATCTTCTCGATGAGCTGGTCGCCTGTGCCCCACACCTCCCAGCGCTCCTTGATCCAGGCAGGAAGCGTCGTCACGCTCACGCCGAAAAGCGCTGGATCCGGCTGGTCTGCAAGCTGCTTCTGCGCTGCAATCTGCGCTTCGAAGGAGGGCACGATCAGGACAGCTGGCCCTTTGCCGTTCGCTTCGCGAAGCGCCGATACGACGTCGGCAGAAAGCACGCCTTCTGCATGCGTGCGCACGATATGCATTCCCATTGCTGCTCCTTGCTTCCGGTGTCCCCATCTATGGTAGCGCGCGGAAGCGACAGCATTGGCTAGGCGCGCCCTTCGTCCTTCAGGCGCCCGAGCACGAGACGATAGCCTCCCTCGGGGCCGTTCAGGCATTTCGAGACCCTGCTCACCGTCGTCGACGAGGCGCCCGTCGCCTCGGAGACCGCCGTATACGATGCCCCTGCATCGAGGAGCCGTGCCATCTCGAGGCGCTGGGCAAGATCTTGGATCTCGCGCTTGCTCAAAAGATCGAGAAGGAACGCGTGTGCCTCGTCAGGAGTCTCGAGCAGGCAGAATGCCTCCATGAGGCGCTCGGTCTCCTCTGCTCTTCCCGTATCGGTGCCCATGTCCCTCTCCTTCCGTACGGCGTCCGTCTACTTTAGCACACTAAAGTAGCGACTGTGCAGAAAGGATGGGAACCTCTCCCGGGAGTAAGCACAAGGCACGCAGACGCAGAGAGATGACATCCTCTCGGGTAGACTGATGCCAGAACGGAAAGGAGCTTCTCCATGCATTTCCTCAAGAGCTGGTTCATCGCCGCCCTGGCCATAGCCCTTGCCATCTATCTCGTGCCCGGCATCGTGCCGCTCGGCGACACCGTGAAGAGCGCCATCTTCGCAGCGCTTGCTCTTGCGCTCGTGAATGCCACGATCAAGCCGATCATGAAGGTGCTGTCGCTGCCCCTGACGATACTTTCGCTCGGCGTCTTCTCCCTCATCGTCAACGCTGTCGCGCTCGAGATTGCAAGCTATCTCTCAGTCTCCGTCTTCGGCTTCGGTATCGTCTGTGCCACGTTCGGTGCCGCGTTCTGGGGCGCTCTTGTCATCTCCATCGCCTCCGCCATCCTGCGCGCCGTCATCGCGTAGGTGCCCCTGCGGCAGCTGTGCTGCAAGCTTCGCTGCATTGAGCGCTGCCGACTCCACAGCACGGCTTGCAGCATGGCGGGCAAAGGACATCGTGTTCGTGACCGTCGAGGCGACAAGCTTCATGATCGCATCCTTCGTGGCAGGGCTAGCTCCTGCAAGGGCCTGGAGCACCTTCTGGATGCCATCAGGCGTCGAGGTGACCTCATCCAAGGTCGTGGCGCCACCTGCCCCGAGGACGTGGAAGAGCTCTTCTGTGAAGGAGCGCCTCTGGTCCTTGGGGACCGAAGCGATCCAGTCCGCGAAGATCTGGTTCGTGACCTTGCACTGAGGCAGGAGGTCGTCAGCTGCGATCACACCGGAGGGTCCCATCTCCCAGGATGTCGGGTCATGCTGGAGCGCTCCTGTGGCCGTGCTCTTCACATAGATGCGCGGCTCCTCAGGCCGGTCGAAGAGCTGGCCCACGATGGAGTAGGTCGGCTGCAGGCGCAGAAACCGGTGCCCGAGCACATCCCAGGCGCTCTTCGAGACGACAGAGGCATCCATGCCGGGACCATCGTTGCTCCAGCAGAACAGGATCTCTGCCGCAAGGTCCTGCGGCAGCATCGCTGCAGCATACGAGGCGAGGTTTCCGCCCTTCGAGTGGCCGCCCACATAGAGGCGCCTGCCTTCCCTCTGCGCCCGCTCCGCCATCCTCTTGAGGTAGCCGGCAGAGATCGTCTGCGCCTCCGTGACGGTGAAGCTCAGCATGAAGTCTTCCTGCCAGCCGACCAGCGTCGAGTCCGTGCCGCGGTATGACACATAGCTCTCCGTGGGCGTCACATCTATCGTCAGAGCCGAGGCCTGCACCGCGCGCTCCGGCACGAAGACATCGATCAGGTCATGGAGCGCCAGGGGTCCGAAGCGCCTCGACTCCGCGAGAAGCTCGAGCGTCGTGGCCGTGATGTTTGCCATCGACCGCACATAGGGCTGGATGTTGCCTTCAGCCTCGGCAAGCAGGCTCCTGAGCGCATCGTGCACAGAGACCGAGCCCTCTTCCCCCTCCTTCGGGACAAACGAGGCAAGATCGAGATAGGAGATGCAGGAGCAGACGACATTGTCGCAGTCATTGAATGGACGCTCGGCAAACGAGAGGTCTCCCCGCCACAGCAGATAGTCGTCGATCGTGCCCATCGCTCCTCCATTCGCAGCGCTTCGCTTCACTGCATCGTATCAGAAAGAAGGCGCCCTCCCGGAGATTCCGGAAGGGCGCCCAGGCAGGCTTTCTCTGGCCTTCTATGCCATGATCTTGCGGAACATGTCCTTGACCTGCTCCGGCGTGGCCTCGCGCGGGTTGCCCGGATAGCAGGCATCTGCGAGGGCATCCTTTGCGAGCTGGTCGAGGTCCTCCTCGACGAGGCCCTTGCACGTCTTCGGGATGTTGACATCCTCGGAGAGCTTGCGGACGGCAGCAATAGCGGCATCTGCTGCCTCGTCGTCCGTCATGCCCGTCGTGTCGACGCCCATAGCGACAGCGACCTCGGCGAGACGCTTCGTCACGACCGGCTTGTTGAACTCCATAGCGATCGGGAGCAGCATTGCGCAGGCGACGCCGTGCGGCGTGTCATAGTGCGCGGAGAGCGTATGCGCCATCGAGTGGTCGATGCCGAGGCCAACGTTCGAGAAGCCCATGCCGGCGATGTACTGGCCAAGAGCCATGCCCTCGCGGCCAGAGGCAGGCTTGCCGCTCTTTGCCTCTGCGTAGGCATCGCGGAGGTTCTGGCTGATGAGCTGGATGGCCTTGTAATGGAACATGTCGGAGAGCTCCCAGGCACCCTTCGTCGTGTAGCCCTCGATTGCATGGGTGAGCGCGTCCATGCCCGTAGCAGCCGTGAGGCCTGCCGGCATCGATGCCATCATCTCAGGGTCGACGACAGCGACCTCGGGGATATCGTTCGTGTCGACGCAGACGAACTTGCGGACCTTCTCCGGGTCGGTGATCACGTAGTTGATCGTGACCTCGGCTGCGGTGCCAGCGGTCGTCGGGACAGCGATCGTGAACACGGCATGCTTCTTCGTCGGAGCGACGCCCTCGAGCGAGCGGACATCGGCGAACTCGGGGTTCTCGACGATGACGCCGATGGCCTTTGCGGTATCCATGGAGGAGCCGCCGCCGATTGCGACGATCATGTCAGCGCCGGACTCCTTGAAGGCCGCAACGCCGTCCTGGACGTTCTGGATGGTCGGGTTCGGCTTGATCTCGGAGTAGAGGCTCCAGGCGATCTTGGCCTCATCGAGCAGATCGGTGACCTTTGCGGTGACGCCGAACTTCACGAGGTCAGGGTCGGAGCAGACGAAGGCCTTCTTGTAGCCGCGGCGGGAGATCTCGCCCGGGATCTCCTTGATTGCGCCAGCGCCGTGATAGGAGATGGTATTGAGCACGAAACGATTGACCATGAGAACAGTCCTTTCCAAGCTGCCATGTACAGGGTCTGCACCCCATCGTGCCCCAAAATCCGGGCGTCACAATGCGCAATATTGCGCATATTCTGTTTTGCAATCTGAAGGCAAATGTGGCCACGTGAGCATTTCCTGCCCCGATGCTGCATTTCCCGATATTGAAAGTCGGCGAAAAATCGAAAGGGCCACCGCTCGCCCATCGGCGAACGGCAGCCCTTGCAAGCTGCAGAAAATAAGCTATGCAGACACTAAGCAAACATGAGGTCTTCGAACGTATAGAAGCCCGGCTCGCGGCCGAGCAGCTTCTCTGCTGCGGCAAGCGCGCCCTCGGCGAAGATCTGGCGGCTCTGTGCGCGGTGCGTGAGCACAAGCTCCTCGTCCGTGCCGAAGAAGTGCACCTCATGGGTTCCGGCCACGGTGCCGCCGCGCAGGCTGTGCACGCCGATCTCGCGCTCGGGACGCTCGCCGGCGATGCCTTCGCGTCCATAGACGACAGGGCACGTCCCTTCCGGATCGCAGGCCTCGATGAGCATCTTCGCCGTGCCCGAAGGAGCATCGACCTTCTTCCGGTGATGCGTCTCCTCTATCTCGATATCCCAGCCGGAAAGCGTACGCGCAGCCTCAGCCACGAGGCGGCGGAGCACGGCGACACCGAGCGAGTAGTTGCCGGAATGCACGACCGGCACGGACTTCCCGAGCTCCTCGAGAGCGCCCATCTCCTCATCTCCCAGGCCCGTCGTGCCGGAGACGACGGCACAGCCGCAGCTTCTGGCATACGTGCAGAGGTCCTTCGTGAGTGCCGGCGCAGAGAAGTCGATCGCGACATCTGCCTGGGGAAGCCCATCGGGCAGAACGTCTCTGTTCTCGAAGCCAACCTTGCCGACAAGCTCGAAGCCTTCGCGCTCGGCAATGAGCCCCTCGAGCACGGCACCCATGCGTCCGGTGCCGATCAGCACGACCTTAGCCAAGAAGACCCACTCCCTCCATAGCGCGGCGGAGCCTTGCATGGTCTTCATCGGTCATGGGCCAGAGCGGCAGGCGGTAGTTCGCCTGGAGCAGCCCCATGTCTGCCATGGCCTGCTTCACAGGGATCGGGTTCACCTCGCAGAAGAGAGCATGGATGAGGTCGAGGCAGGCAAGCTGCGTCTTTCTGGCCTCCTCGATGTTGCCGGCGAGGTAGTTCTTGCACATCTCGTGCACCTCTTTCGGCATAACATTGGCCCAGACGGAGATGACGCCGCGGGCACCCAAGCTCATGAGCGGCAGGACCATATCGTCGTTGCCGGAGAACATGCCGAAGTCGGGTCCCAGGCAGTGGGCGATCTCGGTCGCATAGCCGATCGAGCCCGATGCCTCCTTGATGGCAAGGGCGCGGGGGTGCTTCGAGAGGCGCTCGAGGTTCCTCACGCTGATGGAGCAGCCGGTGCGGGAGGGCACGTTGTAGAGGATGGCCGGCACGTCGATTGCATCGAGCACGGTCTTGAAGTGCTGGTAGATGCCTTCCTCGTTTGACTTGTTGTAGTACGGGGTGATAACGAGGAGGCCATCGACGCCGACCTTCTCGAGTTCGAGCGACTTGTTGTAGCTCTCGCGCGTGCAGTTCGAGCCTGCGCCGCCGAAGATGGGCACGGCCCCTCCCACATGCTCGACGGCGAACTTCGCGACGGCAATGTCCTCAGCGTCTGTCATCGTGGCCGATTCGCCCGACGTGCCAAGCACAAGGATGCCATCCGTGCCGTTCGTGACCTGGAATTCGAGGATCTTGTCGAGCGAGGCGTAATCGATAGATCCGTCCTCGTTGAACGGCGTGACCAGAGCGACGATGGAGCCGGTAAGCTTCTGAAGATCCATGCGGTCTTCCTTTCCGATAAACCTGCCCAATACAGCAATCGCCAGCAAAGAGCACTTTGCTGGCGACCTCGGCCTCATGACATAGCGCTCCTGCAGGCATTCCCGCAGACAGTCCCCGCCGTATTCCCGCGGGGCCCACTTCCAGAGCATGCCTGCCCTCGAAGTTCGGCGGATTCCGCCTCCGCCCAAGGTCTTCGCCTGCCGGCTCGCCTGGGCATCATCTGTCCGCGCCTCTACCTTGAGCGCATGGTAGCACGCTGGCTGCTGCTGAAAAAGGAGTGCCGCCTATCGGAAATAGGGATGAAACGAAGGTTCCTCATGCACCCTAGGCAAACGAAGCGCACGTTTGCCGAAACAAAGTGTCAAATAACGCACTCACTGCAAAAAACACGGCTTTCGTTCAATATCTCTGACCTATTATGATACAGAGTCGCATAAGGCACTACGCTCACTTCCGCTAAAGAGGTTTACATGAGATACAGCGGCACATCTTCCATCGAATCGGTTGCTTCCAAGGTCCTGCATGCTGACGAACTCTCTGCAAAGGCAGCGAGGGTGCATGCTGACGAAGCCGAGAAAGCCCCTTCCGAAGAAAGCGGGACCGATGCGGCAAAGGCCTGCCTCGAGACGCTCGAGAATCTCTACCGCCTCTCGATTCCCCTGCTGCGCTGTCTCTCGCAGGGCAATGTGACCGTGCTACTCTATCTCGACACCCACAAGCATGACACGTCTGCCGTCCGCATTGCGGAGGAGGTCGGTCTCACGCGTCCGCGCATCACGCAGATCATCGACGACCTCGAGGAGCAGGGGCTCGCGAAGCGCGTGAAGGACCCTCATGACGCACGCAAGATCAGGGTCACGATCACCCGCAAGGGCAAGAAGCTCGTTGCCGGCACGCGCCAGAGCTTCCAGAAGATCATCGAGGACTATGCGACAGTCATCGGTCCTGACAGGATGCAGGAGCTCACGGAAATCCTCGGCGACTCCTATGCGCTTTTGCAGGAGCTTGACGAAGAGAGCGAATAGGATAGCGGGGCGTCCATCTCCCCTCTGCTACGATTTGGGCAGCAATGCACGGGGATAGAGGATGGGAAGGCATCTATGGACGCAAGGATCGCTGCGCTCGTGAAGGCATATGCACGCACCGTCTACGACGAGGAGATCATGCTCGTGAGCGCCCTCGCCTCGCTTCCCGCCCCTTCCCATCATGAAGGCAGGCGGGCCCAGTTCGTCTGCGACTGGTTCCATGCAAACGGCGCGCCCCAGGCCTATATCGATTCCCAGAAGAATGTGATCGTGCCGATTGCCACACGGCACAAGGACGGAACACCCCGAGACCTTGCGGTCTTTGCCGCGCATACCGATGTCGTGTTCCCTGACCGCAACTCCTTCCACCCCGAGGTCGAGGGAAAGAAGATCATGGCGCCCGGCATCGGCGACGATACGGCATGCCTTGCCGGCCTCCTTCTTGCCGCCCGCTATCTTCTCCGCCATCCCGAGATCGCCGAAAATCTTGACTGCGGCATCCTTGTCGTCGCAAACTCCTGCGAAGAGGGCCTTGGCAACCTCGATGGCACGCGCCAGGTCTTCGAGAAGCTTGGCCACCGCATCCGCGAATACATCTCGTTCGACCGCTACATGCCGCAGTGCTGCTCTGTCGCGGTAGGCTCCCGCCGCTTCCGCGTGAGCTGCCATACGCCGGGCGGCCACTCCTGGGCAGACTTCGGCACGCCGAACGCGCTCGAGCGTCTCTGTGCCCTCGTCGAGCGGCTCTATGCGCTCGATCTTCCGGAAGATCCCCGCACGACGATGAATGTGGGCTGCATGGAAGGCGGCACGACCGTGAACTCCATCGCAGAGGATGCATCGCTTCTCTTCGAGTTCCGCTCGACCGACGAGAGCGTGCTTTCCGAGCTCGAATCCAGGCTGCGCGAGATCGTGGCCTCGTTTGCGACGTCTTCCTGCGCGATGAAGATCGAGCCTATCGGCAGCCGTCCCGGCAACGGCGACATCCCAGAGGAAGACGAGGAAGAGCTCACGCGTGCCTGCCTCGAAGCCCTGAAGGAGCTTGCAGGTACCAAACCCGATACCTCCCCCGCCTCGACGGATGCGAACATCCCGCTCTCCCTGGGCATCCCCGCCACCTCGGTCGGCACGATCGTCGGCGGCGGCGCCCATACGCGCGAGGAATGGATCGATGCGACGAGCCTGCCGAAGGGCCTTGCCGTGACGCTTGCCCTCATGCTCCGCCATGCCGCGAAAGATGCGCTCTCGTCCGAGGGACACGCAGAGGCTTAGATTCCCTTTCATGCAAGCAGGTATATGCCTCAATGATTGACGAGGGCCCCGGACAGAACCACGGGACCCCCACTTTCCGGGCTCTTGGCAGGTCCAGCGAGGTGCCGAGTACACCCCGCGTCATGTCCTGTCTGCCCTTGCACACCTATATCGTGCCCGGATGCGCAGATTCAAGTCAGCCACAGATGCGAGCGGGCGCAATCGGCCGCAGACGGTCAAATGCCCCGATCTGTCTGTTTTGTTCGTGGCTGCGCTATGAAAGCTCCGTGAAGCATGCAGAAGGGCTGCCCCCGAAGGAGCAGCCCTTATCTATCGCGCTCTGCTGTCTGCAGCTGCGCTAGCCGAGCTTTGCAGAAAGCATCTCGTTGAAGCGCTTCGGATTGCCCTTGCCCTTCGATGCCTTCATGCACTGGCCGACAAGGTAGCCCAGGACCTTCTTGTTGCCGCCTTTGTACTGTGCGACCTGGTCCGTGCAGCGTGCAAGCACCTCGTCCACGATCGGCTCGAGCGCGCCCGCATCCGAGACCTGGCGCATGCCACGCTCGTCGACGACCTGCTCCGGATCCTTGTCCGTCCCATCGACCGCATCGAGCACTTCGCGTGCCTGTGCGAACGTGATCGCATCGCCCGCAAGGAGCTTCGAGAGCGAGAGCACCTGCGAAGGTGCGAGGCCCACATGCCCCGGCACGAGGTTCACCATCACATTCGCGACGATTGGCACCGTCTTCTTGTCGGCGCCGGCAAGCGCCTCCTCGAAGAACTTCGAGACGTCGGGGTCGCCTGCAAGCTGCGCGGCGTCCGCATGCTTGAGGCCAAAGTCCTTCTCGTAGCGGGCGCACTTCTCGTCCGGCAGCTCCGGGATGCGCGAGCGGCAGTCGTCGATGAAGTCATCCGTGAGGTCGAACGGCGCGAGGTCGGGATCCGGCATGAGGCGGTAGTCGTCTGCCGTCTCCTTGACGCGCATGACGACAGTACGGCGCTTCGACGGCTCCCAGTGGCGGGTCTCCTGGTAGATGATGCCGCCCTCCTCGAGCACCTCTGCCTGGCGGCGGATCTCGTACTCGAGCGCATCGTGGAGACTCTTGAACGAGTTGATGTTCTTCATCTCGGTCTTCGTGCCGAGCTTCGTCTCGCCGCGGCGCCTGAGCGAGATGTTGCCGTCGCAGCGCATGGAGCCGGACTCGAGCGAGCAGTCGGAGATGCCGAGCGTCTTGAACGTCTGCTGCAGCTTCTCCATGAAGAGGCGGGCCTCCTCAGGGGTCCTAAGATCGGGCTCCGTGACGAGCTCGATCAGGGGCGTGCCGCAGCGGTTGTAGTCGACGAACGACTCGGCAGCGCCCGTGATGCGGCCTTCCTCGCCGCCCGAGTGCACCATCTTTGCGGCGTCTTCCTCCATATGGATGCGCAAGATCCTGATCGGCGCCGTGTAGGAGCCATCCGCACCGCGCTCGATCGGCGTCTTTCCGTCGCCTGCGACATCCTCCCAGAGCGGGCGCTCCTTCGCGCCGGCACCGTCGACGGTGAGGTCCAGGTGTCCATGCATGCAGAACGCGACCGGGCCCTGCGTCGTCTGGTAGTTCTTTGCCATGTCCGGATAGAAGTAGTGCTTGCGGTAGAACATCGAGTGCTTCATGATCTGGCAGTTCGTCGCAAGGCCGGCCATGACAATGGACTGGATGGCCTTCTTGTTCGGGACCGGAAGCGCTCCTGGCATGCCGAGGCAGACCGGACACACATTCGTGTTGGGCGGATCGTTGTGCGACAGGCGGCAGTTGCAGAACATCTTCGTGTCGAGCGTCGTGAGCTCGGTGTGGACCTCGAGGCCGATCACGGCCTCCCAGTCCTTGAGCACCTCTTCCAGGCTCATCATCTGAGCTCGCCTCCCTTCCCGGCAAATGCAGGCGCGACGGTGCCTTCAGCCTTGAAGGAGCGCTCGATCGCACGGGCAAACTGAAGAAGCCTGCGGTCGGAGAAGGCAGGGCCCTGCAGCTGTGCCGAGACCGGAAGCTTCGAGGTGGCACCTAGGCCCAAAGGCACGGAGATGCCGCCGTTGCCGGCGATGTTGTTCGAGATCGTGAACATGTCGGAGGCATACATCTCGGTCGGGTCACTCATCTCGCCGAAGCGGAAGGCCGTACGTGGCGCTGCCGGCATGAGGATCACGTCGCACTTCTTGTAGGCATTGACATAGTCCTGCGTGATGAGCGTGCGGACCTGCTGCGCCGGATAGTAGTACTTGTCGTAGACGCCCGAAGCGAGGAGATATGCGCCGAGCATCTGGCGCCTCTTCGCTTCCTCGCCGAAGCCGTGGCTCCTGCTCTTTGCCGTCTGCTCGGCCAGAGAGGCGCAGTTCGGCTCCTGGTAGCCATAGCGCACACCGTCGAAGCGGGCAAGGTTCGAGAAGGCCTCGCACGGTGCGATCACGTAGTAGGCAGCGATGGCAGAGCGGATGTTCGGAAGGTCGACCTCGACGACCGAGGCGCCCTGGTCCTTGAGGGCTGCGATGGCACCAGCCAGGGCATCCTTCACTTCCTGCGTGAGACCGGCTGCGTCCATGAGCTCAGGGACAATGCCGACGGTCTTGCCCTCGATCGGGTCTTCGAGATGCTCGAGGAAATCGACCGGGCAGTTCTGGCTCGTCGAGTCATATGGGTCGCGGCCAGGTCCCGTGAGCGCATTCATCGCGAGCGCGACATCGGCGACCGAGCGGCCGAAGGGCCCGACCTGGTCGAGCGAGGAGCCGAAGGCGACGACACCGTAGCGGCTCACGGCACCATAGGTCGGCTTCATGCCGACAACGCCGCAGAGACTTGCCGGCTGGCGGATGGAACCGCCCGTATCGGAGCCAAGGGAAAGCGTGACCTCGCCGGCAGCGACAGCGGCCGCAGAGCCGCCGGATGAGCCGCCTGGCACCCTCGTCGTGTCCCACGGGTTGTTCGTGCGGTGGAAGGCGGAAGACTCCGTCGAGGAGCCGAATGCGAACTCGTCCATGTTCGTCTTGCCGACAGGAGTCGCTCCTGCATCGAGCATGCGCTGGACGCAGGTGGCCGTAAACACGGACTCATAGTTCTCGAGCATCTTCGAGGCGCACGTCGTGTGCGTGCCGACAAGATGCATGTTGTCCTTGAAGGCACAGGGGACGCCGGCGAGGATGCCGAGAGGCTCGCCCTTCGCGCGTGCTTCGTCCGTGCGCTTGGCTGCTGCAAGCGCGAGATCTGCCGAAATCTCGAGGAAGGCCTGGACCTCGCCCTCGCGTGCATCAACCGCATCGAGCGTCGCCTTCGCGACCTCGGTTGCGCTGAAGGAGCCGTCCTTCACGCCCTGGGCAATCTGGGATGCCGAGAGCTCGTCGATATCTGCCACTAGCGGTCTCCCTCCTCGTCGCCCAGAATCGAGGGGACCCTGAAGTAGCGGTCGTGCACAGAGCCGGCATTCTCAAGGGCCGTCTCGATATCGAGATGGCGGACGGAATCGTCGACGATGTCCTCGCCCATCACGTTCGAGAGGTCTCCTATTGGGTGGAACGTCGGCTCCACCCCTTCGAGGTCATATTGCCGGATAGGCGCAAGCATGTCCATTGCATCGTTCATGTACTGCGTCATCTCGTCGAGCTCGTCAGGTGTCAGATGGATGCGGGCGTAATCCGCAATCCCTGCCACATCGTCTCTCGAAAGAGCCATGCGCTTCCTGCCTTTCGGTCTCGGATGAATCATTTCTGCACCATATTCTATAGCGGATGCGTGCCCTGGCTTCCATTGGCAACCGCACCGCAACGTTTTCAGGTGCTGGAGCGCGGCACAGATGCCGCATCATAGATATATATGAAGGGCACGAAGGGCTCTTGTCGGACGGAAAACCATGGCAGGTCTGCACATTCCATAAATCCGGCAGCAATTGAGCGGTATAGATTCGGGCGGGAACGGTAAAATACCATCAGCGCAGTAGGATTTAGACCAGACCCCAGCCGCCTGCGGGGTATGATACCAGCACTTTGCAGGCTTTGTTGCGAGCTTGTCTCCTAAATACCCCTGCGAGTACTATGAATTGGTCAAAAGGGGGCTGCGGCAACGCAGCTGCAAAGAGGCCGGAAGGCCTCGCGAGCGTTTTGGAGAGAGAACATGTCCCAGACACTGCTCCAGGTGAGCAATCTTTCAGCGGGCACCGAAGACAAGCCCATCCTGCACAACATCTCGCTCGAGGTGGGTGCAGGCGAGACCCATGTCCTCATGGGACCGAACGGCGCCGGCAAATCCACCCTCGGCCATGTGATCATGGGCGACCCGCAGTACATCGTGAGCGACGGCAAGATTGTCTTCGACGGCCAGGACGTGACCGACCTTGCAGCAGACAAGCGCTCGCTTGCCGGCATCTTCCTCTCCTACCAGGCGCCGGTCGAAGTGCCGGGCGTGCCTCTCTACACGTTCCTGCGCACGATCACGCAGATGCGTCCCGAGCTCAAGACGACAGCCCGCAAGTTCCGTCAGCGCGTGAACGAGATTGCTGACGAGCTCGAGATGGACGAATCGTTCCTGACGCGCGAGCTCAACGTCGGCTTCTCCGGCGGCGAGAAGAAGAAGATCGAGATGCTGCAGCTCCTGCTGCTCCGTCCGAAGCTCGCTATCCTCGACGAGACCGACTCCGGCCTCGACGTCGACGCCCTGAAGATCGTCTCCAAGGGCATCGAGGCCTACCGCAGGGACTGCGACGGCGCGCTCCTCATGATCACGCACAACACGCGCATCCTGGACAAGCTCTCCGTCGACCGCACGCATGTGATGGTCCACGGCAACCTCGTCGCAGAGGGACCTGCTGACCTCATCGCCGATATCGATGCCCACGGATTCGGCCGCTTCGAGCAGGCACTCGAGAATTCCGAGAAGCCCCAGGAGGCGTAGAGACTGTGAGCGAGAAGAAGACGCAGGTAGCGGATATCAACCGCTCCCTCTATGATTTCGTGAAACCGGAGGAGGGCTACGAGCGCTATGCGAACGGCCTGACGCCGGACATCGTGCGCGCCATCTCCGAGAAGAAGGACGAGCCTGAGTGGATGCTCAAGAAGCGCCTCGAGGCGCTCGAGCTCTTCCAGGACATGAAGATGCCGGACAACTGGGGCCCCTCGATCGCCCGTCTCGATATGGACCACATCTCGACCTACGTGAATCCGAAGACGAAGCAGGCCAGGAACTGGGACGACGTGCCGAAGGACATCAAGGACACGTTCGAGCGCCTCGGCATCCCGCAGGCAGAGCGCGACAGCCTGGCAGGCGTCGGCGCCCAGTACGACTCCGAGATCGTCTACCACAACATGCGCGACGAGGTCGCGAAGTACGGCGTCGTCTACACGACGATCGAGGATGCCATCCACGATCCGAAGTGGGAGCCCATCGTCAAGCAGTACTTCGGCACCCTGATTCCGCCCACGGACCACAAGTTCGCGGCACTCCACTACGCCGTCTGGTCTGGCGGATCGTTCGTCTATGTGCCGGCAGGCGTCACGGTCGAGTACCCGCTCCAGAGCTACTTCCGCCTGAATGCATCGGGCGCCGGCCAGTTCGAGCATACGCTCATCATCGTCGAGCCGGGCGCGAACCTCCATTTCATCGAAGGCTGCTCCGCACCGAAGTACTATGAGGCAAACCTCCACGCCGGTGCTGTCGAGCTCTTCGTGAAGGACGGCGCACGCCTGCGCTATTCGACGATCGAGAACTGGTCGAAGAACATGTACAACCTCAACACGAAGCGCGCGACGATCGGCAAGGACGCGACGATGGAGTGGGTCTCCGGCTCGTTCGGAAGCCATGTCTCCTATCTCTACCCGACGACGATCCTCGCGGGCGACCGCTCGCACTGCGAGTTCACGGGCATCACGTTCGCAGGCGCGACGCAGGATCTCGATACCGGCTGCAAGGTCATCCTGAACGGCCGCGACACAACGGCTTCCGTCGAGACAAAGTCAATCTCGAAGGACGGCGGCATCAACACGTTCAGGAGCTCCGTCGTCGTCGGCAGGCATGCCGAGCACGCACGTGCCACGGTCTCCTGCCAGTCCCTCATGCTCGACGACATCTCCCGCTCCGACACGATCCCCGCCATGGACGTGCGCTGCAGCTCCGCATCTGTCGGCCATGAGGCCACGATCGGCCGCATCTCGGACGATACGATCCTCTACCTCATGAGCCGTGGCTGCTCCGAGCAGGAAGCAAGGACGATGGTCGTGAACGGATTTGCGAACCCGGTCTCGAAGGAGCTCCCGCTCGAATACGCCGTCGAGATGAACAACCTGATCAAGCTCGAGATGGAAGGAGCGATCGGCTGATGGCAGAAACTGCAGAAGCGCTCACCACGCTCTCCCATATCAACGTTCCGCCCGCGCAGACCTGGAACTACCTCAAGATAGATGAGACCTCCCTCACGGTCCCTGCCGTGAAGGCGACAGGCGATGTCTATGCACGCCTCCCCCGCCTCTTCGATGCACTTGCCTGCGGCATCGGGACAGAGGCAGTGTCCTGGGTCGAGAACGCCGCCAAGGACGCCACCTATATCGAGGTGCCCGCGCACCAGAAGCGCGAAGAGCCGATTGTCGTCGTGTCTGACGGCGACGCCGGCGACGTTGAGGACACGGGCATCATGGTCCGCCATCACGCCGAGGCGACGGTCGTCGTCGTATCCCGCGGCGAGAAGGCAGATGCGACCATGTCGGCAAACCTTGTCCGCATCATCGCGGAGCATGACGCTACAGTCCACATCGTCGAGATCATGGCGCTTCCCGAAGAGCAGAAGCACCTCGAGGGCGTAGGCATCCGTGCCGCAAAGAACGCCTCCATCGACGTGCGCCAGTATGCGCTCGGCGGCGCGAAGGTAGCAGCCGGCCTTGAGTGCGACCTCGCCGAGGACAATGCACACTTCAACCTCGTGACGCGCTACCTCGTGCGCGGCACGGAAGAGCTCGACCTCACGCACACCGTCCGCCAGCGCGGCTGCAATACGCGCTGCGACATGAACGCCTCCGGCCTTCTTGCGGACTCTGCGAAGAAGACGCTCCGCGAGACGATCGACCTTGTCCATGGCGGGAAAGGCTCGAAGGGAAACGAGCTCGAGACCGTGCTCGTCGAGGGCGACGATATCGTGAACGAGACGCTTCCCGTCATTCTCTGCGACGAGGAGGATGTCCAGGGCAACCACGGTGCCTCGATCGGCTCGATCAGCCCGGAGCAGGAGATGTATCTTGCTGCCCGCGGCCTCGGCGAAGACGGTGTCTCGAAGCTCTTTGCCCAGGCAATCTTCGATGACGCGCTCATCCATGCACCGGAGGCAGCATCGCGCGAGGCGCTTGGCACCCGCATGAAGGCCGTGCTCGGCGAAGATGCCCTTGCTGACGCGCTTGCCGGACTTTCTCTCGAGGAGGAGGACTGATCATGGATACCGCCGATATCGAAGTGAATCCGTTCAGACAGGACTTCCCGCTGCTCGCGAACCAGCCCGATCTCGCCTTCCTCGACTCTGCCGCTACGGCGCAGCGTCCGGCAGCCGTGCTTGACGCCCAGCGCCACTTCTATGAGACGATGAACGCCAATCCCCTGCGCGGCCTCTACAAGCTCTCTGTCGAGGCGACACAGGAGATCGACAAGACCCGCGAGCACATCGCCCGCTTCATCGGCGCTGTCAACGAGAAGGGCGAGCCCCAGGGCTCCGAGATTGTCTTCACGCGCAACGCGTCGGAGGCTCTGAACCTCGTTGCCTGGACGCTCGGCCGCACGATTCTCCATGAGGGGGACGAAGTCGTCGTCTCCATCATGGAACACCACTCCAATATCATCCCCTGGCAGCAGGTCTGCGCCGCCACGGGCGCAAAACTCGTCTATCTGCGCTTCGACGACGAGTTCCGCTTCACGGAAGAGGAGCTCTCGAAGAAGATCGGCCCGAAGACGAAGATCGTCTCCGTGACGCAGGTCTCGAACGTCCTCGGCGTCGAGAACCCGATTGCCGACATCGCAAGGCATGCCCACGCGGTCGGTGCCTATATGGTCGTCGATGGTGCACAGTCTGTGCCGCATGTGAAGGTCGACGTGAAGGCCATGGATGCTGACCTCCTCGCCTTCTCCGGCCACAAGCTCGGCGGCCCCATGGGCATCGGCGTCCTCTGGGGCAAGGCAGACATCCTCGAGAAGATGCCGCCTTTCCTCACGGGCGGCGAGATGATCGACTCTGTGACGGAGCAGGGTGCTGTCTGGGCTCCGGTGCCGCAGAAGTTCGAAGCAGGCACGCAGGATGCCGCCGGCATCTATGCGACAGGAGCTGCCCTCACCTATCTCGAGGAGCATGACTTCGCCGCCCTTGAGACCCGCGAGCGCGAGCTTGCCCGCTACACGACAGAGAAGCTCGAGGAGCTTCCCTTCATCGAGATGGTAGGCCCCGCCTCCCCCGACCGTCATGTGAGCGCTGTCTCGTTCAACGTCCAGGGCATCCATCCGCACGATGTGGCGTCGCTTCTCGATATGCGCGACGTCTGCATCCGTGCCGGCCACCACTGCGCCCAGCCGCTTCTGACCTACATGGGCATCTCGAGCTGCTGCCGCGCCTCTGTCGCGTTCTACAATGAGAAGAAAGACATCGACGAGCTGATCGATGCACTCAACTTCGTTTGGCAGGTGTTCCATGGAAGCAACTGATCTCTACAATGCCGAGTTCATTGACCATGTCGCGCATCCGGACTACAAGTACCAGATGGACGACCCGAGCATCGTGCACGAGGGCATCAACCCCTCCTGCGGCGACGACCTCGTGCTGTCCGTGAAGCTCGGAGATGACGGCAAGATCGAAGAGACCGCCTACACGGGCCATGGCTGTGCCGTCTCGCAGGCTTCGGCCGATATGATGAGCGACCTTATGGTCGGCAAGACCCCGGAGGAAGCCATTCATCTCTGCGAGCTCTTCATGGGCATGGTCACCGGCAAGGTGACGGATGATGCGAAGCTCGAGGAGCTCGACGAGGCTGCCACCTTGAAGTCCGTCTCCCACATGCCGGCACGCGTCAAGTGTGCCGAGCTCTCCTGGAGGACGCTCGAGGAGATGCTCAAGGGCAACACGTCCCAGGCTTCCACGACGGAGGACAAGGACTGATCATGGCCGGGAACATGTTTTCCACCAAAGGCCGCTACGCCCTGCGTGCGATGGCAGATCTTGCCACGCATGACGGGTGGGTCTCTCTCGGCGATGTCTCGAGGCGCCAGGGTATCTCGAGGAAGTACCTCGAGCAGGTCATTGCCCTCATGCACAAGGCGGGATACGTCGAGAGCCAGCGCGGCAAGGGAGGCGGCTACCGTCTCACGAGGAAGCCCGAGGACTACACGCTCGGCGAGATCCTGCGTGCAGCCGAAGGCTCGCTCGCCCCTGTCGCCTGCCTCGACTGCAGCACAGGCGACATCTGCAGTCACCTGAAGGACTGCCCTACCGTCATGATCTATCGCGACCTCGGCAAGGTGACATCGGAGTATCTCGACTCGAAGACGCTCCGCGATATCACGCTCTCGGCAGGATTCACGAAGCTCACGCCTGAAGAGCTGGCACTGCGCGAAGCGGAGGAGAAGCTCGAAGAGCGCGACGCAAAGAAGGGCAAGGACAAGTAGCTCTTTGCATCTCACAAGACAGGCAAGGGCCCAGAGCTAACGCTCTGGGCCCTTCTGCTATCAATATAGCAATCTCACCCATCCAAGCGAAAAGCCCTGCTCTCAGCCGCTCTCAGAGCCTCCTGCATATATCCCATAGCTTCTGGTGCACTCCTAGTCACGGACCTCCTTCTGCGTACAAGAAAAGGCACGGGAGAGCAGATGCCCTTCCGTGCCTTGCGCGTATCTGTACGAACGAACTAGCGGTAGGTGCCGACCATAATGTAGCCGGACCAGACCGCCTCGGTCCTGACATAGACGCCAGGATACGGCGCGTGCAGGATTGTGTTGTTGCCGACATAGATGCCGACATGGCCGGAGTACCAGATCAGGTCTCCTGCCTGTGCCTGGGACAGCGGGATGGACGTGAAGTATGCCATCTGTGCGTCGGAGGAGTGCGGCAGCGAGATGCCGGCAGCTGCATAGGCGACCATCGTGAGGCCGGAGCAGTCATAGCCGGAAGCGGAAGCGCCGCCCCACACATACGGCGTGCCGAGTGCGCCATAGGCGACGCTCAGGATTGCGGAGCGCTGGGCGCTCGTGAGGCCGCTCGTCGTCGTGGAGCTATCGTTGTTCGACGGCGTCGAAGGCGTGGACGGAGTCGAAGGCGTGCTCGGGGTCGACGGCGTGGAAGGCGTGGACGGGGTAGACGGCGTATAGTCGTCCGAGCTGTCATTGCTGCTGCTGTTGCCGCTGTTGCTATTGTCGCTGCTCGAACCACCGTTATCGGTTGTGCCACTGTCAGAGCTTCCGCCATTGTCCGTCGTCGTGGTGCCGGACGATGTGTTGCTCGACGTGGAATCGAGAGCAGCCTGGGCGAGGTCGGATGCATTCGCGCTGGCGTTGGCAGCCGTCTGCTGCGCTGCAGCAGCCTGGGCATCGGCCTCTTCCTGGACCGCTGCCTTCACTTCGTCAGAAAGGCTCGCGACGTAGGCCTGCTGGTCGGAGATCTGCGACTGCAGGGACTCGGTCTGGGAAGACTTCTGGGCCACGAGCGACTCCTGCTGGCTCTTCTGGGCCTCGAGCTCGGACTGCTGGTCCTTGAGCTCGTTCTGGAGCGTCTTCACCTGGCTGATTGCATTCGCATCGGACTCTGCGACCTTGTCAGCATAGTAGATGCGGGAGAAGAGATCCTCGAAGCTGTCGGAGTCGAGCACGAGGGAGACGAGGTTGACGCCACCCGTCTTGTAGTTCGCGGAGACTCGCTTGCCGAGCGTGGCCTGAGCCTGGGAAAGCTCCTCCTGCTTGGAAGCGATATCGGAGTTGAGCTGGTCGATCTTGGACTGCGTGTCGTTCAGCTGGACGACCGTGTTGTTGAGATCCTCCTGTGCAGATGCCAGCTGATAGCCCATCTGCGAAAGCTGGGAGTTCGCCTCATCGAGCTGCGTCTGCAGCGTCGCCGAGTCTTCGGCAAGGGCAGGAACCGAGATTGCCCCGAGGGTACCGCCGAACGTCAGCACGGAAGCGATTGCAAAAGCAACGGTCTTTCTGCGCGTCATAAAGCCCCTTTCGGTCATATCGTGCCAAAGAGCTGGATGCTCTTCGGGCATAGACTAACGCTCTCCAGTTTAGCAGTATCGGTTTCTGATGGAACCCCCGCCCTTCAATTCAAGGAATCCCCCGACATATCTCGATGTCCCTGAAAATGTCTTTCAGACATGAAAAAGGGGCCGCGCGAAGCGCAGCCCCTTCTCGTTCAGAGAACAGATGGGATGAGACTTACTCCCAGCCCTTGCCCACAGAACCGAACTCCTCCATGAGCTCCTTGGTGCGGTCGATGACGGCCTGCTTGCCCGGTGCGAGGAGCTTGCGCGGATCGTAGCCCTTGCCCTGCTGATCCTTGCCAGCCTCGATGTACTTGCGGGTAGCCTCAGCGAAGACGACCTGAAGGTCAGTATTGACATTGACCTTGGAGACGCCGAGGGAGATGGCCTTCTTGACCTGGTCGACAGGGATGCCCGTGCCGCCGTGAAGGACGAGCGGAAGATCGCCGACCTTCTCCTTGATGGCTGCGAGAGCGTCGAACTGCAGGCCCTTCCAGTTTGCAGGATAGAGGCCGTGGATGTTGCCGATGCCGCAGGCGAGGAAGTCGACGCCGAGGTCAGCGATGACCTTGCACTCCTCAGGATCTGCAATCTCGCCCATGCCGGTGACGCCGTCCTCGGTGCCGCCGATGCCGCCGACCTCAGCCTCGATGGAGATGCCCTTCTGGTGGGCAAGCTTCACGAGCTCGGTCGTGTGCTCGACGTTGATGTCGAAGGTCTCCTCGTGGGAGCCATCGTACATGATGGAGGTGAAGCCAGCGTCCATTGCCTGGAAGCAGGCCTCATAGGTGCCGTGGTCAAGGTGAAGGGCAACAGGAACCGTGATGTTCATGTTCTTGACAAGGTGGTTCACGATTGCTGCGACGACGTCGTAGCCACCCTGGTACTTGGCTGCACCCATGGAGCACTGGATAATCAGCGGGGACTGCTCCTCCTCAGCTGCGGTCAGGATTGCCTGGGCCCACTCGAGGTTGTTGGTGTTGAAAGCACCAAGGCCGTAGTGGCCCTTCTCGGCGGACTGGAGCATGTGCGTTGCATTGACAAGCATTGTTACCTCCGTTTGACAGAGCTGCAAACACTGGACAATCCAGATTTTACCGCTTTGGCCCACGTTTCATGCGCTTCAGTCAATACTGCATAAGATTTCGCCAGAAGGCGGCGAACGTGCACCCGGAAGTCCTGCCCAAGCATAAAGAAGCTTTACTTATGCATGGAAGATTCGCAGGTCAGCTTCTGCTTTGTCAAGATTTGCTGACGCTTTCATAGAGCGCCTGTAGAGAGTCGGGGCACGCCTGCCTTCTGCCTACTTTTTTGTCACACGGCGCCGCTATACTGAACGCTCCGAAAAGCCAGCAGACGCTTTGTCCCATGGAGCCTACACTTTGGAGGCATATCCGGATGACGTATGAAGACAATGGCAAGACGCAGGTCTACAACCCCAAGGCCTACGGATCTTCCGATGCAACACAGATATATAGCGAGAGCGACCAGACCCAGCAGGCAACGATGACGGATGCTCCAGCCCTGCACGAGATGTTCCCCGAGCACAAGGACGCCGACGCGACCGTCGTGGCGCCCGGCGCCCAGGCAGCCCGCATCCGCACGGCACAGAGACAGCAGCAGTACCAGTCGCCTTATGGTGCAACGCAGAACTTCGCTTCTCAGAACCCCTACGGCGTCCAGGCGACGCAGAATATCTCCCAGAGCCCCTATGGGCAGGCTCCGCAGAACGGCTCAGACGGCAATGGGGATGGCAACGGCGAGAAGAAAGGCATGTTCAGCGACATCTCGTTCGCGCAGGTGACCGCTACGGCGCTTGCAGCTGTCACCTCCACCTTGCTCTCCTCCCAGATCGGCATCGCCGGTTCCATCATCGGCGTCGGCCTCGGCGCTGCCGCCTCGGCTGTCGCGACCTCGGTCTACAAGAACATCCTCTCCCGCTCTGCAGACAAGCTCAAGAGCCTGAAGGATGGCGGCGAGGAGCAGATCGAGGGCGTCATGGACTCCTCCGAGCTCGACAGCTACGAGATCGGTCCTGACGGCCAGCGTATCGCCTCCGACTCCATGCTGAAGGCGGCAGATTCCCAGCGCAAGCGCCAGAAGCGCATCGCAATCGCTGTGACCTGCGTCGCCGCCCTTGCCGCTGTCGGCATCGCTGCAGCCGTGATCAATGTCGCGACGGCAGGAAACGGCCTCGGCACGAAGACAAACTTCGCGGCGCCGGCAAAGCAGGAAGAAACCGCAGACACGGCCGACAGCACGAAGACGGACGACAAGAAGACGGACACGACGTCTTCCGACAAGAACGCCACCTCTTCTTCCAAGACCTCGGGCACGGGCACCGGCACGACGTCCTCGACGACAGGCACGACGTCGACCGATACGGACGAGAGCTCCTCTGACACGGGCTCCACGTCGGGCACAGGGACATCCTCGACCGGCACGTCGAGCTCCTCGAGCTCGAACTCCGGCACGTCCTCGAACTCCTCGAGCTCCAATTCATCGAGCTCCAACTCCGGCACGTCGAACTCCTCGAGCTCGAACTCCGGCACATCCTCGAACTCCTCGAG
>JBJEHU010000033.1:0-11119 GCA_051876355.1 Atopobiaceae bacterium | reverse complement strand
CCGGCACGTCGAACTCCTCGAGCTCGAACTCCGGCACATCCTCGAACTCCTCGAGCTCTAACAGCTCTTCCGACTCCGGCAAGAGCAGCTCCTCGAATTCGGGCACAAGCTCCGATTCCAGCTCGACGGACAGCTCGAAGACCTCGGGCAGCACGTCCGGCACGGGCACGACGACATCTTCCACGACGACAAGCTCCACGAACTCATAGCTCCAGCCTACAAGAGGCATGCAGCGGGCCGCATCTTCACGGATGCGGCCCTTTTCTGTGCGCAGTATGGCCTGTCTGATTCCTGTGGCACAATGGATGCAGTTTTTATAAGCAATCATCGACCGGAAAGAGGCTTCATGGAACGTCCGAATGCCTGGAAGGAATCGACGCAGGACGAGCGCGAGAGCGCACAGCGCTTCTGCGAGGGATACAAGAGCTTCATCAGCCAGAACAAGACGGAGCGCGAGTGCTGCGCTGCAGCCGTCGCGCTTGCAGAGGAGAAGGGCTACCGCCCGCTTTCTTCCCTCATCGACAACGGGACTGCGCTCAAGGCCGGCGACAAGGTCTATGCCACGAACCATGGCAAGACGCTGCTGCTCCTCGAGGTCGGCACGAAGCCGCTCGAGGAAGGCCTCAACATCCTCGGCGCCCACATCGACTCGCCCCGTCTCGATGTGAAGCAGAACCCGCTCGAGGAAAAGAACGGGCTAGCCTATCTCGATACGCACTACTACGGTGGCATCAAGACCTACCAGTGGACGGCGCTTCCGCTTGCCCTCCACGGCGTCGTCTGCAAGAAGGACGGCACGAAGGCAGAGATCGCGCTCGGCGAGGATCCGGCCGATCCCGTCTTCTGCGTGACCGACCTGCTCCCCCACCTTGCAAAGGACCAGATGGCAAAGACCGCAGCAGAGGCAGTGGACGGAGAGGTGCTCGACATCCTCGTCGGCAACGAGCCGCTCGTGCTCGACGATAAGAATGACGAGAAGGATCCGGTTGCCGCACATATCCGTTCCATCCTCAAGGAGCGCTATGGCATAGAGGAAGAGGACTTCCTCTCCGCCGAGCTCGAGGTCGTGCCGGCAGGCGCCGCACGCGACCTTGGCTTCGACCGCTCGATGATCTTGGCCTATGGCCAGGACGACCGCGTCTGCAGCTATCCTTCGCTCGTGGCACAGCTCGAGAATCCGACGCCTGCACGCACGGCCGTGACGCTTCTTGTCGACAAGGAGGAAATCGGCTCTGTCGGCGCTACAGGAATGACGAGCAGCTTCTTCGAGGACACGATTGCCGAGGTGCTTGCCCTCGCCGGCGAGACGTCCCCGCTTGCGCTCAGGCGCTGCCTCAGGAACTCCCGCATGCTCTCGAGCGATGTCTCGGCAGGATATGACCCGAACTTCGCTTCCGTCTTCGAGACGAAGAACTCCTGCTTCCTGGGACGCGGCCTCACGTTCAACAAGTACACGGGAGCCCGCGGCAAGTCCGGCTCGAACGATGCTGATGCCGAGTACCTGGCCCAGGTCAGGCAGACGATGGACGCGGCCAACGTCAAGTGGCAGACCGCAGAGCTCGGCCGCGTGAACGCCGGTGGCGGCGGCACGATTGCCTATATCCTCGCAAAGTACGATATGGACGTCGTCGACTGCGGCGTCCCCGTGCTCTCGATGCATGCGCCCTGGGAGGCAACATCGAAGATCGATGTCTTCAATGCCTTCAAGGGCTATGAGGCCTTCCTGAAGACCGAGTAGCATCCGCGCTACCTCCACGAAGAAGCGCTCCTGGAGGATTCCTCCGGGAGCGCTTTTCTTGTATCTCTTCTCTGTTCTATGACTAGAGCGTCCTCAGCGCATCGACGAGCGCCGTCTTGCCCTCCGTCTTCTCGTCCTTCATCTTGATGACCTTGGCAGGGCATCCTGCCACGACAGCTCCTGCCGGAACATCCTCGATCACGACGGCACCGGCAGCGACGACCGCACCTTCGCCGACATGGACGCCTTCGATTACGACGGCATTCGCGCCGATCATCACGTTGTCGTCGATGATGACGGGGGTGGCAGATGCCGGCTCGACGACGCCTGCCAGCACGGTGCCGGCACCGATGTGGCAGTGGGCACCGACGATGGCACGTCCGCCCAGGACGGCACCCATATCGATCATCGTGCCGTCGCCGACGACCGCGCCGATGTTGATGATGGCGCCCATCATGATGACGGCATTGTTGCCGATCTCGACCTTCTCGCGGATGATGGCACCCGGCTCGATACGGGCATTCACGCCCTTCACATCGAGGAGGGCGACGCCGGAATTCCTGCGGTCGCACTCGATCTCGATGTCCTCGATCTCCTCTGCGTGCTCCTCGACGATCGGAGCAAGCTCTGCCCAGTCGCCGAAGATGATGGCGGTCTGGCCGGCATCGAAGACCTTGCTGTCGCCCCAGTCGAGCCAGTCCATCTCAGCCTCGGGCGCAAGCTTCACATAGAGCTTCACGGGCGTCTTCTTCGGGGCTGTAGCGATGTAGTCGATGATTTCCTGTGCGTCCATGGACGCTCCTTCCCTGTCAGTTCTCCCTATTCTTCGGCGTCCTGCCGGCGCTCGATGGCTTCGAGCTTCTGATAGATCGGCAGCACGTCGAGCGTCGCGAAGTAGTCGAGCGGCGTCTCGGCACGCCTGATGAGCTGCACGCTCCCGTCTTCCTTGAGCAGAAGCTCTGCCGAGCGCAGGCGGCCATTGTAGTTGTATCCCATCGAATGGCCGTGGGCGCCCACATCGTGGATGAAGAGGAGGTCGCCGACCTCGACTGGCGGCAGCGCACGGTCCGTCGCGAAGCGGTCGGAGTTCTCGCAGAGCATGCCGGTCACGCTATAGCGCTCTGTTGCCGGCACATCCTCTTTCCCCATGACCGTGATGTGGTGGTAGGCCCCATAGAGCATCGGGCGCATGAGGTTCGCAGCGCAGGCATCGACGCCCACATAGTCGTCGTAGATGTGCTTGAGGTGCAGCACCCGCGTCACAAGGCCTGCATAGGGACCGATCATGAAGCGGCCCAGCTCGGTCGCGACGGCCACATCTCCCATGCCTTCCGGCACGAGAATCTCGTCATATGCCTCGTGCACGCGCTTCCCGATGAGGGCAATATCGTTCGGCTCCTCCTCGGGCTTGTACGGGATGCCGACGCCGCCCGAAAGGTTCACGAGCGAGATCTTCACGCCGAATGACTTCTTGAGCTTCACGGCAAGCGTGAAGAGGAGGCGTGCAAGCGCCGGATAGTAGTCGTTCGTGACCGTGTTCGAAGCCAGAAGTGCATGGAGGCCGAACTCCTTGACGCCAGCCTCGGAGAGCTCTCGCACGGCCTCGAAGATCTGCTCTTCGGTCATGCCGAACTTCGCATCTTCAGGTGAGCCGAAGATGCCATTCGCGAACGCGAAGTCGCCGCCCGGATTGAAGCGGAGGCTCACGAACTCGGGCAGCGGGTCAGAAACCTTCTTCAGGAGCGCGATATGGGAGATATCGTCGAGGTTCACGCCGGCACCGAGCTTCACGGCGTAGGCCATCTCATCTTCCGGCGTATCGTTCGAGCTGAACATGATATCGCGGCCGGTGATGCCCAGGGCCTCAGCGAGCATGAGCTCGGCTCTGCTCGAGCAGTCGACGCCGAAGCCATACTCATGGAGCATGAAGATGAGGACCGGATTCGGCGTTGCCTTGATAGCAAAGAACTCCTGATACCCCGGATTCCACGAGAAGGCAGCCTTCACGCGCTCGGCGCAGCCCCTGATCCCCTTCTCGTCGTAGATATAGAACGGTGTCGGATAGCTCTTCGCTATCTCCTCGAGCTGATCCTTCGTCACGAAGGGACGTTTGGTCTGCACGCGGCGCCTCCCTGGATGCTGGACAAGCAATCATATTTGCATCTGATTATAGGGAGCTGCACCGATATGCCCTCATCCCTGTAACAGAATGGATGCGAGGTACCCACAGCGGCCCCACACGGCTGCATCACAATGAAGAACAGAATGCAATCCATTACTGGAAGGACAATCAAGCATGTCTGAAGAGCCGACAGCAGAGGACCTGCGCCAATGGCGCCGCGACCTGCATCAGATACCCGAGACCGATTTCGACCTGCCCGAGACGCTTGCCTATATCGAGCATGAGCTCGAAGGGGTGAGAGATGCGCTCCTCTCGAAGGGACAGAAGGCAGAGATCGTCCATCCCTGCCGCTCCACGGTCTGCCTCTTTCTGGACCGCGGCAGCGAGCACACGACAGCGCTGCGCTCCGATATGGATGCCCTGCCCGTGAGCGAGGCGACAGGAGTCCCCTTCGCCTCGACGCATCCGCACAAGATGCATGCCTGCGGACATGACGGACACATGGCCATGCTTCTGGGGCTTGCGCACCATCTCGTGGACCATGCCGACGAGCTTCCCCGCTCCGTGCTCCTCGTCTTCCAGCCGGCAGAAGAGACGACCGGAGGCGCCCGCATCGTCTGCGAGTCGGGCATCTTCAAGAAGGTCCATGCTGACCGCATCTTTGGCTTCCACCTCTGGCCCGACCTGCCGAAAGGCACGCTCGCCTCGAAGCCGGGCCCCCTGCTTGCAGGCTCGCATGAGACTGATGTCATCTTCCGCGGCAAGGCCTCCCATATCGCGAAGGCAGGCCAGGGCGCAGATGCGCTCTCAGCAGCCTGCCGCTTCCAGCGTGCGGCCACAGAGCTTCTCGAGGAACGCAGCAAGGAAGAGCCCTGCATCCTGAAGTTCGGCCGCATGGAGGCAGGCTCTGTCAGGAACCAGATTGCAGACAGGGCAGTGCTTGAAGGCTCCCTGCGCATCTTCTCCGATGCGATGGACGAGCGCCTCCAGAACGAGGTCAGAGATCTCGCTGCAAGGGCTGCCGAAGCCGAGCGCTGCACCTCAGAGGTCCACTTCTCTCAGGGCTATCCTCCCGTCACGAACGATTCCGGCCTTTTCCAGAAAGCGCTTGCCACACTTCCCGAGCTCGAGCTCCTGTCCGAGCCGCTCCTCATCGCCGAGGACTTTGCCTGGTATCAGCGCTCTCTTCCGGGCGTCTTCCTGCTTCTCGGCACCGGCGAGAAGACTCCACTCCATGCGGCGGACTTCAACTTCGATGAGTCTATCCTGATGGTCGGCCTCTCCGTCTACGAAAGGCTCATCCGCATGCCATAGGACACAGAGACACAAGCTCTATAGACAGCCGAAGGGACAGCCGCTGGCTGTCCCTTCTTCTTGCTTGCGTGTCTTGGATCGCCTAGATCCTGGGCAGGCCCGCCACGAAGGAGGCAAGGCGCTTCAGGCCCTCTTCGAGCGTCTTGGTATCCGTCGCATACGAGAGGCGCACATGCCCCGCACAGCCGAAGCAGGTGCCCGGCACAAGCGCGACGCCTGCCTCCTTGATGGCACGGATGCAGAAGCGCTCGGCCGATATCTCCTTGCCATCCGTATCCGCAAAGCCCGCAACCGACGGAAACGCATAGAAGGCGCCTTCCGGCACGACGCAGGGCATGCCCATCTTCTCGAGAGCCGCAATCGTGATGTTGCGGCGCGTCTCATAGCTCTTGCGGAATGGCTCCACATCGCTTGCAAGCGCCGCCACAGCGGCATCCTGCGTGAACGAGACGACGCTCGATATCGCATACATATGGACCATGGAGAGGGCAGCCATGAGAGGTGCAGGCGCTGCCAGCCATCCCAGACGCCAGCCGGTCATCGCATACGGCTTCGAGAAGCTGTTCACGACGATCGTCCGGTCGGCAAGCTCGGGATAGCTCTCGGCAAAGCCTGCGAACGCATCGGTATAGATGAGCCGCTCATAGACGTTGTCGCAGATCACGTAGAAGTCATGCGCCTTCGCAAGCTCCGCCACAGCAGCAAGGCTCTTCTTCGTGAGCACCGTTCCTGTCGGGTTCAGGGGCGAATTCAGGATGATGGCCTTCGTCCTGGGACCAACAAGGGCAGAGAGCTTCTCCTTCTCTATCTGGAAGCCGTCTTCTGCCGTATCGAGCGCCACGGGGTTGGCACGGCAGATGCGCGCGATTGCATCGTAGAGGAGGAAGGCCGGCGTCGGGATGATGAAATCATCGCCCGGCTCCAGGATCGTCGTCATGATCGTATAGATGGCTTCGGTCGCGCCCGACGTGACAATGACCTGATCGGGCGAGAACGCAAGGCCCCGTCCTGCCATATAGGAAGAGATGGCCTCTTTGAGGGCCGGCGTGCCATTGTTCGGCGGATAGTGCGTCTTGCCCTCTTCGAGCGAATGCGCGACTTCGGCACGGATAGGGGCTGGCGTCGTCTCCCCCGGCTCGCCGAGCGTGAGCGAGATGCAGCCAGGCGTCGCCTTGGCAAGCTGCGCGAACTGGCGGATGCCGGAAGGCTTGAGCGTGGAGAGCGCCGAGTTGAGTGAGAGCGGCATGAATGAGGTCCCTTCATCGGATATGGACATCCATTATCCTCCGAAGGGACCTTGGACGTGTCAGATGGCAGCTTCTGCCATCAACTTGTAGCGTTGGCACCGAGAAGCTCGAGCACCTGCTTCTTGCAGGAGAGGAAGTCATCCGTAAGTGCAAAGGCAGAGGCGGACATGCCGCCGCGCGGCACGGCAATCTCGCCGACAAGATGGCTCGGGCGCCCTTCGGCAGGGTTGCCGCCGAGGACATAGATCCTCCTTGCCATGCTCACCGCCTCGTCCACGTCGTGCGTGATCATGAGCGTTGCCATCCCCAGTCCTTCGGCCATGCTGCAGTACCAGCTCCTCATGTCAGCCCTGGTCAGGGCATCGAGGGCGCTGAACGGCTCATCGAGGAGCATCACGTCGTTGCCCATGAGGTAGGTGCGCAGGAACGCCGCACGCTGGCGCATGCCGCCCGAAAGCTCGGAGGGCCACTTCTTCTGCGTCCCCTCGAGGCCGAACCTTCCGAAGAGCGGTTCTGCCTTCGCCCGTGCCTCCTCCTTCTTCATGCCACCCAGCACGAGCGGAAGCGAGACATTGTCCTCGATCGTCTTGTGGGGCAGAAGGAGGTCCTTCTGAAGCATGTAGCTCACCTTGCCGGGATGTCCCGTGATGTCCTCGCCGTGCAGGAGCACCCTGCCCTCCTGGGGCTGGGTGAGACCCGAGAGGGCATGGAGTATCGTCGTCTTGCCGCAACCGGAACGTCCGACGAGACAGACGACCTCCCCCGTGGCGACGCTCATGCTCACATGGTCGACGACGATATGGACCCCGTCCCAGGAAAGGACGAGATCGTCTGCGACGAGTGCCGGTGTATCTGCAGTCTCTGCCATCGCCTAGGCTCCGAGATAGTCCATCGTCCAGCCAGCATTCACATCGAGCTGGTTCGTGACGAGGTTGTTGTCGTTCAGCCACTTGAAGTAGGCAGACCAGCGATCGGCGTCGATGACGCCCCAGGAGGAGGCGTCTGCCTGATACTGGCCGGCGAGGTAGTTCTGGCTCTTCTTCACGAGGGCAGAATCGAGCTCGGGCACCTCGTCGCAGAGAATCTGGGCAGCCTCATCCGGATTGTCGATCGCGAACTCATAGCCCTTCTTCGCAGCGCGCACGAAGGCAGAGACCGTATCCGGATTCTCCTTGCAGAAGTCGTTGTTTGCGGCGATGACCGGCGTGTAGAAGTCGAAGACCGGATCCATCGAGATGAAGCTGAAGTAGTTCACCGGATAGTTCTGGACGGCAGCGTTCTGGACCGCCCATCCCTCATAGACCCAGACGCAGTCGAACATGTTCGCCTTGAGGCCGGCAACCTCATCGTCCACGGAGTAGGCGACCATCTTGAGCTTCGAGAAGTCGCCGCCATCTGCCTCCATTACCTGCTTGATCGTGGCCTGCTCGACCGGCATGTCCCAGGTCGCATAGACGTGGTCCTCCATCTTCTTGGCGGACGTGATGCCATCCTCCTGGCGGCTCATGATGCCGGACGTGTTGTGCTGGATGATGGCAGCGACCGCCTGAATCGGCAGCGGATTGTCGGAGGCAAGGGCATTGGCGATGTAGTCCTGGTAGGAGACGCCCATCTGTGCCTGGCCGGAGCCGATCAGCGTCTCTGCCGTATCGTCTGCCGGCTGGATGATCGAGACATCGAGCCCTTCATCGGCAAACCAGCCCTTCTTCTGGGCGACATAGATGCCGGTGTGGTTCGTGTTCGGCGTGTAGTCGAGGCAGAAGTCGATGTGCGTCGTCTCGGAGGAGTCCGAAGACGAAGAGGACGAAGACGAGCTCTGCGACTGGGACTGTGCGCCGGAGTTGTCATAGGATCCGCAGGCGGCAAGAGCGCTCGTGCAGGCAAGGGCACCTGCTCCCAAAAATGCGCGGCGGGAGAGATTCTTCATTTTCTGTTCTTCCTTTCTGCCTTGAGCCAAGGCATGGTGAGATGCTGGAGTGCGTCGACGCCCTTCATGAGGAGAAGGGAGAGGGCCGAGATCAGGATGATCACGGCAAACATGCGGTCATAGGAGAACGACTTCCTGACACGCGTCATGTACACGCCAAGTCCGCTGAAGCCGCCGAGCCATTCGGCGATGACGGCACCGACAATTGCATAGGTAGCCGAGATGCGCAGGCCGCTGTAGAACTCGCCGAGAGCGGCTGGCAGCTTCACCTGCCAAAAGATCTGCCAGCGGCTTGCATTCATCGTGCGCATGAGGTCAAGAAGATCGGGATCGACCGAGCGGAACCCCGAGACGAGAGAGACCGTCACGGGGAAGAACGTGGAGATAACGACGAGGACAATCTTCGGGGCAAGGCCGTAGCCGAACCAGAGGACGAGAAGCGGAGCGATCGCGACCGTAGGGATCGTCTGGCTGATCGTGACGAGAGGATTCAAGGCCAGGGCCACACCCTCGAAGCGATCCATCAGCACAGCGACGACAAAGCCGACGGCGACGCCTATCACGAGGCCCAGGATGGACTCGATAAGGGTCGTCACGGAGTGCGAAGCCAGAAGGCCCGCATCCGTCACGAGCGCCGTGATGACCTGGGTCGGACTCGGCAGAAGGAAGTTCGGAATGAGGCCGACCACGACGACAAGCTGCCAGATAGCAAGAAGCGCGACTATCGTTATGGTCGGAATCAGGACCGCGCGGCGGTGGGCCTTCTTCTTCCTTTCGGCAAGCGCCGCTTCTGCCTTCTTCTCCATCTCCTCGGAGATTTCCTCGCTAGGCAACGTCTTCGCTCCTGCCCTGGAACTCGCTGTCCGTGGGATGGTACTTCCCCACCTTGTGCTCTGTGGTCATAACGTCACCCTCGGAGCGGTAGTCGATCTTCACATAGGTCGCGACATGCTTGCAGCCAGCCTTCGCGCCGACAAGCTGGCACTGCTTCACGATCTCCATGCACTCGTCGTAGTCGCCCTCGATTGCGGTCTCGAACGGTCCCACGAAGTAATCGATGCCCGTGGAGTCGATGTAGGCGATGACCGCATCGACGATGCGGCACACCTCTTCATCGGTCGCCGCATCGAGCGGCAGATACTGGATTGCGACAGAGCAGTTCATCCATGTCCTTTCCGGGCACCAAAAAAGGCGCCCTCCATCCCGTAAGGCGCCCGAACACGTTGCTCTGGTCCCTACGCCGGCATTATCCGGATCAGGTCTGCGGTCAGGACCGCCCTGGGCCCATTCTCAGCCAGCGTGCGCCAGCCCCCGTTTAGCTTCGTGAAACACTTTAGCACGCGATAGCATGCTGACGGAGGACATCCAGCATGAATACAGAGCGAAGCGCTGCTGAGACTGACCGCTCCAGCTGTGCCTATACGCAAGATTAAGATTCTTTGCCGCAATCAATGCCTCACAGGAGAAGAGAGTTCACCTGCACATACTGAATCGGAACATGCAACCAAGAAGGACATGCCAACGGCATTGGCGGTATCTTGTGCCATCCATACGGTATAATAGAAGAAATTTCTTCTATTCATGCGAGGTGATGGTCATGCCCAAAATCGTTCCCGTAAGCAGCTTCCGAGCTGACATCAAATCCGTGTCGCAGTTCACCGATGATGGAGAGGTCGTCGTGCTCACCCAGAACGGCCGTCCCAAGTGGGCAATGATCGACTATGACACATGGAATGCAGCGGCAAGCGCTGAAGAACGTTCGTTTTCTAGGGCCATCCGGGAGACCGAGAAGCGCGAAACATCAGGCAGCCTCACGCTCCTGAATGCGGAAACAGCTCGCCAAGCGCTCAAGGCAAGGCGAAGCTCGTGAAGTGCCGAGAATATCTGCTCACAGATGATGCAGTGAGGGACCTCGGCGAACTTGAAGACTATGTCCTCACGTATCGAGACCATGCGTTCGTCGATCGACTCGAGGACGAATTCTTCTCGACATTCGAACGGCTGCTCGACGAGGCCGAACAGCACCCCGTCTACCAGTTTGATCCTCCAGCGCCGACACTTCATGAATATCGATCGGTCAACGTCTACAACTTCAAGGTCTTCTACTACATGGAAGGCGAGTGCCTAATCATATACCGCATTCGCCATCTACTTTCGGACTTCTCACGCAGCATCTGGTAGCCGGCACAGCTACAGGAGCCATGCGGCAGCAAAGCTATCCCACTCGCTATGCCATCACACTCTGCAGCAAGACCCATGAGGCGAAGTGACGTTGTCTGCTAAGACCTGCATGGCTAATCTTTGCAGGCACCCGAGGCATGGCCTCCGCGCTCTGGGCAGCATGGGCCATTGCGTCAACGTTCTCGGTACTACCCAATCGATGTGGGTTCGATCCGTCTCGGCGTGTCCTGAATGCAGACCGGATATCAGACATATGCATGGCAATAAGGCAGGATCTACTGCCATGCCGGAAGATAAGCAGATCCGCACTCGTCTGCGCGGTCTTGGACAGCAGACTCTTCTACGAGATCATGGAAGACGTGCGCAGCGGCAAAGCAAGAAGCCGAACAGCTGGCGAGCTCATAGGAGCCTTGAGCCATATCGTCGAGCATGATGACGCGCAGCAGACAGCAATGAATGAACTTGCCAGCAGCCATGCTCTCGGCGAGTACATCAGAGCAAAAGCTGCGCCAGGCTTGCCGGTGCTGGAAATCTGGCGAAATGACTGGTGACCTCCAGCATAACCGCAGGAATTCCTGTCGCCGCCGAAC
>JBJEHU010000032.1:0-8954 GCA_051876355.1 Atopobiaceae bacterium | reverse complement strand
CTCCAAAAGGCCGAATCGCAGCTGCCGGACAGACGCGCCAGCCATCTGCCCCATCTTCCGTAAAGCTTCAGTAAGCCTTCAGCATGGATGCGTAATGACTCGCTCCGGAGCGGGAAGGCAGCCGCGAGCTGGGAAATGATACAGATGAAGAGATGGATTTCGAGCCATCTCCCACCTCGAAGAGGAGGCTGCCATGAGCGAAGAAATGAAAGAGAGCCTTGAAGGCCTCGGCTATGGCATGCGCCTGATCCTGGAAGCCGACTGCGCGACCGTGCTTGGCTGCCTCGCATCGATAGCTATCCTCTGCGCGCTCTGCCTCGTATTCGGATAACCAGACCATCCCCCATATCTCTTTCTCCCCCTGTCAAGGAAAACGCCCCTTTCGGGGCGCTTTCCTTTTTCTATGAGGTTGTGCTCGTGCCGCCTTCGATGACCATGTTCTCGAAGCGGTTCGACATGAACTCGTTCGAGTAGTGGGTGTCCACCCATTCCTGGAACGCATTCTGGGGAGGTATGCCAGCATCGCGTGCCGCTCTCCTGTTGAAGCATGCAAGCGTCATCCCGATATCGGCCACGAGGTAGACCGCGAGAAGCGCCACGAACGTGACCTGGCGCTGGGAGGTCGGCTCGCCGATCGTATAGAGGAGCCAGGGCATAACGATCTCGGTCCAGGCAAGGCCCAGGAACCCCCAGAAGAAGAGGAACGGCACGGCCACCCATTTCGTTATGGCACCCGGCACCCCTCCTGCGATGTAGTCCCAGGAGACCGCACCCATGAAGGTCTCCATGCTCCAGCCGGTGATCTGCTCGAGGAGGCCGCCCACGACCATCGATGCCAAGAAGATCTGCCACCACTTTGCATGCTTCCTGCGCATGAACATGCCAGCGGCCGTCAGGAACAGGGCGCCGAATCCATAGAGCGGCGAGAACGGTCCCCACACGAGGCCATAGCGGCCCTGCGTGAGGCCGACAGAAACGAACATCCAGAACTCTTCGAGCACAAGGCCCAGGAAGGAGCAGAGCAGGAAGATGATAACGACGTGGTACCAGGTGATATGCATGTGGTCCACGTAGTCGTTTCTCACGATCGCTTCTGCCCGCTGGACCTCCCGGACCTGGTCCCTCGTGAGCTTGAGCGGCTTCTTCATCTCCTTGCCGATATGGCGGGCAGCACGGTAGAGGATGAGCTGGTCGACCGCATCTGCCACCTCGGGCGAGACGGCACGGTTGTCGATAGCGCGCTGGACGGGCTTGCCACGGCCAAGCCAGGCGAAGAACGACTTCACGAGCCAGAAGATGAAGCGTATGAGAAGCGCCAGGAGAACAAGCGAGACGACTGACCAGAACACAGGCTATCCAATCGACAGGTTCGCGCGGAACAGCTGGACAGGTTCGAAGGCAGATGCTGCCTTGCTCCCTATTCTTGCAGACATGCAGATATCCTGCAGTGGAGATTGCGCTTAGGACAATTCTGCAGCGGCATGTGCCCACCCCTGATATCTGACGGCAGCCTGCGCGCTTGCCAGCACATCGAATCTCGTCTTGAGCAGATCTCTGACGCCCATAGCAATGGCCGCGCTGTCCCTTTCCAGAAGAATGTTCAGGAAACCGCTTGACTTTATACTATGCAATGCATAGTATTCTTCTTGCCATGATACTATGTGTTGCATAGTATTCGAGACGAGAGGAGGAGAGCCATGGAAGCGCAGCTGAAGCGTGGCTTTCTCGACATCTGTGTCCTTGCGGCACTTGCTCGGGAGGACTCCTACGGCTACCAGATCATCAAGGATGTGCCAGCATCGCTCGGGCTGTCCGAGTCGACGCTCTACCCGATCCTGAAGCGTCTCAGGACGCAGGGGCAGCTCGAGGAATACAGCCGCGAGCATGCCGGCAGGCTCAGGAAATACTACACGATCACCGACAAGGGCAGAGCGACGCTCGACGCCTTTGTCGAAGACGAGGGAAGCATCGAAGAGATCCTGTCCTACGTGAGAGAGGGAGCGGGAAAATGACGTACGAAGAATGGAGCGAAGAGCTGAAGCACGCGCTCGAGAAGAGAGGCGTCAGCAAGGCCGAGACAGAACGGGCCTTGAGCTTCTGGCAGGAAGCCTTCGAAGACCGCACCGAGTCCGGCATGGGCGAATCCGAGGCAGTCGCAGACCTCGGCAGCGCCGATGAGGCAGCAGACGCTGTGGTCGAGAGCCTGCCACCCTTCCAGAAGAGCCTGCTCGGCCTCCGCCAGAACAAGGAGCGCACAATCCTCGTGATCGTCCTTCTGGTCGTCGGTGCAATCGTCTGGGTGCCGCTCGTCTTTGCAGCAGCGCTCGTCGCTGTGAGCATCTTTCTTGCTCTCTGGTCTGCCATCGGCTGCGTCTGGCTTGCTGACGGAGCTGCCATGCTCTCCGGCATTGCCGGCATCATTGCCCTCATCTGGGGCTGCACGCAGGGGTATCTTGCGGCGGTCCTTGCCGAGGGTGGCGTCATGGTCGCCGTCGGCGGCGCTTCCGTCATGCTCATTCCCCTTGCCATCCAGCTCACGAGCATCCTCTACCACCTGCAGGCACGCTTTGTCCGCTGGGTTGCCCATTTCTTCATGCGCGTCGTGAATCCTGACGCCAAGATCGAAGAGACGAGCTCGACGCTCTGGTGGCGCCGCCATCCCGATACCTTCCGCCTGCTCCTCACGATCGGCGGCATCATCTGCGCTGCTGGCGCCATCCTTGCCCTCATCGGCTTTGCTGTCTCCGGCGCAGACGCAGCCGTCTTCTCCGCGCTGCCGGTAATCGGCCCCAGCGCCTTCGGCACGTTCTCGCTTCACTTCTAGGAACCAAGGGGAGCAGCCTTCCATGGACAGGAACATCTCCGCCCGGGACATCCTCGGCCTTGCCGGCAGCTATCTCTGGGCCCTTGCACTCATCCTCGCAGGAAGCCTCATCGGCTCAATACTTGTCCCTGCCATCGCAGGCGCCCTCTATGGGCTCGTATCAGGCGACAGCATGAGCCTCATGTGGGATGCCATCAAGGCAGGAAATCCCACCGTGCTCGGCCTTCCGGCGCCAGGAGCAGGCTACAGCATCTCCTGGGCAAGCATCATCTATACCGCAGTCCGCTACCTTCCCCATCTGGGCATCTGGGCAGCTTTTCTCCTCTATATGGCAGTCTCGAAGACCTCGCGCCCAATTCTCAAGGTTCTGAGGCCAGGCTATGGCGGAAACACCCTGAGAGGCCTTGTCTTGGGTCTCGGCCTTGGCTTCGCGCTCAATGGCATCTGCATCCTTGCTGCGGCCCTTTCGGAATCGATCCAGCTCTCCTTCATCGGCGTGGATTTTCTGGGCCTCATCCTTGTCTTCGTCTGCGTCTTCATCCAGTCATCGGCAGAAGAGCTTGCCGTCCGCTGCTACCTCTATGAGTGGACGCTCAGGACTACAAGAAGCCCAGCCCTTTCCATTATCCTGTCCTCTGCCCTCTTCGCCCTTCTCCACCTCACGAACCGGGGCGCAAGCTTCGTGTCCTGCCTCAACATCTTCCTGATAGGCGTCCTCTTCTGTCTTTTGGTGGCGCGGTTCCGAAGCCCCTGGGCGGCGTTCGGATGCCACACCGGCTGGAACTTCACGCAGGCCGTGCTCTTCGGCCTTCCGAATTCCGGCTACGCGACGCCGTTCGTGCTCTTCGGCCTCGCCTCCGGAACGACGCCTCAGGCCGGCTTTGCCTATGATCCCATCTTCGGTATCGAGGCCTCGCCCCTCTGCGGCATCATATTCGCCGTTGCCTGCGTGGCGCTCATCCTCTATGCCAGAAGGCACGATCTTGGGCCAGACAACAATATCTGGAAGGAAGAAGCAGCCTCTTCTGCTTCCTGACAGAAGCGCTGCCTATGAGAAAGCGGCACAGGGAGCCATTTCCCTGTGCCGCTTCTACTGTCTCTTGTGCTCTGGACTCGCTACTCGAGTATTGCATCGATCGAATGGATGCAAGCCGCACGGAAGCCGTCCTCCTCAAGCGAGCAGACGCCCCTGATTGTCGTGCCTCCCGGCGAGCAGACCGCATCCTTGAGTACCCCCGGCTGCTCCTTCGTCTCGAGGGCCAGGGCTGCCGAGCCCTTCACCATCTGCGCCACGAGCGCATAGGCCTGCTCACGGGGCACCCCGTACTTCACGGCTGCATCGGCGTAGGCTTCGATCATGAGGTCGACAAATGCCGGTCCGCAGCCCGTGACCGTCCCCGCTGCTGCCATGAGCGAGCTCGGCACCTCCTCTACGACGCCGACCGTCGCGAAGAGATCCATGAGGGCCTTGCGCTCAGCAGGCTCTAGGCTCGTCGTCTCCTCGAAGAGGAGCACGCCCTCCCCGACCATGGCAGGGGTGTTGGGCATAACGAACTGGAAGCGGACGCCGGAAGGCAGCACCTTCTCATAGCGCGCGAAATCCCAGCCCGCAGCGATGGAGACGAGTGCCTTGCCGGAAAGCGCATCGCCGAGCTCGGCCAGCACGCCCTCGATCTGGTATGGCTTGCATGCCATAACGAGCGTATCTGCGGCAGCGGCAAGATCTGCAAGCGTGGCGACCGGCTGGAAGCCGATACGCTCGGCGGTCTTCTTGAGCTTGTCCTGATGCGGGGCGAACGCAAAGACATGCTCCTTTGCGAGCGCGCCCGATGCGATGAAGCCCTGGGCAAGCGCCTGCGCCATGTTGCCCATGCCGATGAAGCCGAGATTTTCCATTGCGTCCCCTTTCTGGAGAGACTCAAAAAGCTACTCTGCGAAGACGTAGCGGTCGAGGCGGTCGAAGGCCTCCTCGACACGTGCGGTCGGAAGCGCGAGGTTCATGCGAATCGTGTCCCCTGCCTGGAACGGACGCCCATCCTGCCAGGCGACACCCACATCCCATCCCTTGCGCTGCAGCTCGTCGATCGAGACATTGTGCTCCTTGCACCAGCCTGCGCAGTCGAGGAAGAGCATGTAGGTGCCCTCCGGACGGAAGAATTCCACGCCCTTGTGGGCAGAGAGATGCTTCACGGCGACATCGACATTCGCGTCGAGCACCGGAAGCAGGCCATCGAGCCAGGCAGCGCCTTCCTCGGAGAAGGCACCGATTGCCGCATACATGGAAAGCACGTTCATCTCGTTGTAGTGCGTGCGCGTGCTTGCCGCGACAAGGCGGTCACGGAGGTAGCTGTCATAGACGATGTGGTAGGAGCCCACAAGACCCGCAAGGCTGAACGTCTTGCTCGGCGCATAGAAGGCGATCGTGCGCTTCTTTGCATCCTCATTGATGGACTGGTACGGAATATGCTTGTGGCCCGGAAGGATGAGGTCGCTCCAGATCTCATCCGAGAGCACGATGCAGTCATGCGCAGCATAGACCGCATTCGCCGCTTCGAGCTCCTCCCTCGTCCAGACACGGCCACAGGGGTTGTGCGGGTTGCAGAAGACGACGAGGTGAATCTTGTTCTCCTCGATCTTTCTTGCCATGTCCTCATAGTCCATGCGCCAGACGCCGTCCTCGTCGCGCTTGAGCGCAGAGTGGACGATGCGCCTGCCGGCACGCTCGATCGAGCCCGTGAAGCCGATGTAGGTCGGGTTGTGCACGAGGATGGCATCTCCAGGAGAGCTGAAGGCTTCGAGCGCAGAGACGACGCCGCCGAGCACGCCGTTCTCGTAGCCGATGTCCTCCTTCGTGAGACCTTCTACGCCGTTTCTTTCCTTCTGCCAGCGGATGATCGCATCGAAGTACTCATCCCTCGGCTCGAAGTAGCCGAACGTGGGGTGCTTCAGGCGCTCTGCAATCGCATCGGTGATGCAGGAAGGGGCATTGAAGTTCATGTCTGCCACCCACATGGGGATGGCATCGAAGCCCTCCTTCGGAGCGCCTGGCGCCCCCGGCTCTCCGAGCGCATCAACCGCTATTGCATCGTATCCAGCACGCTCCGGGAGCGTGGTGTAGTCGAACTGCATTGATTGTCCTTTCTGCCTGCAGGCAGTGCCCGCTTCTTCATATGTGTCTAACTGTAGTCCAAATGACTCGAACCACCAGCCAGGATGCGCGGTAACGTCCCCCTGAGCAATGCATCTGTTACCATGCCCGTCTGCGGCATGAGCCAGCCCTCAAGCCGAGGAGCCTCACCGCTCTCTGACAGATGTCCTATTCTTAACTTGTACAGAACATTTCCGATGCTTGAGCATCGGCCAAGAAAACGGTGCCCGAAGGAGCTGGCAGATGAAGACCTATGACTTCTATGTAGGCAACGAGTACTTCGCACATGAATATCTGGGTGCGCACCTTGTCCTCGGAGGCGTGACGTTCCGCACGTTCGCTCCCGCCGCAGAGTCGATAGACCTCGTGCTCGACGGCAGGCACATCCCGATGAACAAGATCGAGGATGGCAACTTCTGGGAGGTCTTCGTGAAGGGCGCCGAAGCAGGCACCCCCTATGAGTTCGCGATAACCCACGGCGGAAGGACCGTGAACCACGCCGATCCCTACGGCTACGAGATGGAGCTCCGTCCGGACCATCGCTCGATCGTCTGGGACCTCTCCTATACCTGGCACGACCAGGACTGGATGAAGAAGCGGACAAACCGCGTGGACGGCCCCATGAACATCTACGAGATGCATATGGGCTCCTGGAGGAAGAAGTCGGGAGACGAGCCCTCTGACGATCCGAAGGACTGGTACCGCTACGACGAGCTTGCAGAGCCGCTCGTGAAATACCTCACGGAAGCAGGCTTCAACTACGTCGAATTCATGCCCTTGAACGAGTATCCGTTCGACGGCTCCTGGGGCTACCAGCCGACCGGCTTCTTCAGCCCGACCTCGCGCTACGGCAACCCGCAGCAGCTCATGGAACTTGTCGATGCCCTCCACCAGGCAGGCATCGGCTGCATACTTGATATCGTGCCGGTACACTTCGCGACAGACCCCTATGGCCTGGCCGACTACGACGGCACGCCGCTCTTCGAGTATCCGAATGACGCCGTCGGCGTCTCCGAGTGGGGATCGCACAACTTCATGTACTCCCGTGGCGAGTCGAGGAGCTTCATGCAGTCCTCTGCGAACTTCTGGCTCGGCTGCTACCACTTCGACGGCCTGCGCATGGATGCCATCTCCCGCATCATCTACTGGCAGGGCGACGAGGCCAGAGGCGTGAACAACGACGCTGTCGCCTTCGTCCGCAAGATGAATGCCGGCGTCAAGAACCTCAACAAGGGCTCCTTCCTCGTAGCCGAGGACTCGACGAACTTTGCCGGCACGACGAAGCCGGCGTCCGAGGGCGGCCTCGGCTTCGACTACAAGTGGGACATGGGCTGGATGCACGACACATTGAGCTTCTTCCAGACCGACCCCTACTTCCGTGCCGGCAACTACCACAAGCTGAGCTTCTCGATGATGTACTACTACAACGAGAGATATCTGCTGCCGCTCTCCCATGACGAGAACGTCCACGGCAAGGCAACGGTTGCCCAGAAGATGTGGGGCGACTACGACAAGAAGTTCCCGCAGGCACGCTCGCTCTATCTCTACATGATGATCCACCCCGGCAAGAAGCTGAACTTCATGGGTTCCGAAATCGCTCAGCTGCGCGAATGGGACGAGAAGCGCGAGCAGGACTGGTTCCTGCGCTCCTACCCGATCCACGATGGGTTCTATCACTTCTGCTGTGCCCTGAACCATCTCTACCTCGAGCATCCTGCCTTCTGGGAGGGCGACTACGAGCAGAAGGGCTTCCAGTGGCTCGACGTTGCCTCGACAACGAGGGTCTGCTACTCGATCGAGCGCAGGAGCAAGGACGGCGAGCGCGTCGTTGCCCTCATGAACTTCAGCGGCGCCGAGCAGAGGGACTATGTCGTGCCCCTGCCCGATGCGAAGACTGCTACGGTCATCCTCGACTCCGACTGGGAGCGCTTCGGCGGCACGACCCCAGACGATACGGCAAAGATCGCCTTCGATTCTGAGACCGGCAAGATCACAGCAGACCTGCCGCCATTCGCAAGCATCCTTCTTCTTGTAGATGCACCATCCGCTCAGAAGAAGGCTTAGACGCCCAGCCGAAAGAGCAGCGTTCTGGAAACAGACACATATTAGACTGAAAGCAGCCGCCTCTCGGGGCGGCTGCTTCATTCCTGCCATATCTGGGAGGTTCCCATGAGCGAGATCGGATTCAAGATCCAGATGCTGCCGAAGTCCCTGACCGAGGAGCAGACCGAAGAGCTCCGCCGCCACTATCTTGTCTATGCAAAGGCCGAGCGCGATGAGGGACGAGACCTCCACCGCGACCTTGACCGCATCTACACCGAGGTGGACAAGCTTGCAGAGGAAGGCAAGCTCCTGCGCCTTGTGACCTCGCTCCACGAGTCGAAGCACGCCGTCATCTTCGCGACAGATGCCTCGATGCTGGCCCTGCGCGAGTTCCAGCAGGCCATGCTCGCAGAGGGCAGGGTCGTGCGCCTCATTTCCGAGTCCTCACCCGAGATAAACTTCGTGACCGCGATGATGCCGACAGATCTCCTGATGGTCGTCACAACCTCGAACGGCTTTGCAAGGCGCCAGATTGCCCGCATCAAGCAGAGCCGTGCCGACAAGGCGATTGTCACGGCTTCTGAGGACCCCGATCTCCACAGCGCCTTCAATGAGGTGCTGACCATCGGCCATGGTGCCGAGGAAGGTTCCGCAATGCACCGCATCTATGCAACCTTCGGCGTGACCTACTTCTTCGACCGCCTCTTCACCCAGTACGCACGGGCCTTCGACGAAGAGCTTGCCTGATCCGAGACTCAGAGAAGACGATGTGGCTCCCCCTCCGGGGAGCCACATCAATGCTGCACAGGCTCGCTCTTCGCAGCATGCTTTACGAGGCATTTCTTTGCCGCCTGCACGGATAACGCATCTTCTCTGTGCCTGAATTGCACGAATAACGCATCTTGGGATGCTTCTGCAGGATTCCTGGCATCCTCTCTC
>JBJEHU010000031.1:0-9556 GCA_051876355.1 Atopobiaceae bacterium | reverse complement strand
CTGGACCTCCTCGGGTTTCGCTTATATATGTTTCCGGCTGAGATTGTTTTATACAGATAATCTCATTTTTTCTAAGTTTCTTTTGCTCATTATATCTAAGCGTCTTTGCATTAGATATAAGTCCCCTCTATATGGGGGAACCCTCCCGCAGCAGTGCCGCAGGAGGGTCCGAAAGGGAGGTATTGGGGAAATACCGGGAAACCTTATTTGTCCGGAGCGATCCAGAACTTGAGGAGCGGGAAGCTCACGATGACAGCGAGGAGGGTGTTGACGACAGAAGCGATGGTGCCGGCAAGCTCTGCGCCCATACCCCACGTGCTCTCGCAGAAGGCCGTGACATGGCCCGGCAGGATGAGGTTCACGACGACGATGAGGACGGCGAGGACGGCGTACTTCGGTGCGGACTTCGAGAAGTCGGCAGTCGACTTGAAGACCCACTTCATCTGGACGAAGAAGTTCACGACCTGTGCCAGGACCTCAGCGATGAGGAAGGTGATGAAGCCGCCCAGACCATGAGAGCCCGGCGTCGTGTAGTCGAAGATGAGGAACTTGAACGGGCTTGTCATCTGCAGCGCATTGATGAAGAGCGCCGTGCCGATCCACGTACAGATGAAGCGCGTTGCCGTGGAGATGTTGCTGAGGACGTTGAACTTGATGAATTCCCACAGTGCCTCGTGGTCCTGCGTCCACTTCTTGAAGCTCATGAAACGAATCCCTTCTCTCGGGGTAGCTGCCTATATCAGCGTGCGTCCTGTGCGGACAGAAGCTTCTCTCCCTGTGCATTGCGCACGAGGTTCACGATCAGCTCGAAGGCCAGAGGCACGAAGAACCAGAGGAACCAGACAAGCAGGAAGAAGTCTCCTGCGAAGATCTGCACAATCGCTGCCGGCACAAGGCCGCAGAGGCCCCAGCCCTGAATCTCGCGGACGAGCGCATCGACAAGCCCCATGGACACGAACTGGCCGGCGTTCTTCGCAAGGGCGCGGAGCGGCATGTTGTAGATGAAGAGGACGTTCAGGTTCGGGCGTCCGTCCTTCGTGCCCTTCTTCACGAGATGCTGGAGCACGAGCCAGACGATCCAGAAGATGGGGCTGCGTCCGTGGTTGAGGTCGCGGAAGCAGGTATTGCGGTCAAGCGTCACGCGCGGCTCGGGGATGCGCCTTCCCAGGAGCTCCTCGAACTCCTCCTTCGCGATGCCATTCACGGCGCCTGTACGGTACTCAGGGATGTTCCTCCCCATATAGGGATCGGGTGCATGCGTATCAGCGAGGAGCACGGATGCCTTGAGGGGCAGGCTCTCGCAGGAGCCGCCGACCTTGACCTCGTAAGAGCCGCCCTCGACTTCCCAGGAACCCGTCGCGACATTGAAGTAGCGGAAGGCGCGCTCGTCGAGCTCGATTGTGACGGTCTTCTTCTCCCCTGGCTCAAGCCAGACCTTCTGGAAGCCCTTGAGCTCCTCGGCAGGCCTGAAGACCTGTGCCTTCGGCTTCGATACATAGACCTCGGCGACTTCTGCGCCGGCACGCGTGCCCGTGTTCTCGATATCGAACGTGACAGTCGCGGTCGGGAGCTTGCCTGTCTTCACATCGGACTGCCTTGCATGGACCGAGAGATTGCTGTAGGCAAACGTCGTATAGGAGAGGCCGTAGCCGAACGGGAACGCCACCGGGACCTTCGCCGTCTCGTAGTAGCGATATCCCACATAGATGCCTTCGCGGTACTGCGCATCGGCGTTGTCGGAGGGGAAGATGCCTGCACACGGCGTATCAGAGAGGGCCTTCGGCCACGTCTCTGCAAGCTTGCCCGAGGGGTTCTGGGCACCCGTCATGACCTCGATCGCAGCATGTGCGCCTGCCTGGCCGCCAAGGCCAAGGTAGAGAAGGGCCGGCACATCTGCCGCCCACGCCGTGGAGACAGCACCACCCGAAGAGAGCAGGCAGCAGATCTTCTTGTTCACAGAGCTGAGCTTCTTCACGAGCTCGACCTGGTTTGCCGGCAGGTCGAAGCTTGTCCTGTCCATGCCTTCGGACTCTGCAGACTCGGGAAGGCCGAGGCAGAGGATCACGACGTCGGCACGCTCTGCGAGCCTGAGCGCAGCCTCGGCGCGCTCGTCGTTTGCCTCGCCCGAGCGCTCGAAGCCCGGCTCATAGCCCACGAAGTCGAGGCCGGAGTCCTCGATGCAGCCCAGAAGCGTCTCGAGCTTCGTCGGGTTCACGAGCGAGGAGCCAGCGCCCTGGTAGCGGGGCTCCTTCGCGAAGTCGCCGACAAGGGCGACCTTCGTCTTCGGGGCAAGCGGTAGAAGCGGAGCATCTCCTGCCTTCTCGTTCTTGAGAAGGACGATGCCTGCGGCTGCAGCACGCTCTGCCACGGCGTGGTGTCCCTCCTCGTCGAAGGAGGAAGGCGCACTGGCCGTTGCATCATGCGTCGAGAGGATGAGCTCGAGCGCCTCGGAGACACGCTGATCCAAGAGGTCCTCGGAGAGCCTGCCGTCCTTCACGGCAGCGATGAGCTCGCGGGTGGAGTCGAGGCCGGATGCCGGCATCTCGAAGTGCGAGCCTGCCGCGACGCCTGCGACATGGTCGTTCGAGCCACCCCAGTCCGTCACGACAGCGCCCTTGTATCCCCAGTCGCCGTAGAGGATGTCCTGGAGAAGATGCGTGTTCTCGTTTGCATAGACGCCGTTGACTCGGTTGTAGCTCGACATGACCGCCTTCGGCGCTGCCTCGCGGACGACAATCTCGAATGCCTCGAGGTAGATCTCGCGGAGCGTCCGCTCATCGAGGATGGAATCGGATGCCTGGCGGCGGGTCTCCTGGCTGTTGGCGGCAAAGTGCTTGACGCAGGTGCCGATGCCCTTGGACTGAACGCCGCGCACATAGGCAGCGGCCATCTTGCCGGCAAGGTAGGGATCCTCGGAGTAGTACTCGAAGTCACGGCCACCCAAGGGGCTCCTCTTGATGCAGATGCCAGGGCCAAGAAGGACGTTCACGTCCTCGACGGCAGCCTCCTCGCCGAGTGCTTCGCCGACTTCCTCAACAAGCGAGGGGTCCCAGGTATCAGCCAGAGTCACGGCCGTCGGGAAGCAGGTAGCCGGAAGCGAGCCTCCGATGCCGAGGTGGTTTGCGCCTTCTGCCTGGCGGCGCAGCCCGTGAGGGCCATCGGAGAAGACGAGCGACGGCACGCCAGCATGCTTGATCTCGCGCGTGCCGAAGGCGGTGGCACCCACAAGCAGGGCGCATTTCTCTTCGAGCGTCAGCTTCTTGAGTATTGCATCGGTATCCACAGGTCAGCCCTTCCTCCCCAGGCCGGATTGCCCGGCCTCATCTTTTCCGATTCTTAAGATAGACGAAGGAACGCAGGGAGGGTTTCTTGTGGCACAAACGGTCGCCTCTGCGACGCATGCTGCATAACGCAGACTGAAAATGCCGTCCGAGGGATCGGCATAGAAATGGCGGATGGACCAAAGGAGGAAGGTCCATCCGCCGCTGAGAGGGGCTATTTGCTTGCTGGCTCGCTACGCCTTTGCGTCGAGCCTCTTGTAGACGTCGATGAAGTCCTCTGCGAGGACACGGAACGTCTCTGCTCCCATGAGCTGGTCTTCAGCGTGCATGAGGAGCATCGAGAAGTGGACAGAGCGGCCGCCGGCATCGTTCGCGAGGAGCTTGAGGTGCACGTTGTGGCCCTCGAGAAACGCATCGGAGCCCTGCTTCATGAGGTCCTCGGCCTCGTCGAACTTGCCTTCCTTGGCCTTGGAGATGGCCTCGATGTACATCGACTTTGCCGTTCCCACGGAAGCGATGATCTCGAAGCAGACCTCTTCCATATCCGGCGTTTCGGGCGTCGTCTCTTCTGCCATGCTACTCACCCATCAGCTTCATCGCATCGGCGAGGATCTTCTTCGCGTTCATGCGGCCGTAGTCTGCCATTGCGATGACGGTAACAGGGATGCGGCCCTTGGCAACATCTTCGGCGTCCTTCTTTGCGTAGGCAATCTGGGGCCCGAGCATCAGGATGTCTGCGTCATCGATGAGATCGAGCGCCTTGTTCAAAGGGTCTGCCTTGATCTCGACGTCGAGGCCCTGCTTCTTGGCCTCTGCCTGCATCTTCTGGACGAGCAGGCTCGTGGACATGCCAGCGTTGCATGCCAAAAGAATCTTCTTCATGGTGGTGCACTCCTTGTCCCTCAGGAACTTTTCTGCGCCCTGCCCCAGGGCGCCTGGCGGATTCTTCTTCCGTGCTCCGCCAGCAGCACGCAGTACTTGCATATCTTGCATATTCCCTCATGCACTCCCCTGGAGCGGGCCCGCCGGCAGGCGGGCCCAGGGGCATGGGGGAAGGAGTGGTCCTTACTCCTCGGTCTCGGCAGCGATCTCGGCAGCCTTGGCCTGTGCACGCTCAGAGACCCTCATGAACGGCAGGTAGATGGCCATGGCACCGACGATCTCGATGACCTGCCAGACAGCTGCCCTCCAGTCGAGGCCGGTAGCCAGGAAGGCGGAGATGACAGCCGGGGTCGTCCAGGGCACCTGGGCGATGCAGGGGCTGATGAGTCCTGCGCAGGTGAGACCATAGGTGAGGCCGATGCAGAGATCGGGGACGAGCACGAACGGGATGATGAGCGGGAGGTTGTAGACGATCGGGTAGCCGTAGATGACCGGCTCGTTGATGTTGAAGAGGCCAGGAAGGATAGCGAGCTTTGCGACTTCCTTGGACGTCTTCGACTTCGAGAAGAGGAACGTGTCGAGAAGGAGAGCCAGCGTGCAGCCGGAGCCGCCGATGAGGGCGAAGGAGTTCACGATCTGCATGTTCATGTAGTGGTCCACAGGAATCGGCTGGCCAGCAGCGAACGTCGCCATGTTGTCGACGATGAGCATCGTGAGGATCGGCTCTGCAAGGACGCCGGAGATCGTGGACTGGTGGATGCCGAGGCAGAAGAGGAGGTTTGCGAAGGTGTAGATGATGATGACAGCCCAAGGACCGGCGTTCATGACGCCCTTGAGAGGAGCGGCGATGCCGGTGGCGATAAGCGTCAGGAGGTCCGTACCGAAGAGGCCGGAGAGAAGGGCTGCAATGAGGCCCCAGAAGGAGAGCGTCAGAAGCATCGGGAACATGACATTGAAGGAGTCAGCGACTGCAGGCGGCACGCCCTCGCCGAGGTTCACCTTGAGCTTGTCGTTCTGGGAGAGCTTGATGAAGATCGTCGTGGCAAGAAGGCCGACGATGATGGCACCGAAGAGGCCGTTGGCGCCGGTGAAGGACGTCGTGAAGGCGCCAGAGACCTGGGCACCCGAAAGGGCATAGCCGGAAGGCAGCGTGATATTGAGGTCCGTGAGGGCGATCTTTACAGCTTCAGCGGTCTTGTCTGTCGTGCTCGAAGCCACAAGGTAGTTGCCGATCGTGGCCGTGAGGGCCTGCGGCATCATGATCACGAACGAGGAGATGCCGACGACGACGCAGGCGATCGGGTTGTCGAAGCGCTTGTTCTTTGCGAAGCAGTAGCCAAGGACGCCTGCAAGGATGACAGCGGCGAAGTTCAGCGTGCCGAGCGTGACGGCGTTGCCCCAGACCTGGACAGCGGCAAGCTCTGCCGTTCCCTTGGCCCAGATGAGCGGGAAGATAACGTTGTTGATGAGGACGGCGATGCCGGCCAGGATGTAGAGCGGCATGACGGTCGCGAATGCATCGCGCAGCGTCCTCAGATGGATCTGGTTGCCGATCTTTGCGGAGACTTCAGCGAACTTGTCGAGGAACGCTGTCTTCTCCTCTGTCTCTTCTGCCATTTCTCTCTCCCTAATCGATCTCATGCGTCGTGGCGACGCGCTTCAGCCATTGAGCGGACTTCTTGAGACGGCGCCTGTAGTTGTCCTCGAGGTCTACCTCGACGAATCCGTAGCGGTTCTTGAAGGCGTTCTTCCAGGACCAGTTGTCGATGACGGCCCAGTAATGGTAGCCACGGCACTTGGCGCCCTCGTCGATTGCCTTCGCGATCCACTCGAGGTGGCGGCGGACGAAGTCGATGCGGTAGTCATCCTGGATGACGCCATCCTTGTCCTTCTTCAGGTCCTCGCGCTCGATGCCGATGCCATTCTCGGAGACGAACCACTCGAGGTCGGGGTAGTTCTCCTTGATGTTCATCGCGAAGTCGTAGATGCCCTTCGGATAGATCTCCCAGCCACGGCTCTTGTTCATCTCGGCGTCGGGCCACACATAGGGATCCGCGAAGACCGGGATGCCGTTCTCGTCCGTATCATGTGCCGGTGCCTGGACGCGCTCGGGGTGGTAGTAGTTGAAGCCGAGCCAGTCCACCTTGCCATCCTCGAAGATGCGCTCATCCTCGGGACGTTTGGGAAGGACGATTCCCCTGCTCTCGAGCGTGGCAATCACGTCGTCCGGCAGATGCCCTTCGGCCACGAGGTCGAGCCACCAGCGGTTCGCGACGCCGTCCGTCATGCGCACCGCTTCGAGATCTGCAGGAGACGGGTTCTCCTTCGTGTAGGGCGGCGTGAAGCAGTTGATGAGGCCGATCCTTGCATCGGGGAGCATCGCTCCCTCTGCCTTCACGCGACGGAAGGCACGGACGGCGAGGCAGTGTGCAACGGAGATGTTGTACTGTGCCACGCGGGCGCGTCCGTAGTCGCGGATGAACGGGAACCACTCGCCTGAGGTGTATCTCTGCTCGGGCTCGACGATCGGCTCATTGAACGTGAACCAGCAGCGGATCTCCTTGCCGAACGTGCGGAACGCCTTCTCGGCGTAGTCTGCGTAGGCCTCGACGACCTCGCGGGACTCCCATCCGCCACGGCGGAAGAGATAGGTCGGCATATCGAAGTGGTATAGGTTCACGAACACCTCGATGCCTGCCTTCTTCGCAGCGGCGAAGATCTTGTGGTAGAACGCCTCGCCCTGAGGGTTCACGTTCCCGTCCTGGTCCAGAAGGCGGCTCCACTGGATGGAGGTCCTCACCGACGTGAGGCCGAGCGATGCAAGAAGCTCGAAGTCCTCCTCATAGCGCTGGCCGAAGTCGTTTCCGGCGTACGATCCCACACGGTTGTGAAAGGCAGCGATGTCGAGATTCGACCAGGTATCCCAGAGGTTCTCGAGCTTTCCTCCATCCTGCCATCCCCCTTCCGTCTGCGGGCCTGACATCGCAGCGCCGAAGAAGAAGTCATCCGGCAGCTTGATCTGACCCATTGCACTCCTCTCCTTTGTCTCCCTCACATCCTGAACTTCCGTTCAGGTCTTTGTGCTGGCACATATATTCTCATTCTTAACCTGACATGTCTAGTTTAATTTGGGATAGGTTTTATTTTTCGCTTCTTATGTCTACTAACGGCAGGTTTTCGGCGGCGAACGGCAGCTATCCCGCTTTTTCCGTGTCAGATTTCCCTGCAGGTCCCCACTCTGCTATTCATGAGAGGACACTATGCAGCTGTATGGATTGAGCAGAGCGCGGGTATGTGCGAAGCTGTCCCCATATATGAGAGCAGGCAGAACGTGCTGAAATACCAAGCGGTCATCGACGATATCGTGGAAGGCATAGAGTCCGGCGCCTACCCGCCCTACTCGCAGCTTCCCTCCACGGCACAGCTGTGCGACAAGTACGGCGTCAGCAAGATCACGATCAAGAAGGCCATGGACCAGCTTGAGGCCATGGGCTACATCTCGCGCCGTCGCGGCTCCGGCTCCTTCGTGAAGAAGCTCGGCGAGAAGGTGCCCGAGGCCCTCATGGGCGAATACTCGAACCAGATGACCGGCTTCATGGCAGAGCATAGGGCCAGGAGCGAGAAGGTCTCGACGAAGGTGCTGCAGTTCACGGTCGAGCGTCCCTCCACAAAGGTTGCCGAGGCCCTCGATATGGACGAGGACGGCTTCGTCTACCATATCGTGCGCGTGCGCTCCGCAAACGATATGCCTCTTGCCATCGAGTACACCTACATGCCTATCGATGTCATTCCCGACCTCAAGACCGCCGCGGTCGAGACAAGCATCTATTCCTTCATCGAGGACGACCTCGGCCTCAAGATCTCGAGCGCCCACAGGACCGTGCGTGCGGTACTTCCGACCGAGCTCGAGGTGCGTGAGCTCCACGAGGAGAAGACGAGCCCTTTGCTCGAGGTGGAGCAGACAGCATTCCTCGATGACGGCAAGGCGTTCGAGTACTCCATCTCCCGCCATGCCCATGGATACGAGCTCTACGTGATCTCTGCCAAATAGGGCAGACTGAAGCATACAGAGACGCGAAAGGGCGGCTGGCACATCGTATGCCAGCCGCCCTTCTCAGTGCGGGATATGCGCAAGGCGCTAGCCCCTGTCTGCACGGATGAGCTTCGTGAAGGACGTATCGGAATGGCGTGCCCAGAAGAAGTAGGTGAGGACCGAGAGGACGCAGGCAAGGGACACGACAGACCACATCGTCGTGTAGCCGGCTGCCGTGATGAGAGAGCCTGCGACGCCGCCGCCGAGGCCATAGCCGATATCGTAGCCGCAGAGGAACGTCGAGTTTGCAGAGCCCCTGCTTGCATCGTCTGCCGTGTGTACCGCCATGGACTGGAGGCTCGGCTCGAGGCCGCCGAAGGCATAGCCGGCAAGGATGGCAGAGAGGATGAACGTGACCGTCGTCGGGACGAACGCAAGGAGCAGGAAGGCCACGAGCATCGCCGCATTGCAGCTATAGACGAAGAAGGCCTCGCCCTTCTCATCGACGAGCTTGCCCAGGGTCACGCGGACGAGGAGCAGCATCGCAGACATCACGAGGAAGTAGATGGAGCCAGAAGGCAGGCTGTTCTCGGAGGCAAAGAGGGCGACGAAGTTCTCGAGGGCGCCGAACGTGAACATGAAGACGAGCATCGTGACCGTGGCGGGAAGCGAATCCCTGTTGATGATGGTCTTGAGGTCAAGCTTCTTGTGCGGCACGTCGACCTTGGGCGCCTTGATGAACATGAAGAGGACGAGGCCGAGAAGCGCGATGCCAGCTGCCGTTGCATAGAGCACCTTGAAGCCGAAGCCATACATGAGCTCGAGGCCCAGGGCCGGTGCAATGGCCGATGCCAGGGCGGTAGCCATGCCGAAGTATCCCATGCCCTCAGCGAAGCGCGGACGGCAGATAACGTCCGAGGCAACGGTTGCGGTCGTGGAGTTCGAGAACGAGAGGCCGACACCGTGGACCATACGGAGGGCGATAGCAAGAGAGAGCGTCGGCACGAACACGTAGCCCAGAGGCGCAAGGCCGAGGAGCAGAAGGCCTATAACGAGGGCAGCACGCCTTACGCCGTTGTCGAGCCACCAGCCCACGAACGGACGGATGATGACAGCGACGAACGAGAAGACAGCGGCGCAGATGCCGGCGATTGCCTCGGTCCCGCCCAGGCTCTGGATGAAGAACGGGAACGTCGAGAGACTCATGATGTGGTTCGTGAAGACGCAGAGATTCACGAGGATGATAAGGACAAGATCCTTCGTCCACAGCTTTGGCTGCGTACCTTGAGATGCATTCTTTTGTGCGGCGAATCCTCAGAGCAAGTGCAACGACTGGCAGTGGTAGACCTCCCAGGGGCAC
>JBJEHU010000030.1:0-9573 GCA_051876355.1 Atopobiaceae bacterium | reverse complement strand
CGTGGCAAGCGCATCCATGAAGGTGGAGCCCTTGATCAGGATGCCCTGCTTCGAGGCGCCGCCGATGCCGCCAAAGAACGTGAGCGGCACGGAGAGCACAAGGGCGCACGGGCAGGAGACGACGAGGAACGTGAGGGCGCGCAGGAGCCACGTCGCGAAGTTCGCGCCGAAGTCCCCAGAGAAGAGGGGCGGCAGGAAGACGACCGCGATGGCAGCATAGACGACAATCGGCGTATAGACCCTCGCGAAGCGCGTGATGAAGTTCTCGGAGCGCGACTTGCTCTGCCCTGCATGCTCGACGAGCTCCAGAATCTTTGCAGCCGTCGACTCGCGGAAGGCCTTCGTGACCTTGACACGGAGCACGCCTGACACGTTGACGCAGCCAGAGATGATCGCATCGCCGGCAATCACATCGCGCGGCGCGGACTCGCCCGTGATTGCCACGGTATTGAGGCTCGAGGAGCCCTCGAGGATGACGCCGTCCATCGGCACCTTCTCGCCCGGGCGGATCACGATGGTCTCGCCGACCGCTACCTCATTGGGGTCGACCACCTGGACCTCTCCCCCGCGCTCGACATTGGCCGTATCGGGACGGATGTCCATGAGCTGGGAGATCGAGCGGCGCGAGTTGCCTTCTGCAATTCCCTCGAAGAGCTCTCCGACCTGGAAGAAGAGCATTACGAAGACAGCTTCGGCGAACATGGGCTCGCCGCCCGGGATGAAGCCGATCAGAAGGGCTCCCACCGTTGCCACAGACATCAGGAAGTCCTCGTCGAAGGGATGGCCCTCCACGAGGTTCTCCCCTGCCTCCTTAAGCACGCTTCCTCCCGCAACCAGATAGGATGGCAGGAAGAGGAGAAGCTGGACCAGAAGCGGGAATTCCCAGACCCTGGTCACGATGACGGCAGCGACAAGAAGGATTGCCGAGATCAGGATCTTCTTCTTGAGGACAGCCGGGTCCTCATCATCGTCGTCCTCTTCCCCCTCGTCTGCTTCGCAGCACGAGCAGGGCTCCTTCTCGTCTTCATCGTGGTCGCAAGCGTCATGTCCGCAGCATCTGCATCCCATGGCTCTCTCCCTTCTGGAAAGCGCGGGCCTTCCAACCTTCCGTGCCTTGCGGCAACCATCTCTTTCCTGCTTATATGAACGTTTGCTCATATGTTCAAGAAGAAGTATAGAGGGAGCGGGAAGAGCCGTCAATCGGAGAGCTGCCGCATTTTGTGCTGCGGCAGAGCGCCAGCTCCGAACGGCCGGAGAGCAGCTGAGCACCCATGCAGCATCTGCATGGAAACCTGCGCAGAATGCAGAACACATTCCGTCCATACGGGTCAGAAGGGCCAGAAAGACAAGACTTCTCTTCTGGACAGTTTCTCCATAGCATGCAGAAGCACCCGCAAGAAAGGATGTCCATGAGAGATGCCTTCATGCTCTTCGCCACGCCACACCTCAGTTCCCCGCTATCCCAAAAGGCGCTCGCCTGTCTGGATGAGCACGGCCTTTCCCTGTCAGAAGACGCGCTCGGACGCCTTCAGGAGAGCGAGTCCGAGCTCCTCAGCACCTATGGCCGCCTTGCGCTGGGAACAGGCCCTCTTTCCCTGCTTGCCGAGAAAACGGCGTCCGCACTTTCTGCCGATGCGCTTGAGGAGACCCTTTCTGTCCTCGAGGAGCGCTTCTTCGAGCTCCGGGAGCTCGTGCCACCAGAAATCTCCGATGCAGAGATTGCCGAAGCTCTGGCAGAGGCGCTCAGGCACTTCGAAGACGACGGAGCGGCGCTGGCCGACGAGGATGCAGGCACGCTTCTCGCCCTCCTCTCCGATTTCGGAGATGAGTTCTGTGGAGAGCGGTAATCGCATCGAGGCTGCAGGTTCGCTCGAGGAGCGTGCCCGGAAGAATGCAGGCCAGCTCCTCTCCTATCTCGTGGAGCTCTATCTGCCGGAAGGCAGCTCGACCATCTCCGAAGGCAAGCTTGCAGAGCTCGTGTCCTCTGCCTTCACGGTCCTGGGGCTCGACAGCTGCACAGACGAGGAGCGGCTCGCCGTTCTGGCAGAAGGCTCTGTCACAGAGCGCTTCCAGACAGGAAGGCACATGCTGGACGAAGAGGCGCACCGTCTTGCAGAAGAGGCAGAGACACTCGACGGACGTCTGAAGCGCCTGCCCTGCCAGAGCCTTCATGAGGACCTTGCAGCGCTCGGAGCGCTTCCCCAGACCTATGACACCTATTTCCAGGCCCATATGCTGCCGCACGTGCTTGCCTATGAGCCATATGGCTATCAAGACGAAGGAAGGCCCGGACTCAGTGAGGCAGAAGCCTGGCTCTCCTGCCTTGCAGAAGAGGCATCCTGGCTCGAATCCCTTGGCCGAAAAGAGCTGCCCGAGCTCCTGCATGAGGCAGCGCCGGGGTATGAGGAAGGCACAGCATCGCTGAGATTTCTGGTCGAGCAGCATCTGGCGTGGCTCGTGCCAGGCAGAAGAGAGGACGGATGATGTCAGGCGGCGTGAAGGAATCGGACTGGAAGCTCTTCCGGAAGCTGCTTCCCCAATGGCAGGAACAGGCAATGGAGCGTCTCTGCCGGGAATACCAGGAGATTCTCGCAGACAGCTCAAAGCCAGTATCGGAGCGCTTCTGGAAGCTCGACGAGCGCATCAGGAAGGACCGGAGGATGGCATGCGTGATTGCCCCCATGAAACGCTCAGCCATGTACGATGTGCTCCATGAGCTCATGTACGAGCACGCTATCACGCTCGACGACCTCGACGGGATGAGCGAGAAGCTCCAGGAGCGCATGAAGGGATGGGCAGAGATCATGCTCGAGTAGGACGGAGCAGGCAGGAGGCGGACCATCCCGCCTCCTGCCTGCATACCCGCTAGCCGATCGGCGCTGTGTCGATATGCAGGTCCGGCATCCTCCCCGGATCCTGCTTCATCAGCTCGTTCGGAGACCAGCCATTGTTCGGCCAGGTCGGCACCGCATTCATCATCTTCATGATCCGGTTCAGGAGCTGCGTGAGCACTGCCTCGGTCGGCACCAGTCCGTAGTCATCGAGAACGCCGAGATAGTACTGGATGGCTTTCGTGCCAGGCATGCCGACCTGCATATCGTCGAGATAGCGCTCGATCACATCGTCCGCAAAGAGATAGTCGTCCGCATCGTCCGGCACATGGGCATCGAGATAGCTCTTGAGCTCCTGGACCTCGGGGATCCTGAGCATCCACTCGACAAGGTCGCCATCCCTCTCGACGCCTTCCGGTAGGGGACGCGGCTTCTTGCCCTGCTGGCCCTCCAGGATCTGCTTGATGAGGGGGTTCATCTCCTCTTCGAACTTGAAGCCCTCTGCCGGCCCATCTTCCTTGTCAGGCGGATAGCACAGGTCGCAGAGTGCATACGTGACCATGTAGATTGCATCCGGATCCCCGGCAAACGACATGAGCACATAGCCAGGATCGTCCAGCATGGAGCGCATGATGATATCGGTCACCTCGGCCTCGGAAAGGCCCTCGCCGAACTCCTCGATCGCATCCTCTGCCGGGACAATGCCGCGGAGATAGACAGCAGCGCCAATGCGGTGGCTGATGCGTTCCGTCTGCCTTGCCTGCTCCTCGGCTCCATCCCAGTCAAGCGTCCGAGCCTTGGCCATAAGCAGATCGGACAGGCAATAGATGGCCGTGTCCCCTGAGACGAAGAGCATGCCGAGACCGGCAAGCTGGGGCATGCCGAGTGCAGCACGGAGCCCCTCGGAATCCGCGAGGTCGAACTCCTCCGTGCCTCCTGCTGCCGCGACGCGGTGCAGAGCCTCGATCTCAGAGGAGTCGCAGCCGGCAATGAGCTCTTCGGCAAACCCAGGAGTCACTTCGAGAGCCTGCGCAACCTGCGCTGCAATTTCAGCCTTCCTGAGCTTCGAGGGAGCCTTCACGCCGAGAGTGCGTGCAAAGTCCTGGAGGGTCTGCTTGGAGTAGTACGCCAGCTGCTCTGCCGTATCATGGGACGGCGTACCCTTGGTGGCTGACTTCCTGAGGCTCTTGCGGAGGGACTCGCCTGAGCCTGCGACATCGATCTTCTCGAAGAAAGCATCGTCCTGAGCCTGGACAGCACGCTCGCGCTCTTCGGGAGAGAGCCCCGCCAGTACGCCCCTGTGACAGCCTTCCGGCATCTCGTCTCTCGCTTCGAGCTCTTCCTGATGCTTCGCCTGCTCCTCAGATTGACGAGAGTTCTCCTCTATCCAGCTTTCGGCGTTCTTTGCAAGCTCGCGCCCATCCCGGACGATAAGCCCCTCCTTCTTGCAGCGCGTCGCCTCATCAGCAAACATGGCCTTCATGCGTTCCGAGAAGCCCATATCGTAGGTCTGAAGATACGCGTCATAGACGATGAAACGGCCAAACGGCAGAAGTACTGTATCGACCGCAGCCGGGAACTTGCCCACCACGCTTGCAATCGAATGGGTGATGCCTGCGACGGCGAAAGCGCGATCGAAGCCAAGGAAGAGCGGCTCCGGCCCAAGCTGCACGACCGTGAACTTGCCTGCCAGCGGATGCTGCCAGCTCTGGATAAGATCTGCGACCTTGCGCGGCGTCTGGGGCGGAAGATGCCCTGCAATATCCTTGAGCACGTCAGGCGCATGGAAGATCGCATCGAGGAGCTCTGCTTCATCATCCGGCGCCGGAGGCTCGTATTTGATGCTATATGGCACGATATGGAGCCGCTTGTTCCCCTCGAACTCGATGAGGGACATGGCGGCATCGAAGAGCTTCAGCTCATTTCTGTCCAGAATCATGGGGGCACCTTTCTCTGAGCTGGGTTATCGTTCTACGCAAAGAAGAAGGACGATATGTGTACAGTTGTGCATCCGGTCTTTCTGGCCACCTCGTCGAGCGTCTTCACCGTGTCCTCGACAAGGGCGACGCGCCGCTCGGGCACGGAGAACTCCTTTGCCAGCGCTCTGAGCTCATCCACCTTGTCGCCTTTCGAGCGGACAAGCTTCACGTGGCCGGCGGGCAGCCCATAGTTCGAGACGACGAAATCGCGCTTGCCCTCCTCCTCGAAGTCCTCTGCAACCGAGCAGGCAAAGACACGCGTGCACCCCTTCTTCACGATGAAGCGCTGGATCTGGGGCACGGGACGGATATGGGCGTAAGGGTGCTCCTCGAGCACATATGTCTTCCAGTCGCCGTCGAGGCAGGCGGCATGCGAGAGCTCGCCGAACTCATAGGGCGCCAGCACCCCGTCGATATCGAAGACGACGATGGTCTCAGGCTCTGCGAGATAGGAAAGGATATCTGCCATGCTGCACTCCTTGGATGCATGTTGTCCCCTCCAGCATACCCGATGTCCTGTCTGCCTTCGTTTACAGTGCGTATCCATTTTCAGCCAAGGGGATAGGAGCCTCTACACTGGAAGAGGTGCACTCTGAGATTATGGCTTGAACATCCCCCTCGAAGGAGAGAAGCATGGCAAAGATCGAGATGAAGACGCCGCTCGTCGAGATGGACGGCGACGAGATGACCCGCATCATCTGGCAGCTCATCAAGGATGAGCTTCTGGAGCCGTTCGTGGACCTGAAGACCGAATACTACGACCTCGGACTCAAACACAGGGACGAGACCGAAGACCAGGTCACGATCGACGCCGCAGAGGCGACAAAGCGCCTGGGCGTCGCCGTCAAGTGTGCAACGATCACGCCGAACGCGGCACGCGTGAAGGAGTACGACCTCCACAAGATGTGGAAGAGCCCGAACGGCACGATTCGTGCCATGCTCGACGGCACGGTCTTCCGTGCCCCCATCATCGTGAAGGGCATCGAGCCGGTCGTCTCCAACTGGAAGAAGCCGATCACGATTGCCCGTCACGCCTACGGCGATGTCTACCGCGACGCCGAGATGCGCATCCCGGGCCCCGGCAAGGTCGAGCTCGTCTACACGGCAGAAGACGGCACCGAGACCCGCACGCTCGTGCATGAGTTCACGGAGCCGGGCGTCGTCGAGGGCATGCACAACCTCGACTCGTCGATCACGAGCTTCGCACGCTCCTGCTTCTCCTATGCCCTCTCCGTGCACCAGGATCTCTGGTTTGCCACGAAGGACACGATCTCGAAGACCTACGACCACCGCTTCAAGGACATCTTCGCCGATGTCTATGAGAAGGAATACAAGGAGCGCTTCGAGGCGGCAGGCCTCACGTACTTCTACACCCTCATCGACGACGTTGTTGCCCGCATCATGAAGAGCGAGGGCGGCTTCGTCTGGGCCTGCAAGAACTACGACGGCGATGTCATGTCCGACATGCTCTCGAGCGCCTTCGGAAGTTTGGCACTCATGACATCTGTGCTCGTAAGCCCGCATGGCTACTTCGAGTACGAGGCAGCGCACGGCACGGTGCAGCGCCACTACTACAAGTATCTCAAGGGCGAGACGACCTCGACGAACTCTGTCGCCACGATCTTCGCCTGGACCGGCGCCCTCAGGAAGCGTGCAGAGCTCGACGGCACGCCCGAGCTTGCAGACTTCGCCGACAAGCTCGAGAAGGCAACGCTTGCCACAATCGAGTCCGGCAAGATGACAGGAGACCTCGCACGTATCACGAAGCTCCCGAACCCTCAGACGCTCGATACGGCAGGCTTCATCGTCGCTGTCCGCGATGAGCTCGAGAAGCTGCTTGCCGCCTAATCTCTTCCCATCTCTCATACACTCAGAGGGCCGCTGCATATGCTGCAGCGGCCCTCTGCTCTTTAGATTCATCCAGCTCTGCTAAAGCATCCTGCAAGAAACGTACTGCCCTATTCGCTTCGGCGCTATCTCGCCTTCTTATGCTGTCTTGCACGAATTTATACTGTCTTATACGAACTTATACCGTTTTGTACTGTTTACTCGAAAAGCCGTGAGACAGCAGCGCCTCACATTCACGATCTCTTCCGGAGCACGAGATACCTGTTCTGGTCATGGGTCTTCCCGTCAGCCAGATAGCATTCAAGGACAGAAGACTCACTCGAGACGGCATCGGCCATTTCCCGGGCTTCTGTGTCTGTGAAGCTATGGCAGAAGCGCCAGATGCCTGGCTTTCCCTGCCAGCCTAAGAGATAGTCCCCGTAATCGAGCCCATCTCTTGCAATGCCAAGCTCCTGGCATGCCTCATCGGTCGTAGCCTCCGCCCTCTTCGCATGTGCCGGATCTTCTGCAAAGCGCCAGAGGGCAAGCGCAATGATGCCGCCCGGCACTGCAGCGCCGACAAGCTCCTGCACAAGATGCAGGCGCAGCTCCATCCCTGGCACATGGTGCAGAAAGCCGAAGCAGGCCACGCAGTCTGCAGGACCAAGCCCCTGCGGCAGCACGTCTTTCCCATCCAGAAGGCTCTCCACGATATCGTGCACATGGCAGGTGGCTGAGACATTGTCCGGAAGCCTACCTTTGTCCATGAGGGGCTGGCAGGAATCGACTGCCTCATACGCAATCCGGACATCCGGAAGCGCATCTCCCAGAAACGTGCCAAAGCGCAGGTTTCCCGAAGCGATATCTGCAACGCGGAGCTCATGCCTGCCTTCCTGTGCCAGAAGCTCCGCTATCCGTGTCCAGCCTTCCCAGGCACTGTTGCGGGTCTCAGAGAAGGACGATGCCTCGGCGGCGTAGAATTCCTCTGTCACAGCCGCGAGCCTTCTCGCAAGCGCACGATCCATAGCAACGCCTCCCCTGCCATCTTCAACATCAGATTATAGAGCCCCATGCCATTGCGAAAGATATCCCATCTGAGCTGCGCTTTCTCTGCCACAGCCTTCTCTGCACAATGTTGCCGGCATATTTCCTACCAAATTGCTCGGAATTTATGCTTGCATTCCCGGCGCGCAAGCGCTTTACTATCAAACACCAAGTGTTCGAGTAGGAATTAGAAGCAGGAAGGAGACGGACATGGCTCAGATGCAGAACATGATGTGCTGTGCATGCATGTGCTGTGCCTCTATGGCTGGCCTGTCCGGAACCTGTGTCCGATGTCATGACTTCTAGCTCTTGTCGCTGACATCCATGCACGGAATTGCTTCGGGCAGGTCCATCGCGGACCTGCCTTTTTTGTTTCGAAAACGAAAGGATCGAACATGGAATTCGATGCACTGTCCTTTGCAGCCCTGATCGTGGCCGTCGGCCTCTTTGCCGTCCTTGCCTACCTGAAGCGAAAGCGCCATTGGCGCTTCGGCACCCGCGTGCTTCTGGCAACCGTCTTCGGCATCGTCCTCGGCCTTGCCTTTGGCCAGTCCTACACCTACTACGCCCTCTTCGGCACTGTCTATGCAAACGTGATCTCCGCAATGGTCGTGCCGCTGCTCTTCTTCTCGATCATTGCATCGATCACGAACCTCTCCAACCTTGTCCATATCAAGGCTATCGGCTGGAAGTCCGTCCTGTTCCTGCTCCTGAACACGCTGACTGCAACGCTTCTGACCCTTCTCATCGCGCTTCCGCTCCATATCGGCCAGGGCTTCTCGCTCGATGCTATAAGCTACGAAGCGAAGTCCGTACCGTCGGTCACCGACACGATCGTCGGCCTCTTCCCGCAGAACCTCGCCACATCCTGGGCGAACAACGCCGTTGTCCCCATCATCGTCTTTGCCCTGATTGTCGCTGCTGCCTATAACCGCCTCGTCCAGAAGCAGAAGGAGGCCCCGTCCGAGAAAGCAGTCGATGTGAAGCCGTTCAAGGCCTTCGTCGATGCCACGAACTCTGTCCTCGGCAACGCCGTAAGCTGGATCGTCTCCTTCACGCCGTACGCCGTCGTCTCCCTGATTGGCCGCGCCGTGGGCCGCGCCGATGTCGCAACGCTCCTGCCGCTTGTTGGTGTCCTCGTCGTCGCCTACGTGATCCTCGCTATCCAGTTCTTCGGTGTCGAGAGCGCCTTTGTCGCTCTCATCGGCAAGCTCAATCCTGCCCGCTTCTTCCGTGGCATCGCACCTGCTGCCGTGACCGCCTTCACGACCCAGAGCTCCGTCGGCACGATCCCTGTCACGGTCTCCTCGCTTACCAAGAACCTCGGCGTGGATGAGGATGTGGCCTCCTTCACGGCCGGCCTTGGTGCAAACCTCGGTATGCCCGGCTGCGCTGGCATGTGGCCGACGCTCGTCGCCCTCTTTGCTCTGAACGCCACCGGCACTGCCTTCACGCCGGGCCAGTACGTCCTGCTCGTCCTCCTCACGCTCGTTGTCTCCATCGGCACGGTCGGCGTCCCCGGCACTGCCACAATCACGGCGACAGCACTCCTTGCCGCTCTTGGCCTCCCCGTCGAGACGATCGCTCTCGTTGCCCCCATCTCCTCCATCGTCGATATGGGCCGCACCGCCACGAACGTCGTGGGTGCCGCCGAAGCATCGCTCCTCGTTGCCCGCACCGAAGGCCTCGTCGACGAAGAGGTCTACAACGGAGGCGAAGCCTTCAGCCTTCCTTCGAACAAGAAGGCAGAGACTGCAGCTTAAAGGTCCAGCGACTCGGACCTACGTCTCCTCTCCTGAGGCGCACAGAAGCATCTGCCCCTGTGCGCCTTTTTCCGTCGGCGGATTGTCAAGCTGAGTGCAACATCTCCCGATAGACCTCGTTGGCCGTCT
>JBJEHU010000029.1:0-39851 GCA_051876355.1 Atopobiaceae bacterium | reverse complement strand
CTGCCGGGGAGGGCATAGCCACCATGGTTCAGTTCACACATTGTGCAGATGCCTCAAACTGTATCAAGTTATCAAGGAGCGACCTCTCTTCGCCGACGTCTGCGCAGAAGCCAAGCGACTTGAGAAGTTTGGGCATGTCCAATGATATCGCAAGCGAGTAATCTGCATTCAACGCTAAGGTCTCAGCTTCGATGATTCTTTTCACCCTCTCGATCAGGGATTCCAACTCTATATACGCATCTACATTTCGATGCAGCGCATCTTGGATGCTATCGAGCATTAGACCCTCAAATTTGCTATCTCTATAAGGCAAATGAATAGGATCAGACAGGTAATAGAACACTGCAGATGGTTTGACTTCGACATCGTCTTTCCAAAGCGTAAAAGGTTCGAGCGGCTCTTCCGCCCCTCCAACCAATGATTGGGCTACGCGTGCAAACAGCTTTCGATTGTTTATCTCAACCGTTGTAGCTTGCCCATTTGGGAGTTCGATTGATTTCTCGAAGCCCTCAAAAGCGAGAATCATATGACTACGAACTCTTCGGTTGTATCGAGCTCATCATGGAATATTTCCTCGCCCGCTATGAGAACCATCATCTCGAACTGCTTCTCAGTCACTCTCAGCACCTGCACCAACCCTTTAGGTGGCTTGTTCTTGGTTAATTTTCCAATTTCGAAAACAGCGCTCGCATCAGTCATGACCAATTTTGAATACACGGACTCCTGGAGCATCAGATAACCCTCTTTGACAAGAAATTTTCGAAATACTCGATAGTTCTTTCTGTCTGCGGCTGTTTCAACAGGAAGATCGAAGAAGACAATGAGCCTCATGTACCTCACCCGTGCAGATTCCGATGTACTCATAGAATTCCAAAAGCCTTGATATCATCAACGGCTATCTTCTTACAGAGGGCATTTAGGCAGTCTTGGACATACATGCTCACTACGGACCCGACTCTATATGAACCGTCTTGATAATCGATTTGACAATTTGCAAGATCAGCAAGAGCCCTCTTCACATCCGAGTCAAACTCGAATCCGAAATTGTCAATCACAAGTCTGTCGACAATAGGACGGAATGGTTCCATCAGATCACACGCCAGATTGAACTGGTTGTATTCATTTCTGTGGCAGATTCCGCATTGTGTCAGATAGCCACGAGACACGATCTCGCGATTAACCATCGAAAGGAGTATGGCGTAGCCATAATTCAACGCTGCGTTAAGCGGACAGTCATCGTCTCTTGAAAAATCCGAACCAAACAAGGCAGCGAAGTATACCCTCGCAGCTTGCGCTTCCCTATTAGTAACATCACCCGACCGCACCTCGGGAATGAACGACACGAGCACCTTGTTCTCGGTATGTTCTCTATCGGCGAGTAAGTCTGCTTGGTGCTTGATCTTGTCCCTTACTACATGCTGCCAAACACGCTTCTTGATAGGTTCACCCCAAGCGAGCTGCTCTTGTATTCGTTTGCTCACGTTATGTGCGCCGTAGATTGGCAGGCATTGTCCCACTGGATTAGCTTTCTCGTCTGATACGACAAACGAGATTTTCTGCTTTGCCAGCTCCGCCAAGAGATATGCGCTCACGTACACCTGCTCGGTCTGCAGTATGACAGCAGAAATTTCTGAGAGATGAATTTTGCGCGTGTCATCCTCTTTGCGGATGACGAGGAAGCCGCCTTGATAATGAAGGCGGCAGGGACTCTCGATGAATACCGTCCGAAATGCCATGGTCTATGCCTCCGAATGCTTCAATTCGGTACGAGACTCGAACATGCCTGTGATTGATTGGTCGATGATGGCAAAATTTCCGGAATTCAGTTCCTTGTCAAAGCTAAAGCGCAAGCGACCTGCGTATGCAGATTCACCAATGCGCGTTAGATCAATGGCATTTGCCGACGCATTGAGCACTCCAAGTACCAGTAGGAGCACTTGTGACTGATTGGCGATATCCAATGATTTAAATGCAGAGCGATGCTCCTTCAGGTTGAGCTTTTCATCCAACACTTTCGCATAAAGTCGAATCTTATCTGTATATTCATCATAGAGTTCAAGAAGATCTGTCTTGTCGAATAGGTTACCTTCAACAACATCAGCCAGGAGTTTTGCTCCTGAAAGGCAGACGGCTATTTCAGTGGCATTCCTAACTTCTTCAGCACCACGCAGCAATACTCTGCTGCCTTCAATCTCAACAATCTGATTCTTGTAGAGAGCTGGCCTCACTATGCGAACAAATGTCTCTCCCGGTGCAAGCAGAGTCTTGGCAAATCTTTCTAGTGCAGCAATACCATTGCTCTGCACCTCTTCTGCCTTGCTTACTGAAAGAGATGCAAAGCCAAACAGCTGTTTGCCTTTCTTATCCTGTTTTTCGTAGATGAAGAAGTATGCGAACTGTTCTCTAGAGAAGCCACCGTACCTTTGAGTTTCCAGATTCTCCTTCGGTCGCAGTGTGAGATTGGCATGCTTCTTCTTGTTCCGAGGTGAGTAGAGCGTCGCGTCACTGAAGGCTCCGGCAGTAATTTCAGGCATTCTTGTAATGTAGCAGTCCGGTAGATTGAAGTACCTTGTCATCCTCTCCAGCTCCGCTTCGGCATCCCACTCATCGCGTATGACTGCTCCCGTCTTCTTGTCAAAGCCACTCTCTAAGAAGCTTGCAGCAATGAAGCTGTGGCCTGGTGCCTTGTGATCGGCAGCATACTGATTAGCCCTTCTCTTGATGTAGGCGCGCATCGCCTTCGCCATGCCAACCGGGTTCGTATAGCTCTCGGGATAACGTATTGAGATGAACCTTCCCACTTCTGCAGCAAGATACGCGTCATGGGCATGATGGTAATCGTTCATCTCTCGTACCTTCGGGAAACGCCACACATATCGTCCGGCTTCACTGTCCCATGTCTGCCTGAGCTGATGGCTTATGCCAGCCTTGATAGTGCAAACACGTGTTCCAGTTCCATCGGAATTCTGCGGATAGCGCTGTGAAAGCATCTGCGCAGCGAACTTAACTACCTGGCTTGTCTCCACAAGCTGGCGGTTGATGAATCCCTGCATGCGGCGCTCGGAAATGCTGTCGCAGCAGAGACTGCTGTACTTCTTATCGCTCATCAGATGGGCATCATGCAGTGCATCCCAGATGGGCCTCATCCTCTTCCTGATGCTCTCGTCCAGGAGAAGAGAGTCCTTCTTGCGTTGATTCTCTTCCGCTTTCACCAGAACACGATTGTCCAAGCTATCGTCCTTGATGTAGCTTTGGGGAATGATATGGTCAATCTGATAGGACGACAGGTTCCTGATATCAAGATCTGCACCTGAATACATGCTCTTCCCGTTTTGCATGAAATAGAGCATGAGGCGGTCGTTGTCGAGCTCGCTTTCGTTCTCTTTCAGTTCGTTCATGATGCCGGCCTTGAGCTGTTCGCCCTCGAGACTCTTGAGCTGAGCGTTCAGAGCTTCAAATCGTTTCTTCGTCCTACCCTTCTTGGTGAAATCATCTTCATCGCGCGTCGATTCGATGTAGATATTGTCCGGAGCGCAGCCGGCAATCGAGACGATCTCTTCGACAATCCGCATTGTCTGGTTGATGCTTCTGCGTAGCGCCGGTGAGGCATAAGGCAGATCATCCACCGTCAGAAGCCGGCCTGCGTCTGACTCGGCATTGATTTCATCAATCTTTTCCTCGAAATCCAGTGTCTCGTCATGCAGAACCTGCATCAGCACCATGGCGTCCCCATGTCTGAATGCAGAGCAGCTTGCGTTGGGATACCCATATTCCAGGACATCCATGATGGAAACAGGACCCTCGTCGCTCTTTACCTTGATGCTGGTGAGAAGCTTCTTTGACAGATTTCCCCAGCCAGTAAATCTCTTCTTGCAGACATCTTTGATCTGCTTGTCGCTGAGTAACCCTCCATATACCGCCTTCAACTTATCGCGCAGTATATCGCGGTCTTCGAACAAGGTATTCCACTCGATGATATCCTCAGCCATCTCGCACTGAGAGTCATCCAAATCAGCAGTGCCAAGCAACTTGCAGAAATAGCGATAGCTTCCAAGCTTCGATTCGAAGCCATTCTCTCCTTGTCCTCCGGACAGTTCGGCATATCTCCTGCAATGGCGCTTTGCCCAGTCTTCGACATCTTTGTAAGAGACCGATGCATGTTTGCCATGCATGAAGAGGTCTTCAAAAATATCCATGCGGTCAGAAACATCCAGACGGCGGATGTTTCCTTCCGAATCCTTGTAATGTGCCCCATTGAGCTCGTTCAAGACGCAGTACTTCTCATAGAGGAGAGAGCAGCGAGGAAGTACCGGCTCGTTCCAGAGATAGGTATCGGAGCCAATCATACGATGCATGAATGCATCCGCACTGGCTTCCTTATCAATCACGTCATCCCAGTTCCAGGGATACACCTTGGCATGCTCTTTGCCAGCTTGCCGCACAGACCACGCAAAGCGGTTCTTGCCCTCAACATCTTTTGCTGCAGATTTCTGTGTGAGCGGTCCGACATAGTAAGGAATCCTGAAGCTTACCAGCGATTCAATCCTATTGCGCACTACTCCATCATGAGTCGTGTAGACCTCAGCCAAGAAGGGATAGGAAACCTTCTGTCCCTCAATGATTGCAGACATCTCTTCGAGATGCAGCTGGTATGGAATGACCCCGTTATCGCTTGTCTTGAGCTTGTGCATGAAAGTCTGATCCTCGAACTTATCAGCAATCTCGATAACGCGCTCATCGGAAACAGATCTCTGACCAATTTCGGAACCTTTAATCGGCTGAAGAGTGCCATTGGTGTATTTCAACCCGAAGAGGTTCAGAGTATCCTTCTTGAACTGCTCATAAGGCGTGACATCGCTCTTCGCGCGAGTGTCAGTGCCACCTTTAGCGCCGAGATTATATCTCGTATAACCTTCCGCGGTAGCCGGATCATACTTCATATGCTGATGCTTACGTCCCTTGACAGGCGCCTTGGACTTTGGATCGCAGAATTCTTTGCCTTTGAAGAAAGCCTTGTACTCAGGCGAGTTCTTGCCAGTCTCTTCATCATTCGGATAATACTTCTTGACCAGCTGTTTCAGGCATTTAAGATCTTCACGATACCGTCCATATTCAATAATCTTGCTCTTCGAAATTGTGGTCCCGCTATCATCAATAGCCATTCCTGCAAGCGCTGTCTTGTAGGTTCCCGATGTCCAGTACTCTTCAGCATTAGCGATATGGAGTATGCCTTGCAGCACCACCGAGGAATAGATGGCGTTCATCGCTTCAAATAGCGGCTTGTCTTCATCGCTCAAGAGCTCCTTGGCTGCATCTACCTTCTCTTTATCCCCGAAGCTCAGTTTGACGTCTTTGTCATCTTCCTTGACACCAAAGATCTGCGTCAGATTCGCTTTGTAGCCAATGAACGCATCAGCGAAAGCTTTTCCCATCTTCTTTTTATCGGAACCGTCGGATGAGAAGGCTTTTGCTGCAGCCTCCTTCTTCTCCGCACGCCTACTCTTCGCATCATTCAATGCGGCTTCGAGTACAACCGTATCGACAACAGCACCTTTCAGAGGAGACTCCTCATCAATGGATTCCTGCCACTCCTCGAATGCAGCAGCAAACTCATCGATAGCTTTGCTGATATCAGCATTCTTAGCCGTCAACGTCGTGTCCATATCCTGATAGAGGAAGTTGCCACGTGTCTTCACGATATTGTGGAATGCAAGGTATATGAGACGGATATCGACTGGTTCCGTCTGCTGCATGAGCCAGAACCGCAGATGATAGATTGTTGGGAACATGCCATAGTAGACAGGTTCAGTAATCCTCTCGCCATCTATGACAAGAGGATGCTTCTTGTTGAAGAGTGGCCAGGTATACTCGCCGAATCGCTGCGGATCGTCTTTCCACAGCCTCGACTGGTTGAGACGAATGAAGAAGTCGGGGTCGATTTTTTCCATCTCCGGCTGAAACATCTGCTGCAGCAGGTTGAGGCGCTGGCGCCGCCTGTCATAGCGGCGACGCTGTCCGCGGTAGGTTCGCGCAGTAGCAGCAGATTCTGCCGATGTGAAGAGTCTGCTTCCCCACGTAGGCTTGCTCTTGAATCGATAGAGGTTTCCATCCTGGTCCGTGACTGCCCAGCCTACAGACCCCGTTCCCATATCGAGACCGATGTTGTAATGCTCAGCGTTGCGGAGATTCGTCATAATACAGGACTTCCTTCCCCTGTGAATTTTCTGAAAAGTGTGCTAGAGTGGCAGCGTCTTGATACCAGTCAGGACAACACTGCGAGTCAAAATAACGGCCTTTGCCTAAAATGTCTCGATTCAATCGAGACGCTCCGGAGGGAGCTATCTGACTTGCATAAGGCATCCAAGCGTTCTTGGATGCCTTTTTCTTTCTGCAGGAGCCCGTTTTCATTTTGGCTGCCATTGCATGAAAGCACGCCAGCACTCCTTTCTTTGCCCAGCAGGTTTCAGTCAATTCTATATTGGGCTCCAGACAAGAATGGAGGCATATCAATACTCATGGGTGAACGGCGGGAATTAGGTCCTATCATCCGCTGCGCCGTTCCCTTGCTTACGTATCTCCACGCCAGGCTCAGTTCGCAACAGGAGCTCATTCCAAGAATCAGCAGCGGCGTCAAAGGATATGCAAAGGCCTCCTCAGCTCAAAAGCTGAGGAGGCCTACTTGCCATTGCTATCGGCCCTTTGCCTACCAGCCGCGCCTTCTGGACGCACGGTTGCCACCACGGCCCATGCCGGGCATGCCACCCATTCCAGGCATGCCGCCCATGCCCTGTGCCTGCCTCATCATCTGCTGGAGCTGACGGTTGGAAATCTTGCCGTTCTTCGAAGCCTGCTGGCTCATCTGGCGCATCTTGCCCATCATCTTGTTCATCTCGCTCCACTGCTTGAGGAGCTGATTCACTTCCTGGACCGTCCTGCCGGAACCGGCAGCAATGCGCTTCCTTCTCTGACCATTGATGGTCTTGGGCCGAGCCCTCTCCTCTTTTGTCATCGACCGTATCATGGCCTCGATGCGCTTGAGCTGCTTCTCGTCCTCGATATCTCCTGCCTGCTTGAGCATGCGCTCGCCGCCCGGCAGGGATGCGATGATCTTCTTGACGCCGCCCATCTTGCGGATCTGCTGCATCTGGGTCAGCATGTCGTCCATCGTGAAGCCCTCGCGCAGCATCCTCTCTGCATCCGCGATGGACTTCTCGTCTGCGGTTTTCTCGGCCTGCTCGATGATGCCCACGACATCACCCATGCCGAGGATTCTCTTTGCCATGCGGTCAGGATGGAAGACCTCGAGGGAGTCAGGCTTCTCGCCCATGGACACGAACTTGATGGGCTTGCCGGTCACGGCACGGACCGAGAGGGCGCCGCCGCCACGGGCATCGCCGTCGAGCTTCGACATGATGACGCCGTCGAAGTCGACACGCTCGGCGAAGGTCGAGACGACGTTCACGATGTCCTGGCCGGTCATGGCATCGACGACCATGAGGATCTGGTCCGGCTTGACCGCGTTCTTGATGTCGACAGCCTCCTGCATCATCTCTTCGTCGATCTGGAGGCGTCCTGCGGTATCGACGATCACGATGTCGTTCATGCCATCGACGGCAGCCTTGATGGACTCCGTCGCGACCTTGACGGCGTCCTTGCCATCCCCTCTGTAGACGGGAACGCCAATCTCCTTGCCGAGCGTCTCGAGCTGGTCTGCTGCAGCAGGACGGTGGGTATCGCAGGCGGCAAGCAGGGGCTTGTGGCCCTGGCCCTTGAGAAGATAGGCCAGCTTCGATGCCGCCGTCGTCTTGCCGGAGCCCTGGAGGCCGACGAGCATGATGACATTCGGCGTCCTGTTCTGGGCAAGCACGAGCTTCGACTCGGACGTGCCCAGAAGCTCCGTCAGCTGGTCGAGGACGATCCTCACGACGTTCTGGGACGGCGTGAGCGAATCCAGGACGTCGGCCGAGAGGCACTTCTCCTTGCAGGAGGCGACGAAGTCCTTCACGACACGGTAGTTGACATCCGCCTCGAGCAGGGCCATGCGGATCTCGCGCATGGCGACATTGATGTCGTCCTCGGTCAGGCGGCCCTTGCCGCGCAGCTTGTCGAGGGTGTCCTGCAGGCGGTCAGAAAGGCTGTTGAACATCTATCGATTCCCTTCGTTCTCTCCCACGAGCGCACGGCAGAACGAGAGGGCATCGAAGGACTGGAAGTCCTCTGCACCCTCGCCGACGCCGATGCGGTAGATGGGCAGGTTCAGCTGATGAGAGATGGCGACAGCGATGCCGCCCTTTGCCGTGCCGTCGAGCTTCGTGACGATGAGGCCGTCCACATCGAGGGCATCGTTGAATTCCTTGGCCTGGAGAAGGCCGTTCTGGCCGGTCGTGGCATCGATGACGAGGACGACAGAGACCGGATAGGAGCTCCGCTTCCTTGTGACGTTCACGATCTTGGCAAGCTCGCGCATGAGCTCGGGGCTCGTGTGGAGACGTCCTGCCGTATCGATGAGGACAAGCTGCGCCCCCATCTTCTCTGCGGCATCGACGACGTCGTAGCAGACAGACGCCGGGTCTGCTCCCCTCTCGCGCGTGATGACGGGCACATCGACCCGGTTGCCCCAGACCTCGAGCTGCTCGATGGCAGCAGCACGGAACGTATCGGCACCGCCGATGAGGACGCTCCTTCCGTGCCTGTGGGCATCTCCTGCAAGCTTGCCGACGGTCGTCGTCTTGCCGGCGCCGTTGATGCCGACAAAGAGGACGACGGAGGGAAGGTCCGTGAAGGGATCGCGCTCCATCGGCGCGAACTCCTGGGCAAGACGTTTTGCCAAGGCTTCGCGGAGCTGCGGTGCTGTCTTGAGGTTCTTCTTCGCCGCTTCCTCGCGCAGGTCATCGGTGACCTGCATGGCGACCTCTGCTCCCATGTCGCCCATGACAAGGGTGTCTTCGAGGTTCTCCCAGAACTCCTCGTCGACCTCGCCGCCCATATAGAAGAGCTCGTTCATGGCCTCGCGCGAGCGGGAGAGGCCGTGCTTCAGCCTGTCGAAAAGGCCCATCTTATGCATCGACCACCTTTCCTGTGGCATGGTCCAGACGCTGCGACACGACATGGCTCACACCATCGGCCTGCATGGATACACCATACAGGACATCTGCCTGTTCCATCGTACGCCGCTGATGGGAAATGACGATGAGCTGCGTCGATTCCTTCAGGATATCTATTGCCATCAGCAGCTTGCCGAGATTCGATTCGTCGAGTGCCGCCTCCACCTCGTCGAAGACGTAGAAGGGGACGGTACGGGTCTTGTAGACCGCAAAGAGGAGGGCGAGCGCCGTGAGCGACTTCTCGCCGCCGCTCATGAGCGTCATCTTCGCGATGCGCTTGCCGACCGGCTGTGCCACGACCTCGATGCCGGTCTCGGAGAGATGGTCCGGGTCCGTCATCTCTATGTGGGCATGTCCTCCGGGGAAGAGCATGGCAAAGATGTCCTGGAAGTTCGTGTTTACCTGGTCGAAGACTGCAAGGAAGCGGTTCTTCATCTTCCGCTCAATCGCAGCCGTGATCTTCGCCAGCGAGGCACGAGCGCTCTCGAGGTCCTCCACCTGCTCATGGATGTAGTCTGCACGCTCCTTGAGCTGCGTGTACTCATCCATCGCGACCTCGTTGACAGGGCCGATCTTCTGAAGCTGCGCCTTGAGCGAGTCCCGCTCCTCTTCGAGCGCTCCCCTGTCCTCGGGCTCGGGAAGATTGAGCGCATCCTCGAGCACGGCTCCTGTCGCTACGATTGCATTGATCGCGTTCTCGACCTGCACCTCGAGCTTTCCGCCCTCGACCTTGAGGTCTTGGGAGCTCGTCTTTGCACGCTCGAGCGCAGTGGAGGCATCGTCCACTGCTGCCTTCGCTTCGCGGATCGTCTTCTTGAGGTCTTCGGAGTCTGCCTCGGCCAAGCTCGCCTGATCGGTGAGGCGCTCTGCCCAGGCATTGGCTGCCTCGATGAGTGTGCGATAGCGCTGATGGAGCGGATCCACGCGGTCGCGCAGCACATCGAGCGACTCTGCTGCCTTCTTCGTGGCATCGATGCGCTCCGTGAGCGTCTTGTCCCGCTTCTCGAGCTCATTTGTCCTTGTCTCGAGATGGCGGAGGCGCTCCGTGACCGTCGCAAGCCTGAGCTTCGCATCGGAGAGCTTGCGCTCGAGATCGGATTCCTCGCGCGATGCCTCTGTGCGCTTCGTCGAGAGGTCGTCGAGCTCCTCGTTGAGCTTCTTCACGCGCTCAGCCGCTTCGTCTGCCTTCCCGTGGTGGAGCTCCACCTCGGAGCGTGCCTTCTCGACCTTTGCCTTCGCCTCTTCGCGGCGCTTCTCGACGCCTGCCTTCTCGGAGGCTGCCTGCTGCTTCTGCTGCTCGAGGCGGCCAATCTCGGAAGTGACGGAGCTGAGCTCGGCTCTGGTCTGTGCCAGCTCGCCCTTGGCCTTGGCCTCGCTGTCGCGGGCACTGGAAAGCTCCTTCTCGAGCGAGCGTTCCTTGCCTTCAGCCTCTTTCTGTGCAGCCGTGAGCGCGCCCATGCCGTCCTCGAGGGCACGGATGCGGCGCTTGCGTTCCAAGGCACCCTGCTCGACGCCACGGCCGGAGCCGACGACGCAGCGGCCGTCCGGAAGCACCGTGACGCCGTCTGCTGTGACGAACGTATAGGCAGGCCACTTCTCATGGGCTTCGATTGCCTCGCGTGCGGAGTCGACGATGCGGACATCGCCGAGAAGGGCCGAGAGGAGCTTCTCTGCGCCCTTCTGCGCCTGGACCGAGTCGATGAGGGCGGTACCTGCCACGCCTGCTGCATCGGGACGGACTGGCGCTGCGGCCTTCTTCGAGACGATCGTCGCCGTGCCCTTGGCGCCATGGATGCCAAGGGCAGACGAAGCGACCGTCGCTGCTGCATCTGCATCTTCCACGACAAGGGCTGCCATATCGTCGCCCAAGAGGCGCTCAACGAGCTTGTCGAGCTCGGGCGGCACGTCGATAGCATCGCCCAGGCGGCAGGAGATCTTGTCCTTCACGTCCCCGCGCTTTGCGAGCGCTCCGGCAAGCGGGCTCGCGCTTTCCTGCGAGGCATCGACCGAGCGGAGAGCCGAAAGGGAGGCTTCTGCCTGCGAGAGCTTGCGGCGGGCATCCTCGAGGGCACGCCTTGCATCTGCTGCCGCATCCTGGCTCGTGCGGATCGTCTCATGCGCTTTGTCGGCACGCTCCTGTGCCGCCGTCCTTGCCTCTTCGAGCTCTGCCTTGCGGCCGCGCCTCTCTGCGAGCGTCTCTTCGCAGACAGAGAGCGTCTCTTCGAGGCTCTGTATCCTGCCCGCATACATCTGGTCCTCGACCTCGGCGTTCGAGATCTGGTCCTTGAGACGTGCGTAGGCGACGGTCTCCTGATCCGATTCGCGCTGTGCTGCCCTCTGCTCGCCCACGATCTTCGACTGGCGGTTGCCGAGCTCGCGGCGCCTGTTGGCAGCATTCTGCACCTCAGGGGTGAGCTCGCGCACCTGGCGCTTCAGCTCGTTCGTCTGTACCTGGGCATCGGACAGATCGCCCTGCATCTCGGAGAGCTCATGCGCGGCATCGGCCTTCTGCTTCTCCATGGACGAGAGGCTCTGCCTCATCTCGGAGAGGCGGGCAACCATGTTCTTGCCCTTCTCCTCGAGGATGCGGATGTCGGAGTCGAGATGGGACTGGATGTCCTGCATATGGCGGCGCTGCTCGCCCAGGTCGCCCACAAAGAGGCCCTTCTCCTCGAGGAGCGCCTGGAGATGGTCGAGCTCGTCCGTCTTCTTCTGGAGCTGGTATTTGCCGAGGTCGACCGCAGCGTCTGCTTCCTTCTGGCGCTGCGCGAGCATCCCATGCTGTGCCTGGAGCTGGCGGAGGTCGTCTACCGCGAGAATCTGCGTGACCTCGGAGAGCCGGTCCTGGAGCTCATGGCTCTTCTGCGCCTTCGTGACCTGGCGCTCGAGCGGGCGGAGCTGGCGCGTGATTTCGCGCTGCACGTCCTTCGCACGCGTGAGGCTCTGGTCCATGCTCTTGAGCTTGCGCTCGGAACGCTCCTTGCGCCTCCGGTGCTTCGAGATGCCTGCCGCTTCCTCGATGAGCTCGCGGCGGTCCTCAGGCCTGCTTGCCAGGACCGAGTCGAGCTTTCCCTGGGAGATGATCGAGTGCGTATCCTTGCCGAGGCCCGAGTCATGAAGGATATCCTGAATATCGAGCAGGCGGGCAGGCGCGCCATTGATGAGGTACTCGGACTCGCCGGAGCGGTACATCCTGCGCGTGATGCCGACCTCGTCGAAGTCGATCGGCAGCGTATGGTCATGGTTGTCGAGGACGATCGTGACTTCGGCGACACCGACCGGCTGCCTTGCGGAGGAGCCCGAGAAGATGACATCCTCCATGGCCTGGCCACGGAGCATCTTGGCAGACTGCTCGCCCAATACCCAGAGAATCGAGTCAGAGACATTCGACTTGCCGCTGCCATTCGGTCCCACCACGACATTCAGGCCTGGGTCGAATGTCATGCTGGTCTTGTCGGCAAATGATTTGAAGCCCTTGAGGGTCAGCGACTTGAGGTACACGGGTGGGAAAGCCTTTCGGATGCGAGAGGAAAGAGATTGCTAGCGGGCAGGCTTGCGGAGGTTCTCTGCGAAACGGCGCAGTGCATCTTCTGCTGCTGCGGTCTCGGACTCCTTCTTCGAGGAGCCGGATCCGCGTCCGATGCGGTTGCCCTGCACGAGCACGACGCTCGTGAAGGTCGGATTGTGCGCAGGCCCCTCCTCGCGCTCGAGCTTGTAGACCGGTGCGCACTTGAGGTCCTTCTGCGTGACCTCCTGGAGCCTGCTCTTTGGAGAGAGCGGGCGCTGTGCACGCTCTGCCACCATGTAGGGCGAAAGCGTATCGCGCACGAACTCGTGCGTCCGCTCATACCCTGCATCGAGGTAGAGAGCACCGACGATGGACTCGTAGACATTCTCGAGCGCGGAATGCATGCCGCGGGCGCCGGTCCCTTTCTCCGACTCGCCGAAGATGATGAGAGAGCCGATGCCCAAAGCCTCGCCTACCTCGGAGAGCGTCGCTCCGGACACGAGCGAGATCTTCAGGCGCGTCAGCTGTCCCTCATCCATGTCAGGGAACTTCTCGAAGAGGTCGGTCGCAACCATCGCACCGAGGATGGAGTCGCCCAGGAACTCGAGGCGCTCATACGAAGCCCAGATGGGCTCGTTCTCCACGGCGGATGGATGCGTGATGGCAGAGACGATGAGCTGGCGGTTGCCGAAGTGGTAGCCGAGCATCTTCTCTGCGGCAGCGACGTGCTCGTCTATGTATGCGTCTGTGTTCTTGTCTTGCACCTACAGGACCTTCTCAATCGCGTCGACAGCGTCCTTCACGGAGTCGATGCTCTGCAGCACCTCGTCGGGAAGCGTTGTGTCGAACTCCTCCTCGAAGGCCGTCACGAGCTCGAGGCGGTCGAACGAATCGGCACCGAGATCCTCGAACGTCGTAGCCTCTGTAATCTTCGACGCATCGGCACCATCGATCGTGTCGACGATGATGTCCTTCACCTTTGTCAGAATCTCATCGCGGGTCATGAACTCCGCCTTTCTCTTGTCTGGATACACGCAGCTTATTGTACCCGGTCATTCGTGAGGCTGCAGGATTGCTGAATCTCGAGCGACAGACGGGCACGCACGACCTCTGCACAGGCAAGCGTGGCTGCCTTCACGGCTGCGGCATTCGAGGAGCCATGGCCCTTCACGACAGGAGCGCGAAGGCCGAGAAGCACGGCTCCGCCGTAGCGATCGCCCGAAAGTTCGGATGCCACCGACTTCAGGGCCGGCTTCATGAGGAGGGCGCCGAGAGCCGTCTTCTTCGAGGCTCCTGCCTGCTCCTTGATCTGGGAGACAAGGAACTTCGCCGTGCCCTCGATGCTCTTCAAGGCCACATTGCCCGTAAAGCCATCGGTCACGATCACATCGAACGTGCCATTCAGGATATCCGTGCCCTCGGCGTTGCCCGCAAAGCCGCAGTTGCCCTCGGCAAGCGCTGCATGATACGCGAGCGCCATCTCGGAGCCCTTCGTATCCTCGGAGCCATTGGAGAGAAGGCCTACCTTCGGGTCCTCGCAGCCGAGCGCGACCTTTGCATAGGCGCGTCCCATATGGGCGAACTGGACGATGACCTCAGGCTTCACGTCGGCATTCGCGCCGAGGTCGAGCATCACGGTCTTGTGGCCGCCGACACCCGGGCACGGAAGCGCCAGTGCCGGACGCTTGATGCCCTTGATGCGGCCGACACCGAATGTCGCAGCCGTCAGGACCGCTCCTGTAGAGCCGAAGGAGCAGAGGCCCTCTGCCTCGCCTGCATGCACGGCTGCTGCCGCACGGACGATGCTTGCATCCTTCTTCGTGCGGATGGCATTGGCAGGATGCTCGTCCATGTGGATGACCTCGGTCGTCACCAAGGGACGTGCCCCCTCATGCTTCTCGCAGAACGGCGTGACATATTCGTCTGCACCGGCCACGAGCACCGTCAGATCGGCATCTTGGGCGAGCGCCTGTGCTACGCCTTCGAGGACGACTTCGGGACCCTTGTCAGAGCCCATCACATCGACACAGATGGCTGTCATGTCTGCTCCCATCTCTTGCCTGGCCCCATAAGGAAGGAGGCCGGCCCCAGAAGGGCCGGCCTCCCAGGCCACGTCTCTGTTGGATAGCGCGAACTACTCGGTGACGACGACCTCGCGGTCCTTGTAGTAGCCGCAGTTCGGGCACACATGATGCGGAAGCTTAGGTGCACCGCACTGTGGGCAAATGGAACGAGCCGGAGCGGCGAGCTTGCTGTTGGCCGAACGACGAGTGTGCGTGGCGCCGCGACCCTTTTTCTGCTTAGGTACTGCCATCTTGACCTCTCTTTGACCTTCTGACGCCGAAGCGCTGCCCCGGCGGTCTTGCCTCAGAAACACACAATAAGACACTATACCACGCACAAGTACTTGTTGTGCGCGAACAGCAATTCTACATCATGGACCTTTTCGTGCTATTCGTCCAGATGGAGATCTTTCAGCACAGCGAAGGGATTCTGCGCGAGCTCTTCCTCTTCGCGCTTCTTCGCACAGCCGCAGTCGCCCTCGTTGAGGTTGGCGCCGCACGTCGGGCACAGACCCTTGCAGTCAGGCTTGCAGAGCACGACATAAGGCGTATCCATCAGAAGGGCGCTCATGAGGGCATCCGTAAGGTCGATCGTGGAATCGTCAGAGACGAGCGCATAGTCGACGCCTGCCTCTTCCCCATCCTCGTCCTCGCTCACGAACTCCTGGGCATCGTCCGGTGCTTTGAAGAGATAGTACTCGTCGACCTCTCCTGCCACGTCGAACTCTGCAGGATCGAGGCAGCGGTCGCACGTTCCCACGACATGGGCCTTCAGGATGCCCGTCGCGAGGATGCCTTCGCCGGCATTCGTCAGCACGACATCGTAGTCGAAGCCGTTCGGCAGCTCGAAGTCATGGTCGCCCAGGCTGTAGCCGTCGATATCCACATGCCCGACCTGGGGCACGGAATCGCCGGGATTGGCAAGGCGGTCGTCGAGCGCGACGGTGATATTGAAATCTCTGCTCATGGAATCACGCTACCAGGGCACATCGTTCGTATTGTTGCGCGGGCCGGAGTTCTCGGAGAGCGTCTGGCGCGTGCGCGTCACCGTGCTCGTGAGCGACTTCAGGTTGTCCTCGAGGTGGGCAAGCACCGTATCGGCATACTCTTCTGCGTTGTAGCGCGTATCGCGCTCATACTGGGCAGCCTGGTCACGGATGGAGTCAGCCTGCTGCTGCGCGATCCTCACGACCTCCTGGTCGCCAGCCAGGATCATGGCCTGCTGCTGGGCATCGGCGATGATGGAATCCGCCTGCTGCTGCGCACGCTGGATCGTCTCCTGCTGCTCCTTCACGATGCGGCGTGCCTCCTGGAACTCCTGCGGGAAGACACGGCGGATATCGTCGATGATCTCGTAGATGTCGTTCGCATCGACGATCTTGCGGTTGTTTCCGCCGGTAAGGGGAGTCTTCGCATCGGTGACAAGCTGCTCGAGCTCATCGAGCAGGCTCTCTGTTTCCTCACCAGGCTGCATTCCGGGCTCCTTTCACGGCACACAAGGGACGCATTGCCGTCCCTTCTGGCATCAGCTCATATTCCCTACCAGAATACCGCTTCATGCGGCCTTCGTGCATCAGCGTCCCTGCGCAAAATGCTCTTTCAAGGCACAGGAGACGCTCGGCGGCACGAGCAGATCCACGTCCGAACCGAACGAAGCAAGCTCGCGCACGATCGAAGACGACACATAGCCATATTCCGGACTCGACATGACAAATATACTTTCAATATCCGGAGCAAGGCGCGAATTCAAGCTTGCCTGCTGCAATTCATATTCAAAATCCGTAATCGCGCGCAGGCCCTTGACAACGCCGCCTGCCCCCACCTCATGGCAGAAGTCGACGAGGAGTCCCGTGAGCGGCTTCACATCGACGCCTTCCGTGATGTTTGCCTCGGCGAGCGCCTGCTTCACGAGGTCGACACGCTCCTGGAGCGTGAACATCGTGCCATTGCCGTGCTTGCCGCGCGAGAGCGCGACACCGACCGTAACCCGCGGGCAGATCTTGAGCGCACGAGAGATCACATCGATATGGCCATACGTCACCGGATCGAACGTGCCCGGCACGACGAGATGCGTGATGGTGGATGATGCAGCCATTCATGACTCCTTTATCTTCCAGAGCTCCACTGCCGTGGAGCCGTAGCGTTTGGATTTGAGGAGCTCGGCTCCCTCGAGCGGAAGCGGATCTCCTGTGGACGATCGCTCATAGAGCACGAGGCAGGAAGGCGTGAGCATCCCCTGTTTCCGTGCCCCCTCGACAAGGGCAGCTACCTCTTGTGCCGGCATCTTGTACGGAGGGTCGAGGAATACCGCATCGAAGGGAGCTCCGGGAAGCCCACCTCGGGCAATGGCCACAGAGGTGGCCGAGGCGATGACATGAGCCTGCTCGCGGCCGGCTCCGACCGCTGCGAGATTGCGCTTGATGCGTGCGGCAGCCTTCCGGTCCTGGTCGATGAACGTCGCTTCCTCCATGCCGCGGGAGAGCATCTCGATACCGAAGGCACCAGAGCCGCCGAAGGCATCGAGCACATGCCTGCCCGAGAGGTCGAGCCCGAAGGCGCTCTCCATCATCGAGGCAAGCGCTTCCCTCACCCTGTCGGTCGTGGGCCTTGTGACGGAGCGGCCTTCCGGCGCCTCGAGCGGATGTCCCTTCCATATGCCGCCGACGACTCTCACGCCCGCTCTACCTCCTCGAAATAGGCACCGAAGCGTGCCTTCATCTCATCTGCCAGAAGCGCATTGACCGGGCTTTCCAGCACCGGGTCTTCATCTGCGATCCTGCGCGCGTCCACGTAAGCATACTGCACGAGGTCTGTGTCCTCGGCCAGGTCTGCCACCTTGAGGGCGACGCCTCCTGACTGCCTGTATCCGAGAAGCTCGCCTTCATGGCGAAGAGAGAGGTCGAGCTCTGCCAGCTCGAAGCCGTCGGCACTCTTCTCGAGGGCCGAGAGGCGCTTGCGTGCCGGAGATCCTTTCCTCGCCGCTGCGACAAGATACACCTGCCCCGATATCTTGCCTCTGCCGACGCGGCCCCTCAGCTGGTGGAGCGTTGCCAGGCCGAAGCGGTCTGCATCGAAGACGATCATGACGGTCGCATTCGGGACATCGACGCCGACCTCGATCACGGTCGTCGAGACGAGGACATCAATCTCGCCTGCTCCGAAGCGGCCCATAACGTCGTCCTTGTCCTGGGCAGACATGCGTCCATGGAGAAGGCCGACCCGCATGCCAGGAAAGACATCCCGTGCAAGACGCTCCTGTGTGACTGTCGCGGCATGGAGCTCCTTCGGCTGCGCCTTCATCGCATCCGGCACATCGTCGAGCTCGTCTCCGGTGTCCTTCGCATCGACAAGCGGACACACGACATAGGCCTGCTGGCCCTTGGCAACAGCATCGCGTATCGCTCCATAGGCGATATCCACATTCTCGGGAGCGAGCACCTTCGTCGAGATGCCAGCACCTTTGACAGGTCGCTTCCTGATGCGCGAGACGGAAAGGTCGCCGTAGACAGAAAGCGCCAAGGTCCTCGGTATCGGCGTTGCTGTCATGGTGAGAAGATCTGCTCCTGCGCCCTTGTTCCGAAGCAGGGCGCGCTGCCCGACGCCGAAGCGATGCTGCTCGTCGATCACGGCAAGAGAGAGGTGCTGGAACGAGACATCTTCGGAAAGGATGGCTGTCGTGCCGAAGACCGCGACGACCGATCCATCCTGGATGCCTTGAGTGGCAGCTCTCCTTTCTGCCTCAGGCGTGGCACCCGTGATCAGGGCCCAGCGGATGCCTGCCGCATCGAGGACCGGGCCCATCTTCTCGGCGTATTGCCGTGCGAGCACCGAGGTCGGTGCCATGACGGCAGCCTGGGTTCCGGTGTCGGCGACCGCGCCTATCGCCACCGCGGCGACAGCGGTCTTGCCGGTGCCGACATCGCCCAGAAGGAGGCGATTCATAAGGTGGGGAGAGGACATGTCGGAGAAGATCTCGGACACGGCCTGGTCTTGCTCATCCGTGAGCGCAAACGGCAGGGCCTTGCGCACTGCTGCCACATGGGGACCATCGACCACATGCTCGACCGGCGCAAGCCCCTTGGCTTCGAGCCTTGTGCGCGTCAGCAGCGCGAGCTGCAGGAGCAGGAGCTCGTCGTAGGCAAGCCTGCGTCTTCCGCGCTCTGCGGCGGCCAGGCTGTGCGGGAACTGAACCTGGCGGATTGCCCGGGCCTCGCTCATGAGCCCATGGAGTGCGACAAGAGATGCCGGCATGAAGTCAGAGACATCGCCCAGGTCTGCCACGGCAGAGCTCTCGATGCGTCTCATCCAGGCCTGCGTGATGCCCTCGCCGACGGCATGCACCGGAAGGATCCGTGCCGCTGCGCCAGACTGCTCCTTGGGGCCCAGGTTCTCGAAGAACGGGCTCTTCATCTCCTTGAAGCCATAGCCGAAGGAGACCTTGCCCTGAAGGACAAGGACATCGCCTTCGTGTATCTGGTCTGCTATCCAGGGCTGCTTGAAGAACGAGACGACGAGCACGCCCGTATCGTCGAGGACAGAGATCTCGACGATCTTCATGCGCGGACGGGGCTGCTTGACCTTCACCTTGTCGGCGATGCCTCTGACCGTTGCCTGGGTGCCGACATCGGCAAGCGCGATCTGCGTCACCTTCGTGAGGTCGATATAGTGGCGGGGCAGATCGAGGAACAGATCCTCGACCGTATGGATTCCCAGGCGCTCGAGCGCTTCCTGGCGTGCCCCCGATACATAGCGGAGCCGCCCGATGCTGTCGGAGAGGGCACTCGTGCGCAGAAGGCGTTCCGATGCGGCTCCGATGCTCGGACGGCTCATGGATTCATGCACTGCCAAGGGGCTACTCGATGGAGAACACCACCGGATAGAGCGGCTGCTCGCCACGGTGGGAATCGATCTCGAGGTCAGGCTGAGCCTCCTCGATGGCAGAGATGAGCTTCTCGAAGTCCTCGTCGGACATATCCTTGCCGGCCAGGATCGTGAGGGTATCGCCCTCCTCGTCCTCCTGCATCTTGTTGATGAGGCGCACGCAGACGTCCTGGACATCCTTGCCGACGACGACAATCTCGCCACCCTCGATGCCCATCACATCGTTTGCGTGGATCGGCGTGCCATCAGCGGCTGCAGAGTCGCGGACGGCCGTCGTGACCTCGCCGTCGCGGATGTCGGCGATTGCGTCCGTCATCTCCTGGGCGTTCTCCTCTGCGGAGAGGCTCTGGTCGACGGCGAACATCGCAGCAAATGCCTGGAGCACGGTCTTTGTCGGGACGACCGTGACCTTGGCGGTATCGCAGGCATTGGCAGCAGCCTCTGCTGCCATGCGGATGTTGCCATTGTCCGGAAGGACGATAACGTTCTTCGCATTGACCTCTTCGATAGCGGCAAGGATGTCTGCCGTCGACGGGTTCATCGTCTGGCCGCCGGACACCACGACATCGACGCCCAAGGACTTCAGGATGTCTGCCTCGCCGGAACCGGCCGCGACCGCGACGAAGCCAAGCTCCTTGCGCTCCGGTTTGGCAGCTGCCTTCTTGTCGGCCGCAATCTTCTCGGTGCGCTCATGCGCCTCGAGGTCCATGTTGTGGATGTAGACCTTGAAGATCTGGCCGAGCTCGAGCATGTGGCCCAGGACCTGGTCCGGGCGGTTCGAGTGGACATGAATCTTGTAGTCGGGATTCGTGCCGACGAGAAGCTCGCAGTCGCCCATGCTCGCGAGGAACTTGAGCGTGCCCTCCTCGTCGAAGTCCGGGCTGTCTGCCTTGAAGAGGAACTCGGTGCAGTAGCGGTACTGCGAGCCCTCCCAGTCATCGTTGAGCTCGATGTCCACGACATTCGAGACATGGGACTTTGCGTCGTCCGTGCTCTCGACGGTCGTCTTGAACTCGGAGACCTGGCCTTCCTTGCCCTTGAGGGCGTTCACGAAGCCCTCGATGAAGGTAGCGAGGCCGAAGGCGCCAGAGTCGACGACGCCATTCTCCTTGAGGACAGGCAGGAGCTCCGGGGTGCGGGCCACGGACTCGTAGGCCTCGACGACGATTGCATCGAGCGTCTCCTCCGGGCTCACGCGCTTGAGCTCGCAGGAGTCTGCCTTTGCGGAGACGTCCTTGAGCACGGTGAGAATCGTGCCCTCGACCGGCTTGCGCACCGCCTTGAAGGCGACCTTCACGCCGCGGCGCAGGGCATGGGCGATATCGGAGGTCGTGGCAGTCTCGCCCTTTGCATCGCAGAGGCCCTCGGCGATGCCGCGCAGGATCTGGCTCGTGATGACGCCAGAGTTGCCGCGGGCACCCATGAGGGAGCCATGGGTGATGGCCTTCGCGATCTCTTCCATAGAGGCGTCCTTCGGGAGCGCCTCGACCTCCTTCACGACCGTGTTCAGCGTGAGGGACATGTTCGTGCCGGTATCTCCGTCAGGGACCGGGAACACGTTCAGCTTGTTGATCTCCTCTGCCTTGTCAGCCAGCACCTTGGCGGCAACAGGGAAGCATGTGCGTACTGCGGTGGAAATCATTCTTGAACCCCTTGGTTCTCTTCTGCTCTTCCGATGGGCCAGGCTGCGTATCAGTGGACGCGCATGCCTTCGACGTGGATGCGCACGTCCACATTGTCCAGCTCGGCAATCTGCTTGAGCAGGAACTTGACGCCGCTCGCAAGGTTCTGGGTGACCGAAGCGATATTCACGCCCTGCTCGACCACGACGTGGAGGTCGATCACGACATGGCCGTCCTCATGGGAGACGCCGATGCCGCGGCGCAGACGTGCCGTCGGAAGGAGCCGGATGACCCCATCCTCTTTGCCGATCTCTGCCATACCTACGATGCCATAGCACTCCATCGCGGCGTAGCCGGCAAGGTCGGCGATGCAGTCGTTCGAAACCCTGAGGCCTCCTGGAACGGGCTTTGCCATATCTATCTCCTCTCACGTGCCTCGCACGAGACACGGGCCAAAGACAAATCAAGCTGAGTATACTCCAAGCACGCAGAAACTCCTCTGCAGCTTAATCCATAAAGCAGGTCTTGCCACACTCTCCATGGTATGTGGTCCTTGTATGGACCCCAAGGGTTGCCAAGCCGAAGTCAGGGCTTCTTTTATGGACAAGCTGGCATTTTTCTTCAGGGGAGCTACAATACATCTCTGCAAGCAAACGAGTTGCCCCCATGGTCCGCCCTGCTCCGCTGCACCTCCGGGTTTCTCCATAAATGTCCCAAGAACTCGCGATGAAGCTTGCGGGCTTTATAGCCTGTGGTATATTTAGAAAGCTATGCCAATCCGGGCGCACCTGCGCCGCCCATGGGAGGTCAAAGAAATGTCTAAGGTCTGTGAGATCTGCGGTAAGCACGCTGTAGCTGGGCGTTCCATCAGCCACTCGCACCGTACCGTCAACCGTAAGTTCAAGCCGAACATCCAGCACGTCACCGTCGTCGTCGACGGCCGCAAGCAGAAGATGAATGTCTGCACTGGCTGCCTGAAGTCCGGCAAGGTTGCCCGTTCGTAGGCTGCGCACACACTGCATGCTTAAGAAGGAGCCGAGGCCACACGCCTCGGCTCCTTTTCTATGCAGAGCTTCTTTGCTTGACAGACAGAGCAGGGTGTCCGCTCCCCTAGTCCGTATGTCCGAGCTCCTGGAGGAGAAACGCTGCCACCATTCCCTCATGGCAGACAATCTCTGATGCCTCTTCCGTGACCTGATTCGAGACGCCGCGGTCGTCGAGGATGCCAAGAGCCGAATGGTCCGGCGTCCAGAGCATGCCGCGCTCCGTCACAACCGAGCGTGCCGCCAGCGAGAGCGCAGAGAACGTATGGCCCTTCGCCTCGGACCCGAGCTTCCACGACGTGCCTGCCACGAGCATGCGGCAGATGAATCCATCTTCATGAAGCACAAGCGATCCTTTCGCCCGCACGATAGGCTCTGCGAATTCTGCCATGACGCCGAAGACGCCGAGCGCATGGTCGGGACGGCCGCCCGAGACGCAGGTGCATACAAGATCGAGCGGCTCCTGACGCTCTTCAGCCTCCTGCTCTGCCAGCCTCACCGCAAGGCCAAAATCGGTATCATCCTTCTTCCACGGATAGCGCTTCTCGGGGAGTGGCAGGCTCCGCATCGTCTCGAGCGCACCTCCTCCGACAGAATCCTCGTCGCCGCAGAAGAGATCGGGCGCGATGCCTGCCGCAACAAGCATCTCTGCACCTTTGTCCGCTGCAATCACATAGTCCGCTTCATGGGCAAGCTTGGCGACAAGCTCTGTGCTCGAGGGTTCAGGCGACCCTCCGACGATCAGTGTCTTCACGCATATCCTCCCCTGCCATCCGTCCAGTCTTGGGCATTACGTGTCTTGGTGGCACAAATGCCAGCTATTGGGTACAGTTAATCCTGCTGGCTCGTGTGCAGGCACACCCTGCACCTTTATCTGAATACGACGGAGGCATCCAATGGCTCGCTATGATTATAAATGTCCGGCATGCGGCACGACGTTCGAGGTGGAGCATCCCATGTCCGCCCATCCGAAGGTAAGCTGCCCGAAGTGCGGCCATGAGGCACAGCAGGTTTTCGAGCCGTATGGCATCAATTTCAAGGGTTCCGGCTTCTACAACACGGACCAGCGGGACAAGAAGTAGTTCCACGCGTTCATACATAAAGATGGAGCACGGCACAAGCCGTGCTTTTTCTTTGTCTCAAGCAGCATGCCTCCCGCATCCAGGACAGGGTGCGGGAGACATTGCATTGAGGCGCTATTGCTTCTTCCGGAGGACGCAGCAGAAGTGTCCATCAGGGCCTTTGAGCACAGGGCTCGAACGGAAGAAGCCCTCTTCGGTCACAGGAAGCTCCGCCTCGGGCCAGAGAGATAGCGCCGGAGCCTTCCCGACATCCTCAATCTCGAAGCCTCTTCCCGCTTCTCCAGCAAGGAACGCGGAGACGATATCCTCATCCTCTTCCCTGAGCACCGAGCAGGTCGCATAGACGAGCCTGCCCTGGGGTGCGACACGTGCCGCCGCTGCACCGAGCAGTGCCAGCTGGAGTGCCGGCAGCCCCTCTGCGTTCTCAGGATCTATCGCAGACGGTGCGAGCGACCAGGAAAGCTCGGGATGGCGGCGAAGGGTCCCGGTGCCGGAGCACGGCGCATCGACAAAGACCGTGTCGAATGTGCCGGAAAGCTCCTTGGGCAGGCTCTCCCCATCGCCCAGCTTCGTGCCGTCGAACGTGGTGCAGCGCACGCGTCCTTCCCAGCCGCCTTTCTCGAGGCGCTCTCCTGCGAGCTTCGTCTTGAAGCCTTCCGCATCGAGCGCCACGTAGCGCGCCACTTCTTGCTTTCCACCTGCATGCTCTGCGAACATCTTCTGGGCTGACAGCAGGAGAAGCGTCTTCGTGCCTCTCCCCTGGCCGATCTCGAGCATGCTCTCGCCCGGGCGGGGCGCTGCGATGAGTGCGACTTCCTGGGCGGAGAGATCTGCCGGCACGGCTTCGACAGCACCGACAAGCCCCGACGAGAAGAGCTTCTGCGGACGCGCCAGCACGAAGCTTCCCGGAAGGCCTGTCGCTTCCGGTGCAAGACCTGCCTCGACAAGCTCTGACTCGAGCGCCTGGGCATCGGTCACGCCGCGGTTTGCCGCCACATAGACAGGCGCCGGCTCGGCCAATGCCGCAAGGCTCGCTGCAGCTGCACTCTTGCCAGCAGATGCAGCAATCTTCTCGCAGAGCCATGCAGGTTGCCCCGTGGCGAGAGCGAGATCTTCGACCGTTGCTGTGTCCGGCACATCCTTGATCTTTGCCTGCGCCTCATGGCATGCGGGCACATCCTCCTCGAGGATGCGATGAAGCACGGCATTCGCCAGTCCCGCTGCCCTCGGGCTCTGGGAGCGCACAAGCTCGACCCCCTGGCTCACCGCTACGGCAGCAGGCGTCTTCATGAAGAGGAGCTCGAAGGCTGCGAGCGCCAGGGCATCTGCCACCTTGGGCTCGAGATGCCCCTTGCGGGAAAGATGCTTCGAGATGTCCGCATCGAGCGCTCCCCTTGTCTGCACGCAGCCCAGGGCAAGCCTCGAGGCAAGCGCCCGGTCTTCGGGATAGAGCCTCTCGAGCTCGGGCGAGGTGCGCATAAGGTCACGCAGGCGCGCCTGGCGTCTCCTCTGCTCAGAGACAAGAGAGAGCGCTGCAGCGCGTGCCGGGGAAAGCTTCGTCTTCTTCCCTGTCACGAGAGGCGCTCCCACGAAAGCTCGTCTGCATGCTGGCCACGCGCCCAGGCGGAAGCTTCCATCTCGCGCTTGCCATCAGGCTTCACGGAGAGCGCCTCGAAGGCGCCATCGGCGCAGCCAAAGCAGACCTTGCTGCCGACAATCTCCACCTTGCCCTGGACCACATGAGCCTCGGCAGGCTCTGCCTTCATGATGCGCAGTCCCTTGCCGGCAACAGAGAGGCGTGCCGGTGCGGCATCGCTCGATGCCTGGATGCGGTGGAGGTTCACGTCAGCCGGATCTTCCGGCACAAGGCGCATCTCTGCCTTTGTGACCTTCGGCGCGAACGTCACAAGGCTCTCATCCTGCTTCGTCCAGACTGCAGTTCCCGCCTCGATCTCCTTGACAGCAGGGACGAGCTCCTTCGCACCGAGCTCTGCAAGCGCCTGCGTGAGCTCCATGTCGCCCATCGTGCCTACCGGAACTGATGCCTGACGGCAGTAGTCGCCCGCATCGAGATCGTGCACGAGCTGCATGATCGAGATGCCCGCACGCTCATCGCCTGCAAGGATCGCGCGCTGAATCGGAGCAGCGCCACGCCAGCGCGGCAGAAGCGATGCATGCACATTGATGCAACCGAGAGGTGCCAGCGTAAGCACGGCATCCGGCAGGATGCAGCCGTAGGCGGCAACGACAATGATGTCAGGAGAGAGGGACCGGAAGTGCTCGATCGTCTCTTCCGTCATCCGCTTTGCCTCGAGGACTGGAAGGCCGAGACGCTCCGCCTCCGCTTTCACAGGCGACGGTTCGAGCTTCTTGCCGCGCGAGCGCACGGCATCAGGCCTTGTCACGACCTCGACGACGTCGAAGGCTTCGGCAAGCGCCTTGAGCGACGGTACAGCGAAATCGGGAGTACCCATGAAGATGACACGCATGGCTACTCCTCTACATCGCCCGGACGGGCACCGCGGGCCAGCGCCTCGTTGTAGGCACGCAGGGCTTTGACCTTCTTCATCGGCGAGAGATGGTCGACCATCGTGATGCCGTGGAGGTGGTCGATCTCATGCTGCAGGCACACGGCCAGAAGGTCGCCTTCTGCCTCATACTGCATGAGGTCGCCGTCAAGGTTGTAGGCATGGACGATCACATGGGACGGACGCTCCACATCGACCGAGATGCCCGGGAACGACAGGCAGCCTTCGCTGTAGCTCCTCATCTCGCCGTCAGCCGTTATGACCTTCGGATTGAGGAGGACATAGGGGTTCCTCTTCTTGCCGACATAGTCGACATCGATAACGACGATCTGCTTCATGACGCCGATCTGGGGACCGGCAAGGCCGCAGCCATCAGCGGCATACATGTCGTCGAGCATGCGCTCGGCAAGCTTCTTCGTCTCGGGGCTCACGATCTCTTCCTTCGTGAGCTCGACGCATTCCTCTTCGAGCCGAGGATCGGGCGAAAGCACGATATCCTCGAGCAGCTCCTCTTTGTTCTTGCTAGCCATAGATGCTCCTTATGGTCGGGAGCAGGTCTGCCTGCTCCGGCTTGTCTCATCCCTCTATAGTACCCAGCTCTCAGAGCAGGTCGTAGGCATCGATATCAAGAGCGAGGCTGACTCCATGCGGTTTCCGCAAGCCAGACACGGCATCCGCCAGAAACCTTCCCACATCTGCCTCGACCGGCGACTTCACGAGCACATGGCGGCGGTAGCGGTCTTCGACCTTTGCCTTCACGCAGTCGGCAGGGCCAAGCACCTCCCAGCCAGGCCTCGGCCCGATTGCCTTGCGGATAGCCTCTGCGCATTCGATGCTGAGCTCGCGCACGGCACGTGCATCCTTGCCCCAGCAAATGACATTCGAGAGGCGCGAATACGGCGGATAGTGCGCCTCGAGGCGTGCCTCGAGCTCTGCCTCCACGAACGTATCCTTGTCGTGAGTACGGACCGCTTCGATGGCAGGATGGGTCGCCCAGTAGGTCTGGATGATGACCTGGCCCGGATCCTCTCCTCTGCCAGCACGCCCTGCCACCTGCTCCAGGAGGTCGTAGGTGCGCTCGGCTGCGCGAAAGTCCGGCAGCTTCAGCGTCGTATCCGCATTGATGACAGCAGCGAGCGTGACCTCCGGAAAGTCGAGACCCTTTGCGATCATCTGTGTGCCGACGAGCACGGCGCACTCCGCATTGTCGAACTCCTCCAAGAGCGCCTCATGGGCGCCTTTCGCCTTCGTCGTATCCGCATCCATGCGCACGACCGTGACATCGTCCGGCAGAAGGCTCCTGAGCTCGTCCTCGACGCGCTGCGTGCCGACGCCGAACTGGGCAAGATAGCGGGACCCGCAGTTCGGGCAGCGGGTCGTGGGATCCGGATAGGCCTTGATGGGCCAGCTCCTGCCGCAGCTGTGGCACATGAGCGAATGCGTCCGTTCATGATAGGTAAGCGCTGTCGCACAGTGCGGGCACTCCGGCACGCAGCCGCACTCGCGACACATGAGGAAGTTCGCAAACCCGCGCCTGTTGAGAAGAAGCACGGCCTTCTGCCTCTTTGCCACGACATCCTCGAGCGCCTTCTGGAGCGGCTCCGAGAAGATGGACCTGTTCCCATGGGAGAACTGACGGGCCATATCGACGATCTGGACGGCCGGAAGCTCGGCATTTCCGGGCCGCTCCGGCATCTCGACCCTGGTCCAGGTGGCTCCGCGGAAGCTGCCCTGGCGGCAGCGCCAGAGACTCTCGAGCGAAGGCGTCGCAGACCCCAGGACGAGGGCTGCCCCCTTCCGCTTTGCAAGCTCAGCCGCCACTTCGCGGGCATGGTAGCGCGGGGCAGAGTCCTGCTTGTAGGAGGACTCATGCTCCTCGTCGATGATGAGAAGGCCCAGATCGTGGACCGGTGCAAAGAGCGCCGAACGGGCACCGACGACGACTTTCGCTATCCCCTGCCGGGCCAGGTCCCACTGGTCGAAGCGCTCGCCCTGCGAGAGCCTCGAATGGAGCACGGCCACCTTGTCGCCGAAACGGGAACGGAAGCGTCCGACCGTCTGTGCCGTGAGCGAGATCTCAGGCACAAGGACGATAGCAGAGTGTCCCTCGGCAAGCGTCTCCTCGATAGCCTCGAGATAGACCTCCGTCTTGCCCGAGCCCGTGACGCCGTCGATAAGGACGACATCTCCTTCAGCAGCTTTCCGGGCAGAGGCGATGGCGGAAAGGGCTTTCTTCTGCCCGTCTGTCAGATGTTCAGGACGCTTCGCCGAAGCAGACGAGAGCGTCGTCTCCTCGAGCTCGCGGAGCTCCCGCTCCTGGAAGATGCGCACGACGCCCTTTGCTGCAAGCGTGCGAATAGCAGAGGAGGCTCCCGGCAGGAGCGCCTCCAGCTCGGCGACACGGCAGGGACCTTCCGAAAGGGCCTTCAGGACCCCTTTCTGCTTCGAGGCATTCGCTCGGGGAACGAAGTCTGCCGCCTCAGGTGCAAGCTCTGCCCAGCGCACATCGCGCGGACCTGCGGCATGCTGGACAAGCTCCCAGTGGCCGGATGCCTCGTCCTTCCTGACACGGACCGCCTGTCCTGGCGCCAGGAACGGATGCACCGCATCGGCCAGAGTCGAGGCGTAGCTCTCCTTCATCCAGCGGATGAGGCCAGAGGATGCCTCGTCGAAGGCAGAAGGTGCGAGCACCTGCTCGAACATCTTGATCTTGCCGGCATCGAGCCCACGGGGCGGCTCCTGCTTCGCATCCAGGATATAGCCGATCGCCTTCCTGCCCGAGAACGGGACAAGGATGGTCATGCCGATGAGGCCACGTCGGACGGCGTCAGGGTCGTCTCCGAAGGACCCAGAGATCTCGGGCGGCACGGCATAGCTGAAGCAGCCATCGAGTGCCCTGGTCGGGATATCGAGCGCCACATCAGCAAACCACATTCGTCTATCAGCCTTCCTAAGAATCAGTCTCGCAAGGGCAGCCCCATCGGCATCATTGTCTCATAGCAGGCCATCTTGCTGCAGGCATGACGCAGAAACGAGACAGCATGCTGCATGGAGCTCCTATGCAGGGTTTTGCCTATTTCCCGCCATGGCCCTTCTGGTGCGCCGCGAAATCGTCGAGCATCATCTGCCGGAGCGTCTCGTCCCTGGCGGGATCTTTGGTCTTGGAACGGGATGCAGGATGGCGGGAAGGCGAACGCTTGCCGATAATCGCAAGAATGACGCCTATGACAATTGCCGCAGCCAATACATAGCCTATCCACGCAATAGCAAGGCTCACGGATTTCGCTCCTTCATATCCGCTCATGACCGACAAAGCTATTGTGCCCCATCTCTGCAGAGACAAGGAGCCAGAGGATGCACTCCCCTGGCTCCTTCGCTCTGACTGATATCAGATGATGCTATGCAAGCTCTGCGACGGCAGCCTTGAGCTCGTCCGTGCGGTTCGTTGCCTCCCACGTGAAGTCCGGGTCCTTGCGGCCGAAGTGGCCATAGGCTGCGGTCTTCTGGTAGATAGGACGACGGAGCTTGAGGTCGCGGATGATAGCGCCGGGACGCAGATCGAAGACCTGCTCGACGGCGCGCTCGATGACCTCATCATCCACCGTGCCGGTGCCGAACGTGTCGACCATGATGGAGAGCGGCTGAGGAACGCCGATAGCATAGGCAAGCTGGATCTCGCACTTGTGGGCAAGACCGGCTGCGACGATGTTCTTGGCAACCCAGCGTGCTGCATAGGCAGCAGAACGGTCGACCTTCGTGGGGTCCTTGCCGGAGAAGGCGCCGCCGCCATGACGGCCCATGCCGCCGTAGGTGTCGACGATGATCTTGCGGCCGGTAAGGCCGGTGTCGCCCATCGGGCCACCGACGACGAAGCGTCCCGTCGGGTTCACATAGATCTTGGCGGCTTCCCACTTGATGCCGACCTCGTCGAGGACCGGACGGATGACGAACTCGATCATGTCCTCGCGGACCTGGGCAAGCTTCACGTCAGCTGCGTGCTGCGTGGAGACGACGATGGCCGTGACCTCGACGGGCTTGTCGTCCTCGTAGCGCACGGTCACCTGCGTCTTGCCATCCGGACGCAGATACGTGAGGGAGCCAGCCTTCCTGACCTCGGCAAGCTTCTCTGCGAGGCGCTGGGCCAGGTAGATCGGCATCGGCATGAGCACGTCGGTCTCGTCGGAGGCATAGCCGAACATCATGCCCTGGTCGCCTGCACCGATCTTGTCGATCTCGTCCTGGTCATTGGCACGTGCGAACGTGCCGTCGACGCCCTGGGCGATATCGGGCGACTGGGAGTGGATGAGATTCATGACACCGCAGGTCTCGGCGTCGAAGCCATACTTCGCGCGCGTGTAGCCAATCTTTGCGACCGTATCGCGGACGATCTTCTGCACGTCGACATAGGCCTCGGTACGGACCTCGCCCATAACGACGATGGTGCCGGTCGTCGTGAACGTCTCAATGGCGCAGCGGACATTGTTCACGTCTGCAGGGGTGCCGTCAGAATCGACATAGCCCTGCTCCTGGAGCTTGGCCTCCTTCGCGAAGATGGCGTCGACGATTGCGTCGGAGATCTGGTCGCACATCTTGTCGGGATGGCCCTCGGTCACCGACTCCGAGGTGAAGAGGTAGTTCTTGTGTGACATAACCAACCTTCTTAGAACGTCTCTATCCAAAGGCTCAAAAAAACAGAGCCCCTGAACCTTTTCAGGGACTCTGTGCACATGACACGTATGTCCCCGTCTTCCAGGCCTTGCGGCCTGCCGAGAATTGGCACCCTTCCCTTGCGGGCGGGTTGCCGGAGCGTCATCGGGCTCGGTCCCTCGGCTCTGAGCGCCCTTTCGAGCGCCTCTTGACGAGCTGTGCCGTACGATATGCCACTTTTGCGGTGCTGTAAATAGTCATTGCCGTCTTTTTTGAATTAAATTCAAAAAGCTACGGCAAAGGTTCTGTCAGGATTCCTGCTTGCAGTGCTTCGTGCCGATGCCCTCAAGCACGATGCCCATGAGCTGGCTCGAGAACTCGGACGTATCCATCGCATCTTCCTCGCCGAGGTAGGAGGCGGCAGCGAACATGAACATGCCGATGAGGCTGTTCGCGACAAGCGACGTATTGACCTCGGGGTCGACCGCGCCTTCCTTCTTGCCGCGCTCGACGAGGCTTGCCGTCAGCTCCACGAGCTTCGCATAGCGGTCATTCATGTTGTCGACAGAGTCATAGCCGCGGTGCATGAACTCACCGAGCAAGGCTGCAAAGCCTGCACGGTTGCCGGAAAGGGCGATTGCGAACGATTCGCAGATGTCCTGAAGTGCATCGACGGCAGACGACTCATGCGTGCTGATGTCCTCGACTGCCGAGATGATGCCCTGGCCGATCTCCTGGTTCACGATGCTCACGATCTGCGAGCGGTCCTTGAAGTAATAGTAGAGAGCGCCCTTCGACATGTTGCAGCGCGCAGCGACTTCGCTCATCTGGAAGTTCGTCGTGCCCTTCTCGTCGATGATCTCCTTCGCTGCATCGATGATGCGCTGGCGCGTACGCGTGCTCTTGCGTGTCTTCATGCGCGAGCCGGCAGTCTTCAACTGCTTCTTCTGGGAAGCTATCTTCTTCTGGATTGCCTCATGCACTTCGATAGCACCAGTGACCGTAGCAGTTACGGCAGATGCCGCATCATGCTTCGACTGTTCGCCTGCTTCTGCCATTCGTCAAGACCTCTCTTCCCGCCCAAGGCGGGCCTGCAATTTGCGAACAGTCTAGCACTTCTCCGGATATTTTTGACCGCATTTCAAAAAGGCTGATACGAACAGCGATGTTTGTGCAATAGTAGACAATGGATTTTTGACCGCTCCCCTGCTCTGCAGGTAACCCTTATCAGTGGAGGACCTCGTGAAGACCGTTCTGGCTATCTTCATTCGTGATCTCAAACGGCTCATCCATAACCCCGCCGCCATCGTCGTCGCCCTCGGCGTCTGCGTGCTGCCCTCGCTCTATGCCTGGTTCAACATCCTCGCCAACTGGGACCCCTACAAGAACACGAGCGATGTCGCAATCGCTGTCGTGAACGAGGATGCCGGTGCCGACATCTCGGGTATGGGCTACATCGATGCAGGCGATATGGTCGTGGATGAGCTCAGCCAGAACACCCAGCTCGGCTGGAAGTTCGTCGATGAAGATACCGCGATGGACGGCGTAAAGTCCGGCACCTACTACGCTGCCATCGTCATCCCCTCCGACTTCACGAGCACGCTTGCCGGCGTCCTTGACGGAAAGACCGACAAGGCACATATCCAGTACTACGCAAACGAGAAGAAGAATGCCGTCGCCCCGAAGGTCACCGACACCGGCGCCTCGACGATCGAGACCCAGATCGATGCGACATTCGTCGAGACCGTCGGCAAGGTCGTCGGAGAGAAGATCGTCGATGCGGCGTCCGGCGCCCAGAGCACGGTCGTCGACGGCTCCCATACCGTTGCCCAGGATGTCCGCGATGCCCAGAGTCTGCTCGATGGGCTCGACCAGGACCTCACGGATGCCCAAGACACCATAGCGACATCGAAGGAGGCGCTCGATTCTGCCGTCTCGATGCTCGCAGATGCCGACTCGGGAGCAGCAGATGCTGCCACGTCGCTGAGGTCGGCCCTGGGCACCCTGACCGACACGCGCTCCCAGGCACGCACGCTCAACCAGCAGCTCGGAAATTCGCTCCTGAACGGCGCCGGCACGATCTCTTCGCTCTCGACCCAGGCAAACGTCTCCATCGCCGATGCCGCAGCAGGCATCGAGCGTGCACAGGGCAAGGTCGACAATGCCCTTTCTGTCCTTCAGGATGCAAACACCCAAGCACAGTCCGTGCTCAACCGCGTGAAGTCCATCCGCGACCAGATCGCAGCACTCCCCCTGCCTGACGGCGTGACCTCCGATATCAGGGACCAGGTGCTTGCGAAGCTCGACACCCAGATCGATACGCTCCAGACGCTTGTCGATGACCAGACGTCCCGCATCCAGAAGCTCCAGGACCTCTCCGACTCCATCAAGAACGACACCGTGATCGCAACGGACCTGTCTTCCTCCGTCAATACCGCCATCCAGGACTCCGCGACAGGACTCCAGTCCCTGGACTCCGACCTCCAGTCCCAGACGATGCCGGCGCTCGATGCGGCGCTCGACTCGTTCTCCGATGTCGGCAACCAGCTCGCCTCGACGCTTGACGCCGTGACGCCGATCGTCGACCAGACGACCTCCCAGCTCCAGCAGCTCGAGACGACGCTCGACCAGACGACCTCCGTCCTCGACAGCACGAAGGACTCTGTCGCGACGGCCAAGAGCGACCTCGGCGTCCTCGCAGGAGACATCGATACGATCGCCTCCGCCGATATCGTGGAGCAGCTCTCGAAGCTCATGGACATCGACCCTGAGAGCCTCGGCGACTACCTCGGCTCTCCCGTGAACATCGTCGACGAATCCATCTATCCGGTCCAGAACTACGGCTCCGGCGTCACGCCGTTCTATACGAACCTCGCGCTCTGGGTCGGCGGCTTCGTCCTTGTCGCCATCTACAAGCTCGAGGTCGACCATGAAGGGATCGGGGACTTCAAGCCCTGGCAGGGCTACTTCGGCCGCTGGCTGCTCCTCAATCTTCTCGGCATCGTCCAGGCGCTCTGCTGCTGCATAGGCGACCTCTGCCTCGGCATCCAGTGCCTCTCGCCTGCTGCCTTCATCTTCGCAGGACTTGTCGAGTCCTTCGTCTATGTCAACATCATCTATGCGCTCTCGATCGCCTTCAAGCACATCGGCAAGGCCATCGGCGTCCTTCTGATCGTCGTGCAGATCCCCGGCTCTTCGGGCACCTACCCAATCCAGATGATGCCGGGCTTCTTCCAGGCCCTGAACCCATGGCTTCCGTTCACGTACGGCATCAATGCGATGCGCGAGGCGATTGCCGGATTCTATGACGGATACTTCGCCTACGACATCTTCATCCTGCTCCTCTATGTCGTGCCAAGCCTCGTTATCGGCGTTGGCCTCAGGCGCCATCTGCTCAACATCAACGCCCTCTTCGACCGCAAGCTCGCAGAGACCGACCTCATGGTCACAGAGCGCGACGGTCTTCCCGAGGTGCACTTCCGCCTCTCGACGATCATCAAGGCCCTCGGCAACTCCGAGCAGTACCGCAAGGTCTTCGGCGAGCGTGTCGCGAACTTCGAGCTCCGCTACCCGACCTACATCAAGCGCGGCTTCCTCGCCCTGCTCTGGGTGCCGCTCGTGCTTCTTGCCCTCATGTTCATCCTGCCCTACCGCATGATCACGATCACGTGCTGGATCATCTCGCTCATCGTCGTGTGCACGTATCTCATCGTCATCGAGTACCTGCACAGCCGCGTCTCCGAGAAGACCCGCATCGCGAACATGACAAGCGAAGAGCTCTACCAGCTCCTCGACGACAACCTGAAGGAAGAGATGTTCACGTTCTCCCCGATCGAGAGCCTGAAGCTCTCCCACAACATCGGCACACATGGCTTGGATGTCCAGCGCGGCGTCGCAGACGATACGGACAAGACGAGCATCCTCGAGCGTGGCCGCACGCTCATCATGCCGAGAGCGAAGCTCAGGAAGATCGTCCACGAGCGCGCAGAGGCAGCAAGGAAGGCCAGCGCTGCCGCCAAGCAGAAGCCGATCGAGGTCGAGCAGACCATAACGATGCACCTGCCCTCCCAGCGCTCGAAGGGAGATGATCGCCGTGCCTAGGTTCCTCAAGGTCGCAGCCCACGATGCGCACAACACGTTCAAGAACGTCATTTCCCTCGTCGTCTGCGTCGGCATGATCGTCATCCCCAGCTTCTATGCCTGGTTCAACATCTGGGGCTCGTGGGACCCCTACAACAACACGGCGAACTTGAAGGTCGCCGTCGTGAACCTCGACGAAGGCTATACGAGCGACCTCATCCCGGTCGACGTGAACCTCGGCGAGCGCACGCAGAGCGAGCTCAAGGCCTCGAAGAGCATCGGCTATACGATCGTCGATACGGAAGAGGACGCGGTCGAAGGCGTCAAGAGCGGCAAGTACTATGCCGCTGTCGTCATCCCTTCCGACTTCTCCGAGCGCATGCTCACCTACTTTGCCGACAGCACGGACAAGCCGGAGGTCTACTTCTACCAGAACGAGAAGGCGAACGCTATTGCCGCCATCGTGACGGACAAGGCATCCGCCGCCGTGCAGAAAGACATAAACCAGTCGTTCGCAAGCTCGCTCACAAGCGCTGCTGCAGGCGTCCTCGACCAGGTCGGGACCTATCTGAACTCCGACGATGTGAGAACGCTCGCAACGCAGCTCGACTCTGCCCTCGAGCAGACGCAGGAACGGCTCAGCGATACATCAGGAAACCTCCGCTCCTATGCTGCCATCGCAAGCTCTGCCTCCCAGCTCCTGGACCAGCTCGGCACTGGCGACACGGGCGTCCTCTCCTCGGCACTCGATGCCTCCGGCATGATCCGCTCCGGCACCGAAGGCGTCGAGAGCCTCTCCGATGCACTCGACGGCGCCACAAGCTCCATCAATGACTCGTTCAGTAACTCTGCTTCCGACTTCGACAACGTGAAGAGCGCGCTCGATGAGGCCTTCGATGCGGCTGACGGCCACACGGACAAGCTCGTCAACGCGCTCCAGCAGGCGAAGAGCACGGTCGACGCACGTGTCTCCAAGCTCCAGAAGCTCTATGACTCCATGAACGGGACAGACGCGATAACGAAGGAATACCGTGACCAGTTCGAGATTGGCAGCTCCTCATGGGAGATCGTGAACAGCTACACGATCGAGATCGAAGGCCTGAACGCGAAGGTGAAGCAGGCCCTGGACGATGCGGAGCAGCTCGATGATGGCCTTGCCACTGCCATCTCCGATATTCAGAACACGCAGTCTTCTGCCTCCGACGCCAGGACGACGCTCGATGGCCTCGTCGACCAGGCGAAGACGAGCATCTCCGACATCTCGTCCGGCTACGAGCAGGGCCTGCGCTCCTCTCTTGCCGGCATGAACGACTCCCTCGAGGATGCCGCCTCGAAGGCCGATGCGATGAAGACGCAGCTCGACAATGTGAGCTCCTCTCTCGCCGACACCGCACAGAATGGCGCGAAGAGCATGGGCGATGTCCAGGCATCGCTTCTCGATGCCGCAGACCAGCTTGACGGCGCGGCTGCCAAGCTCGGCGATATCCATACGCAGATCCAGGATGCCCTCGATTCCGGCGACCTCGACCAGCTGAGGACGATCCTCTCTGCAAACTCCGAAGATCTTGCGAGCTTCATCTCGACGCCGGTCTCGATGGACCGCACGGCGGTCTTTGCCGTCGCGAACAACGGCTCCGGCATGGCACCGTTCTACTCGACCCTTGCCATCTGGATCGGCGGCGTCGTGCTCTGCGCCCTCGTGAAGACCTCTCCCTCCGACCGGTTCCTCAAGAAGATCCATGCCCGCCCGACAGATACCTATATCGGCCGCATTATCTTCTTCCTCGTGATCGGCTTCCTCCAGTCGACCCTCGTTATCGCAGGAGACCTCTACTTCCTGGGTGTCCAGTGCCAGCATCCCGTGCTCTTCTTCCTCACGGGCTGGCTCGAGTCCTTCATCTTCATCAACATCATCTACGCGCTCACAGCCTCGTTCGGAGACGTCGGCAAAGCCATCGCCGTCGTCCTCATGGTCATCCAGGTCGCAGGATCTGGCGGCACGTTCCCGAAGGAGATGCTCCCGGGCGTCTTCCAGAAGCTCTATCCGTTCCTGCCGTTCGTCCACGGCGAGGACGCGATGCGTGCCTGCATAGCCGGCATCTATCAGAACGACTACTGGTTCTCTATGCTCCGCCTTGCCTGCTTCATCGTCCCTGCCCTCCTTCTGGGCCTCATCCTGAGGCGCCCGGTGATCCATCTGAACCACTGGCTCGAGGAGAAGCTCGAAAGCACGAAGTTGATGTAGATGAGTTCTGAGCGTCTATACTGAATGCGCTCACCCTGTACCAATTGGGCCCAATCATGGGCCCCTGTCGAGAGGCAATTCTGTGGCAGATCAAGATCGCCCTGTCCGCGTGCGCTTCGCGCCTTCGCCCACTGGCAAGCTCCATGTCGGCGGCGCCCGCACCGCAATCTTCAACTGGGCCTTTGCCCGTGCCAACCATGGCACGTTCATCCTGAGGATCGATGACACCGATCCGACCCGCTCCACCGAGGAGAACACCCAGATCATCCTCCGCGCCATGAAGTGGCTCGGGCTTGACTGGGACGAGGGTCCCGAGGTCGGCGGTGACTTCGGCCCCTACAAGCAGACCGACCGCATGGACCTCTACCGCAAGGCAGCCCACGACCTCGTGAAGTCCGGCAACGCCTACTACTGCTTCTGCACGCCCGAGAAGCTCGCAGAGGACAAGCGCAAGGCACAGGAGCGCAAGGATCCGTTCCAGGGCTACCAGCGCACCTGCAGGAACATCGATCCGGAAGAGGCCCAGGCCAGGGTCGATGCCGGCGAGCCGCATACGATCCGCATCAAGGTGCCGCTCGACCGCGGCGATGTGGTCGTGCACGATGCCGTGCACGGAGATGTCGTGTTCGATGCGAAGGAGCTCGATGACTTCATCATCTTCCGCTCCGATGGCACGCCGACCTACAACTTCGCGACCGTCGTCGATGACTCCATGATGGGCATCACGCATGTGATCAGAGGCGACGACCATCTTTCGAACACGCCGCGCCAGATCATGGTGTACGAGGCGCTCGGCGCTCCCGTGCCGACGTTTGCCCATATCTCGATGATCTTAGGCCCTGACGGCAAGAAGCTTTCTAAGCGCCATGGCGCAACGTCTGTCGAGGAGTACCGCGATGCGGGATACCTCTCCGATGCCTTCGTGAACTACCTGGCGCTTCTGGGCTGGTCTCCTGACGGCGAGACGACGATCGTGCCGCGCGATGTCCTTGCCAAGACCTTCTCGCTCGAGCATGTGAGCAAGAACCCGGCAACCTTCGACCCGAAGAAGCTCGACTCCATCAACCAGACGTACCTTATGGCAATGAGCGATGCGGAGTTCGCAAAGACCGTCCTTCTGCCTGAGCTCCAGAAGGCAGGGCTCGAGGGCAATGCTCCTGCCCACGATGAGGCCTGGTATGAGCTGCTTGCTTCGATCCTGAAGCCGAGGACTACCGTGACACCCGATGTCGTGGAGAAGAGCCGCTTCCTCTATGAGGGGGCAGAGCTTCCGCTCGACGAGAAGAGCGTCCAGAAGAACATCGCGAAGCCGGACACGAAGTCCTACCTCGAGGCTGCCCGCGCGGCTCTTGCCGCTCTCGACTCCTGGAAGGCCGATGATATCGATGCCGCACTCGAGCCTCTGCCCGAGCAGCTCGGCACGAACAAGCGCAAGTTCTACGGAGCTCTGCGTGTCGCCGTCTGCGGCAACATGGTCTCCCCTCCGCTCGGCCCCTCCCTTGAGCTCATGGGCAAGGACATGGCACTTGCCCGCATCGACCATGCGCTTCCGCTCGCCCAGTAGAAAACGTTTCGATACCAGATTCACGCCAGATAGCCTCCCATTTCCTCATACGGAAATGGGAGGCTTTTCATGCAGGGGAATCAGAGGGCCAGACGCATCATTGCATCCAGTAAGTCAGGCCCTCTCCGGGAAGCTTCTACTCCATCCTGGATTCTTTCCATCGGTTCCACCTGCGGAAGGTACCAGCATCTCCAGCCCAATTCGCTGGCCATACTGGGGCGGACATCCGGACAGGGCATGCTAGCTGCATAGCCGCAGGCCTCACTTGCTCTTCCGTTCTTTCAGCCAGCGAACACAGACAATGATGATGAGGATATTTGCTACAAGCTGGACAATGCCGGCGATGACTCCGAACGACATGGCTGTAGTCGCATAGATGTTGAAGAATGTCTCTGCCATGGCTCCTCCTCTAGATGCCTCACTCGTGCGACGTATCTGCAGTTCAGCCTGCTATATATGCCAGCCATGAGAGATGGGACACCTGCTGCTCAGCTCGATCTGCATTCCTTCAATCAGTACTGTCCAAGCAAATAACGCCAAGTCATCGCTGCGTCGAAGGATAATCCCGAGCTGTGCGAACCACCTGTACTGAACTGCGTCCAGCCTGCACAATTGATTGGCGCATACGGATAGAAAGACGTCAAGCAAAATGAGCGGCACCAGCTTCACGGGATGCCGCATAGCTAAATGGCATCACGGGGCTTTCTCATGTCATGCAGCTCAGCTTTCATCATGGCATCCATTCAATTCATGCATCTCGAGGTTGGTAGCATTCTTCCCGAATGTTCTGAAACGTGGTCCAGATGACGGCAAGCGGCTTTTTTTTGCATCTGGACGGCAGTCCAAACCAGCACATATAGCTTTCCAGAGCAAACCAATGCCTTGCGCGGGCTTGACGCTGGCTATGCAGAGGCCGCATTCTGTGACGGCGCATTGCGGAGGACATGTAGAAAGACGCTGCACATCCTCGAGGCAAGCACCGGCCATAGCCCTCCTCGCAATTCCAAGCGTTCAGCGCAGAGCCCCGCAGTCCTTTCTCCGGTCAGGGATGCTTTCTCGAAGCCGAATCCAGATAAAGACGGCGTGGGGTGGCCCCTTTGCAAGACGCCTTGCCATATCTGCTGTCTCGTTTCTGTACTGTGTGCTGGTTCTATGCCGGATCTGCACTCCGATAAACTGCCGAAGAGCCTATTTCTTCCTATCTGAAATATCGCCAAGAATAGGCTCTTCGACACGATGTGTGAATGAAGAATATGCGAATGCGCAGGTGGCACGGCACGTTCTCCTGTAGGTTTTTATGTGCGAAGTAAAGACCTGCCAGAAGGGGGCGCACCGTGCGCATTTCAAGCTTAGCGAAGATGATGGTCGGCGTCGAGGATATCGTCGTGGAGGATGTCTCCCTCGACGAGGATGCAGGAGCTGTGGTGATTGTGGACGGTAAGGTGTTCTACAGGCGGTGCGGTAAGGACTCTTTCCAGGTCCAC
>JBJEHU010000028.1:0-10267 GCA_051876355.1 Atopobiaceae bacterium | reverse complement strand
TAGCTATGGAAGAAGTGCTTACCCTACCAATGGAAAATCTGCTTGACATTCACAAAGCCGATACTGGCTGATGCCAAGCGGCTCAAGGAATTCTTCCTTGAGAATCTCGCCCGGGGTGCTCATAAGGTCACGCATGTTAGTCAACGAACTCAACCTCCTTCGCTTCGCCGTCGCTCCACTTGAAGCATAGACGCCATTGCCGGTTTACCCTGATGCTGTATTGGCCCTTTCTGTCTCCCGCAAGCGCCTCGAGCCGATTGCCTGGAGGAACTTTCAGGTCGTCCAATGCGCAAGCAGCATCCAGAATCTGCAGCTTGCGCATTAATGCCTTGCGTACATCCGAGGGGACTCTCCTGGGTGCGAGGTTTGTTCCCTCCCAGAAATCTTGTATGTCAGCGTCGCGGAATTCCAAGGCCGACTCCTATACTTCCGTATAACAGAAGTATCACATATTAAGAGAGAGAAAAATCAAGGCTACTTTAGGGAAACGATGATTATTGCCCTTCCAGCACCGCGACAGCCCGGCCGCCAACGCTGACGCTGCCGGACGGGGGCAGGGCCCCCGTCCGGCCCGGGCAGAGGCCGCCTTTCCCCGGCCGCCCTGCCGGCGCCGTGCATGCAGCCAGGCGGAGCGGAGCCTCTCAGGCAGCTTCGGTCCGGGAGGCGAGGGACCTGCCTGCGGAGATGCACATGGCCAGGTTCGCGAGGGCGAAGGATACGCAGAGCATGCAGGAGTTCTTCCCGGTCCCCCCTGTAGCGCGTCCTCAGATGCCCGAACCGGCGCTTCACGATGAGGAAGGGATGCTCCACCTTGGAGCGGACGGATGCCTTCCTGGACTCGATGCCCTTCTCTGCCGAAAGCGTGCAGTCCAGGCCCTTCATGGTGGAGGGCTTCCTGGCGACGGTCCAGCGCATCGAGGAGAGGTGGGGATCGGAGGCGACTTCGGGGCGCTTCGCCACGCCCGTGTAGCCGGAGTCCGCATGGCAGAACGCGTCGTCCTCCCTCACGAGGGCATGCGCCATGGACACGTCGGACACGTTTGCGGCGGTCGTCTCCACGGTATGCACGAGGCCGCTGCCGGCATCGACGCCGATATGCGCCTTGTATCCGAAATGCCAGTTCTTGCCCTTCTTGGACTGGTGCGCCTCGGGATCGCGTGCGTGGCCCCTGTTCTTCGTGGAGCTCGGCGCCTCGATGAAGGTGGCGTCCACGATGGAGCCGCCCCGCATCATGATCCCCGCCTCCTCGAGCTGGGCATCGAGATCGCGGAGCATGGCCCTGCCGAGTCCCTCCCTCTCGAGGACATGGCGGAACTTCGCGAGGGTCGTCGCGTCCGGCACCTGTTCCTGCATGAGGTCGAGGTGCATGAAGCGCTGCATCGCCCGCGAGTCCAGGACGGCATCCTCGGTGCCCTCGTCGGAAAGGCCGAACATCACCTGGAGCAGGTACATCCTGAGCATCGTCTCCGCGCCGCGCACATGCCTGCCGCGCGCCTGGGAATGGTAGCTGGGCCCCACCAGGGCGCACCACCTGTCCCAGGGCACGATCGCGTCCATCCGCTCGAGGAACTCCTCCCGCCTGGTCTTTCGCCTCTGTCCCTGCGACTCCAGGTCCCCGAAGCTCATCTGGCTGCCCATGCCTGCCTCCCGGTCGTGCTGCGCGATGCATAGTCAGATTATAGTATAACCGCAGGTAGATGGCATTATATGCAGGCTCTGGCAGCATCTGCCGAGCACGGCGGTCCGGATGATGCGACTCCGCCTGACCGCATTAATCATCGTTTCCTTAGCGGCAGCAGGATATCGATGGAGAAGCCGCTTCTCTCTGTCGAAGCAGTTGCTGTTCCGCCATATTGCCTGGTCCACGCCGAGAGCTGCCCTGCTGCTTCCCGTGTCTGCCTCTGGCGGCGGTGCTTCTGGGATATGCATCCTGGAGGGGCTCCTGGGCCATTGCCTTGTGCAGAAGATAGAGGTATCGCGATGCGGCATGTCCAGAGGAGCCGCATAAGCAATAGACTGGATGTCTGTGACATTAAGCGGAGATTCAGCATTTCGCGACTCTCCGTGGCCAATGGCAGACCTGCGCACCTTGTGCCGCGGCTGCCGGACATGCAGAAACGGGATCAGGAGCTTGGCAATGAGCGATTTCGACAATGAGCAGGACAGAACGCCGCATCATATGCGTCAGGATGCACAGCCGTCCAGAACAGAGCCTGCTTCGGCATCTGTTCCTTCGTCTGCAGTGTCCCCGCTTCCGGCGGATTCTGCTTCCGCAAAGCACTTCGGCCAGGCAGATGTAGAGCAGCTCACGCACCGCACGCATCCCAAGAGGCGGCTGCCCATAGTGGCACGCATCCTCCTTGCTCTGGCAGCTGTCGTTGCTGTTGCCGGCGTTGCCTTGGCAGTATGGGTAGGCCACATCAATTCTTCGATGGCGGTAGGAGGAGACGAGGGCAAGGCGCTTTCGCAGGCGCTCGAGGCTCCCAAGACCACGTCGGATCAGAAGCAGGCTCCGTTCTACATGGTGATCATCGGCTCTGACAGCCGCGACGGCGTCGCAGGATCTCGTTCGGACGTCACGATGCTTGCCCGCGTCGATCTCGAGCACACCACCGTCGACCTCATCTCCATCCCGCGCGACACTATGGTGAGCTCCCAGGATGGCACGGTCGAGAAGATCAATGCAGAGTACAACAACGGTCCTGCTGCCACGGTGGAGGCAGTCTCTGCCTTTGCAGGCGTGCCCATCACGCACTATATGGCCATGAACTTCGACGATCTGAGCGGCGTGATCGACAGCCTCGGCGGCATCACGGTCGATGTTCCCGAAGAGTTCACGTCGCGTGATGGCTACCACTTTGCCAAGGGCAAGCAGAAAATGAGCGGAGCCCAGGCGTTCAGCTACGTGCGCGACCGCTACAACGAGACTGGTGGGGATTTCGGCCGTGCACAGGCACAGCGCCAGGTGGTCGAGGCCATTGCCCACAAGGTGCTTGAGAGCAATGCCGCCCAGCTTCCGTCTGTCGTGGAAAGCCTCGCAGAGTCTGTCTCTACCGACCTCTCCGTCACGGATCTCGTAGGCTGGGCCACTGACATCAAGGGCTCCGGCATCAACCTCAAGGTCTATTCCGCCATCACGCCCAGCTACTCGTTCAGCCAGGATGGTGTCTCGTATGTGGGCACCATGTACGACGAGTGGCGTGCCATGATGCAGCGTGTGGATGCCGGCATGGATCCCAATGACACCTCCGCTACGATACCTGAAGCGCAGGCAAACGATGCCTCCCTCGGCGCTGCGACCAATGCTGCATCTCCCAGGGACTACGCAGCGCTTGCGGCAGGTGCAGGGCTTACGACTGACGATGTGGCGCAGTAGCGAATAGCTGGGGAAGGCCAGTGCCAGGCAGCGTCCTGGCTCTCCGGCCTGCTGCGTGGCACCGCAGGCACGCTGCGGCATATCCTTGAATTTGCTCCTGCTCTAGAGGGCGTGGCATGACCTGGCCTGACTACCAGATGCGTGCTGGCACTGCATAAGGCCTGTGACCTGTGGCTGCCATGCCAGGAGGCGTACCTCTCCTGTTCTGGCTGCTTCATGCGGAGCCTTTCCAGGAAGGCAAAGGCGCGGATAGCGCTGCCTTCTTGCCGCGCTCAGCGCTGCTTCAGGGGAAGCAGGATATCGATCGAGAAGCTTTCGCCCTCTGTCGCAGCGGTCGCTGTCCCGCCATGCCGCTTGACCAGGGACGAGAGCTGCTCTGCAGCTTCCTGGAGCGCTGCATCTGCCTCAGCTGTGCAGCTGCCCATGAGATGGATGGCGGCAAGGGAGCCATGGCGCTTTGCAGTGAGGCTCAGGACCTTCGTGTCTGTGACGGGAAGCGTATGTGCAGCATCTCTTCCTGCATCGATCATGAGGGAGAAGATGCCATAGACATCCTCATCGGGGATATGGCTGAACATGGACCCATCTGCCATGCAGGTGAGATCTATCCCTTCCTGCTGGCAGACGAGGCTCTTCTCTGTGAGGACGCAGTCAAGCGCGCAGCTTCCGGTATGGACCTGTGCGTCGTAGACGTTTATGTCGTGGATCACTTCCTGCGCAGCCGAGGCGCTCATGCCCACGCCTTCATCCTGCAGTGTCGCCATGACCTTGTGCCGGATATCGTGCATGCGGGCATTTATGGCCGCAACTGTGGCCGTGCTCTGGGCATACTGGCGGGAGCGCTCCTCGGAGAGCCTGCGTGCGGTCTCGAGCCCTGCTTCGAGACGCAGCTTGTAGAGTGCCTGGTAGTCCGTATAGAGGACAAAGATGCAGATGGCCAGATGCGTCACGCGGAGCGAGAGCAGGAAGGGGACAGGGACCACTCCCATATGCCCCATGCCGCGGATCACCACATCGTTTGCAATGACCAGGAGGATGACCGCTGCCGTCATGCCCAGCATGCCGGAAGAGGATCTGTGGAGCGGCGGCTCGTCCTGGACCTGCCTGATGAAGAGGACGTAGGCAAGGGCAAGGATGAGGGCTTCGGCAATGAGGGTGAAGGCTGCCTCGCCCCAGATGGGGGCTACATGCATGCCAAGAGACTCTGCTGCAATGCGGCAGGTCTCTTCTGCTCCCGAAGAGAGGTTCTGGATCGTATAGCCTGCCGTCACGGCAAAAAGCGCATTCCAGGCAGAGGTGTCGAAGCAGAAGAGGACCGCTGCTGCAAAGGCAGGGATGAGGAGCGCATAGGCAATGAGGTTCAGGACATAGGGCTCCATGCTGCCGGCAGGGGCAGAGGAGGTCCAGATCCAGACGCCTATGAGACCGGTACATCCAAGGGCAAGAAGGCAGATGGCAGCTGCAAGACGCCAGGCGAAGCCGTGCTTCTTCGGCTGATGACAGCAGATGAGCCAGATCGGAAGGCCGAACTCCACCAGATGGTCCGCCACAGCAAGCGCGGCAGCCAGGATGTCCAGGAAGGAGACGCTCACAGGCAGCCTCCGAGATAGTGGGCAAGGGCTTGCAGGCAGCTCTTCTTGTGTCCGCGGCTCATATAGACAGCTCTGCCATCTGAAAGCTCGATCTTCGAGCCTTCCATGTCTGTGGCATGGGCCATGTTGATGATGCAGCCAGAAGAGATCTGAAGGAAGGGCGGCGAGGGGAGCTCGGATGCTGCCTCGCGCAGAGCCTTCCTTGCCAGGAGCTCCGATCCGTCCGCGAGACAGTAGGCAATATCGTGCCCTCGGGTCTCCACGAGGATGAGGTCCCGTGCCTGCACGGCATGGAGCCCCTGCTTGCCCTGGATGCAGATGGTGTGCTCGCTCCGCGCTTCCATTGCTTTCACGGCGCGATCCATCCGGAGCGTCAAGGCTGCATAGTCCACGGGCTTCACGATGAAATCGAGGGCAGACACGGCATAGCCTTCCACCGCATACTGTGCCAGATTCGTCACGAAGATGATCGGCACATCGAGGCCTTCTGCCCTGAGTGCCTTGGCGGCATCCATGCCACCGATCTGGGGAAGCTCGATATCGAGGAAGATGAGGTCTGCCGCAGCTGCCTCCTCGGAAATATCGAAAGCGCTTTCCAGCCGGCTGATCCTGAATGGGTCCTTGTGCTCTTCCCCATAGCGTTCGAGGAGCGTTTCCAGGCGTGCGGCAGCCCTGCTGTCATCTTCTACGATGAGGATGCGGTACACGGCTGTCTCCTCCTGCAATCCCAGCATGCCAGATGGCTCCCGATTTTCCCAAAGGAGAGACAGGTTCTGCCAGATTGGCTGGTCCATTCCCTCTCTCAGATATCGTTCAGCATAGCAAAGCTGGCATGAAAAGGGGCCTGGCGGCCCCGTGTGTGCATGCTGGCAGACGGGGAGAGGAGAGCAATGAAGAAGAGGGAAGAGGGAAAGCGGGGACGTCTCAGGATGAGCAACCGGAAGTTCCGGACACTCCTGATTATCCCGATAGCGCTTGTCTGCATCTTTGCCATCATCGCGACGGCGGCAAGCCAGATCATGTCCTCGACGCTCGATACCTATCTCGGATCGGGCACAACAAGCATCCAGAAGGCAGATGACACCAAGGACTGGGATGCCGACTACTACGATGCAGATGGCATCGATGCAGAAGAGGCTAAGGATGATGCCTACAAGGTAGCGGCACAGGTCCAGGATGAAGGCACGGTCCTTCTCAAGAACGATGGATCGCTGCCGCTTGCCAAGGGTTCTGTGGTCATGCCGTTCGGCGATGCCTATCTCAATCCTGTCTATGGACAGAATGCATCGGGCGGCTCTGCCAAGTGGGTGAAGGATCCGGTGACGCCGGAAGAGGGCCTTTCTGCCTTCACGATCGACAATTCTGCTGTCGATGCAATGAAGGCGGCAGGAGAGCCCGAAGCGCTCGAAGAGGCGCCAGGGACGCTGGCTGCCGGCAAGGCGGGGTCTGCTCTCGGCGGCGACTGCCGCATCTATGAGTACGATCCTTCGATCTATGACGGGATAGAAGAGAACAAGGATGCCACGGGTATCGTCTTCATCACCCGCTCCGGCCAGGAGGGCCAGGACCAGAAGTACGATGCCTACTCTGATGGCACGCCGCACTATCTGGCGCTCTCCCAGAACGAGCGTGGCACGATTGCCGCAGCGAAGGCCAAGTGCGGACACGTCGTGGTCGTGCTCGTGAGCTCGGCGCCGCTTGAGGTCGGCGACCTCATGTCCGGCGACCTCGCGGTGGATGGCCTCATCTGGTATGGACACCCCGGCGAGCGCGGCTTCTCTGAGCTCTCCGATATCCTCGACGGCGATGTGAATCCCTCGGGTCGCACGGTCGATACGTGGTCTTCCGACTTCACGAAGGACCCGAGCTATGCCAATATCGGCGTCCACACCTACTCGAACCTCACGGCGCAGTCTGGCAGCATGACAGACGGCGGAGAGATCCAGCGCACGTACAACGAGTACCAGGAAGGCGTCTACATGGGCTACCGCTACTACGAGACGGCGGCAGAGGTGGATCCCTCCTTCGACTACAGCCAGGCAGTCGTGTTCCCGTTCGGCTATGGCCTGTCGTATACAAGCTTCAATGAGGAGCTCGAATCGGTCTCTCTCGATGCTGGCACCGTGACGGCGAAGGTCCGCATCACGAATACCGGCTCTGTGGCCGGCAAGGACGTGGCTGAGCTCTATTCAAGCTCTCCCTACACAGAACTCGACCAGGAGGCAAAGATCGAGAAGCCGGCAGCTGAGCTCCGTGCCTTCGCGAAATCGAAGCTTCTGGACCCCGGCGAGAGCCAGGAGCTCACGCTCACGTTCTCCGAGGAAGACCTTGCCTCCTACTGCTATACGCATGAGAGTCCGGATGGCACGACAGGCTGCTATGTCCTCGAGGCAGGCACCTACGACGTGAGCCTGCGCTCGAACAGCCACGACGTGGTGGCATCGCAGCCCATCGATGTCGCAGATACGACGTGGTATGACGGATCGGATGCGGCACATGTGCGCGAGGCAGAGAAGGCTGCACAGTCCAAGCTCGACGACAATGGCAACCCCATCATCGACAATTCCGCTACCTACACTGCAGCCACGAACAAGTTCCAGCAGAGTTCCGACTATATATGAATACAGACTCCCATATCCTCACCCGCAGCGACTGGGCAGGCACGCAGCCCGAGAGCACGGACGGCAAGGAGATTTCCTCTGAGTTCACGGAGAGGCAGGACCTCTTCACGACATTCGATCCTCTGACTGACCCCGAGTACGGCGATGTGGAAGGCTCCAAGGTCTATGCCGCAGAGCAGCCGACCTCCGGTGCCAAGAACGGCCTTACCGTGAGCGATATGCGTGGTCTCGACTACGACGACCCGAAATGGGACGAGCTGCTGGATCAGATTGACTGGAACGCAGACAAGAAGGACATCATCAGAAACTTCTCCGGCGATGCCTATATCACGGCTCCGATCTCTTCCATCGGCCTTCCGAAGACCGTGGACGAGGATGGTGCCAACGGCCTCAAGGTCCAGGGCAATGATGCAGGATACGATATGACCAAGAGCTCGAGCTTCGGCTTCGCGCCGCTCATGAGCTCCACGTGGAACAGGGACCTCCTCTACGAGGTGGGCTCTGCCTTCGGACGCGAGTCTCTGGCCCACGGCATCAACGGCTGGTATGCACCTGCCGTGAACCTCCACCGCTCTCCCTTCTCTGGCCGCGTCTTCGAGTATTACTCCGAAGATCCGCTTCTTTCCGGCAAGATGGCAGCATCTGTCATCAGCGGTGCCGGAGACCAGGGCATGTACTGCTATCTCAAGCACTATGCCATGAACGATACGGAGTCCGGACGCTCGCAGCTCATCTGCACGTGGGCAGACGAGCAGACAATGCGCGAGCTCTATCTCAAGCCCTTCGAGATCGCCCTCGAAGAGAGCCGCATGACCGTCAAGTATTCAGGCGTGAACGGCGAGACGAAGTCCCGTGTCATGAGGGCAGGGACAGCAGTCATGGCAACACAGACGTGCGTGGGAACGCAGCTGGGTCATACGAACGCTGCGCTTCTCCAGGATGTGCTGCGTGATGAATGGGGATTCAAAGGCATGGTGATCTCCGACTACTGGGTGTGGACCGGAGACAACCTGCGCGATCTCTGCGTGAGGACCGGCTGCGATACCTACCTCAGCATGGACATGCCCATCATGTGGAGTATCAGCGATTATGACTCTGCCACCTCGAGGGCATGCATGAGGAACGCGATTCATAACATCGCGTATGCTGTGGCGAACTCCAATGCGATGGAAGGCATGGCGCCAGGAGCTGTGCAGAAGATCGGAATCTCTCCCTGGGTCTGGCTCATCGTGGGCGTCGATGCCATAGCCATCGTCTTCCTTGTGGGCGGCATCTATCTCATGAGGAGAAGGGCAAAGGCAGAGCTTGCCAATCCTTCTGCCTATCGCCGTGGAAAGCGTGCCGAGGCAAGGCTCCAGAAGAAGCTTGCCAAGATGCAGAAGAGTGAGAATAGAGAGCCCAAGAAGCAGTAGCTCTACCTGCTTTACCAAGCAGCCCACCACTACCTCCCTTTTCATGTGCAGCCCGGCCAGAGAGTCTTCTGGTTGGGCTGCATTCTTGTCTGGGACAGCAGCTTATATTTACCTGTGTTCGAGTAAATCGTCCACGAGCGTATGCTGTTCAACAGGTTTACCGGCAAGTCGCTTACCTGGTATAAGAAAACAAAGCTGATATGTGTCCTTGGATTTATGGCTAGATGTTTTAACGCTATGGGTTGCAGGACTGCGGCTGCTCAACAGCTGTAAGTGATTTGCCTGCATGAGCAAAGTGGGTCTGGAGGGCTGCTGATGAAGCGTTTGGAACAAGAGCCGACACCTGAAGTGCTGGCTGAATCCATCGAACAAGACGAAGTTGGGCGTAATGATGAGCTGGTCGATTTCATACGTCTATTGCATGAGACTGAAGGACCTTTTTCGCTGCTCCTCGATGCACGCTGGGGCGAAGGCAAGACTTTCTTTGTTAAGTCCGCGGAATTGGTCCTCAATGTTCTAAATAACAGCGGCGCTAATCTGCCGGCTGAAAAGGGGAGCCTGTTTGAGAACTTTAACTCGGATGGCCTTAAGCCGGTGACAGAAAAGCTCGGCGCTGAGCAGGTTTCCATTCTGCCGTTCTACTTCAATGCATGGGAGAATGATTTTGCCGAAGATCCGATGAGTGCGCTTTTTGCATGCATGGCAGTTGCTTTTGGTCAGGAAGGTTTAACCAAAGAGACGAACGTTGGAAAGGCTGTTGCCGCGGCAACGGGCATTCTGCCGCTTGTTCCCAAAACAGGGTTCCAAAGTCTTGTTACGGCGCTCAGCAGCGACGATCTTGTTGGAGCATATAGGAAACGATCGGAGCTGCGAGAGAGGATTGACTTTCTGGCTGAGAATGCTCTTCCGGAAGTTGCAAACAAGCTAGTGATATTTATCGATGAGCTAGATAGGTGTCGTCCTGACTTTGCCGTTAAGCTTCTCGAGCAAACGAAGGCGCTCTTCCAGAACGAAAGAGTAATAGTCGTTACAGTGGCGGACTCAATTCAGCTTGCTCATGCAGTTGCAGGGCAGTATGGGAATGGATTTGATTCGACACGATTTCTGGATAGATTCTTTGACAGACGTCTTCGGCTAGAGCATGTCGACCCCTGCGAGGTTATTGACAAAACGCATATGCTGGGAAGTAGTGACATGCTGGAGAATTATATAGGGCGGATTGTCAAGCTGAGTGCAACATCTCCCGATAGACCTCGTTGGCCGTCT
>JBJEHU010000027.1:0-42503 GCA_051876355.1 Atopobiaceae bacterium | reverse complement strand
AAGACGGCCAACGAGGTCTATCGGGAGATGTTGCACTCAGCTTGACAATCCGCCACCCCTCTTCTCTCCCGAATCACGCACGACTGATGAAGAGACCCGCAAAAGCCTAGGACCGTACAGACCCAAACCAGGTCGGGCGTAATTCCCCGCTTACGGGCGGGATTGGGCAACCATGCTCATTGCCGACGTCGAGCAGCTGGACCAGGTCGTGCCGCCACGCCGACGGTCAGATGGATGTCGCAAATATCGGAAATGGTGGTGACGATGTCGCAAATGATGACACAAATGTAGTATATGGCCCCCGAGCTCGCGCATAAGGGGCAGCTTGTTTGCATCGCGCCCGTCGTTCGACGGACAATCACCTGGCGAGCGAGTCCGTTGTTACTGGCTCGGTACCATCCTCGGTCGTTTCCCCAGATGAGGCCCGATTGAGGCTGTGGGCTGGTAGCAACGTGCGCCGCCTGATCGCCGTTGTTACCGGCGCGTCAGGGGCAGCGGGAGCGGGCGGACTGTGCACTAGCTTGGTGGCGATGATGTCGCAAATGCTGGTGCCAGCTGTGCCAATGCTGGAGCAAATGATGCCAATCTCAGCATAGAAGATCGTCGGGTACCGCAGTCGACCGGGCCAACCTCCCATGCAAGCGCCAGCCACCAGCGTCAACCCCTAGGGCCCGAGCACCCCGCGGATGAGCGGCACCGCCCTGTCTGCCAGGTAGAGCGGGATGTTCAGGGTGTCGTCGTCCAGCGAGAGCCCGCGAAGCGAGAACCTGACGCGTAACGGGGTGGTCCCCGCATGCTTCTGGGTGTAGTAATTGAGGCTTCTCGCGTGAATCGATTCCCCGGACTTCACTTCTATGGGGATGATCACGTTACCGATTTGTGCGAGAAAGTCGACCTCATAGTTCGGCTTGCTGTTCGTCCAGTACCGTGGTGCGTCGTCGAGCTGGGGGAGTAGCGCCTGGAGTACATAGTTCTCGGCAAAGGCGCCCTTGAACTCCTTGAAGGGAGCGTCATCTTGAGAGAAGGCCGTCGAATCAAGGCGCGCTAGCCGTCGCAGAAGGCCAACGTCTAGTGCATAGACCTTGAAGGCGGTCGGGTCGTCGTACGCCGAAAGCGGTATGCCGTGACCGCTGTTCAGCCGCACCCGAGTCGTGAGACCGGCGTCGCAAAGCCACTCGACCGCGTCCTCGTACTCTCGGGCGCGGGCGCCCTCGCGCACGAGGCCCCACATGAACTTCTTGTTCTCGCGGGCGAGCTGGCGGGGAAGCGAGTTCCATACGAGCGAGAGCTTGGCGAACTGGCTCCTACCACCGTGCTTGGCAAAGTCGCGCTCATAGGAGTCGAGAAGGTCGCCGAGTACTTGGTCGATGGTACGTACGTCCCTGCTGTCTGCCCAAAGAGAGACGACCTCCGGCATGCCACCGGTCACGAAGTAACGCTGCAGCTGCTCTGCCAGCTGATTGGCGAAGACGTCGGGGATAGGTTCGATGCTGTCGAAGCTGTCGAGGTACTCGTCGAGCGTGCCGCTTCCGGTGCCGCGAAGGAACTCCGAGAATGTCATGGGGTACATGTCGAGGAACTGCACCTTGCCCACGGGGAACGAGCTCGTCTGGCGCGAGAGCATGACGCCGATCAGCGATCCTGCGCACGCCACGTGGTACTCGGGAGTGCGCTCTGCGAGTGGCTTGAGCGCTCCAATGGCTGCAGGACAGTCCTGTATCTCGTCAAGGATAAGCAGCGTCTTGCCAGGATTGATTGGTTGCCCTGTGGCGAGGGAGACGTTCTGGAGGAGGCGCTGCGGGTCATGCGTGGTCTGGAAGAGGGATGCGTATTCGCTGGGGATCCCCGGGGCAATCTCCTCCAGGCTGAGGTAGACGCAGTTTTCGAAGTGCGTTCTCCCGAACTCTTTAAGCGCCCATGTCTTGCCGACCTGTCGGGCGCCCTTGAGTATGAGCGGCTTTCGGTGAGATGACGTCTGCCACGCCTCAAGCTGCTTGAAGATGTCTCTATCCATGCGAAACCTTCCAAAAATGTGATATACATCACAAAATACCACGAAATAATGTGATGAACATCACATTTTGGGAATATTTGGTCTGATGTGGGTCCCAACGCGGACCATAACGCGGAACCTAACGCGGGCCCCGGCCTGGGGTTCGGCCTTGTGTCCAGCCTTCGGTCCTGATTCAGAGCTGGCGCCTGTCGCCACCGTGTGGGCGGCTGGCTCCGAGTCCGTCAAGCCCGTCAGCATCCCGGGGCTGGACGGCGAGCTCGTGCTCACGCCCGCGCAGGCCATCACGGCCGATCCCGCCATCGAGAGCGAGGAGGTTGTAGTCGTGGGCTCCGGCATGACCGGCATAGAGGTGTCCGAGATGCTGGAGGAGCAGGGCTGCCACGTCGACCTGTGCGAAATGGTCGACCAGGTCGGCCACGGCATCTTCTTCCAGAAAATGATCGACATCATGAGCAGGCTGCCCAGGACCGATTGCGCCATGCACCCCGACCACAAGTTGCTGAGCGTCGATGGCAACACGGTGACCTTCGAGGACAAGGAGGGCAACCGCACCACCGTCGGGTTCGACCATCTGGTGCTCTCGCTGGGCATGAGGCCGGTTGGTGCCCCCGAGTAGGCGCGGCAGCTGCCCAGCCTGGTCGAGGTGGGCGTTCTCCCAGATAGCAACGGCACCCCTTTGACGCCCTGGTAACGACGCCGATCGTACGACGCACGTTGTTTGCGGCCCACGGCCCCCATCGGGTCCCACCCGGGGAAACGGCCAGGGGTGGCCGCGGGCCGGTAACAGCCAAATGCAGCGCCTTTTGTTCGTCCCCAGGGAAGACGACGCCGACCTCGCGACGGATGGTGTTCTGCACGCGGCTCACGGGCACGCTCTGCTCGAGCTGGCGGTAGCATTCCTCCAGGTCGCCGGCTGCCTGCTGGCGCTGGAACTCACGCCACTTGCCCTCCCAGGCAAGCGGGAGCGACTCGTCGAAGGGCTTCTCGGTGCCGTCGTTCAGACAGCTTGACTGCACCGCACACGTTAGGGGCGGAGTCCATCTTGATGTAGCCGCGGGTTCCCTCGATGAGCGCGCCGGAAGGCTCGCCGCAATTCTTGGTCGCGTCGCCGCAGTCCTTGGCGTAGATGGCGACGCACGTGAAGCCGTCGTACTTGTGCACGGCCACGCCGCTCGTGTCGATGCCGCGCTCGATGTTGGCCACGTACTGGGCGGAGCTGGGCTCGCCAAAGAGGCTGAGCGCAAAGCTCAGCGTGTAGATGCCAAGGTCCTTGATGGTGCCGCAGGATGGTACGAGCCGCTAGACATCATCGTAGCCCATAACATGACAACGAAACGCTTCGAGGTTAGAGCTGGATGCCTTCGCTCAGGTTAGTGGCAATCTCTGTCTCTCTACCGTTGGCGAATCCTAAGGATCTTCGGGTTGTCACGCAGATGGTGAATGAACGCAAGGACAGTGACGAGATTCTTCTTCTCGTCTACGAGGTAATAGATTCCATAGTGCTTTGCCTAGCATCTCCTAATCTGCTGGCCTACGGCCTCGCCGGCATCAAAGTCGACACCAAACAGCAATGGATTGTCAGCAAGAAGTTAGAGCTTATCCTCGTATGCATAGAGCAGCGACCTTGCGGCGCCTGGCGCATTGAGCTCATGCACGAGACGGGAGAGAGCCTCATCAAGGTCTCAGTTCGCAGGATTCGAGACCTGAACCCTATAGGCCATACTTACTCTTGAGTGCGGCGACTGCTCCGAATGCATCCTGGCATTCTCCGCGCTCGACGGCATCTATTCCTTCCTGTACGAGCGAGACGATCTTTTCCGTCTCAGCTGCCTTGGCGAGGCTTTCGTATGTCTCTGCGCTCATGATAACCATGTCTGGGCATCCATTCTTGGTGACGTGAACGGGTTCCCCCGTCTCATGGCAGAGCCTCGAAACCCTTGCGGTGTCCTTGAGCTCCTTGACGGGAATCATTTGCATGCTTTACCTCCAATCACATTATAGTGGGACAATTACACCATCGTGTGTAATTGTCCCAGCTCGTGAACTAGGTTGCGGACTGCGCAGAGGTATGTGCCGCTTCGTGCTGAGCATCGGGACTGTCTCTTTTCCTGCTGCAGCGATGTGTGGTTACGGCAGATAGACATGGATGGCGGACTGCCTTCCGTTATGATTTCCTTGGATGATTGGAGGCGTTCATGGAGAGAACCTATCCAGTCAATGCACTTCAGAAAGATGCGGCTGCCGTCAGGTGCAGCGCACGGGAGGACTTGGCCCGCCTGACTGCGGATGGACATGGGATGCACGAGTCCGCCGCGGAGGAGGCCTTCGAGCACCACGCTCAGGGCGATGCCGACAATCTGTTCGACCAGCGGATTGCCGAAGCAATCAGGCGAGGCGATGAAGCCATAGCGCGAGGAGAGGCATATACGCCCGAGAAGGCCTGGAAAATGATTCGTGCGAGCAGGGCCAAACAGTCGTAAGCTCGCCGCTTTATGTCGAAGAGATGGCTGCGTATCGATCCTCTGAATGGGCCAGAACCATTGCGGGGACATATGAAGCCACCGATGGGACCTGGGAGATGGTATGCAATCGGATCTTCGAAGGCATAGAGCTCAAAGCCACGTGCAGGTCCTGAGAATGGAACTGCGGAAAGGCATGGCATGCAGAGCCTGGAGTCCGTCTCAGACTTGGAGCCATCGCCTGCTTCCATGGACGCATCAGAGCGCTCAGACATTGCAGACCGTAGCCACATCCAGGAGGTAGCAAGCGCATGAGAGAAGATGCTCCAATGGTCGTGCGCAATGACACGCGGGCAGGAAGATGGCGGACCATACGGCGCGATGGCTTTGACTACAAGGCCTATGTGCCGGCCGATCTCCAGGATGTAAAGCTTGCTTATACGGGAAGCCTCGCTGCATCCCTTGCGAAAGCGGAGTTCTCACTGGGTCTGCTGTGCGGTGCCTTTGACGCCCTGAGCCCCGAAGACAGGGCAAGTGCGCATGAGCGTCTGCGGCGGGAGGAGGCGGCTGCTTCCTTCGAATTCTCGCAGGGACAGGGCGTTTCGCGCTTCGAGTTCGTGGAGCTTCTGCCGAGCCTTGGCAACGCAAAGGTCATCCACGATGAAGACGACGATGAGGACATCGCAAACCTCGTCGATGCAATGGCCTATACGATGGAGCTCTCGGATGGGCTGCCGGTGAGCAGGAGGCTGCTTGCGAATGCGCACTATCTCATGTGCCAAGGCTGGCGCTATGAGAAGAAGTATCCTGGCGAGGTGCGCTGGACCCCTGCATGGGTCAGCAGAGTCGATGAGGTGGACCTCAACAGGTGCGACTACGTGGCGCCGGTAGGGGATGACCTCGATCGCGGAATCGCACGGCTCGAAGACTACATCCACGAGGAAGATGCGCATGAGGACGAGGACCACAGGGGCATTGCCGTGCTGGCAATCGAGAAGGATCCGTTTCCGGCCACGCCAGCGCTCGTACGCATCGCGCTTGCACACTATCAGATCGAGGCGCTCCATCCTTTCATCGATGGCAATGGACGCATCGGACGGATCCTGACAGAGCGCATGCTCGTGGATGCAGGCAGGCTTCCCGAGGACTGCCTGCTCCTGTCCGAGACGCTCAGGCGCCACAACAAGGCCTATTACCAGCTCATCGAGGATGTAGAGAAGTTCGGCGACTACGAGACCTGGGTCGCGTTCTTCTGCGACTGCCTCGCCGAGGCAGCAGACTACACGCTGAGCCAGCTGAAGCAGAAGGGCTAGACGGGATACAGACAGGTATCATGGCCAGCTTCCAGCGCGATAGCCTATCCAGAGTCTGGCAGATGAATTGAATCTGCTGTCGCCGGATGCAGGCAGGCTAGCGAAAGATTTCTCTAGCCTGCCTGATTGCCATCGGCCTTGCGCATGCTTCCAGAAAGTGTCTATTGAGGCTGGAGGCAATTTCTCTGTCCCATGGGCTTGTCCGACCTATCGGGAAGACTGGACAGCCAAAAAATCGCAAGCAATCTGATGTGAAGTCTGACCTATTCGATGGTAATGACATGAGAATGCTCGAACGTGGACGGAGCGATCTCATTGCCGATGCCGGGAAGATCGGGGATGGGCATCTTTCCATCTTCTGGCTCGTAGGTCCTGGTCGTGAGCCCCTGCATCTTCGGCATCTCGGTGTTGACGTTGTACTCATGGATGATGAAGCCCGGTATCGCGGCTTCCAGCTGGAGCGACGCTGCCACGACGAGAGGGGAACCGCAGACATGGATCTGCACGGCTGCCTCGTACGTGTAGGCCATATCGCAGATCTTCTTGACTTCGGTGATGCCGCCGCAGGTGCCAAGGTCGGGCTGGATGACCTGTATGGCATCCTTCTCGAGGCAATCCTTGAACTGCCAGCGGGAATACATCCTCTCGCCTGAAGCCACGGGGATGCCGGTCTGCCTGTGGATATAGGCAAGGTTCTCTGCGTGGGGCGCTGTCGGCTCCTCGAAGTACATGATCAGGTACTTCTTTGCCATCTGTCCCATCTGGGTGGCAGAGAGCCTGTCGGTGAGAGCATGGTTCTCCAGTATTATGTCGCCCTTGGGACCGAGTGTGTCCCTCACAGCCTTGAGCCTCGCTTCGATGAGCTCCATGTAATCCTGAGAGAGGTAGGGGGCCTGCTCGAACTTGCTGTAGGGCGTGCCGTCCTCCCGGAAGGTCGTGAAGTTGATCTTCACGGCGTCGAAGCCCTTGTCCATAGCGATGCGCGTCGCCTCTGCGTAGTCTTCGGGGCTCGTGCAGTGCCTGCGGCCTTCGCCCCAGCCCATCTGGAGCTGGCTTGCATAAGCCCGAAGCGAGTCATGCAGCTTGCCGCCGAGAAGCATCCAGATTGGCACGCCGAACTTCTTGCCGCGGATATCCCACATGGCAAGGTCGAAGGCGCTGATGGTGCCGAAGACGACAGGCCCTGCGTTGTATCCCCAGAAGCAGCCATAGTAGAGTTTGTGCCAGATCTTCTCGTTCTCAAGGGGATCCATGCCAAGAAGCAAGTGCGCCATGTCCTGGAGCATGCCGAAGGCAGCATGGTCTATCCCGCCATAGGAGAGCGCCACCTCTCCATCTCCGTAGATCCCTTCGTCCGTATGGACACGGACGAAGATCGGCCGCCAGCCATCCTCTACCGGCTCCGAATGCAGAAGATCGATCTTCGTGATTTTCATTGCTGCTCCTTTGGGCTCGCGTGCCTTCGCCACGCAAGTATGCACATGCAGCTCGGCTGAAACCAGTAGCTAAGGGTAGAATGAGCTGCTCATGATGCCCTTGCAAATGGTTCTGGCAGGTGCCATCTCTGGCGTTTGCACGTGTGCCAGATGCGCCATATGCGCAGGCCGCATCGTTGGTGCGAGGATCCTCGAGGCAGATGAGATCTTCTCATACTTTGGGATGATGCCTCTCTTCCAAGCTGCCTGTACCGTTTCTGGCAGATGCAGAACGCAAGATCTTGGCAGGGTCTCTGCCGAACGAATATGCAGGGAGAAAGGATCTCATCATGAAGAAGCTTCAGTCTCCTCCCCGTAACGCTGTCCGCGCAGAGAGCGTGGTGGCGAAGTCCATGGCAGCCGTGCTGTCCGTCGCCCTGATGCTTGGCCTCACGCCGGCACAGGCTCTGGCACTTGCACAGGAAGATGCGCCGGCGCTCGAGCAGGTGGTGCCTTCCGAAGAGCCGGGCGGGCAGGACAGTACGTCTGCAGAGACGAATGCGGATGTGTCCGAGAGCACCGATGCACCGGAAAGCACGGAAGACAGTGCTTCTGATAGCAGTACAGATGCAGCCGAAGAGCCAGCTGCTCCGGCAGATGCTGAGAGTCAGGGAGTTGAGGAGGAAGTCTCCTCTGACGACTTTGCCACGGTACTGGGGTCCTCTTCGACGGGCCTTGCCCTCTCGAGCGGCGAGACTTATGAGCTTGCTGACATCGACTACTCCTTTTCTGGTACGGTCATCCTCAAGATCAGGGAAGGCGGCACCTACACCTTCCATGGAAGCCGTCCGAACACCCAGATTCAGGTCGATACCGACAAGGATGAACCGGTCACGATCGTCCTCAGTGCTGTGACGATCGACAACTCCGGCCACGACCTCTCTGCCATAAGCATCGAGGGGGACTCGCAGGTCACGATTTACAGCCACATCACGTCCAATCTGAAGGGAGGCGCCGAGAGCGAATCGAGCAGCCATGCGGGTGCAGGCATCTATGTGAACCACGACGCAGCGGTCACGTACGCCTCTGATTCCTCAATTGTCGCTACCGGTGCTGCCGTGAGCGGCACGACGCAGGGCAAGCGTGCTGCCGGCATCGGCGGCGCGGGCTCGGGCCACTCCGACTCCGGCTCGATCACATTCGAGGATGGCTGCCACATTCAAGCCTATGGCGCGACGGGCGAGGATGGCGGCACGGGCATCGGCTCTGGCTATGACGGAGTCTGCCACGACATCACGATCAAGGGCGGCAGCATCCATGCATATAGCGGGCCGGGGGCAGCCGGTATCGGTTCCGCTGCCGCCCATGGCACCGGCAACGGCGGCAAGGTCGAAGGCAGCATACAGATTCTCGGCGGCACGGTCACGGCAGCAGCTGGCGATCATGGCGCAGGCATCGGCTCGGGCCAGAGCGGCGACGAGAATGGCGGCATCACGATCCGCAATGCCACCGTCACGGCAGCTGGCGGCACGGGCGGTGCCGGCATCGGCTCGGGCGATGGCGGCGACTCCCGAGGCACTGTCACGATTGCCGACAGCACGGTGGATGCCACAGGTGGCTGGGGCAGCGCAGGCATCGGGTCTGGCCGTGACGGCGTGTCCTACGGCATCAGCATCTCTGGAGACACGTCTGTCATCAATGCTAGCGGCGGCACCTATGGAGCTGGCATCGGCTCTGGCCTGAGCGCGTCTGCAGGCGGGTCTCTGGATTTCGGCAGAGGCGGAAACCAGGATGGTGACATCAGCATCTCTGGCGGCACCATCAATGCGCAGGCAGGGGATGGCGGAACTCCTATCGGTGCTGCCCAGGGCGGCATCCTCAACGGCGATATCAACATCTCCGGGGGCAACGTCAATTGCATACGGAAAGACGATGTTGCCGCTATCGGCGCAGGAATAAGCGGCACGTTCAACGGCACCGTCACGATCAGCGGCGGCAAGATCTCGAGCAATGCCTATAGCCTCTATGTTATGGGCAATAGCTCCCATGGCACGTGGGCAGAGGATGGTGTCGTGAAGATTACAGGCGGCACTGTCATGCTGAAGTGCTCGAACAATGAGTGGTCTGCACCCCACAAGGACCAGATTGTCATCACGGGCGGCTCGGTCTATACCGTCGGATCGGCTGCGACGGACGGGCATGGCAACGCGGTCTATCGCGTCACGCTTCTCCTGGTAGATGCTGCGACTCCCATCACCGATATCTCGTCGAACACGAGCTACGCATCGAGCAAGGATATCTATCCTGATGGGGATGGCAACATCTACGTGTATCTGCCGCTTACTGCCGGCACGGATAACGAGAACGGGGTCTATCTCAACCAGGAAGGCAAGGCCAACCACTATCGCGACAACCACACGACGGATATCTATAGCCGTGGCGTCCTCAAGATGGATGGCAAGATCTCCTTCAAGCAGACGGATGGCACGATGACGGTTGGCAACAGGATCACGGTCGAGCTGGATGACAGCGACCCCAGCTGGATCGGAGCCACCTGGGGCTGTGAATCAGAGGGCGCAGTCGATGCTGTCTGCTCCATAGATCCATCTCCCGGCGTCTTTGCACAGATCACAGCTACGGGCACTGGCTCCTATTCGGTCACTCCGGTCCTCAAGTCGAGCAAGTACTACTGGACTTCGTCTGGCACGTTCACAGGAACCGTCCTCGAGCCGGCGAGCATCTCTCTGAGCAGCCTGACCAAGCACTACGACGGAAAGAAGATCTCGCTCGGCAACCTTGCGAAGACGGATTCTGATGGCAGGCTCTCCTTCATCTTCGAGCAGCTCAAGGATGGAGCGTGGCAGAAGGTCGATCTTGCCGATGTGGTAGGCGAGGGGCACTACCGCGTCACAGCCACGACGGAGCGCACCGATGCCTATGCAGCCGGCACGGCCACGCAGGAGTTCGATATCCTGCCAGCCTCTGCAAGCGCCGCAGACACGGATGCGGCGAAGACGGAGACCGCATCGAAGGATGCCGCTGCCCGCACGGCATCTGTCACGACAGTGCAGGTCCCCCAGAAGTCCTCGCTTCCGAACACAGGCGATGAGACGCAGCCGATAGCTGCCATGGTGCTGGGTGCTCTTGGGGCAGTGGCGGTAGCAGGAGCCCTCGCCCTGCGCTCAAGGAAGAATCGCAGCTAAGCTGAGCTCCTGAAAGCTTGGACATCAAGACGCCTGGCAGGCTGTCCCGCCAGGCGTCTTCTCCTGTTCTTTGCAGGCATGCATCAGCGGCATGGCCAAAGCATGCATGCTTTCTCGGATTCTGCGGTCAGGATTAAAGCATCTCGGGCGATCACATGTGCGCCTCGCTTCTGCCGCAGACACTCTCCCTCCTGGCTGCGCCGCCGATATGACCGTGCCGATGATGTTGGAGTCCTTCTCATACTTTGGGATGATGCTCCTTCAGATGGTTGCCGGTACTGTCGTGCCAAGAAGAAAAGAAGCACGATCCTGGCAGCGGGCAGCTGCCAGCTGAAGCACCAAGGAAGGAGCCCGCCATGAAGAAACTCCAGTCGCCTGCAAGAAACGCCGCCCATGCAGAAAACGTGGCAGCAAAGTCCATGGCAGCTGTGCTGTCCGTTGCCCTGATGCTCGGCCTCACGCCGGCACAGGCTCTGGCACTTGCCGAGGATGATGCGCCTACGCTCGAGCAGGCGGCGCCTGCTGAGGAGCAGAATGGCGCTGCTGCAGAAACGGATACGGATGCCTCTGCGATTCTTGAGACGTCGGTGAGCGATGAGTCTACGGACACGGGTGCGGCTGATGAATCTGAAGCGCCAGCGGAAGTCTCGGATGATGAAACAGATGAGCTGGCCTCTGCTGAAGAATTCTCTCGAGTCCAGGGATCTGCAGCATCGAATTTCAAGCTCCAGAGCGGCAGCACTACCAGCATCGACCAATACTCCGTCTCGGGCGAGGCCATCTTTTCCATCACGGAAGGAGGCACCTATACCATCCGTGGACATCGTCCGCTCACGCAGATCAAGATCGATGCGGACAAGGATGAGCCGGTTGTCCTCTATCTTGATGATGTATCGATTGAAAACAGGGCCCATGATCTGTCTGCCATAAGCATCGAAGGAGACTCGCAGGTCGAGATTCACTGCGTCAATGGTACGCAGGCCCATCTGGAAGGCGGTGCGGAAAGCTCTTCCAGCAGCCATGCGGGTGCGGGCATCTACGTGAACTCCGACGCAGCTGTGACGTTTGCCTCGGATGCCAATATCGTAGCCAGCGGTGGTGGAAACGACTATGACGGGCAGAGGGCAGCTGGCATCGGCGGCGCAGGCTCGGGACATTCGGACTCCGGCCAGATCACGTTCGAAAACGGCTGCTATATCGAGGCCTACGGTGCGACGGGCGAGAATGGAGGAGCCGGCATAGGCTCTGGCTATGACGGCGTCTGCCACAACATCACGGTCAAGGGCGGCACGATCGTGGCGAAGGGCGGAAACGGAGCAGCCGGCATCGGCTCTGCTGCTGCCCATGGCACCGGCAACGGCGGCGATGTGAGCGGCAGCATTCAGATCCTCGGCGGCACCATCACGGCTACAGCAGGCGATGGAGGCGCGGGCATCGGCTCAGGCCAGAGTGGCGACGAGAATGGCGGCATCGCAGTCCGCAATGCCACGGTCACGGCGACGGGTGGCGCTGGCGCAGCTGGCGTCGGCTCCGGCGATGGCGGGGACTCCAGAGGTTCCATCACGATCTCGGGAAGCTCGGTGAATGCCACAGGCGGCTTCAATGCAGCAGGCATCGGATCTGGCTATGATGGCGTCTCCTACGACATCAGCATCTCCGGTGACGATACCCACGTTGTTGCCTATGGCGGCGCGTGGGGACCCGGCATTGGCGCTGGCAATGCAAAAGATCTTGGGTCGGGTGGCGATCAGGATGGCACCATCACCATTTCCGGCGGCACCATCAAGGCGCACGGTGGCTATGATGCTCCTGCCATAGGTGCTGGCGGAGACAATGGCGACCTCAACGGCGATGTCACCGTTTCCGGCGGCGATCTTGAATTGGTGCCAGATGGCGGCTGCGCAGCTATCGGCTGCGGCGGAGGCTATAACGCAAGCTTCAACAGCACCATCACGATCTCCGGTGGCAGGATCTGGGACGAAGGCGAGAGCTGGATCGTGAATGACGGCGTGAGCTTCATCTTCGGCACCAGCGACCTAGCCTCCTGGGGCGACGATGGCTATGTGAAGATCACAGGCGGCACGGTCCTTCTCGAGGATTCCTACGCTGGCTGGAGCGCGGGAAAGCCTGGCCATCTCATCATCACCGGCGGATCGGTGAGAAGCCTTGCCACGGGCGCTGTGGACAGCCAGGGCAGGCCGGTCTACCGCGTCGCCCTGCCTGTGGCCGATGCAGAGGCCGCCATCTCGAGCATCACGACGAACACGTCCTACATCTCCGGCCAGGACATCTATCCCGACGAGAACGGCTATGTCTACCTGTATCTGCCGGCTACCGCAGGCACGCAGAGCGAGAATGTGGCCACCCTCTACCAGGATGGCAGGACCTATGCCTACCGCGACAACCATACGACAGCCACTGACAACAGCGGCAGCCTCAAGATGGATGGCACGATCTCGTTCAAGGACGCTGATGGCACCCTTGCTCAGGGCGACACGCTCGAGCTCGCGCTCGACGACAGCGATGCCAGCTGGAACGGGGCGACCTGGACCTTCACGGCAGACGGGGCAGCCCAGATAGCGGACGGCTCCACCACCACATCTCCTGGCGCCGTAGCGAAGATCGAGGCCGCCGGCACCGGCTCCTATACAGTCACGGCAAAGCTTCAGGAGAGCAGATACTACTGGGGCGCGGAAGCCACGTTCACGGGCACTTCCCTTGCGCCTGCGAACATCACGCTGAGCAATCTCACCAAGCGCTATGACGGGAAGAGGATTTCTCTCGGCAATCTCGTGAAGACCAACTCCAATGGCAGGTTCTCCTTTGTCTTCGAGCAGCTCAAGGACGGGGCATGGCAGAAGGTCGATCCTGCAGATGTGGTAGGCGAGGGGCACTACCGCGTCACGGCCACGACGGAGCGCACCGCATCCTATGCAGCCGGCACGGCCACGCAGGAGTTCGACATCCTGCCGGCCTCCACAAGCTCCACGGGATCAAACACTGCAGGTGAGACAGGCACCTCTGCAGCTGCCGGCACCCGCACGGCGTCTGTCACGACGGCACAGGCCGCCCAGAAGTCCTCGCTTCCGAATACGGGCGACGAGACGAATGCCGCCGTTCCGGCTGCCCTCGCTGCGTTGGGGGCTCTGGCAGCCTCAGCTGCCCTCATGCTTCGCAGCAGGAAGACACGTGACTAGCCTGACCATCTGAGTCTGGCCATTGCACGCACCCGGCAGGCTTCGGCCTGCCGGGTGTTTTGGTGCCGGCAAAAGCATCAGACAGAGCTTCTCTAGCCGGAAACGGAACAATCGATGCCTCTGGCGTAAAGACCATCTATCTGGATTGACAAATTAAATAAACGCGATAATTATATTTGGCAGCAGCGGATGATAAGCATCATTCCGCTTTGGCTCATGAAAGCTCAAGGGAAAAGCCTGCATGCGGTCACTGATGGATCGGACAACATGAAGAGGGGATCCAGATGGCAGAAATGGCTGAAGAAGTCGACTACCACGAGATGTGGAAGGGCCTTGACATGGATGTCGAGGCTCATGATGGCCTGCTTGGCGCAGTGGGCCAGATGTACGGAGACTCATTCCTTTCTCAGAAGAATCGTCCCAGCTCTACCGCTTATTTTGACAACTTTGCCTGCAACATGCATTCCGGGCGCATCAAGGAAATGCTTGACGCAAAGAAGGCCGATGAGCACAAGAAGATTGTCGGCTCGTTCTGTGCCTACGTTCCCGAGGAGATCATCATGGCTGCCGACGGCATCTCCGTCGGCCTCTGCTCCGGTGCAGACTTCGATGCTGCTGAAGTCGAAGAGCACCTGCCACGCAACACCTGCCCGCTTATCAAGAGCTTCACTGGCTTCAAGCTCGGCCATGTCTGCCCCTACATCGAATCCTCCGATCTCGTCGTCGGTGAGAACACCTGTGACGGCAAGAAGAAGGCCTATGAGTTCTTCGCTACGCAGAAGAACATGCACATCATGGATGTGCCGAATGTGAGGACCGCCACGACGCTCGCCATGTGGAAGGAGCAGGTCCGCCTGCTTGCCGAACGTGTCGAGAAGGAGTCGGGCGTCAAGATCACTGCCGAGAATCTTGCCAAGGCTATCAAGATCGTGAATGACAAGCGCCGTGCCCTGCAGCGTCTCTATCACACCCGCGCTGCCGATCCTGTTCCTATCAGCGGCCTTGACTGCCTCTTCATCGACCAGACCTGCTTCATGGACGACCCGGTCCGTCTGACGAATGCAATCAATGCGGTGGCAGACGAATGCGAGCAGCGCGTGAAGGACGGCGTCGCTGCCGTGCCGAAGGGCACGAAGCGCGTCCTCTATACCGGAACGCCGCTTGCGGTCCCCAACTGGAAGCTCTTCACGATCATCGAGCAGCATGGCGGCGTCGTCGTGGGAGAGGAATGCTGCACGGGCTCGCGCTACTTCAAGGACCTTGTGGACGAGTCCGGCAAGACCGTCGACGAGATGCTCGATAAGATTGCTGAGCGCTACTACCACATCAACTGCGCTCTCTTCACGCCGAACAACGACCGCCTGGAAGATGTGGTACGCATGGCAAAGGAACAGCATGCTGATGGTATCGTCGATACCTCGCTCCAGTTCTGCACCACCTACGATATGGAATCCTTCGCGATGGAGAAGGCAGCCCAGAAGGCCGGTATCCCCTATATCCACCTCTCGACCGACTACTCCAATGAGGACACGGGCCAGCTTACGACCCGCATCGAGGCATTCCTCGAGATGATCTGATTCAGCTCCCCATACAGACACTTTGAGGGAACCGGCAGTCCTGTATCCGCCGGTTCCCTCTTGTGTTTTTGCGGGATGCTTTGTAGACTGCAAGTGAGAAGGCACCATCAGGCTGGCGAATGCATGCGGCTCTCTGCAGTGCCGCTCGATTGGAGAAGGGCATGTCCGCTCAAAGCACCTATACAGACGAAGAGCGCGAACGTCTCATCATCGAGGCGTGCAAGATGTCGACAAGCACCGATCCGCTCGAGATATTCGAGGATATTGCCTCCAAGCCCTTTGTCCGCATGCATGGGCCTGAGCATCATGTGCTCGATGGGGCCTGTCTTCTGGCTGCATATCGCAATGCCGGCGGGCAGATAGACCTTTCCTCGGCACTTGAAGACCTGCTGCTCCGTGGAAGCATGATGCCGGCAGCGATGTGCGGCAAGTGGGGCGTCTGCGGTGCTACGTCCTCTGTGGGCGCTGCGCTTTCGCTGATCGAGGGGACAGGACCGGTCTCGGAAGATGGCACGTGGGAAGGCCATCTCGATGTCACGTCCTGTGCCCTGAGGAAGATGGCAAAGATCGGCGGACCGCGCTGCTGCAAGCGGGATGCCTATATCTCCCTGCATGAGGGAGTCCTTTACCTGAGGTCAGAGCGTAGTGTCAACCTTGGCTGGCATGCGCCCCGCTGCAGGTTCCACGATATGAACAGGCAGTGCCTGAAGGAACGATGCCCGTTCTTTCCACGCAGCTAGCAAGAAGCTCGGATTGGAAGGCGCGTCATTCCATACATGCCATCGTGCGTGGGTGTCCAGCCAAGGCTGCATCGCACTGGGCAGAGAAGCGAGACGGAAGGGAAGCCGCAATGCGGCGCTCCTGACGCAGATACCATTCCAGAGAGGCTGCTCCTCATGGCTCCACGCGGCGGACTGCCGGCATATATGGAAGCCATTTCCAAGGCATGCAGGAAGACCATAAAACAGTAATCGCGGTCAGGAGTTCTAATTATACCCGTAGAGTGACCGCGATAATAACTCAACAGATTCCATCGGCGAGCGGTATATTAGAAAAACCAATAGATGGAGCCCCATCGTCTGGCTCGCTTCCGTAAATCCCAAATTAACTGGGAAAATATATATTTCATCAGATTGGGAAACAGCTGGAAGACCCCATGACGAACCTGTGGAGATGCGGCGCTGAGCGGAATAATCAAAAAATCTAATTCGGTCATTGTGTTCCATTGTATAATCGCGATAAGCAATAAAGGTGGCCACACCGGACCTGCGTGCGCCCGCAGGTCCGCAGGCAATAGATAAGCGGTATCTGTTGGAACGAGTTAGAGAAAGGAGCAAGAGCCGCATGAAACTGGAAATTGGCAATGTGCAGGTAAAGGACGTTGTCCTCGGCAGCGAGAATTCCTTCAAAGATGGAATCCTCACCATCGACAAGCAGGCGGCGATCGACTACCTCAAGGGCGAGGATGACCACATCACCGACCTTGATATCGTGATCGCTCACCCTGGCGACGATACGCGTATCGTCCCCGTCATCGAGACGATCGAGCCGCGTGTCCGCATGGATGGACGCTGCCTGTTCCCCGGTGTCACCGGCGATGTCGTCCCCTGTGGAGACGGTGAGCTCAAGGCTGCAAAGGGAACGTGCATCACGGTCGTAGGCAAGGAGTGGGGCTCGTTTGGCGACGGCGTCATCGATATGGGTGGCGAGGGAGCCAAGCACACGTATTGGTCGAAGCTGATCAATATCTGCCTCGTAGGCGATACGGACGAGGAGTTCGAGCGCCACGAGCAGCAGAAGTGCAACCATGCTCTTCGCTGGGCCGGACACCGTCTGGCCGAGTGGGTCGGCAACATCATCAAGGACGTTGCGCCCGATGATACGGAGACCTACGAGTTCGATCCGATCCTGAAGCGCGACGAGAAGGCCAATGGCCTCCCGAATGTCGCAATCGTCCTTCAGCCGCAGTCCCAGATGGAGGCCATGGGCTACAACGACCTTCTCTATGGCTGGGATATGAACCACTTCCTCCCGACCTTCATGAGCCCGACCGAGGTCTTCGATGGATCCATCATCTCCGGATCCTTCATGCCTGCTTCCTCCAAGTGGTCGACGTACGAGTTCCAGAACTTCCCCCTGATCAAGGAGCTCTACAAGCATGACGGCGTCGACTACAACTTCGTGGGCGTGATCATGTCCAACCTGAACGTCGCTCTCGACCAGAAGGAGCGCTCGGCCATCATGGTGCGCAACATCGCCGTGAACCTGGGCGTGGACTACGCGATCGTCACCGAGGAAGGCTATGGCAACCCGGATACGGACTATGTTCGCTGCCAGGTCGTCCTCGAGGATGCCGGCATCGGTGTCGTCGGCGTCTCGAACGAGTCCGACGGCCGCGACGGCAAGGGCCAGCCGCTCGTCGTGCTCGACGAGAAGCTCAATGCCCTCGTCTCCACCGGCAACGTCGGCGAGCTCTGCGAGCTTCCGGCCTGCAAGACGGTCATCGGCAATCTTGAGGCGATGAACCGCGACGGCATGTCCGGCTCCTGGGGCTACAACGAGATCCTCGGCAAGTCTGCCCGCGATGATGGCTCCATCATCATGGAGGACAACAACTGGTTCTGCGGCGACCATATCTCCGGATATTCGCTGAAGACCATGCGCGAAGTGTAGGAACACGAACAAGCAAAGGAGGTACAAGATGAAGAAGGTTATCTGCTACGTCAACCAGTTCTTCGGCGGCATCGGCGGCGAGGACAAGGCTGACGCCGAGCCTGAGATCCGCGAAGGCCAGGTAGGCCCCGCGATGGCCATCAATGCGAAGCTGAACGACGCAGAGGTCACGCACACGCTGATCTGCGGCGACAACTTCATGGGCTCGAATACCGACGAAGCACTCAAGCGTCTTCTGGGCTTCCTCGATGGTCTCGACTTCGATATGCTGATTGCCGGTCCTGCCTTCCAGGCTGGCCGCTACGGCGTTGCCTGCGGCAACATCTGCAAGGCAGTGCATGAGAAGTTCGGCGTGCCATGCGTCACCTCGATGAATGTCGAGAACCCGGGCGTCGAGATGTTCAAGCAGGACTGCTATATCCTGAAGGGCCACAACGCCGCTGCCAAGATGCGCGCCGACGTGAAGACTCTGACTGCCCTTGCCAACAAGATTCTTGCAGGCGAGCAGCTCATGGGCGCCGATGCAGAAGGCTACTTTGCCCGTGGCATCCGCCACGAGATCTTCCTCGAGGACAAGCCAGAGAACACTGCGGCCTACCGTGGCGTCGACATGCTGATCAAGAAGATCAAGGGCGAGCCCTACCAGACCGAGCTCATCATCCCGAAGAAGGATGTTGTGCCCATTGCAGATCCTGTGCCGGATCTCTCCAAGGCCTGCATCGCGCTCGTCACATCCGGCGGCATCGTGCCGGTCGACAACCCGGACCACATCCAGTCCGCGTCTGCTACCCGCTGGGGCCGCTACAGCATCAAGGGCCTCGACAAGCTGCCGAACCGTGCAGCCAACGGCTTCAAGACGATCCACGCTGGCTACGATCCTGCTGCTGCAGATGACGATCCCGACCGTGTCGTGCCTGTCGACGCTATGCGCGCCTATGAGAAGGAAGGCAAGATCGGCCGTCTGCACGACTGGTTCTACTCCACAGTCGGTACCGGCACGACGGAGTCCGAAGCTGCCCGCATGGCAGGCGAGATGATTCCGTACCTTCGGGAGGACGGCGTCGACGCTATTGTCTTGACCAGCACTTGAGGCACCTGCACTCGTTGCGGTGCAACGATGGTCAAGGTTTTCGAACGTGCTGGTTTCCCGGTCGTCCACATGTGCAATCTCGTCCCTGTCTCCACGACGGTGGGCGCGAACCGCATCGTCCCGACGATCTCCATTCCGTATCCTCTGGGCGACCCGAATACGCCCAAGGAAGAGCAGTGGAAGCTCCGCTATCACAGGTGCGGTGTCGCTCTCGATGCGCTTGCCACACCTATCACCGAGCAGACCGTGTTCAAGGTGAAGATCTAGCGGCCTGAAGTTTGGCTCAGCTGGTGCCTTGGCCGGATCCAGGGCACCAGCCCCCCTGGTTTGGAGGAATTGCAGTAATGGAGAAGGTTTACGACGTCGTAATCATCGGTGCCGGTCCTGCCGGCCTGAGCGCAGGCCTCTATGCAGGCCGCAACCGCAACTCCTGCCTCATCATCGAGAAGGCGCAGGATGGCGGACAGATCGCAATCACGAACTCGATCGAGAACTATCCTGGCGAGGAGCTCGAAGGCGAGAGCGGCCCGAGCCTCATTGCAAGGATGACAAAGCAGGCAGCGAAGTTCGGCTGCGAGCGCGTCTCCGATACGGTAAAGGAGGTCGAGCTCGATGCTGATCCGAAGAAGATCGTATGCGCCGAAGGCGAGTACTTCGGAAAGACGGTCATTCTTGCAACCGGTGCCTCCCATCGCTCGATCGGCTGCGAGAACGAGGAGAAGTTCGTGGGCCGTGGCATCTCGTTCTGCGCGACGTGCGATGCCGACTTCTTCCGCGATCTCGAGGTCTATGTTGTCGGCGGCGGCGACGCTGCTGTCGAAGAGGCAATGTATCTCACCGGCTTTGCCCGCAAGGTGACGATCATCCATCGTCGTGACCAGCTCCGTGCTGCGCAGTCCATCCAGGACAAGGCCTTCAAGAACCCGAAGCTCCACTTCCTGTGGAACTCCGTCGTCACGAAAGTCGATGGAGACGGCGTCCTCCAGGAGATAACGGTCAAGAATACGAAGACCGGCGAGCTCACGACGATCAAGGCAGACGAGGACGATGGCATGTTCGGCCTCTTCGGCTTCATCGGCATGATTCCGGCAACGTCCCTGTTTGCCGGCCAGGTCGATATGGACGACCGCGGCTACATCCTCACTGACGACGATATGCATACGAACATTCCGGGCGTCTTTGCGGCAGGCGACCTTCGCAAGAAGAGCCTGCGCCAGGTCATCACTGCAGCTGCAGACGGCGCCATCGCCGCAATGCAGGCATACAAGTATCTGCAGGACCAGCAGTAGTTTCACTCAGCTGGCGAGAGCATACTCGCCGGGGAAAGGAGTTTGGCATGCTTGAACTTGACAAGCACACGTTCGAGGACGAGGTCCTGAAGGCTGACGGCAAGGTACTCGTCGACTTCTACGGCGACGGCTGCGTTCCGTGTGCAGCGCTCAAGCCGCACGTAGAGGAATATGCGAAGCAGTACGGCGACAAGATGAAGTTCTGCGCGCTCAACACGACGAAGGCACGCCGTCTTGCCATTGCCCAGAAGATCCTGGGCTTGCCGGTCATCCGCATCTACGAGAACGGCCAGGTTGTGGACGAGGTCGTCAAGGACGACGCGACGCCCGAGTCCGTCAAGGCCATGATCGAGAAGGCGCTTGCCTAGCCACTCTGTGAGTCCGCTCCGCAAGGAGCTGCTCTCTATAGTCACTGTCTGGACGATTTAATGCGAGAGGAGGGAAGACAATGGGAAAGCTTGATGGCAAGAAGGTCATCGTAATCGGTGACCGCGACGGCGTTCCAGGAGATGCGATTTCTGCATGCGCCGAGAGTGCTGGCGGCGAGGTTGTGTTCTCCTCGACGGAGTGCTTTGTTTGAACGTCCGCTGGCGCAATGGATCTTGAGAACCAGCGCCGTGTCAAGGAGTTTGCCGAACAGTTCGGCCCCGAGAACGTCGTCGTTCTCGTCGGCGCTGCTGACGGCGAAGCTGCTGGACTGGCTGCTGAGACGGTCGAGAATGGTGACCCGACGTTCGCAGGTCCATTGACGGGGGTCCAGTTGGGACTCGCCTGCTATCACGTCGTGGAGCCCAAGGTCAAGGCATGGTTCGACCCTGCCGTTTACGACGAACAGGTTTCCATGATGGAGATGGTTCTCGATGTTGACGATATCGTCAGCGAGATGACCGAAATCCGTGATGAGTACTGCAAGTATCCGATCGAGTAGGATCTTCGCAGGAAGACGGAGAAGTCTCACATATCGAGGCCATAGGGGCGGCGGCAGGTGTCGCCGCCCCTTCTTTTCAATGAAATTGCATGCGCCAATGCGCATTGAACGTATCGGTATGAGCGTTGTCCGGATGGCAGCTCCTGCTGCCTGGAGCGGAGGAAGCAATGAGGAGCGTTATCAAGGGAGCCAGCTATATCCTGGCCCATACGCCTGACATGGTGTCGCACAACGGCACCACGTGGACGCAGGAGAAGATCGTCAACCCTGATGGAGACTACCTTAAGAAGCTGCCGAGCCACATCCGCAGCTTCGAGGATTGCCTGAGCTACTGGCCGAACCAGATCTATATCGGCAACAAGGATCCTGAAGAGCTCGAGGGCGTGCCGTTCCCGTACTATGACAAGAAGTGCGACGTCACGGACCGCTATGGCAAGTACGGCCAGATGATGCCTGAGGCAGAGTTCTATCTCCTCATGCAGGCAGTCGATGTCTTCGACCTCATCGAGCTCGACAAGGACTTCGTCTCTGCCCACAAGGAAGAGCTTGCACAGAACAAGATCATCGACGATGGTGTCATGGCACGCGTGAAGGATGGCTGCGACCTCGAGAAGGTCCAGGAGCTCGTCGACAATGAGGGCGCCCTGGGACTCTATCTCGACGACAAGCTCGTCGGCTGCTGCAAGCGCGCCCATGAGATCGACGACAACCTCTCTGCCGACTATATGTGCGAGAACCTTGCTGCCAAGGCGTCCGATGTCCTTGCGATGCTCCATGCCGTGAAGGCTGCAGGCATCGAGAAGGGCGATGTTGATTACGTGATCGACTGCTGCGAGGAGGCCTGCGGCGACGAGAACCAGCGCGGCGGCGGCAACTTCGCGAAGGCTGCAGCAGAGATCTGCGGCTTCGAGAATGCAACGGGCTCCGATGCCCGTGGCTTCTGCGCAGGACCGACCCATGCCATGATCGAGGCGGCTTCTCTTGTCGCTGCCGGCACCTACAAGTGCGTCATGGTCTCTGCAGGCGGCTGCACGGCCAAGCTCGGCATGAACGGCAAGAACCACGTCGAGAAGGATGTGCCTATCCTCGAGGACATGCTCGGCGGCTTTGCGGTCGTCGTCGTGCCGGATGACGGCGTGAATCCCTATATCGATCTCGAGCACATCGGCCGCCATACTGTCGGCACGGGCTCTGCTCCCCAGAACGTTATGCAGGTGCTCGTCTACAGCCCGCTCGAGGCAGCAGGACTTTCTGTCACCGACGTCGACAAGTATGCTCCCGAGCTCCAGAACCCCGACATCACGAAGCCGGGCGGAGCAGGAGATGTGCCTCTTGCCAACTACAAGATGATTGCTGCCCTCGGCGTCAAGAAGGGACAGCTCGAGCGCAAGGACATTCCGGGATTTGCGAAGGACCACGGCTTCATCGGCTGGGCACCGACGCAGGGCCATATTCCTTCCGGCGTGCCGGCCATCGGCGTTGCCCGCGACAGCATCCTTGCCGGAAAGTGGAACCGCCTCATGCTGATCGGCAAGGGTTCGCTCTTCCTTGGCAGGCTCACGAACCTCTTCGACGGCGTCTCCTACATGATCTGTGCGAATGACGGCAAGGGCACAGAGCAGCAGGGCGTGAGCGAGGATGAGGTCCGCAAGCTCGTTGCCGAAGCCATGAAGGACTTTGCCCAGGCACTCATGGCCAAGGCCGACGAGGACTAGGCGGGAGGCGCAGCTGATGAGCAAGCTTGAAAGGACTGTCGCCGAGACCTTCATGGAGATGGCAGAAGGCCTCGAAAGCGGACAGTATGGAAAGCGCCCCAAGATTGCGCTTACCGGCATGGGTTCCGAGCACGGCGAGTCCAATGCTATGGCTGCCGCTCTTGCAGCAGCAAAGCAGGGTGTCGATGTGTACTATATCGGCACGCTTGAAGCTGAAGGCGTAACGACGATTCATGTATCCGACGACGAAGAGGGCCATGCAAAGATGGACGAGCTCCTCGCCGATGGCACGGTGGATGGCGCGGTGACGATGCACTATCCGTTCCCGATCGGCGTCAGCACGGTCGGCCGCATCGTGACGCCTGCTTTCGGCAAGGAGATGCTCGTGGCCGATACGACGGGCACCTCGAGCACGGACCGTGTCGAAGGCATGATCTTGAATGCAATCTCCGGAATCGCTGTCGCGAAGGCCATGGGCAACGCCAATCCGACGCTCGGTATCCTGAATGTCGATGGCGCAAGGCAGACCGAGATGGCACTCAAGGAGCTCAATGAAGGCGGCTATCCGCTGACGTTTGCCACGTCCTCGCGTGCAGATGGCGGAGCGGTCATGCGTGGCAACGATGTGCTGCGCGGCACCCCTGACATCATGGTCACGGACTCTTTGACCGGCAATGTGATTAACAAGATGGTCTCTGCCTTCACGACCGGTGGCTCGTTCGAGTCGACAGGCTTTGGCTATGGCCCTGGCATCGGGCGTGGCTATGACAAGCTCGTGCTGATCGTCTCGCGCGCATCGGGTGCTCCGGTTCTCGCAAATGCGCTCGTCTTCGCGGCACAGCTCGTACGCGAGAAGGTCTTCGATAAGGTCGAGGCCGAGTTTGCGGCTGCAGACAAGGCAGGCCTTCAGGACATCCTCGAGAAGCACCGGACGGCGTCGAAGCCGGCTGCTCAGGAAGAGGAGGTCAAGGCGCCTGCCAAGGAGCCCTGCGGTGCCTCCATTCTGGGCGTAGATGTTATGGATCTCGATGATGCGGTCAAGGTGCTCTGGAAGGCCGGCATCTACGCTGAAAGCGGCATGGGCTGCACCGGTCCTGTCGTGATGATGGGCGAAGAGAACGAGGCCAAGGCCCGCGAGCTTCTGAAGGGAGCTGGTTATATAGGTTAGATCTCCAGGCGGCTGTCTCTGCTCCTTCCCGGTACAGACAGCCATTCCATGCGGATCGGCCACTCAGACCCCCTTTCCCATTCCCTGGGCCTGTCCGCATCCTGTGGCGCATCTGAGATGATGCTCCGCAAGCAAAGAGGCGCTGCTGCATCCAGTCAATGCAGCAGCGCCTCGTCTCATATGGATTGGCTGGTTTGATTGTGGAATGCCTCTTAAGGGCAAAGAGGTCTCCGGCCAGTCTCTCAAAGACTGCAGAGCAGCTCTAGGCGATCTTTGCCTGCTTCTTGCTGCTGTCCTCGACTTCATGCAGCCTGCGCTCGATCTCTTCCAGGATCTTTTCCCTGTCATCTGGCAGATGGCCCATAACGCGCAGGCCTACCGCATCCGTGAATCCATCGAAGTCGACAGGGATAGCGAGGCGGCGCACGAGCTCCTGTTCTTCCTCGAGCGTCTCGATGTCGGACGCAGGAATAAAGTGCCCATCCCTGACATCCTGTCCAAGCTCTGTCGTACCCACGGCGACCATCGTGAAGTTGCAGATATAGAACGGCCTCGTCTCGTTCAGAAGCGCTGCAGTAGCTCGGGCATTCTCGATGCCTCGCCCTTGTCCGGCAACGCCGCACATGATATGGGCGCCATACTCCATGCCGGCAGCATGGATGCGTGCAATCTGGCGGCGTGCCTCGTCGTTTCTGTGCTCCTTGCGCATGAAGGCAAGGACGTCGTCGAGTCCGGACTCGATGCCGATGTAGAGCGTAGTGAGACCGGCGTCTCTGAGCTGGCGGAGCTCTTCGTCGCTCTTCTGGGCGATGCTTGAGATCGTGGCATCGGCGCTCGCATCGCAGACGTCGGAGAAGCTCCGGTCCACAAGATCGAGGACTTCGAGCAGGCGCTCCGTCGGCACGCCGAAGGCGTTGCCGTCACCGAGCATCACATGGCGGGGCTCGCGGCCCAAGGCGGCTACACGGTGCACCTCGCGCTCGATGTCCTCGAGGGGAAGCTCCCGGTAGTGCAGATGCTTGAAGAGGCTGCAGAACTTGCAGCGGTTGTAGGGGCATCCCACGCTGATTGGCAGCATGTAGGAAGCCCTTTCGTGCGGCGTGCGGCAGATTTGGCCTTCGTAATCCATGGTGACCTCCTCGATGCAGAGCCCATGTCCTCTGTGCGGCTGCGCCATCCCTGGTATAGTGCAGGCCCTGCCTCTGCCTCGGCAGACCTCTTTGAGGGCCTGCCTGGCACTTTGGATGCACCGCTGCCCGATAGAGGATGTCTCGCAGCAACATAAAGTAAACGCGATAATATAATAGCAAGAGCAATGAAGAAAATGCAGGGAGAGGGGCATCGAGCATATGGCAGAAGAGGTCATGAGCGCGCCGCAGGAGCTGCCGCGCACGTTCGAGGATTACAGCGAGGCCAGGAAGGCCAGCTTTCTGAGAGTCAAGGAGTACAAGCAGCAGGGCGGAAAGCTTGCCGGATACCTCTGTTCCTATGCGCCGCTCGAGATCCTCGATGCAGCAGGATTTGCTGCAGTGGGGCTCTGCGGCACGAGCGACGAGACGGTGCCTGCCGCAGAGTCCGTCCTTCCACGTTCGCTCTGCCCGCTTATCAAGTCGACGTTCGGATTCGCGCTGACGGACAAGTGCCCGTTCACGTACTTCAGCGACCTGATCGTCGGGGAAACCACCTGCGATGGCAAGAAGAAGATGTTCGAGCTCCTGAGAGACAGGAAGCAGGTCTACGTCCTGCGCCTTCCCAATGGCCATGACCGTGCGTACGAGTTCGACATGTGGTATACGGAATGCCGACGCTTCAAGAATTTCCTCGAGGAGCACTACGGCGTCGAGATCACGGACGAGAAGCTCCGGCAATCCGTGCGCAAGTTCAACCGCCTGCGCCAGGCGCAACTGGACCTTGCCCATCTCCAGGAGAGCGAGCCTGCAAGGGCGAAGGGGTCCGAGATCATGAGCATGATGCTCTCTGGCACCTTCTTCTTCGAGAAGCAGGACTTCGCGGACAGGATCGAGGAGTTCGTCTCTGAGAGACGGGCTGCCTATGAGGCAGGGGAGCGGCCGGTCGATCCTTCAGCCAAGCGCATCCTCTTCACAGGCTGCCCCTCCGGCGGCCTCACGAAGAAGGTCGGCGAGGTCGTCGAGGCCTCGGGCGGCTCGATCGTCTGTCTCGATGACTGCTCGGGCGAACGTACCCAGAGCATGATGATCGATCCGGAGGCACCGGATATCCTGCGTGCCATCTCTGACCGCTACCTCAAGATCAACTGCTCGGTCATGGCAAACAACGCCGGTCGCTTCGAAGAGGTCAAGGAGATGTGCAGGCGCTACCACGTGGCCGGCGTGATCGACAACATCCTCACCGGCTGCCACACCTTCAATGTCGAGGCGAACCTGATGGAGCGCACCTGCGCCGAGATCGGGGTTCCCTACATGAAGCTCGAGACCGACTATTCCCAGGGCGACTCCGGACAGATCGCGACGCGCATTGCTGCCTTTGTCGAGATGCTCTGACAAGATCTGAGCCTGCAATCAGAAGAAGGCAGGGCCCCATCCGATCTCTGGATGGGGCCCTGCCTATCTTGAAGCGTACAGGGAGCCCAGCTGGGCCAGGTCCGGAATGGTGCTTCGCTCTCAGAGCGTGCGCGCCACAAGCGCGGCGCCGATGGCTCCTGCATAGCGGGCATCGGGGCAGGTCGTGACGGGGCTTTGAAGATGCTTCGACAGCTGGGAGACGATGTAGGCATTTTCGCAGAGGCCGCCTGTCAGGAAGTAGGGGGCGCCGCTGCCTTGGGCTGCAAGGGAGCTCACGCGGCCGACGACGCTCTCGATAACGCCGTTCGCGATGTTTTCCCTCGGCTCGCCCTTGCCGACAAGAGAGATGACCTCTGACTCGGCAAAGACTGTGCACATGCTCGTGATCTTCGTTGGCTGGCCTGTGGCGGCAAGACGGGAGAGCTCCTCCTGGCTCACGCCGAGGCGGTTTGCCATGACCTCGAGGAAGCGTCCTGTGCCCGCTGCGCACTTGTCGTTCATCAGGAACTTCGTCACCCTGCCATGGGAGAGCGATATGACCTTCGTGTCCTGGCCTCCTACATCGATCACGGTGCCATTCTCGTCGAAGAGCCTTGCGGCGCCCTTTCCGTGGCAGGTGATCTCCGTCACGGACTTGTTCGCGTAGGGGACGGCGATGCGGCCATAGCCGGTGGCAACGACCTTGACATCGGGGTCTTCCACATCGAGGTCCTTCTTGGCCAGAAGGTCCCTGATGCGTCCCGCAGTGTCGACGCTGCTGAATCCTGTCGGGAGCAGCAGGCGTCCGGCAATCTCCTCATTCCTGCCGAGGACGACTACCTTTGCGGCAGTCGATCCGATGTCTACGCCGATGAACGATTCCATGATCCTCTCCTAAGGAAGACGTGCCGTGCGGGTCTTCATGTAGACGCAGCAGCCATGCATTTCTCAATAAAGATGAACGCGCTAATTATATAGAGCCGAGCATGCGGACAGAGGGAGGATGGCTGGATAGGGGACAATCATCATCCCGCTGTCGGACGGCCCGACGCTCGCGGCTGCAATCTGTGAACAGAGGCTGCAGGTGCGGCAATACCTATTGAACCAAATAATAAACACGATAACATTATATCAGATAATGATAGAACATTGCTTCGGCTGAGCGGCTGTCCAGAGCTCTTGGCGGTGGTCTTGGGTACCATCAGCTTGAAGATGCACAGAAAGGGGAGAGCGATGAGCGCCAAAAAGGTCGAACTGACAAAGATGACGAAAGCTGCTGGTTGAGCAGCGAAGCTGGCACCCGGTGCCCTCGCGCAAGTTTTGCGCGGCTTGCCCAAAATCGAAGATCCCAACATGCTGATCGGCTATGACACGTCGGATGATGCCTGCGTCTACCGTGTCTCGGACGACCTCGTGATGATCAATACGGTCGATTTCTTCCCGCCGATGGTGGACGATCCCTATACGTTCGGCCAGATTGCTGCCGCAAATGCCCTGAGCGATGTCTGGGCCATGGGTGGCGAGCCGAAGATGGCCATGAACCTGCTCTGCTTCCCGAACTGCCTGGATGTCTCCGTGGCAGGGGAGATTCTTGCGGGCGGTGCTTCCAAGGCCATGGAGGCTGGCTGCACGATTGCAGGTGGTCACACGATCTCGGACGACGAGCCGAAATACGGCATGTGCGTCACCGGATTCGCGAAGCCTTCAGAGATTCTGGCGAACAGCGCAGGGAAGGCCGGCGACCTGCTTGTCCTCACGAAGGAGATCGGCACGGGAGCCCTGAACACTGCCATCAAGGCTGGCATGATCGACGACGAGCGTCTCATCAAGCGCATCGTGAAGAACATGGCGACACTCAACAAGTATGCTGCAGAAGCGGCACGCGGTCTCGAGCTGCATGCCTGCACCGATGTCACGGGCTTCGGCATTGCAGGACACCTCTGCGAGATGGCCGAAGGGGCATACCTCACCGCGACGCTCCATGCGAAGAAGGTGCCTGCCCTGCCGCAGGCCCTCGAGATGTGCCGCATGGGCATCCAGCCTGCCGGTACCTACCGCAACCGCCAGTACTTCCAGACGCGGGTCACGTATGCAGACGGGATCGAGGACGCGCTGCGCGACCTCATGTTCGATCCCCAGACATCAGGTGGACTCCTCTTTGCGCTGCCCGAGAAGGATGCGAACCTGCTTGTCGACCGTCTCGGCATGCAGGGCATCCGTAGCGCTATCGTAGGCGAGCTCTCTGCCTTTGACGGTGCATCGGTCCATATCGTCTGAGACAGCATCTGACTTAGCAGGGATGGGAGAGATCGGTGCGCATCCTCAATATCACGGCCCAGAAGCCTGACTCCACAGGATCTGGCATCTACCTGTCTGAGATGGTGAGAAGCGAGGTGGCCCTGGGCCACAGGACAGCTGTCATCTGCGGCATCAATGCGGGGGATGGGGTCTCGTCGCTTCCTGGCGAGACCCAGATCTTCCCGGTCACGTTCAAGACCGAGGAGCTGCCGTTTCCTGTCGCAGGCATGTCCGACACGATGCCCTATGAGGCGACGCGCTACCGCGACTTCACCGAGGACATGACAGAGCGCTTCGAGCGTGCTTTCGTCTCTGCCATTGCGACGGCACAGGCTGAGTTTTGCCCCGATCTTGTCATCTGTCACCATCTCTACCTCGTGAGCGCGCTTGCAAGGGAGACCGTCGCGTCCTGTCCTGTCGTCGCAATCTGCCACTCCACAGATCTCCGCCAGCTTGCGCAGCACCCGCTCGAGCGAGAACGCATAGAGCGCGATATGCGCAAGATGGATCGAATTTATGCCCTCCATGAGGCGCAGAAGGAGGCAATCGAGCGGAATCTCGGCGTGCCTTCAGAGAAGATCTCCGTCATCGGCACCGGCTACAATGCCCATATCTTCAATGAGGAACCTCCCGCTCCTCGCCGCGATTCCCATGGCATCGTCTATGCGGGAAAGATCTGGAAGAAGAAGGGCGTGCTCTCCCTCATGCACGCGCTCGCGCTGATGCCGGAGCATGCTGTCTCGGTGCATCTTGCAGGCGGGTCGGATAGGGGAGCGGAAGAGCTCGAGATCAGGAAAGCTGCCTCGGCATGCAATCAGGACGTCGTGTTTCTGGGGAAGCTTCCACAGGCAGATCTTGCACGTGAATACCGCAAGGCATCGGTCTTCGTGCTGCCTTCGTTCTATGAAGGGCTTCCGCTTGTCTTGATAGAGGCGCTTGCATCGGGGGCGAAGGCAGTCGTGACCGATTTGCCTGGCATCAGGCCCTGGCTCGAGTCCCAGGTGGATGGGGCTCCTGTTTGGTGGGTCGAGCCGCCACGCCTGCGCAATCTCGACGAGCCCGTGCCGGAAGATCTGCCCTCATTCGAGGAGCGGCTTGCAGAAGCGCTCGAGGAAGCGCTTGCGGCTCCGGCATCAGCCTGCGATGTCACGAATCTATCATGGGATTCTCTCACTGAGCGGGTTCTATTGGATTTCCCTATTGACATGTAAGATGACCGCGATAATAATACAACTCAGCAAGACATTCCCGAAAGGGATTCTGGGGGTAGAAGGGTGACTGGTGTGCCCTCTGGTCTTCAAAACCAGTATGAGCAGTTGACTGCTCGGGTGGGTTCGATTCCCACCTGCTCCCGCCAACAATGAATGGTGCCAGGCCCGTGAGGTCGGGCACCTTTTTCATAGGGAGAGGATCATGGCCAACCAGAAGCTGCTTCGCTGCATTCCGAAGATCGATGTTCTGCTCGCTGAGCCTCCGCTTGCTGAGCTTGCAGAGGAGATGCCCTATGAGCAGGTCCGTTCCCTCACCCGCAGCTGGATAGAGGAGCTTCGACGTCGTGTGCTCGCAGGCGAGGTGCAAGAGATTGGCGACGTGGCAGAGGTTGCCCAGCTGGTCGCGCACGACCTGAGGCAGCGTGGCAGGTTCCATCTGAAGCGGGTCGTGAATGCCACCGGTATCGTGCTCCATACAAATCTCGGCAGGGCGCCTCTGGGAGACGCGGTATCGGCGCATGTCGCCGATGTCGCCTCCGGATATTCGAATCTCGAATACAGCCTCGATGAAGGCAGGAGGGGCTCTCGCTATGCGCATGTCGAGAAGCTCATCTGCGAGCTCACGGGTGCCGAGGCAGCCTGCGTCGTAAACAACAATGCCGGCGCGGTCTTTCTGATCCTCGATACGCTCTGCAGAGGCGAGGGTGTTGCAATCTCGCGCGGCGAGCTTGTAGAGATCGGGGGCTCGTTCCGTGTGCCGGAGATCATGGCACGGAGCGGCGCGCGTCTCGTCGAGCTCGGCACGACGAACAAGACCCATCCAGAAGACTACGAGCGCGCGCTTGCAGAGGACGATGTGACGACGCTCCTCAAGGTGCATACGAGCAATTTCGTGATGTCTGGCTTCACGGAGTCCGTCTCCGTCCGGGAGCTTGCAGACATAGCATCCCGTGCCGAGCATCGTCCCTACCTCATCTACGATGCAGGAGCGGCACTTCTCGTGCCCGACGAGGTCCTGGGACTCTCTTCGGGACTCTCCGTGAAGTCGGCGCTCGACGAGGGGGCAGACATTGTGAGCTTCTCCGGCGACAAGCTCATGGGCTCTGCCCAGGCTGGCGTCATCGTCGGCAGGAAGGACCTGATCGAGCGCATCAAGAAAAACCAGCTCTGCCGCATGCTTCGCATCGACAAGCTCTGCCTTGCGGCGCTCGAGATGACGCTGCAGGAGTGCATGAATCCGGAGCGTGCCGCAAAGGAAGTGCCGGCGCTCCGCATGCTGGGAATGACACGAGAGGACTGCAGGAAGCGCGTGCATCCTCTGGCAGAGAAGCTCCTGAAGGCCTGCCCAGACCTTGAGGTCGAGGAGCTCGACCTCGAAGACGAGGCAGGTGGAGGGTCTCTTCCCGGTGTCCTCCTCGAAGGGGCAGGACTCGCCTGCACGCTTGCGGGCGTCTCTGCCAATGAGATCGAGGAGTGTCTCCGCCATCAGAGCGTCCCTGTCATCTGCCGTGTGCATGACGGGGCGGTCCTGATTTCGGGACGCACGCTGCTCGATCGCGACGATGAGGATATCGTCCGGGCCTTCGCCGCGCTTCCGGCACCTCGAAGGGAGGCGTAAGTCACCCATGAAGCACATCATCATCGGCACCGCGGGGCATGTCGATCACGGCAAGACCTGGCTCACCCGGGCACTCACCGGCACGAATACGGACCGCTGGAAGGAAGAGCAGGAGCGCGGCATCACGCTCGATATCGGCTTTGCCCAGCTGACGCTTCCGAACGGGCAGTCTGCCTCCATCATCGATGTGCCGGGCCATGAGGCGCTCGTGCGCAACATGATTGCCGGCGCCACCGGCATAGACGTCGTGCTGCTCGTCGTGGCAGCAGACGAGGGCTTCATGCCGCAGACGCAGGAGCATCTCGACATCCTGACGCTCCTCGGCATCAATCGCGGCATAGTGGTCATGACAAAATGCGATGCAGTCGAAGACGAGTGGGCCGATATGGTCGAGGCGGACATTGAGGACCGTGTGAAGGGAACGTTCCTCGAAGGGGCGCCTGTCATCCGCGTCTCAGCGATGACGGGGGAGGGAATACCAGAGCTCAAGGATGCTATCGTCGAGCTCGTGGCAGATGCCAAGCCCAAGAATGCCGAGCGCTTCTGCCGTCTGCCGGTCGACCGCTCGTTTACCGTCAAGGGCTTTGGCACGGTCGTCACTGGCACGCTTGTCGATGGCACGATGCATATAGGAGACGAGCTCGAGGTCTATCCCAAACGGCTCAAGACCCGCATCAGGGATCTCCAGAACCATGATGTCTCGGCGCCTCAGATGGAGGCGGGCATGCGCGTCGCCGCAAATCTCCAGGGCATCGAGCGCAAGGCGGTCACGCGCGGCTGCATCGTGGCGGAGCCTGACACGATGCTCATGGCAGACCGTATTCTTGCCCATGTGCAGATCATGGGCGATGCTGCCTTCTCGGTCAAGAACTCTTCGCAGGTGCACTTCTACACCGGGACAGAAGAGCTTGTGGCCCGCGTGAGGCTCCTCGACGCCGACGAGCTCCTTCCGGGCGACGAAGGGTTCGTGCAGTTCGCATTCGACCGGCAGATCGTGGCAAGAAACCATGACCGCTTCGTGATTCGCTTCTTCTCGCCGATGGTCACGGTGGGTGGCGGCACGATCCTCGATATCGCACCAGGAAGGGTGCGGAGAAACAGCGAGCCCGTGCTTGCACGCCTGCGTGCCCTCGCAGGAACGCCCGAGGAGCGCCTTGGCCAGAGGCTTCGCGATGCAGGATTGAGGCTCGTGCCAGCACACAGGCTCCGTCTGCTCGAGAACCTCTCGGACTCAGAGCTTGAGGATGCCATCGCAAAGCTTTCGGCTGCCGGCCTTGCCGTCACAATCGGGGACTCCTATATCTCGTCTTCTGCATGCGATGACCTGCTTGCGAAGGCGCATGCGCTGCTCCAGGACTACCACGCATCCCACGCTCTCGAGCGCGGCATGAACCTCGGTGCCTTCAGAAAGACGCTCTTTCAGAAGGATCCGGAGGATGCCTCGGCGCTTGTCACGTGGATGGCAGACCAGGGCGCCATCCAGGTCGAGGCGGGGTATGTGAGCCTTCCTGGCTTCGAGGCGCATCTCACGGATGCGCAGCGGGCACTCCTCGACAAGGTGCGCTCTCTCACCGATGCAGCGGGATTCGAGCCGCTTGCAGAAGAGGAGCTCCGCAAGCAGGTGGGGGCTGCTCCAGATTTCGATGCCGTCATTGCCCGCATGCATGCAGACGGCGATCTTGTGACGCTGACGCCTGAGATTTCGGCATCTGGCAGGATCTGGCGGCAGGGGCTTGAGACATTCATGAGAATGGCAGAGGAGGCAGGATCTGTCACTATCGCGCAGTTCCGCGATGCTATCGGCGTATCGCGCAAGAATGCAGGTCTCTTCCTCGATTCGTTCGATCGGGCAGGGTATACACGCCTTGTGGGGGATGCACGCATCGTGCTCAAGAGGCCTTGCTGGCTGCCTTCTGCGGAATAGGTGATCAAATATCTTCGTAAAAGATTATCATGATTAATAAATGGCAACTGCCACAGGGCATCCAGGAAAGGAGCTTTGCATGAGTGAGAACATCGTGAAGGTAGACGCCAGGGGCAAGGCCTGCCCCATGCCCATTGTCATGACTTACAACGAGCTCAAGGCAATGAAGGACGGCAAGGTCGTCACGACCGTCGACAGCGAGAATTCCGTCAAGAACCTCAAGAACCTTGGTGCCGAGAAGGATGTGCCGGTCGAGGTGGCTGCGCGCGACGGCGAGTGGGATGTGACGTTCACGGTCGGACCTGATGGCATCAAGACCGCCGATACCGACCAGGCCTTCATCAACTCCTGCGCGACAACCCCGGCTGCCAAGAACCTTGTCATTGCCGTCACGTCCGACGCAATGGGCACGGGCGACGACAAGCTTGGCCGCCAGCTCATGAAGGGGTTCCTGTTCGCCGTCTCGCAGCTCGATGATGCCGAGCTTCCGAAGACGATTCTGTTCTACAATGGCGGAGCAAAGCTCACCTGCGAGGGTTCGCTGTCGCTTGAGGACCTCGAGAACCTGGTGGACCGTGGCGTGAAGATCATGACATGCGGAACCTGCCTCAACTACTATGGCCTCGAGGACAAGCTCAAGGTCGGCACCGTGACGAACATGTACTCCATCGCCGAGACCCTTGCCCAGGCAACCCAGGTCGTCCGTCCGTAAAGGCTGATATGGCACTGACAAAGAAGCCCGCTCTCGTCATATCGTTTCCGACAACGACGTCTGCGATGGCAGCAGAAAGCTATTTCCTCGAGCACGGCTATCCGGGACGCATCATCCCTCTGCCGCGTGAGATATCGGCTGGCTGTGGCCTCTCGTGGAAGGCGGCTCCGGAAGACGAGCAGAAGCTCTGCGATGCCCTCAATGAGGCAGGCATCGACTACGATCGGGCACAGGTCGTGAACATATAGGATGAGGGGAGCGCCTGCCTGAAGCAGGCGCTCCTGCAATGCGCGAGGAGCGTGCGCGATGATCTATCTGGACAATGCCGCAACGTCGATGAGGAAGCCCCCCGAGGTCGTCGAGGCCGTCACGAAGGCGCTCTGCAGCATGGGCAATGCATCGCGCGGTGCGCATGCTGAATCGCTCGATGCCTCGCGCACGGATTTTGCCTGCCGCCAGAAGCTGACGCGCCTCTTTGGCTGCCCAGACCCTCAGAGAGTCTGCTTCGCGTGCAACTCGACCGAGGCCCTGAACATCGCGCTCATGGGCCTGGCCAATCCAGGCGACCATATCATCTCGACGGCTACCGAACACAACTCGGTGCTGCGGCCGCTCTATCGCTTGGCAGCCGAGCGTGGCGTCGAGGTGGACTTCGTGCCGGCAGACAGGCGCGGTGTGCTCGACTATGGGGCTTTCGAGCGCCTCGCAAAGAGAAATACGCGCATCGTCGTCGTGAACCATGCCTCGAACGTGACCGGCAACCTGAACGAAATCGTCCGCATTGGTGCTTTCTGCCATGAGCATGGCTTCATCTTCATCGTCGATGCGTCGCAGACAGCAGGCACGATGGACATCGATATGCAGGCATCCCACATCGATGTCCTCTGCTTCACAGGCCACAAGGGACTCATGGGACCGCAGGGGACAGGAGGTCTCTGCGTCGGCGAAGGCATAGAGATCCGTCCCTGGAAGGTGGGAGGGACAGGCGTCAAATCCTATTCGAAGACGCAGCCGGAAGAGTACCCCACACGTCTCGAAGCGGGCACGCTCAACAGCCATGGCATCGCAGGGCTCTCCGCAGCCCTCGATGTGATAGAGCGCGAGACGCCGGAGGCAATCGGCGCCCATGAGCGGGAGCTGATGCTTCGCTTCTACAGCCAGGTCAAGGATATCGAGGGCGTGACCGTCTACGGCGACATCACGTCAGAACCCGTACCAGAGCGGGCGGCAATCGTGTCGCTCAATGTGCGTGACTACGATTCCGGTGCCGTATCGGATGAGCTCAGCAGCACCTATAGGATAGCAACACGGGCAGGCGCGCACTGCGCACCCCTCATCCATGAGGCACTGGGGACGAAGGAGCGGGGAGCGGTACGCTTCAGCTTCGGCTGGTACAACACCGAAGAAGAGGTGGACGTGGCTGTCGCTGCAATCAGAAAGATTGCGGAGTAGTTGCCTTCTGCTACTAGGAGCGAGGTTCTGTGATGAAGCGTGCTGCCTTCATGAAGTCATCCGTGAGGGCAGCGATGTTCTCGTCGCTTGCCTCCATGCTTTTGGCCTTATCGAGGCAGGCATGGAAGTAGCTGATCGTGATCTTGTTGATGAGGTCGGTCGTCTCGACCGAATAGCCGAGCTGATGGGCATAGGGCTCGAGCAGGCTCATGTTGCGCTTGTACAGGTCTCCCGCAAGAGCCATGTTGAGGATGGCACCAGTCAGGTTCTCAAGCTGCTTCGGGAATGCCATGTAATAGCGCTTGACCGTATCGTCGAGCTTTGAGGTATCGCCCTTGAAGAAAAGGCGGTCGAAGACCCTCGGGTTCTCGAAGGTCTTGCGGCAGAAGATGACCCACGTGTCGTAGTAGGCATTTCCAGGTGCCTCACGCAGAATATTCTTCTCGACAAGCTCGCGGCAGTAGCTCTCGAGGTAGCTTACACAGGCGGTCGTCAGCAGGTCGTCGAGGTCCGTGAAATAGAGGTAGAGCATCGCGCTGCTGCAGCCCACCTTCGCTGCAACCTTCCTGATGGAGACGGACTCGATGCCGGATTCATCGATGATCGAACGTGTCGCTTCGATGAAATCCGAGACAATCGCAGCCCGCTCTGCGGACGTGTACTTGCTCCTGCCCAAAATCAGCCTCTCTCTGCGTTCCTTCACCTTTTTATTATTTTATTAGACTCCAGTCTGGAATAGCCGATGTATTGGAATTTTTAATAAGTCCATAAAATTTCGCCTGCTGCGGTACGTTTGCTTGCGTTCACCTGCAGCTATATTGACTGAACGCGATAAGTACATAAAATAATAATCGCGATAGACATTCATAATGCCACATTCGCTACCGCTTATCTACCAACAGCTGGGCGCGCAGTTTAGGTACGAGAAAGCAAGGAGACAACGTGGACAAAAAGCCAAATGCGGTGTTCATTGCTGCTGCCGCGATCGTGTTCTTCACGGCCCTTGCGGGAATTGCCTTTCCCGAGGGCTTTGCTGCGGCATTCAATGGCATCTATGCATTCATTACGAACGGATTCGGATGGCTGTATCCGGTGACGATGACGGCGTTCGTCGTGTTTGCCATCTGGATCGGCTTCTTCAGCAAGTACAAGGATATGCGTCTGGGTCCCGACGATTCCAAGCCGGAGTACTCGAACAAGTCCTGGTTTGCCATGCTCTTCTCTGCCGGCATGGGCGTGGGCCTCGTGTTCTGGTGCGTGGCAGAGCCGCTCAACTTCTTTGCTGAGCCCATCGGCGGCATCGAGCCGGGGTCCGGCGATGCCATGCAGTTTGCTTTCATGAAGGTCTTCCTGCACTGGGGCCTGCATCCATGGGCATGCTATACTGTCATCGCGCTTGCAATCGCCTACATGCAGTTCCGCCGCAACAAGCCGCTGCTCATCAGCTCGATTTTCATCCCGCTTGTCGGGGAAAAGAAGACACAGGGCACCTTCGGCAAGGTTATCGATGTGCTGGCGCTTCTTGCTGCTGCAGGCGGCGTCTGCACGACCCTGGGCCTGGGCGTACTGCAGATCAACTCCGGCATGAACTTCCTCCTGGGTATCCCCATCACGCCGACGCTCGTGATTGTCACGGTCCTCATCCTCACGGTCATCTATGTGACCACGGCCTGTGCAGGCGTGGAGAAGGGCATGGCCAAGATCTCCAACGCTAACATCTATATTGCAGCGGCGCTTGCCGTCCTCTTCCTGATCGTCGGACCCACGGTCCCCATTCTCAAGGACTTCTTCGAGGGTCTTGGCACCTATCTCCAGAACTTCATATACAACAGCTTCGCAATGGGTGCCTTTGGCGACTCATCGTGGTATGGCAGCTGGACTATATACTACTGGGCCTGGTGGATTGCCTGGTCGCCGTTCACAGGCGCCTTCATTGCCCGCATCTCCCGCGGCCGCACAATCAAGGAGTTCGTCGGTGGCGTGCTGTTCCTTCCGGCCATTGCATCCATGGTGTGGTTCTCGATCTTCGGCACGATGGGCATGAACCTCGGGCTCGACTTTGCACGCGAGGCCATCAAGTCGGCGTCGACAGCGCTCTTCATGATGCTCGTCAACTATCCGCTCGGCAATATCGCTGCCTTCGTGTTCCTGATCCTGTGCGTGACGTTCTTCTGGTCGAGTGCGACCGGTGCCTGCACATCTCTCGGCATGTACTCCGAGGGCGGCACACTCAATCCTTCAAACAAGACGAAGTTCATCTGGGGAATCCTGCTTGCCTTCCTTGCGCTTGCCCTGATGCTCTCGAGCGATGATGGAATCACGATGCTGAAGACGATCTCCATCGTCGTCGGCTTCCCGTTTGCCTTCATCGGCATTGCGACGATGGTGTCGATGGCAAAGGCGTTCAAGGAAGAGGATCCTGCTGCCATCGAGGCTGCATACAGGAAGTCTGAGGAGAAAGCCCCTGCCGAAGCAGGAGCAGGCGTTCCTGAAGTCCAGGGCACTGGAACAGAGAAGTAAGGCAGAGCCTCTTCTGCAAAGATGCTGCGTGCGGGCACGTCAGTGCCCGCACCTGAGGAGATGCGATGGGCGAGTTTCGCACGGTATGGACGCGGCAGGTACCGCAGGTGGAAGACGAGCTGAGGCGCTCCGGTCGCTATATTGTGCGCGAGGAGTATGTCCGTGCCAAAAACGATACGATCTCTGACTATTACCTCGAGCTCTACCGCTGGCTTGCAGCGGGCTGCCGCAGGCGCAATCTGGCAAGCATGCCTTCCGATGCAACGCTGCCAATCTGGGTGGCGCTCACGCCAGGTACCCGGCTTGGCAAGGTCGAAGGCGCGATCTCGCTCACGCTCTCGGTTCCTGAAGAGAATCTTCTTGTGATTGACTACAACAAATGGGGCTACCGCGTCAATGATTGGTATGTGCCGGAAAGCCCTGAGGATGAGCGTGCGTTCAATCAGGAGCTTGCCCGTCTCGGCATCGCGAACGAGGCTGCCCTTGTGATGGGGAGCCAAGGAAACTTCTATCCTGCGCAGAAGTCGAAGATCTGCCGCAGCTGGGAGCGCATCTTCGATGAGGGGCCAGCGGAAGACGATGAGCAGAATGTCGGCGTGCTCTGGGAGATCCGGTCTGAGTGGGTCAAGGACATAGAGCACTATGCAGCAGGGGATGAGGAGGCGTCCTGCGATGGCGGCAACTGATGCAGAGGGCACGGACACCTTGACGCTCTGGACAGCGCAGTCCGATGCGGTGATCGAGGCCATCGACCGCGATGGCACAAGCCGCGTCAAGATGGAGTATGTGAACAGCAAATACGGAGAGACGGCCTGGATCTTCAAGGAAGCCTATTCGTTCTTTCGCGAGACGGCTCCGCGCTATGTGCCACGTCCTGAGGGGGCCGAATCGGGCGTCTGGTGTTTCGTCGACCCCCAGTGGGCCTATGCCGCGGCGGGACAGACGGTGCTTCAGCTCGAAGTGCCGCGTGATGAGGCAGTGCTCTTCGATCTCAGGATGTGGAACCGCATGCTGAACCTGCACTATCTCCCGAAGGACCGCGCTGACGAGAAGCGCTTCAACGAAGAGCTGGCACGGCAGGGAATCAGGAAGCCAGAGAAGATCTTCACGACCGGATTCTATCCGCTCCTGAAGCGGGAGATTCTCGCCTCCTGGGAGCGCCTCTACACGTCTGCTGAAGGATGCGACAGGCGCTATCTGGAGGCGGGACTTTGGGAGCTCCGCCGTGAATGGATTGTCTCGCGGGTGAAGTTCTGCGGCAATCTGACACTCGAAGAGAAGGATAGCTAGCAGGGTAGCAGGCTTTCATTCGGAAGGCGCTGCAAGACATTGGAGGACCCTTTGGATTTCAAGCAGCTTGAATCATTCGTGACCGTTGTGAGGTATGAGAGCTTCACGAAGGCTGCTGCAAAGCTCGGCATTTCCCAGCCGACTGTCTCGACGCACATTCGCATGCTCGAGGAGGAGCTGGGCATGCCGCTCGTGCTGAGGACTTCGAAGCACGTGGAGCTGACGCCCAAGGGGCGCAAGGTCTACGACCAGGCCATCAGCATGCTCTCGATGCGCGAGCGCATGATAGAGACGATACGTGCTCGTGAGAAGAACACGATCTATCTGGGCGCTTCCTCCATCCCTTCTGCCTATCTCCTCCCTCACATCATGAAGGACTACAACGTCGATCATCCTGAGACGAACTTCGTGATCTATCAGGGAGATTCGCAGGACATCATCGGCGGCCTTTCCGAGGGGATCTATGATGTGGGCCTTGTCGGCATGAAGGCAGATGACGACCTGCTCGAATGCGTGCCGTTCGCCCAGGATCGTCTCGTGTTTGCGACGCCCAACACCGAGAAGTACCGGCAGTTCGAGCCATCTGCAGAGAACATCAAGGATGCCCTGAAGTCCGAGAACGTGCTTCTGCGCCGCGAGGGCAGCGCCAGCCGCTCCATGGTCGACCGCATCTTCGATGCGCTCGATATCGACGAGCGGAGCCTGCATGTGGGAGCGCGCGTGAACGACCAGGAGACTATCAAGAATCTCGTCGAAAGCGGCTACGGCGTGACGATCGTCTCCGACCGTGCCATCGCGGACTGCGTGCAGGATGGACGTCTTCTTTCTTTCGACATTCCCGATGTCCCCTGCAGGCGCAGCTTCTACATCTCCTACCGCAAGGGTGCCCTCGCCGATGAGATCGGCACCTTCATTGCCTATGTGCGCCTCAAGTACTCGGCAGAGGCTGTCTAGACAGGAAGCTCTGCGGAAAACGGACCTTCTATGGCAGAGCCTGTCCTGTGCACTGCGAGGACAGATCCTGCTGCATGAAAGGGAAGTAGGCAGAGATCCTGCCATCAGTCTGAGAGGCGCCATCCTCGATTGCATGGCATGGTGACGGCGAGAGGATGCGCTCCAGATAGAGTCTGACGGAGTCGGCTACCTCCCTCTCGCTTTCCTCATATTCTGACTGCATCCAGTCCCAGACAACGGCCCAGAAGCAGCTGCAGAAGACCGTGAATTCACGAGTGCCGTGCTGTTCGCTTCCTCCCATGCCTTCATAGAGGAAGCGCAGGAAGCTTTCGAGCGCATTGCTGTGCCGGCTGCTGATGCGCAGCTCAAAGAACTGGCTCTGCGTGCGTATATGTTCGAGGAGCGTGACAGGAAGCTCGCTTTCCCAGAAGGCATCCATATCCATGCTGCGGCTGCGACACTGATCCTGGATCCAGTCTCCTATGCTGTCATCGATATGATTCAGCAGGTCAAAGACGTCTTCGAAATGTGCATAGAACGTCGAGCGGTTGACATGAGCTCTGCTGCAGATTTTATGCACGGTGATGGAGGAGAACTCCTGCTCATTCAGGAGGTCCCACATCGTCTGCTTGAGCAGGAGATCCGTTGCTTGGTAGTGGGCATTTCCCTTGGTGTTCATGGTCTCCAATAACCCAACAAATGATGGATGATTGTCTGTTGAACATGATAGCAGTCGATTCGAGAATTGAGCTGGCAGGGTGCATGCCGCTCGCATTGAACAAAGTCAGCGGAAGGGCATGATTTCGTCCGGCGGCATCTTGAGCCAGAAGCGCTGCTATGGGAGAGCGCATGGGCTTCTGGCTGCACACTGCCATCGCTGGCTCCCTGCGGCATCCTCTGCCAGGCTGCGCTCGATCTTCCCTCTCACATCCAAGGGTGCAGGATGTCAGGCTTGCTGCAGGGCCCAGCACTCATAGGGGATGGAAAGGGAGAAGCGTGTGGGAAGGCTTGACAGAAAGGTAGCAGTCATTTCCGGCGGTGCGTCGGGCACCGGCAGGGCAGCCTCGAAGCTCTTTGCAGCTGAAGGCGCGAAGGTGGCTGCGCTCGATGTGAACGAGCAGGGACTCAAGACGCTCGCAGAGGAAGTGTGCGGCAAGGGCGGCACAATCTTCGTCGAGAAGGCAGACCTCACGAGCAGGGATGAAATCTTCTCTGCCGTAGATGACATCGTGAAGGAATTCGGTACCATCGATATCCTCTTCAACAACGTCGGAGGCACCATGAGATCAGATGCCGGTTTCGCAGACATCACGCCTGAGGTGCTCGACTTCTCGCTCAAGCTCAATGCAGAAGGTCCGCTCTATCTGACGCAGGCCTGTCTGCCGTATATGGTGAAGCAGCAGAACGGCTCGATCATCTTCACGAGCAGCGGTGCCAGCTTCTCAGGCGATTTCTTCACGACCGCTTATGCTATCGCAAAGGGCTGCGTGAACACGATGTACAAGTATGTCGCCACGCAGTATGGTCGCGAAGGCATCCGCTGCAACCTCATCATGCCGGGCCTTTCCGTCAATGAGAAGATGGCAGCGCTTCCCAAGGAAGTGCTTGACGGCTTCACGGTGCAGAACCTGCTTCCTGAGGCGGTCTATCCGGAACATGTCGCCCAAGCGGCGCTCTTCCTTGCAAGCGACGACTCATGCAGGATCACCGGTGCCCAGCTCAATGTCGATGCTGGCATGACGGCACACATGCCGACGTATGCAGACACGATGCGCTCAAGCTTCGACCGCTCCGGCATCGGTGCCGACAAATAGCAGAAGCAGCTCTATCCATCGAGGCTGCCTGCAGCTACTTCCCGCCATAGGCTGCAGGCAGCAGGGATTCAAGACAGAAAGAAGGATTAGTCAGAGGCATCTGCACAATGTGTGAACTGAACCATGGTGGCTATGCCCTCCCCGGCA
>JBJEHU010000026.1:0-10837 GCA_051876355.1 Atopobiaceae bacterium | reverse complement strand
GATGGGGCAGATGGCTGGCGCGTCTGTCCGGCAGCTGCGATTCGGCCTTTTGGAGTTTTAATTGTCTAACTCCTTTCCAGTAAGCAGTGGCTAACATAGAGGCATTGCCGAAAGAGGGGAGATACATCAATGATGGACAAGAGGCTTCTGGCGCTCGTGCCGGAAGCGATGCGCCACGTGATCTTCTGCGTGGCATGGAAATGGGCAGGGCTTCTGGCGAACATCTGCCTTGTCTGGGGCGTGGCATCGGTGCTCGCTGCCGTGCTCGCGGGGACTGCCGTGCCGTATGGGATGGCGGCCATCCTTATCGCTGTTGCCTGTGCGGGCAAGGCCATCTCGATCAGGGCAGGGGAGCATGAGAGCTTTGCAGCCTCCCAGGATGTGAAGCGGAAGCTCCGCCGTGCCATCCTGGAGAAGCTGCTGAGGCTCGGGCCCGCCTATGACCGCGAGGTCTCGACGGCAGAGGTCGTGCAGCTCTCGGTCGAAGGCTGCGAGCAGCTCGAGACCTACTTCGGGCAGTATCTGCCGCAGCTCTTCTATTCGGTCCTGGCGCCTCTCACGCTCTTCGCCGTGATCGCTCCGATGGACCTTGCCGCCGCTATCGTGCTGCTCGTCTTCGTGCCCCTGATCCCGCTCACGATCGTCGCCGTGCAGAAGATCGCGAAGCGCATCCTTTCTGCCTATTGGGACCAGTACACCGAGCTCGGCGACTCGTTCCTCGAGAATCTTGAAGGCCTCACGACGCTCAAGATCTATGCGGCCGACGAAGCCCGCCATAAGGCCATGAACCAGGAGGCAGAGCATTTCCGTGTCGTCACGATGAAGGTGCTCTCGATGCAGCTGAACTCCATCATCGTGATGGACATCGTCGCTCTGGGCGGCGCGGCAGCAGGCATCTGGGTCGCGCTCGCAGCGCTTGCTGCCGGCTCGATCTCTGTCTTCCAGGCGCTTGCAATCGTGCTGCTCTCGGCGGACTTCTTCCTGCCGATGCGCCAGCTCGGCTCGTTCTTCCATGTGGCGATGAATGGCATCGCTGCCTCGGGCAAGATCTTCCATCTCCTGGAGCTTCCGGAGCCTGCGAAGAAGGAGGGTGTCCCGGCCAAGGATGCCGTGCCCGTGCTCGGGGATGTGAGCTTTAGCTACGACGGGGAGCGTGAAGTGCTCCACAAGGTCTCGCTCTCTGTGGCACTCCGGGGCGTCACAGCAATCGTCGGCCTTTCGGGTTCCGGCAAGTCGACGATCGCAGGCCTTCTCGCAGGGCGCCTCGCGGGCTATGAGGGGCATATCCGCTACGGTGCGCTCGAGCTTGCAGGCGCAGATCCTGCGGCGATGGCAAAGCATGTGACGACCGTCGGTGTCGGTGCCTATCTCTTCGCAGGGACCGTGCGGGAGAACCTTGCCATGGCAAAGCCTGAAGCGACGGATGAGGAGATGTGGGCAGCCCTTCAGGCCGCAAGCCTCGATGGCTATCTCAGGACCCAGGACGAGCTCGAGACGAAGCTCACGCAGGACGCCCAGAACCTCTCGGGCGGCCAGCGCCAGCGCCTCGCCTTTGCCCGCGCCTATCTGCATGGTTCGGCCCTGTACATCTTCGACGAGGCGACGAGCAACATCGATGCAGAGAGCGAATCGGTGCTGCTCTCCTCGATCTACGGGATTGCTGCATCCCATCCAGTTCTGATGATCGCCCATCGTCTTGCAAACGTCGTGGATGCAGAGAAGATCTATGTGATGGACCAGGGGCGTGTCATAGAGTCCGGCACGCATGAAGAGCTTCTTGCGGCGGGCGGCACCTATGCCCGTATGTGGGCAAGCCAGCAGGAGCTCGAGGCATATGGCAGGGGTGGCAAGCGTGACTAAACAAAGCAATTTCCGTCTCATGGGACGCATGCTCGGCTTCGTGAAGCCGATGGTCTCTGTCATGTGCATATCGGTCGTCTGCGGCATCCTGGGATTCGTCTGCGCGACGGCGCTGCCGGTACTTGCCACGGAAGCTGTGCTCTCTGTTGCCGGCAAGGGGAGCCTCACATGGGGTGTTGCCGGCTTCGGCGGCATGCTTGTCGTCCTGGCTGTGGCTCGAGGCGTCCTTCACTACATCGAGCAGCGCTGCAACCACTACATCGCGTTCAAGCTCCTGGCCCATATCAGGGACCTCGTGTTCGGGGCGCTCAGGAAGCTCGCGCCGGCCATGCTCTCCGGCAGGAACCGTGGCGAGCTCATCTCGACGATCACGAGCGACATCGAGCTTCTCGAGGTCTTCTATGCCCACACCATCTCGCCGGTGCTCATTGCCGCGGGCATGACGATCGTGCTCATGGTGTTCCTTGCAAATCTGGCACCGGTCTTTGCGCTCGTGGCGCTTGTCTTCTATGTCCTTGTCGGTGTCGTCTCGCCGATCGTCGTCTCGAAGGCATCAGGCGAAGGCGGCGCGAAGGCCCGTTCCGTGCAGGCACGGCTTTCCGGCTATGTTCTCGACAACCTGCGCGGCCTCGCCCAGGTCATCCAGTACGGGGCAGGAGAGAAGAGGCTCTCCGGACTCGATGAGCGCAGCCGCGAGCTTGTGGAGGTGCAGCGTGGCCTCAAGGAGAAGGGTGTCGCAGGATCTGCTGTGGTCGGCGTGCTCGTCGTCCTCGCAGCAGCGGTGCAGCTCTTCGTCGGGACTCCTCTTGTCGAGGCAGGCGCCATCACGCCTGAGGCCTATGTGCTTGCGGTCGTGACGACGCTCTCGTCCTTCGGTCCCTATGTCGCACTGGCAAACCTCGGCTCGACGCTCCAGCAGACGCTCGCCTCGGGTGCGCGCGTCCTTGCTATCCTCGATGAGAAGCCTCAGGTCGAAGAGGTCGAGGTCGGCAAGGAGCCGGCATTTACGGGTGCTGCGGCAGAAGACGTGAGCTTCTCCTACGGAGACGAAGAGGTGCTGCACGACGTGAACCTCGAGATTCCGGAAGGCAAGATTGTCGGCATCTCCGGCAGGAGTGGTTCCGGCAAGTCGACGTTCTGCCGTCTCCTCATGCGCTTCTGGGATGTGGATGCAGGAAAGATCTGCATCGGCCCATGCGATATCAGGCGTGTGAGGACCGCGCATCTGAGGAGCCTCGAGGCCTTCGTCGAGCAGGATACCGTGCTCTTCCATGACAGCATCAGGGCGAATCTCCTGATTGCGAAGCCGGATGCGACAGACGAAGAGATCAGGCGTGCCTGCGAGCAGGCATCCATCCTCGATTTCATCGAGAGCCTGCCTGAGGGCTTCGATACAGAGGTAGGCGAGCTCGGCGATACGCTTTCCGGCGGCGAGCGCCAGCGCCTGGGACTCGCCCGCGCCTTCCTGCATGATGCGCCGTTCGTACTGCTCGATGAGCCGACGTCGAACCTCGATGCGCTGAACGAAGGAGCGGTCCTGAAGGCGCTCGATGCACAGCGCGGCAAGCGGACGGTCCTTCTGATCTCGCACCGTCCGAGCTCGCTTGCGATTGCAGACGAAGTGATCTCCCTCGACCAGGGCAGGGTCAGCTAGGTTCCCTATCCCAGAAAGCAAGGTGGCAGAATGCGCGTCCTCTCTATCTTCTTGGGTCTTCTCTTCCTGGCGCTCGGCACAGTGGGCATCGTCTTGCCGCTCCTGCCGACAGTGCCGTTCTATCTTCTGGCGGCATTCTTTCTGGGCAAGGGCTCGAAGAGGCTCGATGCCTGGTTCAAGGGTACCGGCTTTTATGCCACACATGTGAAGCCGTTCCAGGAAGGAAAGGGGATGGCTCTCAGGGCCAAGATCCAGGCCTTCGGCGCCGTGACGCTCCTTCTCGCTATCGGCTTCGCGTTCATGTCTGCCGTGCCCTGGGGCAGGGCGATCCTCGTGGCAGTCTGGATCTTCCACATCTGGCTCTTCTGGATGAAGATCCCGACGGCAGCAGCTGACAAGAAGGCCGAGGCGGAATGACAAGGACAGATGAGGGAGCAGAGCGCAAGTCCCATGTCATGGCCGAGATGATCTCGCTCTACTGCCGGGGTGTCCACCATACGGCAAAGGGCAGCCTCTGCCCTGAATGCACAGAGCTTTCTGCCTACGCGCAGAAGCGCATCGCACGCTGCCCGTTCATGAGGACAAAGACGTTCTGCTCCGTGTGCTCTGTCCATTGCTATGCGCCAGAGCAGCAGGAGAAGATCCGTGAGGTCATGCGCTACTCGGGTCCGCGCATCCTCTTCCGTCATCCCGTCATGTGCGTGCACCATGGCATCGATACGATTGGGGCGAAGATGCGGAGCAAGCAGAAGACAAAGGCCTAGGCCCGAAGAACAGGTTCACGAAATGCGAGGCAGGGGCAGTCTGGTATGCGCCGGGCTGCCCCTGCCTCGCACTGGCCGCTTCTCGCGGTGCAGGGGAAGGCCCGCTGAAAAATAAGTCGCATTATGGATGCTCCTTATTTCGACTTATCCGATAAGTCATAATATGGGTTGTCCATAATTCGAGTTAGAGGGAGCATGAAGTGGGACGATACCATGAAGCGTACTGGGAGCCGGATCCCTCGCTGCTTTCTCGCAGGGAGCGCATGGAAGGCTCTTACCAGTGGTATGAGCCGACGAAATTGTCCGAACTTGATCTGACCCTGTCACCCGATGTCGTGAATGACGTGGCGTGTGCAGAAGGAACGCTTGCAGGGCTGAGCGGATCGTCTTCTGCAAATACAGAGGGAATAGCACGGCTTCTGCTTCGTGCCGATGCGGTGGCTTCGAGCAAGATCGAAGGGCTCCAGATTGGTGCAAGGCGTCTTGCCCGTGCCGAACTGCATGAATTTGATCCGACGAATATGCGAAGCGATTGGCGCGCCAAAGTCGTCCTGGGCAATATTCATGCAATGGAGCGTGGCGTGAGGATTGCGGGCAGATCCGCTTCTCTGAGCGTCGAGTCGCTGTGCGACATTCACAGGGAGCTCTGCAGGGGGACTGATATCGAAAGCTATGGCGGAGTCATCAGAACAGAGCAGAACTGGATTGGCACAAGCGGCATGAATCCGCTCGGTGCCACCTACATTCCGCCAGCTCCGGAAATGGTTCCTTCTCTGCTGGAAGATCTTATGGCATTTGCGAACAGGACAGATGTACCGCCTGTTGTTCAGGCGGCGCTCTGCCACTCGCAATTCGAGTCGATCCATCCGTTTATGGATGGAAATGGCCGAGTTGGCAGAGCCTTGATTCAGGTGATATTGCTTCATCGCGGCGCAGTGCGGGAATGCGTCCCGCCGATATCTCTTGCACTTGCAACAAGAGCCAAGGAATACCGGGCCTGCCTCTTCGACCTGCAGCACTGGACAGAACAAGCTGAAGGCCGTATGGCTGTCGATAACTGGGTCTCGATGTTCAGCGCTGCAGTCGTGGAAGCCTGTCACGACATGGGCGCGATTGCCAAGGATATGAGCGATATTCGCAGCGGCTGGATAGAGCAGCTCGGACGGGAACCTCGTCGGGGATCGGCCCTTGAAGCGCTGCTGGTGGAGATCCAGAATGCGTCAGTGTTCTCGGTGGAGTCTCTTGTGGCTTCGACAGGACGCTCGACCTCTTCTGTCAATTCGGCTGTGAACAAGCTTCTGGAAGCTGGCATCATCGCTCTGACGACCAGAGGGAAACGCAACCGCGTATTCGAAGCGCCTGAAGTGCTTGAAGAGTTCGGCATCATCGAGCGCCGGCTTGCTTCTCCTGCGCGCGATACCAGGGTGGCTCCTCCGGTTCGTCCCGTTCCGGATCGGAAGAGCTCTTCCAGGCGAGGCGCCTTATAGCCTTGCGGATAGGGCGGAGAGAAAGGAGCGGCAGTTCATAGGCGGACGGCCGCTTTCTATGGCTGACTTCTTCTCGCGGTGCAGGGAAGGCTTGCTGAAGCATACGTCGCATTATGGATGCTCCTTATTTCGACTTGCCCGATAAGTCGAAATAAGGAGAGCTGTCTGTGGATGGAAATGTGCTGCCTTTCGGCACAAGAATGCGCCCTCAGCGGGGATGGGGACCGCTGAGGGCGCTTGTCCTGCTGGAGTCTGCAGGAAAGGGAGGAGGGGGATTCCTCTATTCCTTCTTCGTCTTCTCCTGCTCGCGCCAACGGTTCATCTTCATATGGCGACGGACGAAGTAGAGGACGATGAGGGCGATGACGGCAGCCTGGACGACCTCGACGAGGGTCACGATCGTGGCCTGGTGCCAGATGCCGACGGAGAGCGCGTTGGAGTTCGCTTCCGTGTAGAGGATGTCGTGCGCTGCCTGGCGCAGTGCCTGATGTCCTGCTGCCGTGCTGAGCGTGTCAGAGGTCAGGGACTTGTCCTGCAGGAACGCAAGGTAGAGGTCGTTGCCAGCGCGCAGGCCGCGGTTGATGTTCACGGTGTCAGCGGAGAGGACGCAGTCGGTGACGACAGTGCCGTGGAAGCCCCACTCGTTCCTGAGCACGTTCGTGAGGAGTGCCTTGGACTCGGCGCAAGGCGTCGTGCCGAGCTTGTTGTAGGCGCTCATGATGCCATGTGCATCGGCAGTCTTGACGGCAATCTCGAAGGGCTTGAGGTAGACCTCGCGCATTGCCTGCTCGTTTGCCCAGGTCACGAGGCCGCCTGCATCGCAGCGGTGCGTCTCCTGGTCGTTCAGCGCGAAGTGCTTGAGGTAGCAGTAGACGCCCTGGTCCTGGATGCCGGAGATCTCTGCGGCCACGATCTTGCCGGTGAGCTCGCCGTCTTCGGAGACGTACTCGTAGTTCCTGCCGCCGAACGGGCTCCTGTGGGTGTCAGCGCCCGGTGCATAGAGACCTGCGACGCCGAGGGCATTGGCTTCCTGGCCGAAGAGGCTGCCGACCTTGTTTGAGAGCTCGGTGTTCCACGTGCAGCCAAGCACGCTCTGGCCCGTGAGCTGGGTGCCGGTATAGCCGGCCATGATGTTGTTGACGCCGTTCGGGCCATCGCACTCGACGAGTGCCGGCTTGTCGACGCTCTTTGCGCTGAATGTCATCCATCCGCCGTTGCCGACGAGCATCTTCTGCTCATCCAAGGTCATCTGGTCGAGGAGCTTGTCCCACTGGGGGTCGTCGTAGTCGAGTCCTGCCATGTCAGAGAGCTTGAGGCCGTTCTTTGCGCCGTAGGTGACATCTTCGACGGAGTCATCGTTCTCGATGGCAGCGGGGTTGTCGAGCGCGTCCTTCACCTCGGCAGAGGCCTCCTTGGAAGCCGGTGCCATCTTCGGGAACGTACCTGCCCAGTCAGCACGGGAGAGGTAGGTGATGCCATCGCCGTAGGAGACATCGTCGAACTGGTTCGTGGCTGCAACCTCGTCGGTCGAGCGCTTGCCGTCGTTCGCGTCGTTGTAGATGTAGTCGCGGTCCACATGCACGGTGCGGGAGTCGACGACGTCGTGGGAGTTCGTGCGGAGGCTGATCTGGTAGTCGCCGGCCTCGAGCACGTAGGCGCCACCCTCGGCCTTGATGCCCTGGTAGTCGTAGCTTGCCATGTCCTCATGCGTCCAGCTGAGCGTGATCTCCTGGCTCTCGCCGGGGTCGAGGAGCTTCGTCTTGGCAAAGTCGCCGAGCACGCAGGCGCTCTTCTCGATGCCGCCTGTCGTATAGGGGGCAGAGTAGTAGCCTTCCACGACATCCTTGCCGGCAGCGGAGCCGGTGTTCGTGACCGTGACCTTCATCGTGATGTTCGTTCCGTCATCCGTGAAGTCAGAGATCTTCTCGTCGAACGTCGTGTAGGAGAGGCCGTAGCCGAACGGATACTGGACGGTCGAGGCATAGTCGATGTAGCCATCCTCGGCTGCCGTCTCGTAGTAGCGGTAGCCCACATAGATGCCCTCGGCGTAGTCCACATAGTGGACGTTCTCGGTGCCGGAAGTGGCGTCGCCCGAGCCTGCGAAGAGTGCCTGGTTCGTGTGCTGGACATTCGTGTAGTCATGGGCGCCGAAGTTGTAGTAGCTCGGAGCCGAGGCAAGAGAGTAGGCGAACGTATCGGTCGTGCGGCCGGACGGGTTCACGGCGCCGGTGAGCACCTGGCCGATTGCATCGCAGCCGGTAGATCCCGGAGTGCCGACCCAGAGCGCTGCATCGATGCTGTCGGAGTTCAGGAAGCCGAGCTCCATCGCGTTCGGGCTGTTGAGGACGACAACGACCTTCGAGAAATTCGACTCCACCATCGAGAGGAGGTCCTCCTCGTTCGGCGTGAGCTCAAGGTAGCTCCTGCCAGCCTCGGAACCTTCGTAGTTGGCCATGTCGGTCGGCAGGTCGTAGCCCTCGCCGCCCTTGCGGGTGAGCACGACGAGTGCGGTATCGGAGTAGGACTTTGCGTTGTCGATCACGTCCTGCGTGTAGGAGGACTGGGGCAGCTCATAGAGGTTCCAGTCGGTGCCGACGAGGCCCTTGTTCTCGGAGGAGAGGGCATTCTCGTCGTAGAACGACTCGAGATCGGGGTTGACCTGAAGGCCTGCATCCTCGAGTCCCTGGTAGAACGTCACATTCTTCGAGCTGTCGCCCGAGCCGGAGCCCGTGCCGCCGTAGCTGAAGTTGTTGCCGGCCGTGGAGCCGAAGACGTTCACCTTCTGCGTGCCATCGAGCGGCAGCGCATTGTTCTGGTTCTTGAGCAGGATGATGCCCTCGGACTCGACTTCCTCGGTCACGTCGCGCGTGGCATCGGATGCCTGCGTCACGGCCGCAGAGCTTGTATCCGGCTTCGACATGAACGTCTTCACGACGTCGAAGTACGGGCTCACGAAGATGCCGACCGCAAGCGTGACGGTCGCCACGAGTGCTGCCAGGATGCACATGAAGACGAAGAGCACGCGCTTCGGGCGCTTGACGGGCTTGTTCGCCTTGCCGTGCTTCCCCTTCTTCTCCGGCAGCGTGGTTTTCTCTGGATCTGCCATGTCTGGTCTCCCTTCCCAGAATGCTTTGAGGTAGCTATCCAACACCTGCAAGACTAGGGAGGGAAGGGCACGGCTTGGGGCCCGTGGCATAATCGTGGATGGTCTGTGACATAATCGGGAGCGTGACAGGGCGAGTGGAAGAAGGTCGAAGTTGTATAGGGTGCTGGTCATAGAGGATACGCCGGCAGAGGCAGACAGGCTCACGGGGCATCTCAGGACCTATGGCGCCCGGAAGGGATATGACTTCTCGATCGAGGTGCTGCCAAGTGCGCTCGAGTTCGTGAACTCGAAGCATACGGCTGACATCATCTTCCTCGATATCAGCCTGCCGGGCATCTCGGGCATGGAGGCGGCAGAGATCCTGCGCACGTACGACCCGGAGACGCCGCTCGTGTTCGTGACGAACCTCGCACAGTATGCCGTGGAAGGATATGCGGTCGACGCCGTCGACTTCATGGTGAAGCCGGTATCGTATGAGGACTTCGCCCTGCGCATGGACCGCGTCATGCGGATGGTGAAGAGGAGAAGCGAAGAGACGGTGGCGCTGCCGACGGCAGAGGGCATCCGTGTCGTGCGCCTCTCGGATATCCTCTACATCGATATCGTGAAGCACAACCTCCAGTATCACCTCGCAGGAGAGCCGGAGCCGCTCTCGCGGCGCGGTAGCATCGGTGCCATCGCGCAGGAGCTCGAGGACAAAGGCTTCGTGAAGATCGCCGCTTCCTGCGTCATCAATATGGGCCAGGTCGCCCGCATCCGCACGGCGTCGGTCGTGATGTCTGACGGCACGGAGCTCTACTTCAGCCGCTCCCAGAAGAAGCCGGCGCTCGAGCGCCTTGCTGCCTACGTCGGAAGGGGCATCTAGTGCCTGCCTGGCTCTGGGTGGCAACAAGCCTCGCGAGCATCGTCGTGCGTGTCGCCTTCGGCATCGCTGTCTTCTCTGTGGCGCTGAAGCCGAAGGAAGGCTTCGGCACAAGGCTCCTCATCGCGATTGCCGCAGGCCTTGCTGCCATAGCGCTCCTGTCCCTGTGGGCCACGTCGTTTCCCCTCATGCCGCTGGAGGCATCCGGGCTTACAGGCTATTTCCTGCAGTTCCTTGCGTTCTCGGCGCTCCTTGTGGGCTCGGCCGCGGTCGTGCGCTTCCTTTCGGATGCGAGCATCTGGGCGTGCCTCTTCTGCTGCTCCTGCGGCTATGCGCTCCAGAACCTTGCATCGGGAGCATCTGAGCTCATCTGGGTGCTGGCGCTTGGCACAGGCCCTGAAGCAGAGGCGGGACGACAGGTGCTCTTCGGCCCCTACAGCATCCTCAACTTCGCGGTCTCTGCCATCCTCTATCTTGCGGTCTGGTACTTCTTCGTAAGGAAGTCCGATGCAGAAGGCCTCGAGAGCGTGAGCGACCCTGCCATGATCCTCATGATGGCAGTCGTGATCCTCATGGTCATCGGCTTCGATCTTGTTATCAAGAGCCTCTCTGCCGACGGGATTGCCGTCGCCTATATCGTGGCGCTGCGGTCTGTGCATGGCTTCATCTGTATCTTCACTGTCCTTATGGAATACGAGCTCCTCATCAACCGGCGCCTCGAAGCCGAGCGCGATACGGCACGGCATGTCCTGGCAGAGCGGCAGCGCCAGTATGCTCAGAGCCGCCAGACGATGGATGCCATCAATATGCGCATGCATGGCATACGCCACAGAGTGTTCCAGACGCTTGCGGATGCCGGCACAGAGGTCGGTGAGGATACGGCAAAGGCGCTCCTGCACGATGTGAGCCTCTATGATGCGGTCGTGCACACCGGAAACGAGGCGCTCGACACGGTGCTCTCCGAGAAGCGGCTCATCTGCCAGGACCGAGGCATCACGCTCTCCTGCATCGCAGATGGTGCAGCTCTCGGCTTCATGGCAGGAGAGGACCTCTATGCCCTCATGGGGGCCGTGCTCGATGAGGCGATAGCAGCCTCGACTGCTG
>JBJEHU010000025.1:0-45049 GCA_051876355.1 Atopobiaceae bacterium | reverse complement strand
GACGGCCAACGAGGTCTATCGGGAGATGTTGCACTCAGCTTGACAATCCGCCATGCTTTTGATGCAGCTGTGCCTGGAAGTCTGAACCATCTTGATGCTTGGTTTAAGGATTCTTCTTGGCTGTTTCGGATGAGCGAGCACGTATAGGGCAGCATGCAAAGCCAGGCGGCAGCGCAAGGCTTCAGGCGCCCACCGACTTTATGCCGCTGAAGCGGCATATCCCATGGTAGATTGATTCAATCAGCACCCAGGAAACGACCAGGATGGAGCCCCGCATGTACGCAGCAGAGGTAACCGCCGCTTCCAAGGCGGCAGCAGGCAAGAAGGCAATGGTCTCGAAGAATCCGGCAGGTTATTTCGTGCTCTCGATGCTCGCCGGTGCCTATATCGGATTCGGCAATCTTCTCATCAATGTGATAGGCGGCCAGCTCCAGGGGGCTCCGTACACGAAGGTCGTCATGGGCGTCTCCTTCGGCATCGCCCTCTCCCTCGTTGTTATCGCCGGCTCCGAGCTCTTCACCGGAAACACCATGGTCATGAGTCTCGGCATCATGAAGAAGACCGTCACTCTGGGAGACGCCGCGAAGGTCTGGATCGTCTGCTGGCTCGGCAATCTCGCAGGGGCTGTGGTCCTGGCCGTTCTCTTCCACTTCTCGGGCCTCAACGGAGAAGCGACCTCCACGTTCCTTGCGACGGCGGCGGCAGGAAAGATGGGGACGCCGTTCATCCCGCTCTTCATACGCGGCATTCTCTGCAACATCCTCGTGTGCCTTGCCGTGTGGTGCGCCTTCAGGACCACGAACGATGTCGCGAAGCTCATCATGGTGTTCTGGTGCCTCTTTGCCTTCATCACCTGCGGCTTCGAGCACTCCATCGCAAACATGACGCAGCTCACGGTCGCGCTTCTCGATCCTGCCGGCCAGGCAGTCTCGCTCGGAGGCTACTTCTATAACCTCATCACCGTGACCCTGGGCAACATGGTCGGCGGCATCTGCTTCGTGGCTGCACCCTACTTCCTGGGCCAGAAGAACGACTAGCGCAGAAGGCGAGAGGCTGGGATTCCATGGCTCCGTCAGGCCGCAGCAGGCTGCCGAGAGAGGCGCCTGCTGCGGCTTCTTATATATGCCGGAATGTAGCAGAAGACATATTGGTGCTGCCCGGGCCTGCCTGCGCATGAAAAAAGGGACTGCGCTTTCGCGCAGTCCCTGTCATATGCTGGCGGAGAGCTGGGGATTCGAACCCCAGATAGGATTTAGTCCTATACTCGCTTAGCAGGCGAGCACCTTCGGCCACTCGGTCAGCTCTCCAATAGGTGCTGTAGCATCATACCCCACTTGCGTGGTTGCCTACAAGGGGAGGACCTGCAAGAAATTGGCCATTCGCCACAATATCTGCGCGATGTTCACGGACCCTCGCCCAGGAGAAGCGCGCCACAAGGTCTTCCGGGAGCACCTCTTCGCCGGGTTCGGCGAGCCCTACCGCCGCCGCGAGGGCGCCGATGATGGGGCCAGGATGTCCTGCCCGCTCGCGCATGACGCCGACATCGAGGTCGCGGTCGCGCTTCGAGAGGCGCCTGCCTGAAGGGGCGATGAGAAGCGGCACATGGGCATAGGAAGGCTCCGGATAGCCGAAGAGGCGCTGGAGGTAGATTTGCCTTGCGCAGGATCCCAGAAGGTCATGGCCACGCACGACTTCCGTGACGCCCATGAGCGCATCGTCCACGACGACGGCAAGCTGATAGGCGGGCACGCCGTCCGAGCGCTCGATCAAAAAGTCGCCGCAGTCGCGGGCAAGGACTTCGGTCTGCTTCCCATAGACGGCATCCGTGAACGAGATCGTGCCTTCGGGGTCGTCTGCATCGGGCACGATGAGGCGGGTGGCAGGACGCCTCTCGGCGGATTTCCTTGCAACTTCGGCTGCCGTGAGGCGGCGGCAGGTGCCCTGGTAGATATAGGTGCCATCCGATGCATGGGGCGCGGTCGCTGCATGGAGCTCTGCGCGCGTGCAGAAGCAGGGGTAGGTGAGGCCGCGGTCTCTGAGCTCCTGGATTGCCTCGCGGTAGATGTCGCGACGGTCGCTCTGATAGTAGGGGCCCTCGTCCCAGTCGAGGCCCAGCCACGAGAGGTCGTCCATAAGGAGGTCTGCATTCTTCCTGTTCTGGGCTCTCGGATCGAGGTCCTCGATTCTGAGCACGATCTTTCCGCCTTCATGGCGGACGGAGAGCCAGGCAAGGAGGGCAGCCATGATGTTGCCGGCATGCATGCGGCCCGACGGGGTCGGCGCAAAGCGGCCTTTCGGCATCTTCTCGTCCATATCTCTCCTGCCTGTGCAGATTGCTCATTCTGGCATGCCTACCATACGCGTTCTGTGCGAAGCTGCAACTGAATCGTTGTAAGCTTTGGTATGAAACAAGAAGACGAGGGAAAGGAGCCTGCCTTTGGATACGAAGGACGAGGGCCAGAAAGAGACGGCCCCGCAGCCTGACATGAAGGACTTCAAGCTCGGCAAGCCTGCCCTGGTCTGCCGCTGGAGGCTCTACGACCAGCAGCTGCCGCTTGCGAACCGCCATATGCGCGCACTCGGAGCACGCAGGCTCCAGGGAGAGCCGCTGCGCGGCACGCTCCTCGAGTGGGCGAAGCAGCATATCGAATGGACGCTCGAGGAGGGCTCTGCGGCACATCCCTTCGGCGTCCTCATGATCATCGTCGACGAAGAGGGCCGTGCTGCCATGACCGTCGGGCCCTACGAGCCGCTCCAGGAAACGGCGGCCCGCGAGCTTGCGATACGCGCCCTCAAGTCGCGCCGCGAGTTCGAGGAGACAGCCATCGCCCCCGAGACGTTCTGGGCCGTTCGTCCGGATGGCACGCTCCTCATGGGCACCGGCACCGAGGAGCGCATCTCGGGTGCCACGTCGCTCATCCAGGACCTTGCCCAGACGCTTGGCATGCCGGTCGTGCGCATGCCGGATCTCGCATCTGCCTATCTCGAAGGAGACGTCGAAGCCTCCGAGTACTTCCTCGTCTCGGACGAGCACGGCGTCGTCCCCGCAGCCGATGCGAAGGGCAAGACATCCGAGAGCTTTGCAGCGGGCTACCAGAAGCTTCTCGACAAGACCAGAAGAAAGAAAGCTTGATGGCTGAGCGCAAGGTCGCCCCTTCCGAGGCGGCATTCGAGAACATACTGGCCTACCTCGACGAGGCAGGTCTCAAGGAGGGCGACCGCCTGCCTGCCGAGCGCACGCTCACAGACGAGTGGGGCATCTCGAGGACGGCGCTCCGGGCGGCGCTGCGCGAGCTCATCGCCAGGCACGTCCTCGAGAGCAGGGGAGGATCGGGCACGTACGTCGCGATGCGGCGGCCCGAGTCGAACTGCCGCGGCTACAACGGCTACAGCGATACCGTGCGCGCTGTCGGCAAGACCCCGTCCTCGAAGGTGCTCTGGGCAAAGAGCGAGGTCGCCGACGCCCACGTCGCGCACAAGCTCCAGCTCAAGGAAGGAGATCCCATCTTCGAGCTCAGGCGCGTGCGCCTGATCGATGGGCTCCCCTGCATGATTGAGACCGTCTACCTCAATGTGTCGGTCTGCCCCGGCATCGAACAATACGATTTCCAGGAGCGCTCGCTCTTCGATACGCTCAGGCAGGAGTATGGCATCACGCTGCCGCACGGCGAGGAGCGCCTCTCCATCACCCGCGTCGATGCAGACGAGGCAGAAGAGCTCGGGCTTGCCGAAGGGGACCCGGTCTATTTCCAGACAGGCGTCTCCGAGACCGAGGAGAGGACGCCGGTCGAGTACTTCAAGGCTGTCATCCGTTCCGACCGCTACACATTCTATGCGCGCCAGGAGCATCTCTCCCAAGGCCATGAGATACCGGAGAAGGTGATAGCGGATGAGTGACGAGAAGAAGGCAAAGCCGCTCTATCAGCAGGTCCGCGAAGCCATCCGCACGAAGATCGAGGACGGCGACTACGCGCTGGGCGAGGTGCTTCCCTCCGAGCAGGAGCTCTCCCAGATCTTCCATACGACGCGCCAGACCGTCCGCAATGCCTATGCCGCGCTCGAAGACGAAGGCCTTGTGCGCCGTGCCCAGGGAAAGGGCGTCTTCGTCACGAAGGGCAGCCCTGGCATGCTCGATATCGGCGATGGCAGGAGCTTCCGCCAGAGCACGAGAGCCGAGGGCAAGAAGCCGCAGGTCCGCATCCTCTCGCACGAGACGAGGGCGGCAGGCCCCTGGTATGCAGAGCTCTTCGGAATCGAGAAGGACGATCCTGTCTATGCAATCAGGCGCCTGAACAGCGTCGACGGCTGTCCGCTCTCGCTCGAGCGCACGGTCGTGCCGCTCGTGCGCTTCCCGAGGCTCGAAGGCATAGACCTCGGCGTCTTCTCGCTCTATGAGGTCTTCGGCTTCTACGGCAAGGTCGTCGATGCGACCTCGGAGCATCTCGATATCGCAGAGCTCAGCACGCATGATGCGCACTTCCTCGGCGTCGAGGCGGGTAGGCCGGCCATGGCATACGACTGCATAAGCTATGACCAGGATGGCCAGGCGATAGAGCACACGCGTACCCTGCGCCGTGGCGACCTCGGCTTCTATACGGTGCGCTACTGAGCGCTGCACGCACCGGACCTGCTAGAATGGGTCCGGAACATGATGTGCCGGCAGGTCCGGCGGAAGGGTTGGTGCTGTGGCAAGAAAGCAAGGAGTGACGCCTGAGCTCGACAAGCTCTCCTGCGACCTCATGGGCCAGGCATTCGACCTTCTGGCCGACGGCAAGGAAGTCGAGCCCGTGCTCGCTGTCCAGGATGCAGCGGGACATGTCGCCTCCTACGAGTTCGTGGACGACGGCATCGAGGCCTGCATCGAAGGCGCGCACGAGAAGGTGGGCGCGCTGGTCGAGGTGGGCGGAGACCCGAAGGCGGGGCTCGCGGCGCCTGTGCGCTATGCCCTCGTGTATGAGGGGGCCATCGAGGACGAAGACGGCGTCTATGAGGACGCAGTACTCCTCGAGTTCGGCGAAGAAGGATACGAGGCCTACTCTGCCTACTCGCTCTTCAAGGGGCGAGGGGAGCACGAGAAGTTTGCCTGGACCGATCCGGCGCCTGCGGGCGAGCTCGAACCGCTCATCTAGCGCCAGAATTTACGTGGAGCCTGGCTCTTCCCCACATCAACACATCTTCATCCACTATATTTGCAAGCGTAAATCCCCTGAATGGCCTGAAAACCGCGTGCAGCGGCTGCAAAGCATGATGCAGCACCGTACGCGTCTGTGTCCCTGAGATAAGAGAGGCATTCCATGCTGCAGAAGCAGATCAGAAACATCGCAATCATCGCGCATGTCGACCACGGCAAGACGACGCTCGTCGACAAGCTGCTGAAGGCGACGGACGCCTTCCGCGCGAACCAGCAGGTGCAGGACCGCATCCTCGACTCCAACGACCAGGAGCGCGAGCGCGGCATCACGATCCTGTCCAAGAACATCTCGATCGAGTACAAGGGCGTGAAGATCAACGTGATCGATACGCCGGGCCACGCCGACTTCGGCGGCGAGGTCGAGCGCGTCCTCAAGATGGCTGACGGCGCCCTCCTGCTTGTCGATGCAGCAGAAGGACCCATGCCGCAGACCCGCTTCGTCCTCCGCCATGCCATCGACGCGAAGCTCCAGATCATGCTCGTCATCAACAAGATCGACCGTGAGGGCGCAGATCCCCAGAAGGCCATGAACGACTCCCTCGACCTCATGATGGATCTCGGCGCCTCTGACGAGCAGCTCGAGTTCACGATGGAGCATGTCATCTACGCTTCCGCCGTGAACGGATTTGCCCGCCTCGATCCGGATGACGGCAACATGGACATGTACCCGATGCTCGACATGATCATCGATGCCATGCCTGCCCCTGACGTGGACCCCGATGGCCCGCTTGCCATGCAGGTCGTCACGATCGACCACTCCGACTATGTCGGCCGCATCGGCGTCGGCCGTGTCTACTCCGGCACGATCCATGCCAACGACCGCATCCTCGTCGTGAAGAACGACGGCTCGCGTGCCATGGCACAGGTGAAGCAGCTCTTCACGTTCGACTACCTCGGCCGCAAGGAGTGCGACGAGGTCGTCGCAGGAGACATCGGCGCTGTCGTCGGCGTCGACTCCACCGATATCGGCGATGTCTACACTGACCCAGAGAACCCGGTCGAGCTCGAGCCGATTGAGATCGATCCGCCGACGCTCTCCATCATCTTCGAGCCTTCGACGTCTCCGCTTGTCGGCCGTGACGGCGACATTGTCGGTGGCCGCCAGCTCAAGGAACGCCTCATGCAGGAGCGCGAGAACAACGTCACGATGCGCATCGAGGAGCTTCCGGACAAGACAGGCGTCGAGGTCGCAGGACGTGGCATCCTGCATCTTTCCGTCCTTATGGAGGAGATGCGCCGCGAGGGCTTCGAGTTCCAGGTAGGACGCCCGAAGGTCCTCTTCAAGAAGGACGAGAACGGCAACCGCCTCGAGCCGATCGAGCAGGCTGTCGTCGAGTGCCCGGGCGAGTACTCCGGCAAGGTCATCGAGGTCTTCGGCAACAACGGCGGAAACATGACGAGCATGGAGCAGACCGACCTTTCCTGCCATCTCGAGTTCTCGATTCCGACCCGCGGCATCATGGGCCTCAAGAACCGCATCCTGAACGTCACGCACGGCGAAGGCATCTTCTACCACACGTTCCTCGAGTACGGCCCGTATGCCGGCGAGATCGGCGGCAGGAGCAATGGCGCTATGATCTCGATGTCGACGGAGAAGGCTGTCGCCTACGCTCTCGGCACGCTCCAGGACCGCGGCACGCTCTTCATCGAGCCGGGCACGGAGTGCTATGAGGGCATGATTGTCGGCGAGCGCTCGAAGCCAGGCGACATGGTCGTCAACGTCGCCCGCACGAAGAACCTCGGCAACCAGCGCTCCTCGACGGCAGACATCGCTGTCCAGCTGACGCCTCCGCGCACGTTCACGCTCGAGGAGGCTCTCCAGTACATCATGGACGATGAGCTCGTCGAGATCACGCCGAAGCACATCCGCATGCGCAAGCGCATCCTCTCCGAGATCGAGCGCCGCAAGTGGCGTGTCCGCCACGGCCTCGTGAACAAGTAGAGCTGAAGGCATAAGGATATGGATCAGGCCCGTCTCCGGAAGGAGGCGGGCCTGCTGCTTTCTCTGCTGCTATGAGGAAGGAGGCTAGCGCTCGCGGCGCTTCTCGTGGGCATCCTTGATCCGGCGCTCGGCACGCTTCACGCCGGCCTCGACCTTCGGCGTCAGGTCCACGCCGGCAGGGGACATGATGTGGTAGCGAAGCGAGGCACGCCTGAGCCCCACGGTCACGGCAATGCAGATGAGGGCGCAGAGTACCTTGTTGAGCCCGATCGTTCCGAAGACGAAGTAGGCGAAAGATCCCGCGACGGCGCAGAGCGCATAGAGGTTTGACTTTCTGAAGATGCGCGGGATGTCGCCCAGAAACACATCGCGCAGCATCCCTCCGCCGACCGCGGTGAGCGTGCCCATGAGGACGCAGGCCCAGACGGAGAGCCCATGCAGGAGCGCCTTGTCCGTGCCGGAGACGGCAAAGAGCGAGACGGAGAGGATATCGAGCCATTCGAGCGCGGCAGGATTGCCGAAGAACGGCGACGGGAATGCAAACGAGATGAGCGCGATTGCGACAGAGCCGGGGATGGCATAGGGAGAATCAATGAGGTAGACGCCGCCCTGCTGCATGGCCATATCGCGCAGAAGCCCGCCTCCGAGGCCACAGAGGATGGAGAGGCCCACAAATCCTACAAGATCGAGCTTGCGCTCTTCGGCGACGATGCAGCCCGTGAGCGAGCCGACGACGACAGCGGCAAGATCGAGCCAGGCAGGCATCGGCACGGCCTGTGCCTGCGCAGATCCGGTAATGAGCAGGTCGAACAAGAGCATCCCCTTCGGCTCGGCGAGGCACATGACGCACGTCTCTGGGCCCCATTTTCGGGCTCCAGAAGAAAACGAAAAATTCCTCTTCCCAATGCAGGGACAGTATTGTACAATTTCCTTCGCGGTTTTGAGGAGAGTTGTCCGAGTGGCCGAAGGAGCACGATTGGAAATCGTGTATACGCCTAAAGCGTATCCTGGGTTCAAATCCCAGACTCTCCGCCAGCAAGCATCCGTGGCGCCTTCGGGCGCCACGTTCTTTCATAATTGGAGAGGTGGCAGAGCGGCCGAATGCGGCGGTCTCGAAAACCGTTTACCCGTTCGCGGGTACGTGAGTTCAAATCTCACCCTCTCCGCCAGAAATGTTCGAGCCCTGCGCAGCGGGGCTCTTTTCATATCTATCGCGCTTTTCAGGAATCCTCCATGCTCATGGGGTCTCGCAGGAATCTCTGCATCAGGGGCTGGTAGGGTATAAGAGTCTTCGTGTCAGATAGCTGTTAGAGGCATGCCCTGTGCATGCTGCATCATTTGGAGGTCCGCGCATGGCAGAAAGCGCCGATGCCAAGGAATATATGAGCCGCTCGTGGCGGATGCTCACGCACGACAAGGGATGGTACAAGCCGCTGCTCGTGCTGCCGCTGGCCAAGCTCGTGCCGATAGCAGGCCCTCTCGGCGTCTGGGGCTACCAGGCGGAGTGGGCACGCCTCACGGCCTGGGGAAGGGAGACCTACCCGAAGCAGCGCAATGTGAAGGCCGGCGCCTGCATCAAGAGCGGCTGGCGCGTCTTTCTGGCGATGCTTGGCTACCTCCTCATCTATATCGTCCTGGCTGCAGCCGTGCGTCCTGCCGCTGATGGCTTCGTCGGGCTCATCTGGAGCTTCCTCACGCTTCTGTGGACGACGATCATGTGGGTGGCAGCACTGCGCGCGACGATCTACCAGCATGTGAAGGCTGGATACCAGCTCGACCGCATCTGGGAGATGGTGAAGCACGACTTCGGCAGCATCTGCGAAATCGCGCTCATCCTCTTCCTCGGCACCCTCCTGATCGAGGGTTTCTGCGTCCTCTGCGCTCTCATCATCTTTGTGCCGTCGCTCACAGAGCTCGTGAGCCTTCTCTCCTATTCGGGCAGCGCTGCGGCGATTGCGGTCCTGGCGGCGCATCTCCTCTCGCGCTTCGCGCCCTGGCTCGTGCTTGTGCTCTACCTTGCTGCCGTCTTCGCCACGACGCTCCAGACCGTCGCCGTGAATGCCCTCGGCCTCTGGTTCCGCCAGTTCGATGTTCCCGACTGGGGAAGCTCGAAGGACCCGCTGCCGGGCATGGGCACGAAAGATGGCAAGGAGCAGGAAGATGCTGCTCCTGCAGCCGCTGAGCCAGAGAAGAAGGGTGCAGAGAACGGCACGGATGCTGCTCCCGAAGAGAAGAAGCCCGAGCCGGAAACAGAGCCGGCGCATGAGCCTTCCGGCACGGCCGCAGACGAGCCCGAGGCAAAGAAGCCGGCAGGCGGCCTTCCTGCAATCGGCGAGAGCTCGGCTCCTGCCGATGAGCCGGCAACCCTCATCATGTCCCATCCCGAGGATTCCTCTTCCTGCTAGGGAAGAGGCACAGAGAGGCTTTGCGGGGGCGGAGGGCAGATGTGCCTTCCGCCCTCCTTCTGTCTGATGGCTGCAGCATTTCTGGCAGCTCAGGCCTCTCTTTCTGTCAGACGGGTCTGCTACAGTGCTTGCATCCTGCAGCGGCTATGGAAAGTTATGGAGTTCACAGGAAGAGGGCCTGCCCTGTGGTATGGTTCTAGACCGAACCTTTCCTGCTCGGGGCGCGACCTTCATGACCCTGAGCCACTAGCCCAGAGGAGGTGACCACATGAAGGCCTATGAACTGCTGTTTTTTGTCGATCCTGCCTCTAACGAGGAGGTCCGCGCTGGTGTCATGAAGCGCGTTGACGTCGCAATCACCGAGAACGGTGGCCAGGTCGACAGCGTCGACGATTGGGGCAAGCGCAAGCTCGCCTATGAGATCGACGGTCTCACCGAGGGTGACTACACCCTCATCAACTTCCATGCCAATGCAGCCGACATCGCCGAGCTTGACCGCGTTCTTCGTATCAACGACGCAGTGAAGCGCCACATGATCGTGGCTCGTCCGGACAAGGACTAGCTATGGAAGAGCGGGCGCAGCGCCCGCAGATGAGAGGTTGTGAGAAGCGTGAGCATCAACAGGGTTATTATTTCGGGCAATCTGACGCGTGACGGAGAGATTCGCGCTACGGCTGGCGGCACGACCGTGCTGACCTTCGGCGTAGCCGTGAACGATCGCCGCCGCAATGCATCCGGCGAATGGGAGGATGTACCCAACTTCGTGGACTGCGTGATGTTCGGCACCCGTGCCGATGCCCTTGCACGCTTCCTCACGAAGGGCACCAAGGTTGCTCTGGAAGGCAAGCTTCGCTACAGCTCATGGGAACGCGATGGGCAGCGCAGGAGCAAGCTCGAGGTCATTGTGGACGACCTGGAATTCATGTCGTCCCGCCAGGGCCAGGGCAGCTCCCAGAACCAGGCTACGCATGCGCAGCAGGCTCCGAGCTTCTCTGCTCCGGCAGCTTACGGACAGACCTCTCAGCGTCCTTCTCAGCAGACGCCGCCTTCGGCGGATGTCTACGACGAGGACATTCCCTTCTAGCAGGAACAAGAAGAACTCAGGTGGCTCCGGCCATCTGAAAAGAAAGGCAAATTAGACATGGCTCAGGATTTTCAGCGTCAGCCGCGTCGCAAGTATTGCCAGTTCTGCAAGGAGGACGTGGACTACATCGATTACAAGGATGTCCAGCTCCTCCGCAAGTACACGACGGACCGCGGCAAGATCAAGCCGCGTCGTGTGACTGGCGCATGCACGCAGCATCAGCGTGACCTTGCGGTCGCTATCAAGCGCGCCCGCGAGATGGCCCTTCTGCCGTACACGGTTTCCGTGGTCTCCAGCCGCGGCGGCCGTGGCCGCAACCGCGACTAGCCATATCCCGTCTCGAGCAGAGCCGGCAGGCAGTGAGCGAAGAAGAGGACAGAAAAGCTGCTCCGTCCGGAAGCTGGCGCAATGCGCCGGCTGAACCGGGCAGAGAGCTCGCTCCGAAAGGAGCCTTCGAGGCACCTTCGGAGGGACCGGACAATCTTGTGTCTGGTCTCATCTGGTGCGTCGCGGGAGCTGTCGTCTCCGGGTTCATACCGCTGCTTGCGGGCTTTGCCACGGCGTACGGCACCTGCCTGGCCACGAAGGGGCGCGGCGTGAAGGAGAGCCTTCTGGCTCTTGCTGCCACGATCGTCCCTGCAGCGGCTGTGGGAGTGGCGACGCAGGCCAGCTCTCTGATGGAGCCTGTGCTGCCTGCCGCCTCTGGCCTCATCCTGGGGCTTCTGGTGGCAAAGCGGAAGCTCGGCGCCGGCACGCTTCTGTGTGCTGTGCTCGGACTCTCCGCTGCCCTCATCGCAACGGATGCCGTCCTGGCCTTCTCGGCAGGGACGACGCTCGATGCGAGCGTGGATGCCGGCCTCGCAGAAGCTGCGAAGGCGTATAGCGGGATGTCCCAGGGCGTGGATGTGCAGGCTGCCCTCGATGCAGCCATAGCGCTTCTTCGCCAGTACTGGCCGCTCGCCTACGCTGCGATTGCAGCGCTGTGGTGCGTGAGCGCAGGGCTCGGCTGCACGATGTTCGTGCATTCGGGACCGGATGCGCAGGAATGCGCCGTGAAGCTCCGCGATTACGATCTTCCTGTCTGGGCGCTTGCGTCACTTGTCACAACGTTCGCGCTCGTGGTCTGCGACCGGCAGGGCGTAGCCGTTCCGGCAACCGTCCTCTTCGCGGCCAAGAACCTTCTCCAGGTGCTGCGCATAGCCTGCGCTATCCAGGGGATTGCGGTCGCAGTGTGGTTTTTGGCAACGCAGGAGATCGGCAGATTCGGACAGGCGCTTGCCTGCCTCATCTGCGTGTGGCTCGAGACAGAATTCATGGCAATGAGCGTAGTAGGTCTGGTCGATGGCTTCGCAGACTTCCGCAACATAGAGCGGAAAGGTCCAAGAAGCTACCAGCACCGGGCTTCTGAATCAAAGTAGGAGTTGCCGCAAGGCAACCAACCGAAGGAGTGTCCCAATGAAAGTCATCCTTTTGGGTGAGCTCAGGGGCAAGGGCGGCGAGGGCGATATCGTCGATGTCGCTCAGGGCTTCGCGGAGAACTACCTGTTCCCCAACAAGATCGCCCAGCCGGCTACCCCTGGCAATATCAAGCAGCTTGAGCAGCGCCGCCGCAACATCGCGAAGCGCGAGGAAGAGCGCATCGCAAACGCACAGGCGCTCAAGGCTCAGGTCGATGGCAAGTCCATCAAGGTCGATGCGAAGATCGGCGACGACGGCCAGCTCTTCGGCTCCGTCACGACGACCATGATCGCTGACGCCCTCAAGGCCCAGCTCGGTGTCGACGTCGACCGCAAGCGCGTCGAGCACGCTGCTGCCATCAAGACCGTCGGCCGTCACACGGTCACGATCAACTTCTACCGTGACATCAACGCCGAGATCACTGTTCTCGTCGGCGATGTCGAGGAGCCTGAGCCGGAGGCCGAAGAGGCCGAGGCCGAGGAGGCTCCCGCAGAGGAAGCAGCCGAGACCCCTGCCGAGTAGGTGAAATCTTCACCTGCCCGTCCCTTATAGACAAGGGATTTCAACAGGCAGAGAAAGCTGAAACTGGTCCTTGCGGCCAGTCCAGCGATATCTCGAGCACACCGCCCTCCCCAAGCCCTCGGGCCCCGGGGAGGGCGTTTTTCGAAGAAGCACTTTGAACACGTCATCTACCTGCGGAAATGCAGGAATCCGCACGTAGATGCCTAAGAGCGGAGAAGGCTTTCTGCCCGAAAAGCCCTCTGACCTGCGCGAAGGCACGCGTGTTCTGTTTGTCGAAAACTTCTGAGCGAAGTGTTCGACGCATTGTTGAAAACGATGAAAACCTGCAAAGCCACAGGTCGCAGGCGATGAGACTTTCACCAGTGCATGCAAGCTCTGTGTCAGGGACGTGCAAGGAGCGCGAAAGCTCCCGGAAAAGCATGTGTCCGGATCCGGAGAGGGAAGGAGGAGCGCATGGCCGAAAATGAAGGATACCGGCGCAAGGAAGAGACGCCTCAGCTTCCGGCCGAGCCCGTCATGCCGCAGGATACGGCTGCCGAGGCATCGGTCCTCTCCGCGATGCTGCTCTCTCCCGATGTGCTCCAGGATGCGCTCGTCGAGCTTTCCCCGGATGATTTCTACGTGCCGTCGAACCGCACGATCTTCCTTGCGATGCGCGACCTCTTCGACAGGAGCCAGCCGGTCGACCCGATCTCGCTTGCCGACTACCTGAAGTCGGAAGGCGAGCTTGCGAAGGTCGGCGGAAGCACGTACCTCCTCGAGCTCTCCGGCAATTCGTTCGCGCTTGCAAGCTGGCGCCACCATGCAGAGATCCTGCGCCGCGACTCGACGCTCAGAAAGATCATCCAGGCATCGACGAAGGTCACAGCGCTTGCCTATGATGCGCCTGAGGATACGAAGGAAGTCGTCGACCAGGCAGAGAAGCTTATCCTCAATGCGACGGACTCTGACATCAAGAGCAACTATTCGACGCTCGAGACTGTCATGGAGGACCTCTACAACGAGCTCGGCGAGATGGCAGCGCAGGACGAGAAGTTCCTCGGCGTCCAGACAGGCTTCCCGGGCATCGACAAGCAGCTCCTCGGCCTGCGCGCTGGCCAGATGATCGTCGTCGGCGCCCGTCCTGGCGTCGGCAAGACCTCCTTTGCCCTGAACCTCGCCGTCAATGCGGCGGCTCTCGGCACGACCGTCGCCTTCTTCTCGCTCGAGATGTCCAAGGTCGAGATCGCGCAGAGGCTGCTCGCGGCCCAGGCACGCGTGAGCCTCCAGGACATCCGTGCCGCGAACATCCGCGACAACCAGTGGCAGCAGCTCCTGCAGGCAACCGTCGACCTCTCGCATCTTGACATCATGATCGACGATACGCCGGGAACGACCGTGACCGAGGTCCGCGCCAAGGCACGCCGCATGCTCCATGGCAAGGAGAAGAACGCGATCGTGATCCTGGACTACCTCCAGCTCGTGTCCCCTCCGTCGGGAGGACGGCGTTCCGACTCCCGTGCGACCGAGGTCTCCGAGATGAGCCGTGGCATCAAGATCATGGCAAAGGACCTGGGCGTGCCGGTTGTTGCCCTCTCGCAGCTCTCCCGTCAGGTCGAATCGCGTACCGGCAAGACGCCGCAGCTCTCCGACCTGCGTGAATCCGGCGCTATCGAGCAGGACGCCGATATCGTCATCCTCCTCGACCGTTCGATGACCGACGAGGAGGCGGCGCGCGACGACCGTCCGGACAAGGATGTCACGAACTTCATCATCGCGAAGAACCGTTCCGGCCCGCTCGGCGTCGTGCCGCTCACGTTCCTTCCGGGCTCCACGAAGTTCGTCGAGGTCGACACGCACCACGAGGAGTAGGGAAGCTCCACTCTGGAGACTCTCTTCAATCCGAGATGACAGAATCGGCAGGCACATGCCTGCCGTATACTGAGGAGGTCCTGCGCCTTTGCGCAGGGCCTTATCAGTTTTGGACCGAGGAGGAATCACATGCCAGCATCAGTGCTTGTGGGCACGCAGTGGGGCGATGAAGGCAAGGGCAAGGTCACCGACCTCATCTCTGGCGACTTCGACGTGGTGTGCCGCTACGCCGGCGGAGCGAATGCAGGACATACGGTCGTTGCAGGAGGCCACAAGCTGGCGCTGCACCAGGTGCCGTCTGGCGTCATGTACAAGGGCGTCTATCCTGTGATCGGCAACGGCTGCATCGTCGACCCCGAGGTTCTCCTCGGCGAGATCGATACCCTCGAGAAGCAGGGCATCTCCTGCGACGCGCTCAAGATCTCCGGCAACGCCCACATCGTCATGCCGTACCACAAGGATCTTGATGGCGCACATGAGAAGAAGCTCGGCAAGAACCTCATCGGCACGACGAAGCGCGGCGTCGGTCCCTGCTACATGGACAAGATGAACCGCACGGGCCTGCGCATCCAGGACATGCTCGACGAGCACATCTTCCGCGAGAAGCTCGAGAGCGCGCTTGCCTACACGAACCCGATCCTCGAGAAGGTCTATGAGCTGCCGACCTACACGGTCGACCAGATCTGCGAGACGTATCTGCCGTATGCAGAGCGCATCCGCCCCTACATCGTCGAGTCCTCTCTGTTCCTGAACGAGCAGCTCGAGGCTGGCAAGAACATCCTGTTCGAGGGTGCCCAGGCAACGATGCTCGATATCGACCACGGCACGTACCCGTTCGTCACGTCCTCGAACTGCACGGCAGGCGGCGCTGTGACCGGCTCCGGCGTCGGCCCGACCCAGATCGACCGCGTCCTCGGTGTCGCGAAGGCCTACCTCACGCGCGTCGGCTCCGGTCCGTTCCCGACGGAGCTCTTCGACGAGACGGGAGACCTCCTCGGCGAGGTTGGCCACGAGTACGGCGTGACGACCGGCCGCAAGCGCCGCTGCGGCTGGTATGACGCAGTCGTCGTGAACTATGCTGCCCGCGTCAACGGCCTCACGGACCTCGCAATCACGAAGCTCGATGTCCTCGGCTGCCTCGACGAGATCAAGGTCTGCGTTGCCTACGAGTGCGACGGCAAGACCTACCGCACGGTGCCTGAGCACCAGTCCGTCTTCTATCATGCGAAGCCGGTCTACGAGACGCTGCCGGGCTGGAAGTGCGACATCTCCGGTGTCCGCAACTTCTACCAGCTGCCGCGCGAGGCAAAGGACTACATCGACTTCCTCGAGCAGCTTGCCGGCGTCCGTGTCTCCATCATCACGGTGGGCCCGGACCGCGAGCAGACGATCGACCGCTACTGGAAGTAGCATCAGCGAAGCAAGCAGGGAAGGTGCCGGGTCAGTTTGGGCCGGCACCTTCGGTCTTTTAGAAGGGGGCCCGAGATGGCTGAAGACAAGGTCTCGATTCTTTTGCTGGGTGCAGGCGGCCGCGAGCATGCGCTGCTCGTGAAGCTTGCCCAGTCTCCGCGTGCCGGCAAGATCTACGTGGCGCCGGGCAATGGCGGCATGTACGAGCTTGCCGAGAAGGCAGAGCTCGATCCTGAATCCCCTGAAGCGGTGGCAGCATTCGCGAAGGAGCACGGCATCGGCCTCGTCGTGATTGGCCCCGAGGCACCTCTTGTCAAGGGCGTCGGCGACGCTGTCCGTGCAGCCGGCATCCCGGTCTTCGGACCGAATGCCGAGGCGGCGCAGATGGAGGGCTCGAAGCAGTTCGCGAAGCATGTGATGGAAAAGGCCGGCGTGCCGACGGCAGCCTGGAAGAGCTTCACGGACGAGGATGCCTGCGCGTCCTACGTGAAGGAGCTTGCAGGCCCCTGCGTCGTGAAGGCCGACGGCCTTGCTGCCGGCAAGGGCGTCATCGTCGCGAACACGACCGAAGAGGCGCTCGCAGGCGTGAAGGAGTGCTTCGGCGGCCACTTCGGAGACGCCGGCAAGACGGTCGTCGTCGAGGAGATGCTGAAAGGTCCCGAGTGCTCGCTTCTTGCGCTTACGGACGGCACGACGCTTGTGCCGCTTGCGACGAGCCAGGACCACAAGCGCGCGCTCGACGGAGACCGCGGCTTGAACACCGGCGGCATGGGTGTCTACTCTCCTGTGCCTATCCTTCTTCCGGGCGAGCTTGACCGCATGGTCGAGATCGAGCAGAAGGTCATCGACGAGCTCAGGCGCGAGGGCATCACGTACTCCGGCTGCCTCTACGGCGGCTTCATGCTCACGAAGGATGGCCCCAAGGTCCTCGAGTTCAACGCCCGCTTCGGCGACCCCGAGACCCAGGTCGTGCTGCCGCGCATGAAGGGCGACCTCGTCGAGGCCTTCCTTGCCTGCGACGCAGGTACGCTCTCGCCTGACATGGTCTCCTGGGACGACGACTGGGCTGTCTCTGTCGTCCTCACGAGCGCGGGCTATCCTGGCTCCTATGAGAAGGGCAAGAAGATCGTGGGTGTCGACGATGCCAATGCGATGCCCGGCGTCACGGTCTACCATGCCGGCACAGCACTCGATAAGGATGGCAATCTCGTGACCGCAGGCGGCCGTGTCCTCGATGTGACGGCTGTCGCCTCGACGTTCGAAGATGCCCGCAACCTCGCCTATGAGGCGTGCGACAAGATCTGGTTCGAGGGCAAGACGTATCGCCACGATATCGGCATCAAGGCCATCAAGGGCCGTGCCGCACTCGAGGCATAGCATGGGAAAGAAGATCGAGAAGGCAGAGACAGGCTCGCTCTCGAGCGATGTGCTGCCGGACAAGAAGGACCTGGCTGCTGCCCGCACCGAGGCAGCAGCGACCCTCAGCGATGTGGCAGGCGCCTATACGTTCGACGGCGACAGGAGCACGCAGACGCACCTCTCCGGCACGCCCCAGGCGCGTCCTCTCGTCCTCGGCGAGGACGATCCGCGCGACCGCCAGCTCGAGGAGCAGGTGCTCACGGAGGATGTTGCCTGGACGGGCCGCATCTTCAACGTCGACCGTCTCCAGGTGAAGCTTCCGGACGGCAGGATGGCGGTACGCGATGTCGTGAGGCATCCCGGCGCCGTCGCTGTCGTCGCGCTCACTGAAGAGGGGCAGATCTGCCTCGTGCGCCAGTACCGCACGGCCCTGGGCCGCGTGACGGTCGAGATTCCGGCAGGAAAGCTTGCGCCGGGCGAGGACCCTCTGGCCTGCGCGGAGCGCGAGCTCAAGGAGGAGACGGGCTTCACCGCAGAGAAGATGGCATACCTCACGACGATCGCCACCTCTGCCGGCTTTGCCGACGAGCTCATCCATATCTATCTGGCAACAGGGCTCAAGCTCGCCGAAAGCTCGCCCGATGCAGACGAGTTCATCAATGTCGACCTCGTCGATGTCGGCGAGCTCGTGGATGCCGTGCTCGACGGACGCATCGAGGATGCGAAGACCGTCGTCGGTGCCCTCATCTGCGATGCGGTATCGAGACGGCTCGAGCCGGATCCCGTGCCGGCAGACCAGCAGTAAGAAAGCAGGGCAAAGAAGGGAGTGCTTCGGCACTCCCTTTCCATGCGAAGGGAAGAAAGGTGCAGGCGATGGCAGAGCAGGCAGGAAAGCGGAAGCGGGGGCTCTGGAGGAGCTTTCTTTCCTACTACAAGGGACAGATGCACCTCTTCGTCGGCGACATCATCTGCGCCCTGCTCGTGGCTGCGATCGACCTCGCGTTTCCGCAGATCCTGCGCATCCTCACGAAGGGCCTCTTCACGGAAGGGCCGGATGCGATCATGTCGGCCCTGGGCGTCATCGCTCTGGGGCTTGTCGCGATGTATGCCGTGCGCTTCGCCTGCCGCTACTTCGTGATCTTCTGGGGACATGTGATGGGCGCCCGCATGGAGTCGAAGATGCGCGAGGACCTCTTCGATGCCTATGAGCGCATGAGCTTCTCCTACTTCGACCGCCACAAGTCAGGAGATCTCATGAGCCGCCTCGTGAGCGACCTCTTCGATATCTCCGAGACCGCACACCACGGTCCCGAGTTCCTGCTCATAGGGCTTGTCGAGATCGTGGGCTCGTTCGTGATCCTTGCCAGCATCAACGCCGAGCTCACCATCGTGCTTGCGGTGGTGCTTGCGGTGCTTGTCGTCTTCAACTTCTTCGCGAACCGCCGCATGGAGGCCGTGTTCACGGAGAACCGGCAGAAGATCTCGGGCGTGAACTCGCGTGTCGAGGATGCCTTGGCCGGTGCCCGTGTCGTCAAGAGCTTTGCCGCAGAGGACCTGGAACGGAAGAAGTTCCGCCGCTCGAACGATGCCTATCTCGCCTCGAAGGTCCGCATGTACCATGCGATGGGCATCTACCAGTCGCTCATCGCCGTGATGATGGGCATACTCAACATCTGCATCATCGTCGGTGGCGGCTGGCTCTGCGCCCGGGGCAGGATGGAGCCGATCGACCTTTCGACGTATGCGCTCTATATCTCGCTCTTCACGACGCCGATCACGAACATCCTGAACTTCACCGAGACGTTCTTGAAGGCAGTGGCTGGCTTTGCCCGCTTCCAGGAGGTCCTCGACACGCAGCCCGATATCGAGGATGCACCCGATGCAGAGCCGCTCTCTGTGACAGAGGGCAGAATCGTCTATCGTGGCGTGCACTTCACGTATCCCGGCACGGACACCGAGGTCATCTCCGGCCTCGACCTCACGGTCCGTCCGGGCGAGACGCTCGCGCTCGTCGGCCCTTCGGGCGGCGGCAAGTCGACGATATGCTCGCTCCTGCCCCGCTTCTACGATGTGGATGAAGGCTCCGTCGCAATCGACGGGCAGGACGTGCGCTCCGTCACCCAGAAATCGCTCCATGAGGCGATAGGCTTGGTGCAGCAGGATGTCTACCTCTTCGATGGGACGATTGCGGAAAACATCGCTTACGGCAAGCCCGACGCCACGGCAGAAGAGATCGTGCGTGCGGCTGAGCGTGCCAATATCGCCGAATTCATCGAGACACTGCCTGATGGCTTCGAGACCCAGGTAGGGGAGCGCGGCGCCCGTCTCTCGGGCGGCCAGAAGCAGCGCATCGCTATTGCCCGCGTGTTCCTCAAGAACCCGCCGCTCCTCATCTTCGACGAGGCGACAAGTGCCCTCGACAACGAATCGGAAGGGGCCGTGCAACAGGCGCTCACGGAGCTTGCCTCCGGACGCACGACGATCGTGATCGCCCACAGGCTCTCGACGATCAAGGATGCGGACGAGATTGCCACGGTCGAGCATGGCAGGATCGCCGAGCGCGGCACGCACGAGGAGCTTCTTGCGCTTGGCGGGACGTATGCCCGCTACTACCGCATGCAGTTTGAGGGAAGCCGCTCCTGAGAGGGAGCCTTGCACGCGGGAGTTGCGTATACTTAGCATTGGATGAGCCGGCATATGCTGGCAGAACTTGGACCTGATGCAAGCGCTGCGCAGCGGCGAGGAAATGGGAGTGCGCGCATGCCCATAAAGCAGAGAAATGCCCTTGATGCCACACAGGCAGAGGAGCTCTTCGAGAAGGTCGACGAGACAGGCCATAGCAACAAGGATGCTGCAGAGCGTCAGCGCTCTCACCGGCGCCTCTTCGGCCACGGCGTGGATGTCGACCCGCTTTCCGGAGACGACCCATCCGGCTCGACGGTCGAGAAGTCGATCACGAAGGCCGCCATCACGGTCATCCTGATCTTCCTTGCCGTGCTCGTGCTCGCGCAGGTCTCCTGCGGCGTCGCACGCCGCCTCAATACGGCAAACCTCTCCGACGAGGTCAATGTCCGCACGGTCGCGTCTGCCCTCTCAGGCGGCGTCGAATGGGGCAATGGCTTCACGCAGTTCCCAGATGACTTCACGATCCAGGAGGCATCGGAGGATACCGGCAGGGTCGAGGTCACGGTCATCGATACGTCGTCCCGCGACACGATGGAGTGCTTCGCAGGCTCGCAGATCCAGGCAACGGCCTTCGCCGTCAATGCACTCCTCAATCCTGACATCGATACGGTCATCTACCATGTCCAGGTCCACAGGGCATCCGATGGCACGATCGAGCGCTCGTCGCTCTTCGGCTTCCTCAAGCCGACAGGCGACCTCGAATCGTTCATGACCTTCATCTGGAGGAAGTCCACCTCGGCAAATGGCCGCGTGAACTTCACGTGCACGATTGCCGGCATGGACGAGGACATCCAGACGAAGCTCAGAAGCGAGATCACGACCTGGTCGCCGACAGAGATCCTGGGCCTCGGCGATGCAGGTGATACATCCGAGTCGGCGGACTCGAGCTCGTCGTCTTCGACCTCTTCGAGTACGGGCACGACATCGTCTTCCGACAGCACGTCCACGTCGACGGATACATCTTCCACGTCGACCGAGACCAGCTCTAAGTAGCGCATAAGGCAAGGGCAGCCCTGGGCTGCCCGAGTAGCTAGGAGGCATTGCATGGCAGAAACACCGCTTGTCGGCATCATCATGGGATCGAAGTCCGATATGCCGGCCATGGAGGCATGCACGAAGGAGCTCGAGGAGCTCGGCGTTCCCTATGAGCTCGTCGTCGCTTCGGCCCACAGGAACCCGGCAAAGGTCCAGGAGTGGGCAACCACGGCAGCAGACCGCGGTCTCAAGGTCATCATCGCCGCTGCCGGCAAGGCAGCGCACCTCGGCGGCGTCGTTGCCGCCTATACGCCGCTTCCGATCGTCGGCGTCCCGATGAAGACATCCGACCTCGGCGGCATGGATTCGCTCCTCTCGATGGTGCAGATGCCTTCGGGCGTGCCGGTCGCCTGCGTCGCGATCGGCGGCGCGAAGAACGCAGCCATCTACGCCACGCAGATCCTGGGAGCCACGATGCCGGAGTGGCGCGAGAAGATCGTTCAGATGAAGAAGGAGATGGCCGAGGCCTAAAGGCCCGGCTATCCGGAAGAAGGAATGAAGCCTTGACGAAAGAGGAACTGCTCGACGAGATCAAGAAGTCGATGAAGGCACACGACAAGAACCGCACGCAGATCCTGCGCCTCGTGAACCAGGCTGTGAAGCAGGTCGAGGTCGATGAGCGCAGAGACGTGACGGAAGCCGACATCACGGCAGCCGTGAAGAAGCTCCAGAAGGTGACGGCAGAGGAGCTCGATGGCCTCCACAAGGCTGGCGAGGCCACGCACGCAGAGCGCATTGCCCTTCTCGAGGAGCAGGCAAAGATCTTGGACTCCCTGCTTCCCGAGCAGGTTGCAGGCGAGAAGCTCGAGCTCCTGATCGACGAGACGGTCGCCCAGCTTGGTGCCACGACGAAGCGCGACATGGGCAAGGTCATGGGCGCCCTCACGAAGGCCACGAACGGCAACTTCGACAAGCCGTATGCGGCATCCTATCTAGGAAAGAAGCTCTCCTAGGACCGAGGCTGCCTCCCGTGTGCGCGGGAGGCAGTTTTTTGTTACGCTCACAGCGATATTTCCCTCCCTGCAGATGATGCAGGTCTTGCCGAATTAGGAGTCAGCCTATGGCACGCCATATGAAGCACGATGAAGCTCCGAAGGACGAGGAGCCATCGGATGAGATAGCCAGCCCGGATGCAGACGACGAAGAGGCCTCCCTCACCCAGGGAGGCGCCTATAGCGCAGGCGAAGAGGGCCAGACGATCCAGGAGGGGTTCACCCCGATTGTCGGCCATGACCGCCATGCCGACCCGCGCGACCGCAGGAAGAAGGACAAGGCTTCTGCCTACGGCGAGCTCGACCCCTACGGCCTCGACGAGAAGAAGAAAAAGCGGCATCCGGTCCTGCGCGTCCTCTCGACGCTTCTCCTCATTGCCGGCGTCGTCCTCATCGGCATTGCCGGCTACATGTGGTTCCATGCGCAGCAGCAGTACCAGCAGCAGGAGCAGGTGAACGAGGAGCTTGCGCAGTACGCGACGGAGCCCGAAGACAATACGAGCGGCGCTCCTGTAATCGACTGGGCAGGTCTTGAGGCCATCAACCCCGATGTCGTGGGCTGGATCTACATCCCCGATACGGTCGTGAACTACCCGGTCTACCAAGGTGCGAACAACGACGAGTATCTTCGCCACACCGCGACCGGCGAGTACTCGCTCGGCGGCCAGGTCTTCATGGACTACCAGAACACGGAGCCGGGCATGCGCGATGCCCAGACGATTATCTATGGCCACCATCTGCTCGACGGCTCGATGTTCAAGCCGGTCGCCGATATGGCCGACCAGGCGACATTCGATAGCCGTCCGACGGTCTGGTACGTCGACGAGAACAATGTGAGCTATGAGCTCGAGCCGCTCCTCGTCTACAAGACGTCGGCAGACGACACGAATGTCCGTACGCTGTCATTCATGACGCAGGACGACTTCCATAGCTATCTGACCGATCTTCTTGGACGTTCGGTTGCATCCCGTGCCGACGCTTCCGCGATTATTGCGCAGACGAGCCATGTGCTCACGCTCGTAACATGCAACTACGACAATGGAATAGGACGTACGGTCTTGGTGTGCGTGCCGAAGAGCGAGGCTGCGGCGGCAGATGCTGCCGCCTCTGCAGCCTAGCGGCACGCCACGGAGCGAGGGGAGAGCATGGTTTCAGACTTCAGGGACCCGCAGGACGAAAATCCGTGCGCGAGCCATCTCAATGAGGAATGCGGCGTCTTCGGCATCTGGGCGCCTGACCGCGATGTGGCAAGGCTGACTGCCTTCGGCCTCAGGGCCCTGCAGCACCGTGGCCAGGAATCTGCCGGCATCGCCGTCGGCGACGGCAAGACAGTCCTTGTCCGCAAGGACCTGGGACTCGTCGATGCGGTGTTCACGGATGCAGACCTCGGTGCCCTTCAGGGCAAGGTCGCTGTGGGACATGTGCGCTATGGCACGGCAGGATCGAAGAGCTGGGAGGCTGCACAGCCCCACCTCTCGACGATCGATGACACGATCATTGCGGTCGCCCATAACGGCACGCTCGTGAATACGGATGCGCTGCGCCGCGAGCTCATCGACCTCGGCGTGTTCTTCCGCTCCAACACGGACTCGGAAGTCGCCGCCAAGCTCATCGGCTACTTCACGATGCAGACGCACCATCTGCGCGAAGGCATCCGCCACACGATGGAGATGATCGACGGCGGCTATGCGATGGCGCTCGTGCGCGAGAATGCGCTCTATGCATTCCGCGATCCGAACGGCATCCGTCCGCTCGTCCTGGGACGCCTCGGCCGCGATGACTATGTCGTGGCATCGGAGACCTGCGCACTCGATATCGTGGGTGCAAAGTACATGCGCGACATCGAGCCGGGCGAGATTGTCCGCATCTCCGATGATGGCCTCGTTTCCGAGCGTGGCGTCGCGCCCCGCCCCCAGGCACGCTGCATCTTCGAGAACGTCTACTTCTCCCGCCCTGACTCCTATGAGGATGGCCAGTCCATCTACTCCATGCGCTATGCAATGGGACGCCAGCTTGCCCGCGAGGCACCGGTCGACGCCGACATGGTCTTCGGCGTGCCCGACTCTGGCCTTCCGCCTGCGGAGGGCTATGCCCGCGAGCTCGGCCTTCCCTACGGCGAGGGCCTCATCAAGAACCGCTATATCGCCCGCACGTTCATCCAGCCGACGCAGGAGCTCCGCCAGCTCGGCGTGAGGCTGAAGCTCAACGCGCTGCGCGACAACGTGGCCGGCAAGCGCCTTGTCATGATCGATGACTCCATTGTCCGCGGCACGACGTCGAAGCAGATCGTGCGCATGCTCAAGGATGCCGGTGCCAAGGAAGTGCACGTGCGCATCACCTCCCCCGAGGTGAAGTGGCCGTGCTTCTACGGCATCGATACCGGCACGCAGGACCAGCTGATCTCTGCCCGCATGAGCGAGGAGGAGGTCTGCGAATACATCGGCGCAGACTCGCTCCACTTCCTCTCGGTCGAGGGTCTCGTGAAGAGCTGCCCGGCTGGTGGCCGCTGCTGCGCTTGCTTCACGGGCGAGTATCCGGTCGCCATTCCCGAAGAGTTCTCCGAGGGACGCTTCCTCACCGGATACCGTCCCCACAACCTGGCGAAGCCGCCCGTAGGTGCACGCATGCAGATAGAAGAAGTGATCCAGGAGATCCACGAGGAGGAGCAGTGACCATGGAAACAAAGCATATGAGCTATGCGGATGCCGGCGTCGATGTCGACGAGGGGGCACGCGCGGTCGATGCGATCAAGGCAGCTGTGGCAGAGACGAACCGTCCTGAGGTGATAGGAGGCCTCGGCGGATTCGGTTCCTGCTTCTCCCTTGCTGCCTGCAAGGACATGGAGGACCCGATCCTCGTCTCCGGCACCGACGGCGTCGGCACGAAGCTTGCCATCGCGCAGCTCCTCGACCGCCACGACACGGTCGGCCAGGACCTCGTTGCCATGTGCGTCGACGATATCGTCCCGCTCGGTGCCGAGCCTCTCTTCTTCCTTGACTACATCGCGATCGGCAAGCTCCGTGCCGAGCATGTGGCAGAGATCGTGAAGGGTATCGCCGAAGGCTGCAAGATGAGCGGCTGCGCGCTTGTCGGCGGCGAGATGGCCGAGCATCCTGGCGTCATGAAGCCGGATGACTACGACCTCGCAGGATTCGTCGTGGGCGTCGTCGACCGCCCGAAGATGATCGGACCCGAGAAGGTGAAGCTCGGCGATGCAATCATCGGACTTCCGTCTTCCGGCATCCACTCGAACGGCTACTCACTCGTCCGCAAGGTCGCGATCGAGGGCAAGACCGTCGAGGAGCTCGAGCGTCCGCTGCCTGAGCTCGGTGGCGAGTCCTTGGCAGATGCGGTCATGCGCCCGACGACGATCTATGCCGGCAAGCTCATGAGGGTCCTGCGCAAGGGCGCCCCGATCCATGCAATGGCGCACATCACGGGCGGCGGCATCACGGAGAACCTGAACAGGGCGCTTCCGAAGACGCTCGATGCGCTTGTCGACCGTGGCGGAGCAGATGGCCCTGCCTGGGATGTTCCGCCTGTCATCGATTACTGCGTGAAGGCGGCAGGCCTTACGCCGGATGAGGCCTACAAGACGTTCAACATGGGCGTCGGCATGTCCATCCTCTGCGCCCAGGACGACCTCGACGAGGTGTGCGAGCTCCTCGAGGCAGAAGACCTCCATCCCTTTGTCATGGGCGAGGTTACGGAAGGCACGGGCAAGGTGGTCTATCGATGAGCGAGACGAAGAAGCTCAAGCTCGGTGTCCTCATCTCCGGCTCCGGCACGAACCTGCAGGCGCTGATCGACCGCATCGCCGATGGCACGCTCGACGCTTCGATCGAGCTTGTCGTGTCGTCGCGCCCCTCTGCCATGGGCCTCAAGCGTGCCCAGAAGGCAGGCATCCAGACGCTTACGCTCGACAAGACGATCTACGAAGACCCGATCCAGGCGGACATGGTCATCGCCACCGAGCTTGCCCAGCACCACGTCGACTATGTGGTGATGGCAGGCTACATGCGCATGGTGCATGAGCCGATCCTCGACATGTTCCCGGGACGTGTCTTGAACATCCACCCGGCGCTCCTGCCGAGCTTCAAGGGCGCCCATGCCATCCAGGACGCCTTCGACTACGGCGTCAAGGTCACGGGCGTCACAGTGCACGTCGCAGACTCGCGCTATGACTGCGGACCGATCCTTGCGCAGCGTGCGCTCGAAGTCGACCCCTCCTGGGATGTGGACGAGCTCGAGGCGCACATCCACGAGATCGAGCATGTGCTCTATCCGTATGTGATCGAGAAGCTTGCCCAGGGCAAGCTCGCCCACCGTCCTGACGGCGTGCCGTATCTTGCCGACTAGGGGCAGAAGAAAGCAAAAAGAAGGGAGCCGGACCATCTGATCCGGCTCCCTTGTTCTGTCTCGCTGTTCTGCCTTGGCTAGTTGTTATCGACGATCTCGTAGTACTCCTCGAGGAGCTTTGCGGACTTCTGGAGGGCGGAGAGCTCGTCCTCGGCGAGGCGGATCTCGACGATCTCCTTCGCGCCGGTGTGGTCCAAGATCGTCGGCACGGACAGGAACGCACCGTCAATCCCATACTGTCCCGTGAGGCGCACGCTCACCGGATAGATTGCGTTGTCGTCGAAGAAGATCGAGCGGGCGATTGCCGTGACGGAGGAGGCGATACCGTAGCAGGTGTTGCCCTTGCGGCTGAAGATGTCCCAGCCGGCTTCCACGACCTCATGCGCAAGCTCTGCCTTCGTCGTGCCCTTCGTGCGGGAAGCGTTGTCTTTGAGGACATCGTCGATTCTCTTGCCGCCGATCGTGGCGGAATCCCAGACGACGACCTCGGAGTCGCCGTGCTCGCCCATCACATAGGCCTCGACATTCCTTGCATCGAGATCGTACATGCGGGAGAACGCCGTGCAGAGACGTGCCGTATCGAGGTTCGTGCCGGAGCCGATGACCTGCTTTGCAGGAAGGCCTGATAGCTTCCAGGCGTAGTACGTCATCACATCGACGGGATTCGAGACGACGATCAGGATGCCATGGAAGCCTGCCTCCATGATCGAGGTCACGATCGACTTCATGAGGCCCATGGACGGCTTCAGCATCTCGAGACGGTCGTGGGAGTCCTTCGGCATCGGTGCGGATGCAGAGATCACGACGACGTCAGCATCCCTGCACTCGGAGTAGTCTCCTGCTCTCACGTGCATGTTGCGGTTCATGAAGTAGACGGAGTGCTGGATATCGAGCGCCTCTGCCAAGGCCTTGTCCTTGTTCACATCCACGAGAACAAGGTCTTCGCAGAGCAGCTGGTTCACGAAGCTGTAGGCGCAGGTCGCACCCACATTGCCGACACCGACGATCACTGCCTTCGAATTGCGGAATGCCATGGGCTTGTCCTTTCCATCTGAAAGCCGACTGATTCCGGCATTCACGATACGCTTCGAAGACAGAAAGGCTTACTGAAGGCGGGAATTGGAGCACAAACGACATAGCGCAGCCTCTTTGAGGAGATCTTGCCTATGGATACCGGCTCTCCGCTCCCCGAAGCGTCAGTCGTCGTCGGAGAGGATGGTGCCCAGGAATTCCTCGTCGAAAGCGATTGCGCCAGGAAGGGAAAGGGCAAGGTCGGTGGCCACGACGAGGTAGTTGTCCTCCCCGCCGTACGTCTCGTCTTCGGCAGAAAGCACCTCGATAGAGGAGAAGACCTGCGCAAGCGTTGCCACGACATCGCGCAGGAACGTGACATCCTCTCCGCCTTCCTCAGAGACGACATTTGCCGCATAGATGCCGCCTGGCACGAGGCGTGCCTTCACGGCGCGTGCTGCCTCGACCGTGGCAAGAGAGCGCACGGGTTCTGAGCCGGAGAAGGCATCGTTCAAGATTGCATCGAAGCGCTCATCGGTCTTCTCGAGGAAGGCCCTTCCGTCATCGCAGGTAACTTCGAGCCGGTCCCCTGCTGCCTCCTCCTCGAGCCGGTCGAGATAGAACCACCTGCGGGCGCAGGAGACGATGGCAGGGTCGTGCTCGACGACCGTGAGCGAGAGCTCGGGATGTGCTGTGAGGGCATGCTTCGGCCAGGCAAAGCCGCCTCCGCCGATCATGAGGGCATGGGCGATTGCATGGCCTGAGGCTGCCTTGAAGGCAGGGCCTGCATCGAATACCGCATCGAAGGCACGGTAGTAGGCAAAGACAGGCTCTGCCCATCTGTCTCCCAGATAGGTTGCAGACTGCCAGACGCCGCCGAGGCGAAGCACCCGTACCGGCACGCCCTCTATCCGGTGGGTCGAGACGATGCCCACCCCATCGAGGCAGCGCACGAGGTGTGCATCTCTCCTTCGGCATGCAAGAAGCGCCGCTGCAGCTCCTGCAGCGGCTCCCAGGCCCAAGGCTCTCTTCGTGCGGAGGTCCATCGGCATATCTTGGGCTCTAGCGCGTGAGCGCGACGACGGTCTCGGTGTGCTTCGTGTGCGGGAACATGTCGACGCCCTGGATGGAGTCCACATGATATCCCCGCTCTGCAAGCGCGGCGAGGTCTCTGACCTGCGTCTCGGGATTGCAGGAGATGTAGGAGATGCGCTCAGGGGCAAGCGTGGCTACAGCCGAGAGGAACTCAGGCGTCGACCCTGCGCGCGGAGGATCCAGGACCACGATATCGAAGTGGCGGCCCTGGCGGGCAAGCGCTTCGAGGTAGTTCGTTGCATCGTCGCAGACGAAGCGGCAGGAATCCTCGAGGCCATTGTCGCGGGCATTGCGCTTGGCAAGACGTATTGCCTCTGCGCCCTTCTCGACGCCGAGGATATGGGCTTCCTTTCCCTCGGCCTTCGCCTCTGCTGCCAGGCAGATGCCGATTGTGCCAAGGCCGCAGTAGGCATCGAGCACCTCGAGGGTAGAGCCTTCCTTCGCGTCTTCCAGGGCAGGCGCAATCGCGAGCTCGTAGAGCTTCTCCGTCTGCTCCGGGTTCGTCTGGTAGAAGGAGACGGGACCGATTGCGAAGTGGCAGCCCAGAAGCTCGTCGTGCATGATGCCAGAACCCTTGAGGGTGCGGGTGTGGGGACCAAGGATTGCATTCGTCCTGCGCTCGTTCGAGTTCAGGGCAAGCGTCGTGACCTCAGGCGTGTATTCCAGGAAGCGCTCGACGAACTCCTTCTCATGAGGCAGGCTCTCGCCGTTTGCGACGACCGTCAGGAGCACCTCATCGCTCTTCCAGCCGCAGCGCACGACAGCGTGCCGGAGCACGCCGCGGCCGCGGTCCTCGTCGTAGGCAGAGATATGCATGCGCTCTGCAGTCTTTGCAACAGATGCCAGGATCGCACGGCACCTCGGGTCTTCTGCGAGGCATTCCGGCACGTTCATGATGCGGTGCGTGCCCTTTGCATAGAAGCCATAGCGGATGCGGCCATGAGGGGCAGGAGCGAAAGGCGTTGCCGCCTTGTGGCGGTAGTGCAGGGGCTCGTCCATACCGACAATGGGGAGGAACTCAGGCGCCGATGAACCCTCGAGGAAGGAGGCAAACGTCTCCTCGAGCGCTGCCTGCTTCCTTCTGAGCTGTATGGGATAGGGGACATTGAGCCATTCGCAGCCGCCGCAGCGTGCGGCAGAGGGGCAGGTATAGGTACGGTATCCCATGGAGTCTCCTAGCTATAGGCTATATGCGCTTGTTCAGCATCTGATGGTAGCCCTAGAGGGGCGCCTGCCGGACATGACAGGGCCGAATGGGCCAAAATGGCACGGCTCTCCTGCATGAGCGGGTACAGTCAGAGGTGGAATATGCAGTGCGAGGGAAGAAGGACAGCATGAGGAATGCAGCAAAGGTCGGCATCATCGGAGCAAGCCATGTGGGAGCGCATGTCGCTAATGCGCTTCTGGAGCAGGGGCTTGTCACGGAGCTCTTCATCTCGGACAGGGATGAGGCCCTCTGCCGTGCACAGGTGAACGATCTTGAAGACGCAATGGCGTTCTATCCGAGGGCAGCGAAGGTCCATGAGTGCGATACGCGCTACGAGGAGCTTGCCGAGTGCGATGTGATCGTCAATGCTGCGGGACATGTCGCGGCGGCACAGAAGGACCGCGACGGCGAGAACACGGTCACGCCCGAAGAGGTGAAGACGTTCGTGCCCCGCATCATGAAGGCAGGATTCGACGGCATCTGGGTGAGCGTCTCGAACCCGAACGATGTGGTGGCAGAGGCCATCTGGCAGGAGAGCGGCCACTATGACTGGAGGCGCGTCATCGGCTCCGGCACGACGCTCGACTCCTCCCGCTTCCAGCATGCACTGTCGCGTGCCACGGGCTATGACCCCCAGAGCATCCACTCCTGGATGCTCGGCGAGCATGGCTTCTCCGAGTTCGCGTGCTGGAGCCATGTGACCTTTGGCTGCCTCACGCCCGAAGAGGTCGAGGAGCAGGCGCACCTGAAGTTCGACCGCGACAAGCTAGAGGATGAGGCACGTCGTGGCGGCTACATCACGATGGTGGGCAAGCACTGCACGGAGTACTCCATTGCCCGCGGCACGGTGAAGATCGTCGCTGCGATCCTCGGCGACACGAAGCTCGTGACGCCGGTCTCGACGCGCATCGAGAACGTCTACGGCATCACCGGCATCTGGTCCTCGCTTCCCTGCGTGATCGGCGCCTCTGGTGTCGAGCACATCTTTGTGCCCGAATTCTCAGATTCCGAGATAGCCAAATGGCAGGCAAGCTGTGCGCATATACGCGCAAATGTCGATAGCCTTGGATGGCTCCATGCGTTCGGTGCATAGCGCATCTCATCTATTCTGGGGATTGCGTTTGGATTCCTTTCAGAATCTGGATTGCTGACGATTTGTGACTTGAGAGATGGCAGAGGTGGGGGTAAAGTACTTCTAGTCAATTTGAACCGGCGTCAAAAATAGACGCTATCAGCGGATACGCTGGTTCGGGGTGCATGCTAGAAGGAGAGGCACTATGCAGTCAAAGCTGGCTCATGCAGCAGAGCGCAAGGCGTTCAGCATTGCCTTGGATCAGGCTCTCAAGACCGTTGCAGGACCTGACCGCGAGAAGAACATCGACAAGTTCGTGGACATGGCAGGAAAGCTCCTCAAGGATACGAACCCGGGCGCTACCCGCGGCATGAAGGCCGCCCTGTATCCGGGGTCGAAGTGGGAGAGGTTCCTGTTCGATGTTATCGATCAGACCGACCACAACGTGCTCAAGACCGCTATCCTGAACGGCGGCTACGAGGCAGCATTCCGCGGACTCCGCAACACGACGGAGAACGCGGAGAAGTACCAGTGTAACGTGCCCTGGATCATCCTGTTCGACCCGACGTCTGCCTGCAACAAGCACTGCATCGGCTGCTGGGCAGCCGAGTACGGCAACCGCCTGAACCTCTCCTACGACGAGATCGACAAGCTCGTCACCGAGGCTGAGGCTCTTGGCACCCACCTCTTCATGCTCACCGGCGGCGAGCCCCTCGTCCGCAAGGCCGATGTCCTGAAGATCGCCGAGAAGCACAACGAGTCCCTCTTCAACATCTTCACGAACGCATCGCTCGTCGACGAGCCGTTCTGCCAGAAGGTCCAGGAGCTCGGCAACATCGTGTTCTCCGTCTCCCTCGAGTCCTATGAGCCGACCGTGAACGACGGCCGCCGTGGCGAGGGCTCCTTCGAGGAGGTCATGCGTGCCTTTGACCTCATGCACAAGTATGGCCTGCTCTACGGCACCTCGACCTGCTACACGCGTGCCAACGTCGAGCGCGTCAGCTCTGACAAGTTCATCGACCTTCTGATCGAGAAGGGCTGCCGCTACGCCTGGTACTTCCACTACATGCCGGTCGGCGACGGCGCCAATGCCGACCTCATGCCGACGGTCGAGCAGCGCGAGTACATGCTGCATCGCATCCGCGAGATCCGTGGCGTCACCGGCGGCAAGCCCATCTTCGCAATGGACTTCCAGAACGACGGCGAGTACGTCGGCGGCTGCATCGCAGGAGGCCGTGCCTACTGCCATGTGAACGCCCGCGGCGACGTGGAGCCCTGCGTCTTCATCCACTACTCGAACGTGAACATCCGCGACATGAGCTGGCTCGACTGCCTGCATCAGCCGATCTTCCAGGCCTACCGTGCACATTACCCCTGGAACAACAACATGCTGCAGCCGTGCCCGATGCTCGAGAACCCCTACCTCCTGCCCGAGTTCGTCAAGGAGTCCGGCGCACACAGCTCCGACTACACGGCACCGGAGACCGCAGACCAGCTCTGCGAGCGCACCGCACCGTATGCCAAGGAGTGGGCACCGAAGGCCAAGGAGCTCTGGCTTGAAGAGCACCCGACCGGAAAGAAGATCTACGCCGATGCCATGAGCTGCACGGGCGTCGATATCAAGGCAAAGGCCATCGCCGAAGAGGACGCCGAGGCCGAGAAGGCTCTGCAGGACCAGCAGTAAGCCTCAGAGCTTCGAGAGACTGTCCAGGAGGGCGCAGCTTCGGCTGTGCCCTCTTTTGCTGTGCGAGGCCTTGAGAGGCGCGTAGAATATATACGGAGGCGGCTCCCGATTGCAGCGGGAATTGGCCGCCCCTTTTACTGTTTTAAGGTTTGGAGAGTGGCCGCTTTCCGCTTAGGCGGGGGCGGCTACTTTCCTCTTCGTCCGGTGTGGTAGCCCACCCAGAGTCCGATTGTTATCGCCGCGAATAGGACGGACGCGAAACTGAAAAGCTCCTCGTAGGTAACCATAGTCGTTCCTTTCTCGCGATTGGAGCGACCCCGCCTGTCCTGCACTGCATATGCTGCTTGAAAAAGAACAAATGTTCTTAGAACAATTGTATGTCTAACAGAAACGCTGCTGCAAGTGCGCGCAGACATTTCCTGCTTGGAGGCTCTGCCGGCCCGGCTTTCTGTCAGACGGGTGCGCGCGTATACTGGACTGAGCACATACCCTCCCTCCAGGAGACCAGATGGAATCGCTCTACAGAAAATACCGGCCCCTGACCTTCCAGGATGTCGTCGGACAGCAGCATGTGGTATCGACGCTCGAGCACGCCGTGCTCGAGGGCAGGGTCTCGCATGCCTATCTCTTCTGCGGCCCCCGAGGCACCGGCAAAACGACGATGGCAAGGATCTTGGCCAAGGCCCTCATGTGCGAGAAGGGGCCAGGCCAGCTGCCTGATGGCACCTGCGAGCAGTGCCGCCTCATCGCGGCAGGGGAGCACCCGGATGTCTATGAGCTCGATGCGGCAAGCCGCACGGGCGTGGACAACGTGCGCGAGGAGATCATCAACCGCGTGAGCTTCGCGCCTTCCATGGGCTCCTACAAGGTCTACATCATCGACGAGGTCCACATGCTCACGACGGCAGCGTTCAATGCGCTGCTGAAGACGCTCGAAGAGCCGCCTGAGCATGTCGTATTCATCCTCTGCACGACCGACCCGCAGAAGATCCCGCAGACGATCCTCTCGCGTGTCCAGCGCTTCGACTTCCATGCCATCTCATCTGACGATATCAAGGCGCATCTCGCCGAGGTCTGCCAGAAGGAAGGCTTCGAGGCGGAGGATGAGGGCTTGGCCCTCATCGCCGCCCATGCCCGGGGCGGCATGAGAGACGCTCTCGGCACGCTCGAGCAGATAGCGGTCTTCTCCGACAACAAGATCACGCTCCAGGCCGTGAGGAGCGCCCTCGGCGAGGTCCAGAGCCAGACGCTTGCAAACATCGTCTCTGCCATCGCCCGCCGCGATGTCGCAGAGCTCATGAACGAGACGGCAGCGCTTGCCGATGCCGGGCGCGACCTTCTGCAGTTCACGCGCGAGCTCGCGGCGCACGTGCGCGATGTCTACGTTGTCGCTATCGCAGGCCCCGATCCAAAGCTCGTGCCCCAGGCGGCAGGAGATGTATCGGCGCTTCAGGAGGAGGCAGATGCCTTCGGCACGCCTGATAGGCTTGCACGTGTCCTCTCGCTTCTGGGAGACGCCTCCTCTGAGATGAGGACAGCTCCGAACCAGCGTCTTGTCCTCGAGATTGCCTTCACGAAGATGGCAAGGCCGGAATCAGATCTCACGCTCGAGTCGCTCGCCGAGCGCGTGCACGACCTCGAAGAGCAGATTGCAGCGCTCACCGCCCCTGGTGTGGTCATGGCATCAGCTGCGCCTGTGCCCGTGAGCTCGAAGGTCGTAACGGAGCCGGCTGCGGCCCCTGCACAAGCTCCGGCTCCGGCGCCGCGTCCACAGGCTCCGGCAGCACCGGCTCCTGCCTCAGCAGCTTCATATGCACCTCAGGCCTCGGCACCTGTTCCGGTACCCGCCTATGCCGCCCCTGCACCAGCGCCTGCCTATACAGCTCCCGCTCCGGCACCGAAGCCAGCTGCGGCAGCGCCCGCTCCGCGTCCGCAGGCTCCGGCCCAGACGGCAGCTGTGCAGGATGCCTCGCGCCTCCAGCGCATGTGGAAGCAGGTCCAGGACAGCCTCAGGAAGAAGGATCCTGCCCGCGCATCGCTTCTGGCCTCGAGCCACGCGGTTGCAGACGACGGCGAGAGCCTCACGATCGAGTTCCCGAAGGGCTCCTCGTTCTCGCTCCATATGCTGGCCAGAGGCGATGTCGACTCCATCGTCCGTCCCGCCATCATCGCGGTCTTCGGTCCCCGCTATCCGAACTATGTGGAAGCCCAGGGGACGAAACCGAAGAGCCGGAGCTCCGTGCCGCGTGTCCAGGCACCTGTCCAGCAGGCACCGGCCGCAGCCCCTGCACCGGCACCGGCTCCTGCACCTCGGCCGCAGCCCGCGCCAGCTCCGGCAGCGTCTGTGTCCGTCCCGGCAGTACCGGCACCGGCTCCCGCACCCGCCCCTGCCCCTGCACCGGCACCAGCGCCCGAGCCCATGCCGTGGGACGAGCCAGCGCCATCAGAGGAAGTGCCGTACAGCGATGCGGATGCAGCTGCCTACACGGATGAGGCGCCCGCTCCGATGGCGGCACCTGCCCCTGCGCCAGCACCGGCTCCTGCACCCGCTCCGGCTCCCGCAGAGGAGGCGTCCTCGAGCGGATTTCCTGTGAGCGATGAGGGAGAGCCCAAGGTCGGCACGCCCCTCAAGGAGACCGAGGGTATACCAAAGGACATTGCCGACATGCTCGAATCGGTCTTCGGGCCGGGCATCAATGTCGTGATCGAGCCGACTCCCGGCGAGGAGGAGGCCGAAGACGACGAAGAGGATGCAGATGTCGGCATCCAGGAGGCCGCAGACGATGCGGACGACGAAGACGAATAGGCCCTGCTGAGCAGGGAAGCACACGGAGAGGAAGGGCTCGCCTCATGGCACAGCGCAATCTCGATATGAACCAGATCATGAAGCAGGCACGCGCGATGCAGGAGCAGCTTGCATCGGCCGAGGACCATCTGAAGGACAAGGAGGTCACGGCCACGGCAGGCGGCGGCACCGTGAAGGTCACCGCTACGGGCGACATGAAGCTCAAGTCGATCGAGATCGACCCGAAGGCGCTCGATCCTGAGGATGTAGACCTGCTCGAGGACATGATCCTCGCCGCCGTGAATGACGCGCTCGACTCTGCCCAGTCGGCAGCCTCCTCCGAGCTTGGCTCCATCACGGGCGGCCTCAACATCCCGGGACTCTTCTAGGATGGCAGAAAAGACAGAGCATGCTCTGCAGCGGCTGCTGGATGAGCTTGGGCGCCTTCCCGGCATCGGACCGAAGTCTGCGCAGCGCATTGCCTACTATCTCCTCGAGGCAGATGCGAAGGAGGCAGAGCGCCTCGCCGAAGCAATCCTCGACGTGAAGCGCGAAGTGCACTTCTGCCCGATCTGCTTCAACTACGCGACAGGGGATACGTGCGACATCTGTGCCGACCCCACGCGGTCGCGCTCGGAGGTCTGCGTCGTCGCCGAGCCACGTGACGTGGAGGCGATAGAGCGCACTGGAAGCTACCATGGCCTCTACCATGTCCTGGGCGGCGTCATCAGCCCTATGGACAAGATAGGCCCGGCACAGCTCCATGTGCGCGAGCTCATGGCACGCCTGGCCGATGGAGAGATCCAGGAGGTCATCCTCGCCACGAGCCCGAATGTCGAGGGGGAGACGACGGCAAGCTATCTGAGCCGCCAGATCAAGCCTCTGGGCATCACGGTGAGCCGCCTGGCATCAGGCCTTCCGGTAGGCGGAGACCTCGAATACGCAGACGAAGTGACGCTCGGCCATGCAATAGAGGAAAGGCGCGTCCTCTAGGGCTTAGAGGGTTGTGCGAACCTCGCGCTTTATTGGACGCAGCACCTGGCGCCATGATGCCTTGACAGAAAATAGAGACAGTATGCCTGCGCCCTTCGGGGCGCGGGCCTGAAAAAGCTGAAAAACGAGGAGGCAGGCTGTGCCTTTCGACAATGCGAAGCATGCACCCCGCCACAGCGCAAAGCATGCGCAGGCAGGATTCGGACCCGATGTGACGGGATATGCATCCTCGACATCCCCCTATGCAGGGGGAGGGCGTCCGATCGTGGGCGAGGATCCGGTTGCAGGCGACGGAGGAGCTCCGCGTCCTATCGGTGTCGACCCTCAGGAGACCGGCGCCTTCGAGAAGCTCTCGAGCGGCGAGGGCGCTGTCCTTACGTCGAGGGACAACGCCGAGGAGGCAGCCGCTGCTGCCCGCTCGCACATGATGCGCAAGGGCAGGCGGGGAAGCGTCCGCCTGCAGGGCAGGAACCGCCCGAAGGTCAAGAGCACGGCTCCCCGCATGCAGGTGAACCGCAACCTCTTCATCGGCATCGCAATCGCTGCCGCTGTCGTCGTTATCGCTATGATCGTTGTCTTCAACAATGCGCTCTCGTCGACGACGCAGAGCCAGACGACCGATGATACGCAGACGCAGCAGGAAGAGCAGCAGGTTGCCTCGAACGACACGATGACCTACCACGACGAGTCGTATGGCCTGGTGCAGCAGGACTCCGGCTGGGTGCTTGCGAAGCTCGACTCGACGGGTGCCTACAAGAGCACGGTCGTCCAGCTCTCCGGCACGCCGGTCTCGCTCATCCTCTACCAGGGTGCCTTCATCATCCCCGAGAACCTCGATGGCACCTGGGACGTTATTGCCTATGTGCCTGCTGACGGATCTGTCGCCTCTGCCGTCGTGGATGCAGACGGCAACCCCGTCGGCGGTTCCGGCCAGATCACGGAAGCAGTCCTCGACGGGTCGAACCTCGATGTGACGACGGATTCCGGCACGGTCCAGGTCAGCATCTCGTAACGACAATTCCTCCACAAGTCGAACTCTTAGGGCTCTGAGCTGCGGATATGCAGCACAGAGCCCTTCTTCTCTGCGGGATATCGGCCGCTCGGAAAAGTTTTTCAAATTGGGGCTTGCCTTGGACGCTCGATTTCGCGTAATATAGCTCTCGCACCGAACGGGGTATTAGCTCAGCTGGTTAGAGCGCCGGCCTGTCACGTCGGAGGTCGCGGGTTCGAGCCCCGCATATCCCGCCATTGCACCTTCAGGGCTCCTTCGGGAGCCCTTTTTTCGTATATATCAGTTTTCTGTCAGCAGCCAAATTGCTCTGAAAGCTGCTGCCGGCGGCAGGGCATAAACAGAGCGGGCTCTGGCCTAAGACGTGCCAGGGCGAAGGCGAAGGGATCTTGCATGGGGGATGCCCCTATAGGTGAGCAGAAGCGTGTCCAGCTGGCCGTCTTCGACTACGACGGCACGTGCATCGACGGACAGTCCGGTGCCCTGTTCTCGCTCTATCTCTTCAAGCATCACTGTCTCGGGCCTCTCGTGGGACTGCGCCTCGGCTGGTGGGGTGCCCGCTACAAGCTCCATCTGCCGTACCGCCAGGACGAAGCCCGCGAAGTGATCTTTGCGGCGCTCTCTCATTACAAGCCCGATCAGATCCGCCAGATCATGGTGGACTTCCACAACGAGGTGCTCATCAAGCGCTACCGCAAGGAAGCCATCGCCGAGGTCGCGAAGAGGAAGCGCGAAGGCTGCGTCACAGTGCTTGTCTCTGCGACGTTCGAGGTCATCGCCCTCTGCGCCCAGGAAGTGCTTGGCACGGATGCGGTCATCGCCACGAAGATGGAAGTGGACCCCGAGGGCAACTACACCGGCAGGGTCGAAGGAGACGTCACACAGGGCTCTGAGAAGCCCCGTGCCATCAAGGAATGGGCAGACGCCGCCTATGGGCCCGGGAAGTGGGAGATTGCCTATGCGTACGGCGACCACTTCTCCGACTACGCGATGCTCAAGAGCGCGAAGCATGGCTTTGCCGTCACGCCGGGGCAGACGCTCGAGCGGGTCGCGAAGCGGGAAGGCTTCCCCATCCTGGAGTGGCGATAGCCGGGTCTGCTGGATCTTCTGCCTGTGATGGCAAGATGCTGCGCAATTTGTGACAATTGCGGACAGGACGCACGAATATCGCTATCCTCATGACCAGTGACATTTGGGTGCTTGGATGCGTGGAGGACACGTTGGATATCTCGAGAAAGACCGATTACGCATTGCGGATGATGGCGGCGCTCGTGCGCGACCCCGATACGGTGCTGTCGGTCAGGACGGCTGCCGAAGAGAACAGCATCCCCTATTCCTTCGCCCGCTCCATTCAGCACGATCTGGCAGAGGCAGGCATCATCGCAAGCACGCGTGGCGCGCATGGCGGAATGAGCCTCGCCGTCGATCCGGACAGCGTGACGCTGCTGGACATCGTCCAGGCGGTCCAGGGCCCCATGATGCTCACGGCCTGCGATGTCTGCGGCGAGGGCCAGACGCCCTGCCCGAGGAAGCCCTTCTGCCCCTTCAACCCCATCTGGTGCGGCGCACAGACGCTCCTCGAGGCCTATCTCTCCTCGTTCTCGCTCAAGGAGGCAGCGCTCGGCGCCAATCCCGTGAAGACGAAGCAGCTTGTCGATGAGCTCGGTGCCTTCATGGAGAAGAGCCGCGCCGAGAAGGATGCCGGCAAGGGCGCAGAGGACTGATGCGCAAAGACGTCTCCGACGCAGAGCTCGCCTCGTTCCGGCAGCTCGTGCTCGAGCAGGGACGCATCCTCTGGCGCGATCTTCCCTGGAGGCAGACGCGCGACCCCTATGCGATATGGATCTCCGAAGTCATGCTCCAGCAGACGCAGGTCGCCCGTGTCCTGGGCCGCTGGGAGCGCTGGCTCGAGCGCTTCCCGGACGTGGAGGCACTTGCCCAGGCACCCACCTCTTTAGTCCTCGAAGAGTGGCAGGGCATGGGCTACAACAGACGTGCGCTTGCGCTCCACGATGCAGCGGCAAGGATATCTGAGCTCGGATATTTCCCCCAGGATGCTTCAGCGCTTGTAGCGCTTCCGGGCATCGGTCCCACGACGGCTGCCGGCATCCGGGCCTTCGCCTTCGATCTTCCCGGCATCTATCTCGATACGAATGTGCGCACGGTCTTCCTGCATGAGCTCTTCCCGGAAGACACAGGCGTGCCGGACAAGGCGATCGCTCCGCTCGTCGAGCGGTCCTGCCCCCAGACGGCAGAGAACCCCCAAGACGACCCGAGGACCTGGTACTATGCCCTCCTCGATTTTGGCGCCTACCTCAAGAAGGCTGCACCGAACCCATCGAGGCGCTCTGCCTCCCATACGAAGCAGTCGAAATTCGTTGGGTCCCATCGCCAGAAAAGGGCAGCGCTCTTGAGGCTTGTTCTCGCGGCCGGCGAGGAGGGCGTCACGGCCTCGGCGGCAGCCTCTGCACTCTCTTCCCAGGAAGAGGTCCAAGGCCGTCCTGCTGTCAGCGAGGATGCGGCAGAGGCGATTCTCGAAGAGCTCAGAAAAGAAGGATTCTGTCGAAAAACTCTTGCAAGATACCGAGCTTAATGGGTATAAGAATCAATAAGCATGTGGAGAGGGCCAGCAGGGGGCTGGTACAAGCATGCACGTCCGAGAGGGGTTATCCATGGCTGTCGATTTCGAGAACTCCGAGACAAAGAAGAATCTTGAGACTGCCTTCGCCGGCGAGTCCCAGGCAAGCGTGAAGTATTCGTTCTATGCTTCCCAGGCAAAGAAGGACGGCTACGTCCAGATTTCCGACATCTTCACCGAGACGTCGGGCAACGAGCATGAGCATGCAAAGCTCTGGTTCAAGTATCTGCACGGCGGCGCTATGCCGGACACCGACACGAACCTCAAGGATGCTGCAGCTGGCGAGCACTACGAGTGGACCGATATGTACAAGGGCTTCGCTGAGAAGGCCGACGAAGAGGGCTTCAAGGAGATTGCCGCGAAGTTCCGCATGGTCGGCGCTATCGAGAAACATCATGAGGAGCGCTACAACAAGCTCGAGGAGCATGTCGCAGCAGGCGACGTCTTCAGCCGTCCGGGCGTGAAGGTCTGGAAGTGCCTGAACTGCGGACACCTCCATGTCGGCCCTGAGGCTCCGAAGGTCTGCCCGGTCTGCGGCCACCCGCAGTCCTACTTCCAGGAGGAAGTCGTCAACTACTAGTCCAGATGGGGGCAGCCTCCAGGCTGCATGATATCTGAGCGATGCTCTGGTCCCGTGCGCACTGGGCTGCGTGCGGGACCATTCTTATGGGCAGGTAGCGGGCAGCCGAGACCTGGCTCTCAGCAGGGCAAGTGCTGCAGAAACGGAAACGCGCGCATCATGGACGCCATGACGGACGGAGAGATGGCACCAGGGAAGCGGGAGGCGCCTTCCGGCAGTGGCTCTGACAAGGATGCATGCAGGGACAGCATCGATGCCAGGACGCCGGCAGAGATGGACAGAGCCATTGCGAACATGGAGGCTGGTGCCGTGGGGAAGGGATCGGCCTGTCTGATTTCCTGGATGCGTGAGGCCTGGAGGCATCTGCTGTCCCCACGGATCCAGAACGTGGCATGCGGTCGTCTCGATGGGCCTGAAGAGTTGCATGCGGAGGCGCTCCTCTGGCGGACGTGCGGGCTTCTGTGCTGGAAAGCTCCTGTGTGTGCAGCATGTATGGACGAAAGATCTTCTTCCGGCAGAGAGACCCAGAGGCCGAGGCTCCCGAAGGACCGGTTTTTCGAGTCTGAATGCCTCTTTTTATCTATATATGCGCAGATAAATCAGGCTATCTATTCTAGAGATAGCTACGGGGTGGATACAGGTATAACTCCGAGGCCTTTGCTAGGGAATGCCTTGCTGTAACATGCAGCGCATGGAAAAGACGACGACATATCGGATGCGCTGCATGCAGGGGCCCGGGCTCTTGTGATGTGCCTTCAGACGAAGGCATAGGGTACCGGGCGCAGATGTATCGCTGAAGAAAAAGACACGCGCTCCGGCGCCACAAGGAAAGGCACAAGATCATGGCATTCGAACTCGACCCCACGTTCGCACAGGACCCCGAGAAGCACTTCGACACCCTTCAGGTACACGCAGGCTGGGCACCCGATCCAGTGACTGGCTCCGCAGCACTCCCGATCTACGCATCCGCTGCATTCCAGTTCGACGACGCCGCTGACGGCGCAGCAAAGTTCGCTCTGACGAAGCCGGGCAACGTCTACGGCCGCCTTACGAACACGACGACCGACGCCGTCGCAGCCCGTGTCGCTGCCATCGAGGGCGGCACCGGCGCAGTGGCTGTGGCTTCCGGCCATGCCGCAGAGATCCTTGCCCTCACGAACCTCGTGGGTGCAGGCGACCACATCGTCGCTTCCGACTCCCTCTACGGCGGCACGTGGAACATCTTCCTGCACACGCTCGGCGACCTCGGCGTCGAGACGACGTTCGTCGAGAACAACGATATCGACGGCTTCGTTGCAGCCACGAAGGAGAACACGAAGCTCTGGTACGTCGAGACGATCGGCAACCCGCTCGTCGATGTCGCCGATGTTCCCGCCATCGTCGAGGCAGCAAACTCCCTGCCGTCTCCGGTCCCTGTCTTTGTCGATAACACGTTCGCGACGCCCTACCTCTATCGTCCGGCAGAGGATGGCGCAGCTGTCGTGATCGAGTCCCTCACGAAGTGGATCGGCGGCCACGGTGCCACGCTCGGCGGTGCTGTCATCGATACCGGCAAGTATGACTGGAAGGCACAGGCCGACAAGTTCCCGACCATCGCAGGACCCGATCCTTCCTACCACGGCGTCGTCTTCGCAGATGCAGCACCGGCTGCTCCGTTCTCGACCCGCGTCCTTGCGAACAAGCTCCGCGACTTTGGCCCAACCCTTTCCCCATATGCAGCCCAGCTCATCGGCATCGGCATCGAGACGCTGTCCCTGCGTGTCCAGCGTCACTGCGACAATGCACTTGCGGTCGCCAAGTTCCTCGAGCACCATCCGAAGGTCTCCTGGGTCCGCTACTCCGGGCTCGAGAACGACCCGTCGCATGAGGTGGCAAGCCGCATCTTGAAGCACGGCTTCGGCGGCGTCGTCGTCTTCGGCGTCAAGGGCGGCCGCGAGGCAGGACTCTCTGTCGTGAACAATGTGAAGCTCTTCACGCACCTGGCGAACGTCGGTGACGCGAAGTCCCTCATCATCCATCCGGCTTCCACGACCCACTCCCAGCTCACGCCTGAGCAGCTCAAGGCAGCACACCTCTCCGAGGACCTCATCCGCCTCTCTGTCGGCATCGAGGATGTCGACGACATCATCGCCGACCTCGACCAGGCTCTTGCCCGCGTGTAAGCAGCCAGAACGTACAAGCACAGATTCTCCCTCCCCGTTGACTCGGCAGCCCTGCAGGTGCTTACGTGCCTGCGGGGCTTTTCTGTGCTCGCACGGGATATGATGGGGGAGCAGAAACGGATGCTGGTGCAGGATGCACCAGAGAAGGGATAGACCATGAGCAAGCTTTGCGAGTACTGCCTGCCAGGGCTCTTCGTGGAAGACCATTCGATAGAGGTGCCGCTCGACTGGCGCGGCAGGACGCCGGCGGAGCTTGCCGACGTGGAGACGGAAGACATGACCGTGCTGGCGCGTGAGAGCGCCTCTGAGACGCCCGACCCTGCCTTTGCAGACAAGTCCATCTCGCTCTTCTACCGCATCGTCAGAAGCCCCGAGAAGGGCTCTGAGCATCTGCCGCTCATCGTCTATCTCCAGGGCGGTCCGGGAGGAGCAGAGCCGAGGCCTTTGAATCCCTATACGGACGGGTGGATGGCAGAGGCCATCAAGCACTTCCGGATCGTGCTTCCGGACCAGCGTGGCACGGGCCGCTCCTCCCGTGTCGAGGGTTCTGTCATGAAGCGTATCGGAGATGAGGCCAAAGCAGAGGGTGCAGATCCTGCCCGCCGCCAGGCAGACTATCTCAAGCGCTTCCTTGCTGACTCCATCATCCGCGACTTCGAATATCTGAGACTTTCTGAGTTCGGGGGCGAGAGGTGGGTGACGCTCGGGCAGAGCTATGGAGGATTTCTGACCATGGCAAACCTGTCGACCTTCCCGGAAGGGGTGGCAGCAGCCTTCACGTGCGGCGGCATCCCCCATATCCCGGCAGATGCGGCAGAGGTCTACGCCCATACGTTCCCGCGCATGCAGAAGAAGACGGAAGGCTTCTATGAGCGGTATCCGGAAGACGAGAAGAGGGTCGCGCTTGTCGCTGACAGGCTCTCTGCAGGCGATGTCACGCTTCCTGACGGCTCGCCCTTCAGCGTGCGCCGCCTCCAGCTCATAGGAGCAGGGCTTGGCATGAAGCCAGCTCCTGAGCGCCTCCACAACCTCTTCGACACAGCCTTCGTGGCAGGGGATGGCACGGCAGAAGCCGCCCTTGCGGCTGCAGGCGGAGACGCGTCCAAGGTGGAGCTCTCGGACGGCTTCAGGCATTCAGTCATGGACATGACGGCCTCGCCTTCGAATCCCCTCTACTGGACGCTCCAGGAGTTCATCTATGCAGACGGGAAGATGGCACATCCGATCGAGTGGGCAGCAGAGCAGGAGGCAGCGAAGCGGCCTGAGTTCGGCCCTTCAGCCCGTCCTCTCATGCTCTTTGCCGAAGCAATGTTTCCCTGGATGTTCGATGAGGATCCGGCCCTCATCCCATTCCGCCCAGCGATGGACCTTCTTATGGAGGATACGGAGTTTGGACGCCTCTACGACCAGGAGCAGCTCGCGCGGAACACCGTGCCTCTCCAGGCTGCCGTCTACTTCGACGATGGGTACGTGGACTCCGGACTCCAGCTCGATACGCTCTCCCGTGTAGGCGCTTCCCATGCCTGGGTCACGAACGAGTTCGAGCATGACGGGCTGCACGGAGACAAGGTGTTCGCCCATCTTCTGGCAGAGGCAGGTGACAGGGGAGATCTCAAGGACGTGCTCTGAGAAGCAGATTATCCTGATTGTTGTAGGGAGCCGCTATTCTGAAAGGAATAGCGGCTCCGTTGCTATGCATTCTGAATACTGGTTTGGCGGATGTGGTGATCAGGAAGGGGAAGAGCATAGCGAGAAGCGGCGGACCTGCACGCCAGTATCGCTATGGGCCGTTTGTCGGGCAGGGGCTGCTTCTGGATGCGAAGAGTCGGCGTGTGGCTGATTCTGGAGAAATTAAGTACCAAGCAATTGCAAAATAGATTATTGATCAAGAGCCAGATACAGGACCCGTCTGACAGTTTTCTTGCAAAACACCAGTTCAGACACTAAATATGCATATGCTTGCTGCATTGCTCCAGAAAGGCTGTGGGTATAATCAGCCACAGCGTGATGAACAACGTCAATGAGAGGGGTGCGGCATATGGCTACCTCGAGCATCGGCCAGGTTGTGGTCCTGGAAAGCAAGAGCGCAAAACGGATGGCTGAGGTATTCAAGCAGCCGCGCCAACCAAAGAAGCAGAAAGACTGCAAGCTGCATATCGTGACTGGCGGAATCGACCCTGCCAAGTTCAACAAGTAGCTCGCAGCATGAGCGCAGCAATAAGAGGTGCGGGCGCTTTCCGAGCTGCTCGATTGCGGAATCAGCAGATCGAGCATCAGGAAATCTTTCTCGCGATTCTCCTGCAAGAGGAACAGCGACGTCTCATTCTTTCTCAAGGCTCATGCAATGCAGAATGAGCGGAGCGGCGCAAGCCGTACCTACCTCGCGCTCGACAGGCAGCGCTTCAATGGGGGGACGCTTTCGGTCGCAGCGTTCTTCACCCTCGCCGTTACTGCAACCGATTTCGGAAACATATCCATTGACGAGCGCATAAAGATTCTCGGAAGGGCATCTGGCATAGA
>JBJEHU010000024.1:0-11764 GCA_051876355.1 Atopobiaceae bacterium | reverse complement strand
CATTGATGAGCTCGCGCATCTCCTGGAGACGCTCCTTCTCCGTGGCCTCGGTGAACTCGCCGGAGAGCTTCTGGTCGAAGAGCTTCGTGCCCGGAAGGACGGCGACGTTCGTATAGATCATGTAGTAGGGGTGGATCTGGTTCAGGACCTCTGCAGAACGCTTGGCGCTCTCGACGAGCCTGCCGGCGCCGAGAAGGCCGCCGAGATAGATCATGCGGTAGGCGAAGCCGGCCTCATCGAGCTTCTGGCACTCGCGCACGATGTCTGCTGCCGTGTAGCCCTTGTTCACGAAAGCGAGGGCCTCGTCGTCGCCGGTCTCGATGCCGATCATGACCTCGTCGATGCCGTGGGCCTTGATCTCCTTGAGGTCGTCGACACTCTTCCTCTTGAAGTCGTCGATGCGGGCATACGTGCTGACCGTGGCCTCAGGATAGTACTTGCGGAAGAGGTCGCCGATACCGATGAGACGCTTTGCGGAAAGCGCGAACGGGTTTCCGCCGGAAGCCCAGATCTTGCTGACGCGCGGAATCTCGCGCTTCGCCTCCTGGAGCTGCTCCTCGATCTCATCGTCTGTGGCGACCCAGAGCGGCGTGTCCTTGTAGAAGTTGCAGAACGTGCAGCTGTTGTGCGTGCATCCTGCCGTCACCTCGATGAAGAGGCTGTCTGCATCCGTCTGAGGCCTGATGATCGGTCCATGCCATTCCATGGTGTGCTCCCCTTTTCTGAACTACATTTCGTAGTTTCTCGATCTGTTCTGGATTCAAATATATCGACTTCTTTCGATATGTCAATACTTTCTCAAGCAGCCTTCCGTCGTCACATCTCCCCCACAATGCGAGGCAGACGACAGCTTCTTCATATGCAGGCTGCTATGATTTCTCCTGCGCATTGAAGCGCACGCTTTTATCCAGAGTCGGGGTAGAGAGTTGGCTCGATGATCCCGGCACCAACCTGCCAAGAGGCAAGGTGGTCCTGCCAGCAACGATGAAAGGAGTCCTGTATGGGCGAACTGTTTGAGCCTGACCTAAAGCCGGAAAGCTATTACGATCTGAGATACGAGCCGGATCGCATCAGGTGCCTCTCGAATATAAGCGGCGCGACCGCTGGCATCATCGCAGCAAACCTCGGCTACCAGCTGCAGTACAGCGTCCAGCAGCTTGAGAAGCAGCTTGTCGAGGAAGGCACGCCCCATATCCTGCAGCTCAATCTCGACTGGGCATACAATGACTGGCGCGACCCTACCTATTGGTGGTTCTTTGCTGACGGCAGCCTTCTGTCCTGCGGCTCGGGCGAATATGCGCGTGACATCCTGGCCAGGGACCCCACCGGCTTCCAGCAGCTCTGTCGCAACGCGATTGCCGACAAGGAGCTCTCTCCGCTCGACGACAGGACGTATATGATCTTGAATCTTGCCCGCAACATCGCAGCGCATGAGCCCTTCGGCGCAGGCTGGGAGCGCTACGGCGAGCGGCAGCACCGCGTCTTCTGATCCATCCCTCTCTGAAGGCAGGCGTCCGGCTGGGACAATCCTGCCGGACGCCTTCAGATTTCTCATTGACATATCGCTAATTCACGATAAGATAGGCACCATGGAAAACCTGGTAGACATATTCAAGGCACTGTCCAACGAGAAGAGGATGCAGATCCTCTCGTGGCTCAAGGACCCCGAGGCGAACTTCCCGCCCCAGGGCCTCCATATCCCCGAGGGCGACAGCTTCGACCGGAGCGTCTGCGTCGGCTCGATCTGCGAGAAGCTCAATGCCTCGCAGTCCACGACCTCCCACTACCTCGACATCCTCCAGCGTGCAGGTCTCCTCGAATCGAGGAGATACGGCAAATGGACGTACTACCGCAGGAACGAGGACGCTATCCAGGCTCTTGCCAAGGCAGTCGCAGAAGACCTCTAGGCGGAAAGCAGAAGCGCTTTCCGCCTTTCTTCGGCACCTATATATCTAGATTGCTCGATAATTAGAACAAAAGAGAAAGAAGGCTGCGATGAGGATCGATGAGCCGCTTCACGCCGGAAGGATCCAGCTCGACGGCAGGCTGGCCGTGCCGCCCATGGCAACACAGAGCACGGAGCGGGGCGTGCCGGGAGAAGAGACGATTGCACACTACGAGGCATTTGCCGCAAATCCCCGCCTCTCCCTCATAGAGACGGAGCATGCCTTCATAGACCCCCAAGGGCGTGCCGACCCCTACCAGATGTCCTTTGCCGACGATTCTGTCATAGAGGCACAGAGGCGCCTTGCCAAGACCGTGCACGGGAGGCATCCGGGCGTCAGGCTCTTTGCCCAGATCAGCCATGCGGGACTCAACACTTCTTCTGCCGTGACGGGACAGGAGCTTGTCTCTGCAAGCAGCCTGAGGCTGCAGAGCGGCGTCTCGCGTGCCCTCACGCTGGACGAGATTGCCCATATCGAGGATGAGTTTGCAGAGGCAGCCGTCCGCGTCAAGGAAGCAGGCTATGACGGAGTGGAGATCCATGCCGCGCATGGCTATCTCCTGAACCAGTTCCTCTCCCCGCTCACGAACTTCCGTACCGATGCCTATGGACCCCAGAGCATCGAGAACAGAGCCCGCATCATCGTGGAGACCGTGGAGAAGGTCCGCGCCGCGGTGGGCGACTTCCCCGTCTCCGTGCGCCTCGGCGGCTGCGACTACACGGAAGGCGGAAGTACGCTGGCAGATGCCGCGGCAGCAGCGAAGCTCATCGAGAAGGCGGGCGCAGACATGCTGAGCATCTCGGGCGGCTTCAACATCTATATGAGGCCAGGGCACAGGGAGCCCGGCTGGTTCTCCGACCAATCTTTGGCCGTGAAGGCAGAGGTCACAATCCCTGTCATGCTCACAGGAGGCGTCCGCACGCCTGAAGATGCAGAGAAGCTCTTGGAGGCTGGCGCTGCAGATATCATCGGTGTCGGCAGAGCAGTGCTCAGGAATCCATATTGGGGACAGGAAAGGTAGGAAGAGAGCAATGGCACGCAAGGTTCTCGTTATCGGCACAAGCCCGAGACTCCATGGAAATTCGAACATCCTGGCCGAGGAGTTCGCACGAGGTGCCCGCGAGGCAGGAAACGACGTCGAGTTCCTGCCGCTTGCCGGCAAGAAGATAGGCTTCTGCATAGGCTGCTGGGGCTGCCTCAAGACGAAGAGCTGCGTCGTGAACCACGACGATGCGGAGGAGGCTGTGCAGAAGATCCGCGAAGCCGATGTCGTGGCCTTCGCGACGCCGATCTACTACTACGAGATGTCTGGCCAGATGAAGACGCTCCTCGACCGCACGAACTGCCTCTATACGGCTGACTACCGCTTCCGCGATGTGTATCTCCTGACGACAGCAGAAGCCACCTCCCCCGAGACCCCGGAGCATGCTATCGGCGGCCTCAAGGGCTGGCTCAAGGTCTTCAGCAAGGCCACGCTCAAGGGCACGATCTTTGCCGGCGGAACGACTTCAGATGGCACAATCGAGGGCCATCCCGAGCTTCAAGAGGCGTACGAACTCGGCCGCAACGTCTAGCCGAAGCTTCTGAAGACCGCTGTGACGGCAGACCTCAGGCACTGGCTCAGCTCTGAGGCAGGCATCTCATGCCAGAAGGTAAGCCCTCCTGGAAGCGCCGCGTATGCCACATCGAGGGCAAGCGTCCTCTCCCAGCCCGTGAGCCCTTCTGCCCACGGCGCAAGATAGGGCAGGATCGCCTCCTTGGCCTTGAGCACGAAGGCAGGAGAAGCAAGGCTGCGGAATGGGAGAAGGGTCCAGGAGTTGAACGATTTAGAGACGCAGCTGGCAAGGCCGCTTCCCAAGATTCCGGCAGATATGGAGCGTACGCTCGAGCACCCCGGCTCCATCGTCCTCACGCCCTTTGGCTTCTGTGCGAGAGATTAGCTAATCTCTCGCTTTTTCTCTCAAATCGCGATTGAATCGCGTCACCGGGCTGCAGCATCTCTGCCCTCCCCATTACAGCGAGGATGCCATCCCCATCGTATGCAGTATCTGCGGTGAGTGTTAGCAGCAAGCAAACAGGTGGGCTTCCCTCCCCGGGCTGAGACGTAGAATTGAGCTGTACGTGCCACCACACCCCCGGGAAGGTAGGACCATGGTCCAGCGCATCTACGTGGAGAAGAAGGACGGCTACAACGGAGAGGCAAAAGACCTTTCCCATGAGCTGAGGCACATGCTCGGCATCGCCGGCCTCACAAAGCTCCGCATCATCAACCGCTACGATGTCGAAGGAATCACTGACGAGCTCTTCCAGCAGTGCATCCCGACCGTCTTCAGCGAGCCGCAGGTCGATACGACGAGCCTCGAGGAGATGCCGCCTGTCGCAGACGGTGCCTATGTCTTTGCGGTCGAGTCTTTGCCGGGCCAGTTCGACCAGCGTGCAGACTCTGCGAGCGAGTGCGTGCAGCTCATCTCGAAGGGCGAGCGTCCGCTTGTCCGTTCCGCGAAGGTCTACGTGCTCGAAGGCACGCTGACGGATAGCGATATCGCCCAGATCAAGAACTATGTGATCAACCCGGTCGAGGCCCGCGAGGCATCGCTCGAGAAGAAGGCGACGCTCAAGACCGAGTATCCGAAGCCGAAGATGGTGGAGAAGCTCGAAGGCTTCCTCGATCTCGACGAGAAGGGCCTCCAGGACTTCATCGACGAGCGTGGCCTTGCGATGGACCTCGCCGACATCAAGTTCTGCCAGCAGTACTTCGCAGGCGAGGGCCGCGTGCCGGCCATCACCGAGATCAAGATGATCGACACCTACTGGTCCGACCACTGCCGCCACACGACGTTCGGCACGAACCTCGACGATATGAAGATCGACGATGCAGTCGTCGAAGAAGCCTTCCAGCGCTATCTTGCTGCCCGCCATGAGCTGGGCCGCGACGAGAAGCCGCTCTGCCTCATGGATATGGGCACGATCGGTGCGAAGTATCTGAAGCACAAGGGCATACTTACGACGCTCGATGAGTCCGAGGAGATCAACGCCTGCACCGTCAAGTGCACGGTCGACGTCGACGGCAAGCCCGAAAAGTGGCTCTTCCTCTTCAAGAACGAGACGCACAACCACCCGACGGAAATCGAGCCGTTCGGCGGTGCTGCCACCTGCATCGGCGGCGCCATCCGCGACCCGCTTTCCGGCCGCTCCTATGTCTATCAGGCCATGCGCGTGACCGGCGCCGGCGACCCGACGCAGCCGGTCTCGGAGACGCTCGAAGGCAAGCTCCCGCAGCGCAAGATCTGCCGCACGGCTGCAGCAGGCTACTCTTCCTACGGCAACCAGATCGGCCTTGCGACCGGCCAGGTCTCCGAGCTCTACCATCCGGGCTATGTCGCAAAGCGCATGGAGATCGGCGCTGTCGTCGGCGCCACGCCGGCCGACCACGTCCGCCGCGAGTGCCCGGCACCGGGAGACAAGATCGTGCTCCTCGGCGGCCGCACCGGCCGTGACGGTATCGGCGGCGCCACCGGCTCCTCGAAGGCACACAATGTGGAGTCCCTTGCCCAGGACGGCGCAGAGGTCCAGAAGGGCAACGCTCCTGTCGAGCGCAAGCTCCAGCGTCTGTTCCGCAGGAAGGATGCCTGCCGCCTCATCAAGCGCTGCAACGACTTCGGCGCAGGCGGCGTCTCTGTCGCAATCGGCGAGCTCGCAGATGGCCTCTACATCGACCTCAACCGCGTCCCGAAGAAGTATGAAGGACTCGACGGCACCGAGCTTGCCATCTCCGAGTCCCAGGAGCGCATGGCTGTGGCACTGGCCCCTGAGGATGTCGACGAGTTCCTGAAGATTGCCCACGAGGAGAACCTCGAGGCCACGGTCGTCGCACGCGTGACCGAAGAGAAGCGCCTGCGCATGGTCTGGGACGGCGAGACGATCGTCGATGTCTCCCGCGAGTTCCTGAGCTCGAACGGGGCTCCGAAGCACCAGAAGGTGCATGTGGAGGCACAGAAGCCCTACTCCCACGACTGGGACGGCACGACGTTCGGCCAGAAGATGGACTCCCTTGTCCGCGACCTCAATGTCGCCTCGAACAAGGGCCTCTCCGAGCGCTTCGACTCCACGATCGGCGCCTCGACCGTGCTCATGCCGTTCGGCGGCAAGACCCAGCTCACGCCTGCCGAGGCCATGGTCGCAAAGCTCCCGGTCGACGGCGAGACGACGACCTGCTCGGGCATGGCATGGGGCTTCAACCCCTATCTCATGAGCGCAGACCAGTTCCGCGGCGCCTATCTCTCCGTCGTCGAGTCCGTCGCGAAGATGGTAGCCACGGGCTTTGCCCACAAGGACCTCTACCTCACGTTCCAGGAGTACTTCGAGAAGCTCCGCGACGTGCCTGAGCGCTGGGGCAAGCCGACGGCAGCCCTTCTCGGCTCCCTCATGGCGCAGATGGACCTGGGTCTTGCCTCCATCGGCGGCAAGGACTCGATGTCCGGCTCCTTCGAGGACCTCGACGTGCCGCCCACGCTTGTCTCGTTCGCGACGGGCCTCGGCACGATCGGCAACATCGTCTCCCCTGAGTTCAAGCATGCAGGCTCGCGCGTCATCGCCGTTGTCCCCGCCTACCATGAAGACGGCCTCGTCCCTGAGGCAGCCTCCTTCCTTGCTGCCTCCTCCTTCGTCGAGAAGCTCATCGCCGACAAGGGTGCCGTCGCCGTCTCGACGCCGGGCTATGGCTGTGCAGCAGAGGCGCTCTTCAAGATGTGCTTGGGCAACCAGATTGGCATCGACGTCGCCGACACCTACACGGTCGAGAGCCTCTTCGCCCCTGCCTACGGCTCCTACATCGTCGAGCTTGCCGACGGCTACATCGTGCCCGAGGCGCCTGAAGGCGTCTCTGTCGCTCCGCTTGGCGAGACCACGTCCGACTACCACCTCCGTGCCTGCGGCGAAACCATCAAGGGCGCCACGCTCCAGGAGGCATGGGAGCACGGCATCGAGGATGTCTATCCGTACCGCGGCGTCGCAGAGGGTCCGGCACTTGAGAAGCTTGCCTGGAAGGCAGAAGAGCACGACACCACGCCCGTGCACTTCGCTGCCCCTGCAGGCGGTGTCAACTTCGGCAAGCCCCGTGTCATCATCCCTGTCTTCCCGGGCACGAACTGCGAGTACGACTCCGAGCGCGCCTGGAGGCGTGCAGGTGCAGCACCTCGCTCCCTCGTCCTCAACAACCTCTCGCCTGAGGCGGTCGCCGAGTCCGTCGAGGCAATGGCGAAAGCCATCAGCGAGTCCCAGATCGTGATGCTTCCGGGCGGCTTCTCCGGCGGCGACGAGCCTGATGGCTCCGCAAAGTTCATCAATGCCTTCTTCAGGAACCCGCAGATCACGGAGGCAGTCCGCGATCTCCTGCAGAAGCGCGATGGCTTGATGCTCGGCATCTGCAACGGCTTCCAGGCCTTGATCAAGCTGGGACTTGTGCCCTACGGCGATATCGTCGACACGACCGCAGCAAGCCCAACCTTGACGTTCAACACGATCGGACGCCACCAGTCCCGCATCGTCACGACGAGCGTTGCCTCGAACCTCTCCCCCTGGCTCTCGAAGTGCGAGGTCGGAGACCTTCACCGCATCGCTATCAGCCATGGCGAGGGCCGCTTCGTCGCTTCCGACGAAGTCCTCAAAGACCTCATCGCAAAGGGCCAGGTCGCCACGCAGTATGTGGACGACGAGGGCACGCCTTCGATGGACCTTGCCTTCAACCCGAATGGCTCCCTCATGGCAGTCGAGGGCATCACGAGCCCCGATGGCCGCGTCCTCGGCAAGATGGGCCACTCCGAGCGCGTGAGCAAGGGCTGCTACCAGAACATCCCGGGCAACCGCTTCCAGCCTTTGCTCGAGGGCGGCGTCGCCTACTTCGCTTAAAAACAGGGCACATAAGACACGCCTTGAAGGCGCAGGCTCCGAAAGGGCCTGCGCCTTTGCCTTTTGCCTTGTTGCTGGTATCCCCTGCCCTTTCAATCCGTCATACTGGTACATGCATGCGCCAAGCCCCCAGATGGCGCATCCATACACGCAGTTTCCGGGCCCATCCGCCCTGAAAGGATCTATCTATGAGCACGCCCATGCAGATAACCCTCATCCTCGTAATCGTCCTCATCCTCATCGACGTCATCATGCGCCGCGTCGCTTCCGACCGCATCACGCGCTACTTCGCGATGGGCAAATACGACGAGCTCCTGAAGTTCATGGACTCGTTCATCGCGAAGATGTACCTGCATCCCTTCAACCGCGACTTCGTGCGCATGAACGCCTACATCGCGAAGGGCGACGACAAGAACGCCCTCGAGGTCTGCGACCGCCTGCTCAACGCCCGCCTCAACAAGAAGCAGCGCGCTGCCGCAGAGGACAAGGCCTTCACGCTCTATCTCGATGCCGGCAAGTACAAGGATGCGAAGAAGATGCTGAAGCTCATCGAGGCACGCGACGAGGACGAGGCCTATGAGAAGTCCTGCCGCCAGATGTATGAGATCATCGCGAACCGGAGCTCAGTCTATCTCGACGATATGCTCGAGGAGCTCCCGAATGCGAAGGGCGAGCGCAAGGCACAGCTCCTCTCGCTCATCGCCCTCCAGTACGGCAACCGTGGCCAGCAGACGAAGGCGAAGATCTACACCGGCATGCTCGAGGACATGGCAAAGGAAGGACTCAAGGCCATGGCCGAGAAGAAGGCAGAGCAGGATGGCTCTGCAGCCGCAGAAAAGTAACAATTGATGCATCCAGACCAGCAGAAGGGGCGCCGAGGCGTCCCTTCTCTGCCATACTGGGATACAACCAGCTCGAACGATAAGGGGCAGCATGGACATCACTCCGAATGAGGTCGCCGAGACCCTGGCGATGGTATCAGAGCAGAACCTCGACCTGCGCACGATCACGATGGGCATCTCCCTTCTGGGATGTGCCGATGAAGACATGGGCCGCATGTGCGACAAGATCTACGACAGGATCACGACGCAGGCAGAGCACCTCGTCGAGACGGCCGAGGATCTCGAAAAGGAATATGGCATCCCCATCGCGAACAAGCGCGTCTCTGTCACGCCGATCGCGATGGTCGCCGCAGGATGCGCCGACGAGGACTTCTCCCCGATTGCAAAGACGATGGACCGAGCCGCTGAGACCCTGGGCATCGACTTCATGGGCGGCTTCTCCGCCCTCGTGCAGAAGGGCATGGGAAGCGCCGATCAGCGCCTCATCAACTCCATCCCTGACGCCTTGGCATCGACAGAGCGTGTCTGCTCGTCCTTGAATGTCGCTTCCACCCGTGCCGGCATCAACATGGATGCAGTCCTTCGTGCGGCAGAGACGATCCGTGCCTGCGCCCAGGCAACGACCGATATCGACTGCTACGGCGCCGCGAAGTTCGTCTGCTTCGCAAACATGGTCGAGGACTCTCCGTTCATGGCAGGAGCCGTGCACGGCGTCGGCGAGGCAGATGCCGTGATCAACGTCGGCGTCTCCGGCCCCGGCGTCATGGCAGCAGCGCTCTCGCAGCTTCCGGACGATGCCGACCTCATGACCGTGGCCGAGAAGATCAAGCAGACCGCCTTCAAGATCACCCGCGCAGGCGAGCTCATGAGCCGCGAGGCATCGAGAAGGCTCGGCGTCGAGAAGGGCATCGTCGACCTCTCGCTGGCGCCCACCCCGGCAGCCGGAGACTCCGTCGCAAAGATCCTCGAGATCATCGGCGTCGGCACCTGCGGCGGCCCCGGCACGACGTGCGCCCTCGCTCTTCTCAATGACTGCGTCAAGAAGGGTGGCGTCATGGCATCAAGCTCCGTCGGAGGCCTCTCCGGCGCCTTCATCCCGGTATCGGAGGATGCAGGCATGATTGCCGCGGCCGAGAAGGGTGCCCTCTCGATCGAGAAGCTCGAAGCAATGACAAGCGTATGCTCCGTCGGCCTCGATATGATTGCCATCCCCGGCGATACGTCCATCGAGACCATGGCAGGCATCATCGCAGACGAGATGGCCATCGGTGTCATCAACACGAAGACGACCGCTGTGCGTCTCATCCCCGCCATCGGCAAGGAAGAGGGCGATGTCCTCGAGTTCGGCGGCCTCTTCGGCTCCGCCCCTGTCATGCCTGTCAACAGGTATGCCGGCAAGGTCTTTGCCCATCGTGGCGGCCGTTTCCCGGCACCGCTCAACTCCCTCAAGAACTAGTCCAAAGCCCATCGGCAAAACAGAGCAGCCGGATTCCCTGCGGAGTCCGGCTGCTTCTTTCTGCACTGCAGCGTGAAAAAGCGGGACCGGACATTTCATCCGGTCCCGCATGGTCGCTCTTTGAGCAAGCAGTTCTTTAGGACAGCACGACGCCGCCGAGCCAGCCCCAGCGTGCCGGGACGACGCCCGAGAACGTAGAGATCCAAGAATCGACGCTGATGCTCCTGATGGAGCCGATGTTGTCCATCACGGTGCCGTTGCCGATGTAGATGCCGACATGGCCGTAAATCATGCCAGCTGCATCGAGGTTGTGCGAAGAAACGGCGATGATCATGCCCGGCTGCAGGTCGCTCCTGTTCGAGCTGCCGCACCAGGAGGCATACATGTCGCACGCGTTGCCGCCGAAGTAGCCTACGCCTGCATTCTGGAACACATTCGTGACCCAGGCTGCGCAGTAGCCATAGCCAGGAGACGGCGTGGAGTTGCAGGCAGAGAGCACGGCGGAAAGCGAGCCATTGCCGCCGCCCGTGCTGATAGAGCTTGCGCCGGAAGCGGCAGAGCCACCCGAATACGAACTCGAAGAGGCTGCTGCAGCTGCGGCAGCCGCTGCTGCCTGGCGCTGGCGCTCTGCCTCGGCTGCTGCCTCAGCCTGCTGGCGTGCCTGCTCGGCGTTGTTGTAGGCGACGAGGTCGGCATCCTTCTGGGCAAGGAGCTGCTGGACTGCAGAGTCTGCATTCGAGAGAAGGTCAGCGACCTCCTGCTGCTTCTGGGCCATCTGGTTCATCTGCTCGGTCTGCTGCTGGTTCAGCGCATCGAGCTGCGACTTCTGGTCCTCGAGCGCGGACTTCTGGGCATCGAGCTCGTCCTTTGCGGTCTTGACCTCCTGGATCATCGCATTGTCTGCTGCGGTGATCTTGTCGAGGTAGTAGACGTTCTGGAACAGATCCTCGAACGAATCGGAATTCAGGACGATAGAGATGAGGTTGTCGTTTCCGGCCTTGTACGACGATGCCATGCGTGCGCCGAGCACCTGGCGCTTCTGGTCGAGGTCAGCCTGCTTCTCGTCGATATCTGCCTGCGTGGCATCGATCTGCTTCTGGACATCCTCGATCTGGGAGAGGGTGTCTGCCTGCTGCTTTGCAAGATCCTGATAGTCGTTCTGGATCTGCGTGAGCTGCTCGGAGATCGAATTGTATTCAGACTGGGCAGCATCGAGCTGCGACTGCGTCTCTGCAAGCTGGTTTGCTGCGTCATTGGCAGCGGCGGTGGCATCTGCCACATCGTCTGCCAGAGCACGAAGGGGGCTGCCGAGCACGGCAAGTGCACCAGCTGCGCTGAGCATCATCTTCAGTGCGCTCCGGCGGGAGAGGGAGGGCGTGCGCCTCGTCTCGTCTGGGTTCTGATCTATAGGTGTCACGTTCACTCCTTACGGGGCATGCTTCATTTGGATTTAACTGCAAGTGAGTACAGATAGCGCATTTAACACTATACGCCTAACAGAAGCCTTCCGCGACATTCCACACAATCAGCCCCTCCCTTAAGCTGGCTTGAACGGTCTGGTGGATTGAATTTGTAAGCGCAACACTGCAGGCCGAAGCGCAACGGTTGCAGCA
>JBJEHU010000023.1:44243-45128 GCA_051876355.1 Atopobiaceae bacterium | reverse complement strand
TGCGCCACATTCATGAGATGGCGGATCGTGTTGCACTCAGAATGCTAATCCGCCCCTTGAAAGATGAGGGGGGGGGCGCTCCATGACGGAAGGCAGAATCAGTTCATTGCTGCCGATGATGCACTAGAGGACATTAAGCGGGTCCGTGAACTGCTGGTTGCCGCTGTCGCTATCGCGTCTTACGGGTCGGAAGGGATAGAGGGCGTCACTTCATACGCTGCCGTTTCTGCTGCCGTGTCGCTGCTGTCTTCCCAGACGCTGTGCTGGGTCGATGAAGCGCTGTCGGCTCTGGGTGATGACAGCTATCTCGAACGCGATGGGGGAAAGATTGGCCCTGTCGTGGCCCTGTAACGTCGCGCGTCTGGGAAGGCATGGGGCTAGCACAGCCCCTGCATATGGTATCTGATATTGGCGTGCATGCTGCATGTTGTGGCATGTACGCCTTTTGTTTGGCCTGTGTCCTTTAACGTTTGGCATGTGTCCTTAAGTGTCCATTGGTCATGTGCCTGCTATAGGCGGGTGGGCTTCCGGCCTGTCTGCCTTCCGCCTTCCCTGCTGCCGCACGTCCTCCGGCCCGTGGGCATCCGGTCCGGGGCTTCCGCCCCAAAGCCCTAGAGGGGCTTGCAGTCGGCTGTTTTCCGGGGTGCAAGATCTAGGCGGGTGCCATGTCGCGGGGGACCTGCAATAGGTGGGGGTTAGGTCCTGCAATAGGCGGGGCGGCTTCCGTACCGGGTCCGCATGATACGGATTGGGCAAACGCATACAGAACGCATGATGCGGATTGGGCAAACGCATGGGTCCGTATCGGGTTCGCATGATGCTGAGAATGAGATAGAGACTGAGAAGAGAGAAGAAGAGAGATGGGGAAGGCGTCACGGTGTCCCG
>JBJEHU010000023.1:43351-44143 GCA_051876355.1 Atopobiaceae bacterium | reverse complement strand
AGGTACCGATAGGGAAGGCGTCACGGTGTCCCGAGGTACCGATAGGGAAGGCGTCACGGTGTCCCGAGGTACCGATAGGGAAGGCGTCCGGCGCTTCGGCTGCTGCCTTCGGGTCTGGCGGTGCCGCGTCCGCTGCCGTTCGGATCGTGGCAGATGAAAGATGAAAAATTGGCTTTGCCGTGGCCTATTGGCGTCCGGGTCTGGGAAGGCATGGGGGGTATACCCCTGCCCCTAGGGGACCGGCCATCCCCGGCGCATTGAGCCTTTTTCACACACGGCGGGGCGCAACTGTCCCATAAATGGTACGTATTGCGGCGGGTTCCCTGCATCTCGCGGGGTGCCCGCCACGTGTCTATATTGGTGCCTGAGCTGTCCCGTCCGAGGTTGCGGCCATGACGTGCCATTGGCTGCAAAACCCCTGATAGAGTGCATCGTTGGAGCTGTCCCGCGTGCTTCCGGCTATGGGCCGTGGCGGGTCTTTCTGTGTGAGGTCGGCGGCGTCTCCCGCGGCCCAGCGCCCATATCCCCCCGAGGTCCCGGATTTTGCAGAAGGGCAATGTATCGGCCCGCCCTGCCGCCCTTCTGCCCTGCTGCCGCACGTCTTCCGGTTCTGTGGGGATTCGGTCCGGGGCTTTGGCTCCAAAGCCTTAGAGGGGCTTACAATCGGCCATTTTCCGGGGTGCAAGATCAAGGCTGATGCCATGTTGCAGGGACCTGCAATAGGTAGGGCATAGGTACCTGCAATAGGTGGATGCAGGGACCTGCAATAGGTAGGTCGGTTTCCGTATCGGG
>JBJEHU010000023.1:0-43251 GCA_051876355.1 Atopobiaceae bacterium | reverse complement strand
TCCGTATGATACCTGCAATAGGTAGGTCGGTTTCCGTATCGGGTCCGTATGATACCTGCAATAGGTAGGTCGGTTTCCGTATCGGGTCCGTATGATACTGAGAATGAGAATGAGATAGAGAATGAGAATGAGAATAGAGATAGGGAAGGCGTCCGGCCCTTCGGCCTTCCGCCTTCACTGCGTCTCGCTGTTCGTGGAAAAGAAGATTAGCACGGCTAGAACGTCCGTTCTGGTTCCACTCTCGCCCTGCTGCCTTTGCCGTGCGGTCTGGGGCCGTAAGTGTCCCTGAACTGAATTTCGATATTCTGGGACGGCGCTTCTGGGCTGTATGGTCAACTATTCATTGATTGGAAAGATAGGGCCTGAAAATGCCCTTAGAATCGCTTCTGGGGGCATTTCTGAAACCTTCGGTCTTTGTGTCTTCGGTCTTGATGGCTTATGGCTATTGTTCGGTGCCTTCCGGTATCTCGCGCTTTATGCCGTCCTTCTGAATCTTGCGGTAGAGGGCCGAACGGCTGACCTGCGTCCGTTCGCAGATGGCAGCGACCGAAAGCCCCCCGGCCTGATAGAGCCTTAGAGCCGTATCCATTGCGTCGGGGTCTGTCGGCGTCCTGCCGAACTTGACGCCTTTCGCCTTCGCTGCTGCTATGCCTTCGGCCTGCCGTTCCTTGATGTTCTCGCGCTCGAACTGTGCCATTGCTGCAATGAAGGTAAACCACATGCGGCCCTGTGGTGTCGAGGTGTCGATGCTGTCTTTGAGCGATACAAGCTGAACGCCTTCGGCGTTGAAGCGGTCTGATAGCTCTATGAGCTGCCGCGTGCTTCTTGCTAGGCGGTCGAGGGATGTAACCGTAACGGTATCGCCGCGTCTGAGCTGTAAGAGAAGAGAATCAAGTCCGGGGCGGCTTTCTGCAATGCCGCTTATCTTGTCGGTAAATATGTCGGCGTCGGCTATCCCGGCTTTCCTTAGTGCCCTGATCTGTCTGTCTAGATGCTGTTCTGTGGTGCTTACACGTGCATAGCCGAAAACTTTGGCTGTGCTTGCGGCTTCCGCTGCTGTCTCCATGTGTGCCCCCTGATGCTGTATGGCCTTGTACCTTCTTGCACGGTCTTGTACCGTTTTGTACTGTCCCGAAAAGTATAAAGCATTTGGGGACAATAGTTTAGGGACAATATAAGGGACAATATCAGATTGCTGCTATCTGGGTTTCTGCGTCCTGTCCCTGCTGCCCTGCATGTATCCCTTTACACATACTTTTGGGACGGTCCCCGAGATGCCATTTCCTGCAATGCTTCGGGCCATGACGTGCGGTAGATCGTGGCGGCTTCGCGGTCCCCGAGGTCTCCGAGGGCTTCGAGGAATGCAGCGGCGATATGGCCCCTGCATGCCATGCCTTCGAGGTCTGGGGGCCATGTCTGCCCCAGATGCTCCGAATACGCTTCATCCCTCGCGTATAGCTGCCGGGTCCGTTCCTGTGCATCCTCAACCAGATCAAGGCCGTTCTGTGCCATGCGTCCCAGCGTTCCGGCTGCTGCCTGTGCGCTGTATAGGTCTTCTGCCATGTCTTCGAGGTCGAAACCCTGCATCCTGCCGCCTTCCCTTCTGCCCTGCTAGTAGGCGGGTCTGTTCGTCCTGTTCCATGCGTCCACCATTGGAGCTGTCAGCGTGTCGGCCTGTTTCTTTGGGCTTTCGTCGGGGCGCTGGCTCTGCATGCCGCTGCTATCGCTTTCCTGCTGCCTGTTCGCTCTGCGTGCGGCTGCTGCCTTCATCTGTGCATATGCCTTCTTCCGTATTGATTTTGCGCTCCATGTAACAGAAGGCGCATGCCATAGCTGCCGCCCGCTTCCGTCCCTGAGCGGTTCCACGATTCCGGCCTGTTGCAGCACTAGCAGGAAACTGGCGGCTTCTTCGGGTGTCACGATGCTGCCTTTGGCACATAGGGCATATGCATACATCTCCATGTCTTCGGGGTCGTTCGGGTCTATGGTGTGCGTCGGCTGTTCTGCGAGGAAAGCAAGCGTCAGCAGCATCTTTGCAAGGTATGCGTATCCCTCTCCCGCCTGCGTCTGCCTTCTGGCCTTTGCGCCTGTCACATCCTGAAAATAGAGCTTTGTCCACTTGACTACCTTTGTATCGGGGTCTTCGAGAAAGTCGATAGCGTCTTCCGGGTCTTCATCGAATGCCATGTGTGCCCCCTGTCTGAGTTTCGCGTTTGGCTGATGCTTCGAAAGCGCTTGCAGCACCCTATCTATCTTTCTGGTCTATCTATCTATCTATCTATCTATCTGTTGTTACAGTGCGCCTTGCAAAGCGTTTGCATTGCTAACCGTCCATGTCGGGTCAAGACAGATACGATATATCCGCTGGTAGATAGGCATGTTTTTGGCGTCTGTCCCTGCTGTTCTGTGCATTGCATGGGCTGAGCAAGTCGCTGTGTTCTTGCAATGCGGTTAGCAATGCTGTTTGCATTGCTAACCGCTGCTAGAGTTTTCAACAATCCGTGGCCTGCTAGAGTCCGAGATAGCTGCAAGCGCTGTCGCGGTTGATTCTCCAAGCGCTGCGAATGTGAACCGCCTTGAGGTCCCCTGACTTGATGAGCTTGTATGCTGTCGCGCGTGTGATGCCTGCTGCCCGTGCGAACTGCGCAACGGTAATCAGCTCCGGGTAGTCCCTGAGACTCTTCGGGGCCTTGCTGCCTTCTGCCGCTGCCTGATCTGCCTGCGTTGCTGCTGCGTTCATTGCTGCCTGTCCTTTCATTCTGCCTGTTGCCGCTGTGCCGCCTTCGCGTCCATATCTTCGAGGGCGTGAAAGATTCGGGGCCATACGGTGCCGAACGGCTCCGAGGTGTCGAGCCTTTCGGCCCACGATTCGAGATGCACTCCAATGGACCCGAACCGCTCAATCAGCTTTTCTAGCTGCTGTGAGCTGTCTGCTATGCGGTCGAGGGATGCAATGCACACGGTATCGCCGCGTCTGAGGTCGGAAATGAGCCTGTGGAGCTGTGGCCGTTCCGTCCCGCTCTCGCTTTCCCTGTCGAGGTATGTATCTTCGATAGGGGTAGGCCATACGTTTTGTTGGACCTGCTGAATCTGGCTGTCTATGTCTGCATCTTCCGTCTGGCGTATGTACGCATATGAAAACCGCTTCGCATGGTTGGAGCGTCCATATGCCGGGGTACGCATAAAATAGGCGGGGTTGCGCTTGAGCGTCCCGGTCCTTACCGCGTTCTGCAATGCGCTATGCAGCATATAGCGTGCCCCGGCTATCGTCTCTAGCTGTTCGGGGGTTCGATGTGAGTAGGAATGGAAAAGCTTCATTTCCCAAAGCTCTACGGCGTCTGTGCTGAGGTCCTTCAATGGGGTTCCCCTGAACTCTTGCAGGATGGGACGGTAATACTCCTTTGCATGTTCCCGCTGGTTCTTCAATATGCCGTATCCGCATGGGTTCAAGGTACTGGGAAGATCTAGGAAATGCGCCACATATTCAGCGGTATCGGTCTTGCGCCCCCGCTTCCTGTCGGCGTCCGTGATGGGTGTCCATTGCGATACGAACAGTTCCCGCTCCTTCATCTCGCAAAGGCTTTGAAGCTCCGTAAGTGCTTCGGCTTCCCTTTTAGCTTCGAGCTGATGCGGCTCCTTGTGATACCTGCCACCCCAGTCGGCCCATTCGATAGAGCCTTGCCACGTGTCCCCCTTTCTTGAGAGATAGCCTGAATAATGCAGTGTCCCGCACATGTCAGTTCCTTTCTCCGGTACGACGATGCCATGCCTAGGGGAAGGCCCCTAGGTCCTTTGCGCTGCATATGCTTCTGTGCTCCATTGGTTGCCGCATTCATCCCCGTGCGGCGTTTGTCTGTTGATACGAACAGCGTATAACGCTTAGTCAAAAAAGGAAAGCGCTTAAATGTTGATAACTATGTCGATAACTGCTGTAAATGCCTTCAACTGAATAGAACAGGTCTCATAACTGCATAAAAACAGTTAATCCTAGTAAACGGTACGTATTCTGGGCGTTCCAGACGTTTCCGTGCGTTTTGGCATTCAGCCATGTGTGTATACCGTGGAAAGCCTGCCAGTGAATCCGTCCTGCCATGCTGCCAGTTTCATGTCATGGAGCGGTGTATCATGAAGGCAGCGGCTTATACGTTTCGGGTTGCCCCCTGTGCGTATGGGCCGCTTTTCCGTGGCGGCTCTCATGAAGAGAAGAGGTCCGCGCGTATAGAACATATGTTCTTTCCTTATGCCATGCCTTCGGGGTCTGGGGCGGGTCCTTCATCCATTGAAGAGGGAAGGCGTCCGGCCTGTGCGCCTTCCGCCTTCCCTGCTGTCTCTCAATCGCCTATAGGCACATTTTCCGGCCCCGTGGCATCCGGTCCGGGGCTTCCGCTCCAAAGCCTTAGAGGGGCTTACAGTCGGCCATTTTCCGGGGCTGCTGCCATGCTTCCGGCCTGTGCGCCTGAAATGACCTTCTCCATGAGTCTGGGGGCCTGCCGCTGTGCGTTCGGGTCCTTGCTTGCGTAGACATTCAATGTCATAGCCGGGGATGCATGCCCTAGATTGTTCGCTGCCGTCACTGCGTCCCCGCCTGCCGCGATATAGAGGGTTGCCCACGTATGTCTGAGGTCATGGAAGGTCGGGCGGCGTCCGCACGTGCCCACAATCCCGAGGGCGTCGGCTATGGTATGCCATTCGCGCGTCAATCTGTCGGGTGTCATATACCCTGTCCCGTCCCCGAGGATGAAGGTATCCGGGGTGATGTGCGCCCCTGCCATTTCGAGCCGAGCGGCCTGTGAAGCTCTCCATGCCGAAAGCGCCTGTACTGCCTGCATGGGTAGGTAGATCGTGCGGTCTTTGTCGGTCTTCGGGCGCTTTACGTAGGTGCTGTGCCCTGACTTGCCTATGGCCCGCTGTATGTGCAATGAAGCATGCGCCCCTGAATTGTCGGCATCTGGGCTGTAATCGCCCCATTGGAGTCCGCACACTTCCGCGTTCCTCATGCCTGTGCATAGGGCAAGAATCGCCGCTGTCGTGGCCGGGGTGGGGTTCATGCGCCCCAGTGTTTCGAGCGTCCTGCTGCATGTCTCGCGGTCGAGGGCGTTGATGCCCGGCTTCATGTTGCCCCGCTTCGGCGGCTTGACGCCTTCGGTAGGGTTGCGGTCGAGCGCCCCGGTATTCACGGCGTACCTCATTGCTGCATGCAGTAGCCTGTGTGCCTTGCCAACGGAAGAGGATGAAAGCCCGCTCCTTGTGAGTGATGCTTCCCAGCGCTGTATCTGGGCTGGTTCGAGGTCCTTTATCGGCGTGCCTTCAAGCCCCCGTGCAATGTGCTTGCAGCTTGTGCGGTAGCCTGTGACGGTCGATGGCTCTATTGAGTTGTTGCCTTCGAGAAGATCTATATATCGTGACACATACTGGACGGTATCCGTTCCCCGGTCCTTCTGGGCGGCGCTGCCGCGTCCGGCGTCCTGCTGCCACTTGTGTTCCTCTTCGGCCCGCCATTGGGTGAGAAGGCGCTTCGATTCGTTCTTGCCTTCGGCTAGGGTCTTCGACTTCTTGCGCCTGTTCCCGTCCGGGTCGGTCCAAGTGATGAACCCGCGCCACTTCTTCCCGTTGGTGGTTAGCGCGAGGTACTGCCCCGTGTAATGCATGCTTTCCTGTGCCATGTGTGCCCCCTGTGCGTACCGTGCCGGGTGTTCGGCCATGCGTACCACGATGCGTACCAGATGCGTACCAGAATGCCGATATGTGCGCCTTTGCCGGATTCGGTGAAGGCGTTATATTCTGTTGCATTCTGTAAACAGATTTGCAGGTGGAACGTGGTAATATCGTATTGCAATGAATGTGAATGGTGCAAGGGGGTTAGCGGTGGACCTGAACACTTTTAATCCCAAGGTCGAGGGTTCGAGGCCCTCACGGTGCACCACTGAGAGAAAAGGGCAGGTGAGAGGCTGTGCCTCCACCTGCCTTGTTCATATCCAAGGGGGACGGAACGTGGCAGAAACGCAGCATGTATCGAAGCATATGAAAAAGACCGCAGAGAAGGACGATGCGGCAGCAGACGAAGCAGACAGGACCCAGGTGGCAGCAGGAGGCCGGGCCGCCGAAGAGGCAGCTCCTTCGGCTGCAGCGCCAGGCACCACTGCACCCCATGCACCCGTGACGCAGCCCATGAACCAGGCGGTCGGCTACAAGCCCATCTCTCCCTACGTGCCGACGCAGGTCGAGCTGCCGGACAGACGCCCGAAGCGTCACCATCCCGTGAGGAACATCTTCATCCTGCTCCTCATCTGCGTGCTCGTCCTTGCCGGCTTTGCTGCAGAGAGCATGATGAGGATCTCGAAGACGGTCGGCTCTGCCGAGGCATGTGCGACGCAGCTCGAGACGGCAGCATCCCAGGGCGATCTCGCCGGCACCCGAAGCGCGCTTTCAAGCCTGACATCCGATATGGACGAGCTCTCCTCTGAGACGAACGAGTGGATCTGGTCTGTCGTCGAGAAGGTGCCCTATATCGGGACCGATGTCACGTCTGCCAAGACGATGGTCTCGGCAATGGAGAAGGTCAATACGGAAGCGCTCCAGCCCGTGCTTGCCGAGTACGACAAGGCGACGGCGGCAGATGCGACGGCAGATGAGCGCCTTGCTGCGGCGACAGACCTTGCGGCAAGCCTCCAGAATGCCCAGGCCATCATCGAAGAGGGAAAGAGCGAGATTTCGTCTGCGCCTGCCTCCCATATCGATGCGCTGAAGGATCTCCAGACGAAGCTCGAGAGCTCGCTTTCCGCCGTCGACACGAACCTGCAGACGCTCAACAGCACGGTCTCTGCAGCGACGGACGCTGCCTCGCTTCTGGAATCTGCACTCTCTGCAGCGGGCCTTTCGTAATCATTGTGTTTCAATCTGATGGCAAATGCACCCTGTGGCCCAGCCACAGGGTGCATTGTCCTATAGTTCAGCTCAACAGCGCACAGAGGGTGCGCGAAAAAGCTGCAGCCGCAGGCACAGTGCCTGCGCCACTCGCTTAAGAGGAGGCCACGCAATGAAGCGTACGTTCGCACATAGCAACATGATTCATGCGAACGGGGTAGCCTTCCGACGTCAGGGACGACGAATCACGCTGCGATGACACGTGGTGGCAGTCCCGCTTAAGCCGAAATCTCAAAGCTTAACCTGACTTTCGCCCGGCATCGCCGGGCATTTTTGGCGCGAAAATGCCCGATGAGATATATGAGCGCCCTGGCAGCAGGCCAGAACCGTTTCGTGTGCCATTCAATTGAATTGAGGAGCTGGATATCATGGCAGAAAAAGAGAAGGTCGTACTTGCATACTCGGGCGGACTCGATACCTCCGTCATCGTGAAGTGGCTGCAGGTCGAGAAGAACATGGACGTTATCGCAATCTGCGGCAACGTCGGCCAGGACGAGAAGGACCTTTCCTGGATCAAGCAGAAGGCTCTCGATATGGGCGCCATCGCCTCTGAGGCCATCGATATGCGCGAGGAGTACGCAGAGACGATCCTTTCGAAGGCCATCTGGGCAAACGGCAAGTACGAGGGCATCTACCCGCTGCTCTCCGCTCTCTCGCGCCCCATCATCTCGAAGCACCTCGTCGAGATCGCCCACAAGTACGGCGCAAAGTACATCGCCCATGGCTGCACCGGCAAGGGCAATGACCAGGTCCGCTTCGAGACGAGCATCCGTGCCCTCGACCCGACGCTCGAGATCATCGCTCCTGTCCGTGAGTGGGATCTCACGACCCGTGACTCCGAGATGGAGTGGGCAGCAGCCCACGGCGTGCCTGTGCCCACGACGCACAAGAAGCCGTATTCCATCGACGACAACCTCTGGGGCCGCGCCATCGAGTGCGGCGTCCTCGAGGACACCTGGAACCAGCCGCCTGCTGACATCTGGACGATGACAAAGAACCCGGAGGACTGCCCGGCAGATCCTGAGACTGTCGTCATCGGCTTCGAGAAGGGCGTGCCTGTCTCGATCAACGGCGAGAAGATGTCGCTTCTCGACTGCATCATCAAGGCAAACGAGATTGCCGGCCGCAACGGCTTTGGCCGCATCGATATGATCGAGGACCGTGTTGTCGGCATCAAGAGCCGCGAGTGCTATGAGTGCCCGGCAGCGCTGCTCCTCATCCAGGCACACCAGTCCCTCGAGACCCTCTGCCTCGACGCCGAGACCCTGAAGCAGAAGGCAAAGCTCGATGTCGAGTGGGCTTCCACGGTCTACCGTGGCCTCTGGTACTCCCAGAACCGCAAGGCCATCGATGCCTACAACGCCTACACGCAGCAGTACGTCACGGGCGAGGTCCGCATCAAGCTCTGCAAGGGTGGCCTCTTCGTCGATGGCCTGCGCTCGCCGTACAGCCTCTATGACTACAACCTGGCCACCTACGACGAGGGCGACACGTTCGACCACACCGCTTCCAAGGGCTTCATTATCATCCATGGCCTGCAGTCGAAGACCTGGTCCCGTGTCCAGGGCCCGGGCTCTGGCCTGCAGGACGGCGAGTAGCTCAAGGCTTCTCTCCTCATACGAACGACTCGGTGCCGCTGCCAGGATCTCCTGGTGGCGGCATTTTCTTGAGGATGAACGGCACATTCTGGGCGGCTCATACTTTGGCATGACGCGAAGCGCAGGGATGGGCGCTACCTTTCTTTCAAGATAGCCATAGCTTTGCTGAGGCAGCTATAAAGCAGCTGCCTGTGCATTCCGAGAAGGGGAACCATTATGAACCGCCATGCTGATCCGGGCATGAAGCCGCCATGCGGACGCTGGGGAAAGGGAGTCTGCGCCACGCTCCTCGCTCTTGCCCTCGTGGCGCCCATCGGTGCTGCCACGTTCGCATCTGCGCAGGAAATGAGCACGGCTGCAGCAGATGCCGGCCTCGCTCCTCTCATGGTCAGCTCCTCGTCCACGAATACGCAGGATCTGGCACCGGGCGGAACCTACGACCTTTCTGCCTACAATACGGGCGAGAAGACGCAGGTCCTGCGCATCAAGCAGGGCGGCACTTACTACATCTCGCAATCGACGCCTGGCTCCACACGCAATGTCCAGATCAAGATCGATGCGGATGCGGACGAGACGGTCAATCTCTGGCTCGGCACGGTCACGATCAGCAATGCGACCCACGACCTTTCTGCCATCAGCATCGAGGACGATTCCATGGTCGTGATCCATTCGATGGGAGGGTCCACAGCCACGCTCATCGGCGGCGCGAAGGAAGCGGGCTCGGATGATGCGGGCGCCGGCATCTATGTGAATGACGATGCCCAAGTACGATTTGCTTCGGATGCCCGGATTGTCGCAATGGGCGGCTCATCCGACGGGGTGCATGCCGGCTACAAGGCAGCAGGCATCGGCGGTGCAGGATCGGGACATTCGAACTCTGGCCGCATCATCTTCGATGAGGGATGCGTCGTCGAAGCCCACGGCGGAGCCGGCGCTGCCGGCATCGGCTCGGGCGACAATGGAACGAACGACTACATCAATGTCTACGGCGGCATGGTCTCTGCGTATGGCGGAGAGCGTGGTGCTGGCATCGGCTCAGGCTCTGTCGAAGGCGCAGGCGACGGCGGCGATCTGAAAGGCGACATCACGATCTTCGCTGGCGCCGTCACGGCGCAGGGCGGCACCTCCGCAGCGGGCATTGGCACTGGCAAGGACGGCGACCTCGATGCAGGCATCTGGATCAAGGGCGGCACTGTCACGGCTGCAGCCGGAGACAATGCAGCGGGCATCGGCACCGGCGAAGGCAGAGACCTCGAGGACTGCATCTACTTCCAGGGCGGCCTCACGACCGTATCCGGCGGCAATGGCGCTGTCGGCCTTGGCAATGGCGGCAACTTCGACAGCGGCAACTACATCAGCATCGAGAACGGCACAATCTGGGCGAGCTCGCTCAGCGGCACAAAGGACAAGAGCCAGATCAAGATCTGCGGCGGCTCTGTCAAGGCCCTCACGACGGAAGCCCTCAGCGGCATAGACGCGAAGACACCTGTCTATCGGGCAAAGCTTGCCGTTCCCGACCCCACAACTCCTGTGACCTCGATTCGGAGCAACACAAGCTATTCGGCTACGGCGGACATCTATCCGGATGAGGAAGGATACGTCTATCTCTACCTGCCGGTGCAGGGGGGCAGCACCGACAACCAGGTGACGCTCGTGCAGAACGGGAAGACCTATGCCTACCACGACAACCACACGGTCCAGTCCAACAGCCAGGGCATGCTCAGGATGGATGCGGGCACGATTTCGATGAGTGCGGATACGCTCCTGGCGGGCGGCACGGCCACGGTCACGCTCGCCGACGAGGACCCGCTTTGGGAAGGCGGCACCTGGACCTTCACAGCGACAGGAGCTGCGATTGGCGAGGGCCAGCCTTCAAGCCCTGGCGCAAGCGTGACAGTCTCTGCTGCCCAGGATGCCCTCGGCTCCTATACGGTTGCAGCAACGCTTGCCACACCTTCCAAGGGCTACTGGACCGCATCGGGCACGGCCCAGGCCAAGATCAAGGCCATGCCTTCCCTGTCCATCCCCAATCTCACAAAGAACTATGACGGGGCATCTGTCACAGCCGAGAGCATCCGCTCCCAGGTGACGACGAACTCTGACGGCGCGCTCACGGTGTCTCTCGAGCAGCAGTCCGGAAGCGACTGGCTGGCTGTGGGAGCGGCGACCGATGCCGGCCACTACCGTGTCGTGGCCACGACAGACGAGACCGAATCCTTCGATGCCAGGACGGCATACCAGGAGTTCGATATCCTGCAGGCACAGACGACCACTGCCATCTCCGCCCAGCGCATGACAGAAGGGGATACGGTCACCGGCTGGACGTTCACGGCCCAGGTGGCAGGCATGATTTCTGGCCAGGGCACCGTGACGTTCATGGATACGACGAATGGCGCCCAGAATGTGCTTGGCACGGTTGATGTGGATGCTTCCTGCAAGGCCGTCTACGTCCTTTCCTCTGAAGGCGTCATGCCCGGTACCTATGAGGTGAGCGCCCGCTTCGACGGCACGCAGAACTATGCATCCTCCAAGGCATCGCTTGCTGCCTTCTCCGACCTGCGTACCCGCTCCATCATGGGCACGACCACCTACACAGCGACATATGGAAGCACGGAGCCCTTCGCTCTTGCGCTCACGACAGATGCATCTCTCGGTGCCACTGACAGGTGGAGCTATGAGGTGGTGGCTGACTCCTATGAGAGCTACGAGAAATCCGATGGCACCAAGGCAGAGAAGAGCGTCTCTGTCTCTCCTGACGGCATGGTCAGCGTGCAGCATGCCGGCACCTCAACCATCAAGGTGACGCTTTCTGACGGCAGCCAGAACAAGACCTACCAGGATGCGTCCATCCTCGTGTCCATCACGGTCGGGAAGGCCCCGCTTTCGGTCTCCTCCTATGCCTATGCGTCCGATGCGAACGTTCCTGTGACAAGTGCGGTCTATGGCAGCTTGGACAGCCTTGCCGGCATGCTCAGATACAGCTACGACGGCGGAGCGACCTGGACGACAGGGGCACCTGACTGGAATGCAGGCTTCGCAGGCTCTCTTTCTGCGGGCAGGATCGATGAAACCGCTGCTGCAGGCACCTCTGTCACAGTCCCTATCGTCCAGAATGCAGGCACGTTCACGGTCGGCGGCACTCCGCAGTCCGGCTTCTTCTCCCGCGACTATGAGATCTCCTTCGTGGAAGGGGAGAGCGTCAGCGTCACCAAGCGCCCGCTTACGGTGAATCTCGACGATATCTGGGGAACGTATGGCGGAGAGGCGCCGGCGATCACCTGGAGCTATGACAAGGAAGCACAGGCCGAAGACGGAGGCCTTGCTGCAATCGATACGAAGGATACAGTCTTCCAGGAGCTGCCTGTGCTCCGGCTCGATGAGGCAGTGACAGGCTCTGCCGACTTTGCAGCACTTCCGGTACGCTATGAGAACGGCGAGGTCGCAGCCTACCAGGATGCCGTGGAGGCAGTGGGCGGAAGCTCTGCCAACTACGATGTCACGTTCCAGAAGGGCAGCCTTGCTGTCATGCCAGAGCAGCTCTCCGATGCCATCCGCATCAGCATCGCGGGCGGGACAGACTACACCTACGACGGCACGGCCCATATGCCAGAGGGATTTGTGGTCCAGGACAGGGATGTGACCCTGGCCGAGGGCACGGACTACACGATTGCGCTTTCTGGCAATATGGTGGATGCCGGCCTGGCTGCTGTCACGTTCACGGGCTCCGGCAACTACACGGGCACCGCGACGGCGACCTACACTATCGATCCGGCAGACCTCAAGGTCACGACGCCTTCTGCCGAGAAGACGTATGACGGAACGCCGCTGACCGCTTCTGCGGGCGCTTCGCTCGAGGGCCTTGTCGGAGACGATGGGGCGAAGATCTCTGCCATCGGCACCATCACCGATGCCGGCACAACCGAGAACTCCTATGAGATTGCATGGGCCGAGGGCACGAAGGCCGAGAACTACCGTGTCCGTGCAGAGCTTGGCACGCTCACGGTCGACCAGAAGGTGCTCACGGTGGCCACGTATTCTGCAAGGAAGGCCTACGACGGAAAGCCGCTCACGGCTGGCGGTGCTCTTCAGGGCCTCGTTTCTGGGGAGAGTGCCACGCTTCAGACGACAGGTTCCCAGACCGAGGTAGGCAGGAGCGCGAATACCTACGAGCTCGGCTGGGGCACCGCAAAGGAAGCGAACTATAGGCTCGATGAGCATATCGGTACCCTCATCGTCGGGCCGAGCACGCTGGCCATCACGATCCAGGCGCCATCAGGCGCAAAGCGCTACGATGGCACGCCGCTTGTGGCAGGTGATGCTATCAAGGTCATGGGGCTGCCTGAAGGCTTCCGTGTGAAGGCCGCCGCCTCTGGTGCAAGATCGGAGATCGGCCATGCAGACACTGCCATCTCCTGGTATGCAATCTATGACAGGGACGGAAAAGACGTCACGGCGAACTTCCCGAACGTCAAGCTCCTGAAGGGCCGCCTTACCGTCACATCCGAGAATCCGATTGTCGTAACAGCGACTGGAGGAAGCTTCGTCTACGACGGACAGGCCCATGGCGCAACGGTTGCCGTGGAGGGGCTTCCCGAGGGCTATACCTATGAGGCATCCTCGAGTGCCTCGGCGACGCATGTGGCAGATGGCACGATCGTGGCAAAGGCCGACCATCTTGTCATCCGCAATGCGGAAGGCCGTGACGTGACTTCCGAGCTCGATCTCGCCTTCGTCGATGGAGAGATCTCGATCACGCCGGCAAGGCTTTCCGTGAAGACGGAAGGTGCCTCGAAGGCCTATGACGGAGAGGCACTCACGGCACCGGGCACCCTCTCTGGCCTTGTGAACAATGAGACGGCGAGCTTCAGGGCGACAGGCTCCCAGACCCTGCCGGGCCAGAGCGAGAACAGCTATGAGCTTCTCTGGGATGGCACGGCACAGGAATCCGACTACACCGTCGCAGAGGAGCTTGGCACGCTCACGGTGACCAGGCAGGATGCAGCGCCGGCACAGACAAGCGGCAGCACGAATGGCACGCCGAACACAGCCGTGTCCGCCAAGGCATCCTCGGTGCCGAATACGGGAGATGCCACGTCCTACCAGACGGTGGCGCTGCTTCTTCTCGGCGGCTCTGCCATCATCTGCGCGGCACTCATGCTGAAGTGCAGACACGAATAGCGGCAGCAAGACATGAGATGCGAGAAGGGGTCCAAAGACGCAGGTCTTCGGACCCCTTCCTTTCAGCTGAGCCATCCTCACGTCTCATACTTTGGCATGACGCACAAACTGAAGCGGGGCTGTACCTTTCTGGAAAATGCACTGAATATGTGCGCAGCAGGCCTTGGGCGCTGCGCATTCCAGGAAAGGATCTGCCATGACGCACCAGGACCTGCACGACAGGAGCCCGCACGCCGGCATCTGGAGAAGGAGGATAGCGGGCGCGCTCTGCGCTCTGGCCTTTGTGGCAGGCACCGGCACTGCTGCCATTGCCTCCGCGCAGACCTTGGATGAGGGCCAGTCCCAGATGCCTTCCTCCCTGGTTCAGACGTCGTCTGTGACAGCTGTACTCCCAGAGGAGGTCATGCCCTCGAGCTATCTGCCAAGCGCCTCGAAGGCCACGGCTCCTGACAGCCTGATTCCGCCGGTCGTCGGCATTGTCGGTCCGGACGGCGATGCTGAGAAGAGGACCTATGAGCTCTCGGATGGCGACTCGATAGATCTCGGTGCCTATCAGCAGCACTATTACGGCATCACCATCTTCTCGATCAAGCATGGCGGCACCTATACCTTCTATGGCATGAATACACAACGGGTCCAGATCAAGGTCGATGCTCCTTCCGATGAGGAGGTCTATCTCTGGCTGAATGGCGTGATCATCGATGATCATGTCAGCTACGATATCGCGCCGGTAGCCGTGGAAGGCAGCTCGCATGTGACATTCCGTGGCGATCCAGGAGCGAGCGCAAGCACCCTTGAAGGCTCTACGGGCAGGGCTGGCATCGAGGTCCAGTCAGACGCCCGCGCCATCTTCGGCGACGGAGCGCATATCATCGCGCACGGCTATTCGGGAAGCGCCGGTATCGGCGGATCCGGTGGCTATTACACGGATTGGGGATTCTGGCACTCGAACGGCGAATCGGACAGCGGCAAGCTGATATTCGAAGACGGCTGCGACATCCTCGCATTCAGCCATTCGGCCGGCGAAGGCGCTCCTGGCTACAACTCAGGAGCCGGCATTGGCTCTGGCTATGACGGATATGCCCATGCCATCACCATCCGTGGCGGAAGCGTCTCGGCCTATGGTGCAGGCGAAGCTGCTGCCCTCGGAGCAGGCGAAGCCAACTCAGGCGGAAATGGCGGAACCATCGAGTCCATCACCATCTCGGGCGGCACGGTCTATGCCGAGAGCAAAGGCCCTGGTGCAGGCATTGGCACAGGCCAGGCCCGGCACATGATCCATGTCAATTCTTCAGGGGACATCACGATCACGGGCGGCGATGTCTACGCCTACAGCAAAGGCGGCGGCGTCGGCATCGGCACGGGCAACGGCACCGATGAGAAGGGCGATATCCGCATCACAGGCGGCAGAGTCCATACCGGCGATATCGGAACGCCTGAGAATGGATTCTGGGGCACCAACTCGATCGACTGCACTATCTCGATCGAGGGCGGCTATGTATCTGCTGGCTATATCGGTCGCGGAAACTCCACCGGCAATACCGAGATCATGATCAATGGCGGAACGGTGCTGGCAGAAGGCATCAACGGCCTTGAAGATGAAGGGGAGGGCAAGGTCCGCATCTGGGGCGGCTCTGTCTCTGCAAATGTTGCGACAGCAACGGGCTACCATCTCTCGAACGACGACCACAGCGTGCCGGTCTTCCGTGTGACGCTTGCCGTGCCTGATGCTCCGAACAAGCAGGCCAAGGTCTCCGTTCAGGCTGATGGCATCACGCAATACTTCACGAATGGCATCGAGACGGACGACAACGGCTTCCTCTATCTCTATCTGCCGCTCCAGAGCGGCAAGGAGAACACGGCCGATGTCACGGTCGACGGCGTGACCTACCACCTCCGCGACAACTACACGACGAGCGCCGATGGCGAAGGCTGGCTCAAGATGGATGGCGGCCAGATTCAGTTCAAGGATGAGGGCGTCTATCTCTATCCTGATGGCACGGCGACGGTTGCGCTCGACGATGCCGATGGCGCATGGGACGGTGCCATCTGGGACTTCGCTGTCACGGGCGCCGCGACGCTCGCTGACGGATCTGCCGTCACCTCGCCTGGTGCTGCTGCTGCCGTGAAGGCTGTCGCAGGCGCTGAGCCGGGCGATACCTACACGGTGACTGCCACGAAGAAGGGAGGATCGAGCCGCTGCTACTGGACGGCCTCTCCGGTCTCGGTGACGAAGGCTATCTGCAGAGAGACGACGGCCACCGCAAAGGATCTCTCGAAGACCTTTGACGGTGTCCCCATCACCCCTGAAGATGTCGCAAAGACGGTCACGACCAATTCGGGCGGCGATGTGACGGTTGCGCTCGAGGCTTGGGACGACGAGTGGAAGCCGGTTGACAGCGCGCTTGTGGCAGGACGCTACGGCTACGACGATATGCTCTATCGTGCAGTCATCTCTGTCGCAGAGAATGGCACCTATGCGCCTCTGACCATCTACCAGGAGTTCCATATCTCCAAGGCGCCGACCACGACCACCGCGACAGCAACTGCGAATATCGAGGACGGTAACATCACCGGCTGGACCATCAATGTCCAGGTCACCGGCTTCATCGAAGGGTATCTGCCGACGAGCCTGTCGAAGGCGAAGGTTACGGTCTCGGATGCGAGGAACAGCAATGCAAAGCCGATCGGCGAGGCTGCCGTGGCTGATGATGGCACCGCGACGATCGTGATTCCTGCCTCTGCTGTGGGAGATCCTGCCACCTGCCTCCTCAAGGTCCGCTTCGAAGAGAGCAGCTACTACTATCTGTCTTCCGAAAAGACACTCTCGAGGCTTCCGGCCGAGGCCTCAGTCTCCGTGTCCGATCTCACGAAGACCTATGACGGTGTGGCAATCACGGAAAGCTCTGCCAGGTCCCAGGTCGTGACCACGAGCGATGGCAACATCGATGTCGTGCTCGAGCAGAAGAACGGGGAGACGTGGCAGCGCGTGAACGAAGCCGTGGATGCCGGTCACTACCGCGCCGCGGCCACGACACAGGCAACGGCCTCCTATGGCTCCAAGACGGCAGTCCAGGAATTCGATATCCTCCCGGCTGCCACGACGACAGATGTTATGGGCACAAGCATTGTCCAGGACGGCAAGGTTGCCGGCTGGACCTTCACGGCCAGGGTCTCCGGCCTCGCCGAGGGGCATGCAGCGGGTGCAGTCACGTTCTCGAAGGTGACCGATGCAGGAGATGCGGCTATCGAGACGGTCAATGTCAGGCAGGATGGCACGGCCTCTGTCACCGTCAGTGCGGATGGAATCGAGGGCGGCTCCTATACGATCAAGGCTGCCTATGCGGGCGGCACGAACTACAAGGACTCCGAGGGGACGCTTGCGGCAACGCTCTACATGCGCTCCATCCAGGGCGAGACGTCGAGGAAGGCGACCTTTGGGACTGATAAGACCCTCGATTTGGGAATGACGACAGATGTGCCGCTTCCGGGAGATGCATGGCACTACGAGGTCGCAGAAGATTCCTATGCCGGCTATACGAAGGCAGATGGCACGCCGGCCGAAGCGACCGTCTCTGTCTCTGATGACGGCAAGGTCACGATCCATCATGCCGGCACCGCAATCATCAAGGTCACGCTCTCCGATACGAGCGCTGAGAAGGCCTATCCGGATGCCGTGTCCTATGTCACGGTGAAGGTCGAGAAGGCACCGCTTCTGGTTGACGCCTTTGCCTATGAGGGCGACAGGAGCACGCCTGCGGTCGACGTGGTCTATGGCGGGCTGGATGGTCTGTCTTCCGACCTGAAATACAGCTACGACGGCGGGAAGGACTGGAGCGATGATGCGCCCGACTGGAACGAGGGCTTCGTCGGCACGCTTTCGGCGGGCGCTGTCGATACGAAGGCCTCTGTCGGCACCTTGAACATCCCGGTCGTGCAGAACGCAGGCACGTTCAAGATCGACGGTGTCGCCCACGAAGGCTTCTTCTCCCGTGACTATGACATCGCCTACAGCGACTTCTATGCCCTGCATGTCGCGAAGCGTCCGCTCCATGTGACGGTGGACGATGCTTCTGGCGTCTATGGCGGAGAGGCCCCTCAGCTGAGCTGGAGCGCAGATGATGAGGCAGGCCTTGCTTCCTTCGATACCGAGGCACGCGTCTTCGATGAGGCGCCGCATCTTGCAATCGATGCAAGCGTCACAGGGTCTGCCGACTTTGCCTCCATTGCCGTGAAGCACGACGGCAACGGCACGGTCGTGGCCTATGAGGACGCCCTCACGGCCGAAGGCGGAATCTCTGCGAACTACGAGGTCACCTTCGAGAGGGCGGACCTCACGGTGGAGCCCGAAGATCTTGCCGATGCTTCCCGCATCACGGTGGCAGCCGAGGCACAGAATCTGGTCTATAGCGGCAAGCCCCAGACCGTAGGCGCCATTTCTGTCTCCGACAGGGACGCTGCGCTCGAGGAGGGCAGAGACTTCGCGACTGCATGGCCTGAGAATGCGGTCGATGCGGGCACCTACGAGGTCGTCCTCGCCGGCCAGGGCAACTATGCCGGCACAGTCTCTGTCTCCTACACGATCGAGCAGGCTCCGCTTGCCGTTTCGACGACCTCTGCGAGGAAGGTCTATGACGGGCAGGCGCTCGTGGCAGATAGCGCTGTCCTCGAGGGCCTCGTGAACGACGAGACAGCGACCATTGCTGCGACGGGCACGATCGCCGATGCAGGCATGAAGCCCAATACGTACTCCATCCAGTGGGGCACGGCCAAGGAGAGCAACTACCGTATCGATAAGGAGAGCCTCGGCCTGCTCCTTGTGACGCCGCGCACGCTCACGATCAGGACCGATTCTGCGACGAAGCCGTACGACGGAAAGCCGCTCACGGCAGGAGGCGCGCTTGAGGGCCTGGTCGAGGGCGAGACCGTGTCGTTTGCCGTGACAGGCACCCAGACCGAGGTCGGCTCGAGCACGAATGCCTATACGCTCGCCTGGGATGGCTCAGCCAAGCTTGCGAACTACGATGTCCGGGAAGACCTGGGCACCCTCCAGGTCACGCCTATCGCCACGGCCGTGACGCTCACGGCACCGAGCGCAGAGAAGATATATGATGGCACGCCGCTTGTGGCAACGAATGCTATCGAGGCAGAAGGCCTGCCAGAAGGTGTCACGGCAGAAGCGGCCGTATCCGGCAGCCAGACCGGTGCTGGCACCTCTGCCTCCCATATCGAGAGCTACAGGCTCCTCGATGCTTCGGGCAACGATGTGACGTCCATCTTCGGCAATGTCACGCTCGTCGACGGCACGCTGGCCGTGGCGCCGGCACCGCTTCTCGTCATGACGCCCTCTGCCAGCAAGATGCATGACGGAGAGCCGCTTGTGGCGAACGAAGGTGCCACGCTCGTGGGCCTTGTGGGCAACGAGACCGCGACGCTTGCCGTCACGGGCACCCAGACCGATGTGGGCTCGAGCACGAACACCTACGCAATCCAGTGGGGCACGGCACAGGAGGAGAACTATGCCGTATCCGAGTCTCTGGGCACGCTGACGGTCACGAAGTCCGAGAACGAGGTTGTCGTCACGACGACAGGCGGTACGTTCCGCTATGACGGAGCGCCGCATGGGGCAAGCGTCACTGTCTCCGGACTGCCGGAAGGCTATACGGTCGCAGCGACCTCTTCGGCCACGGCGACGCATGCCGCTGAGGGCACGATCAAGGCGACGGCTGACAGCCTCCAGATCTTCGATGCCTCCGGACGCGATGTGACGAAGAACCTGAACATCGCCTACGTCGATGGCAGCATCACGATTCTGCCCCGTCCATTCTCCGTGACGACTGGTTCTGCCACGAAGGTGTACGACGGCGAGCCCCTTGCCAATACGAAGGCCTATGCCTTCGGCCTCGCGAAGGGAGAGACGGCAGAGATTGTGGCAACGGGTGCCATCACCGATGCCGGAACGGTCCAGAACGGCTATGAGCTCCGCTGGATCGGCACGGCCATGCCCTCCGACTACTACGTGGCACGCGAGAATCTCGGCGCGCTCACGGTGACGCCGGCACCGCTTCTCGTCACGACGCCCTCTGCCGAGAAGGTGTATGACGGCGTGGCGCTCACGGCGACAGAAGGTGCGTCCCTTGAGGGCCTCGCGGCAGCAGACGAGCCCCGCGTCACCCTCATCGTCCTGGGCTCCCAGACCGATGCAGGCACCTCGACGAATACCTATGAGATTAACTGGGCAGACGTGAAGAGCGAGAACTACACGATCACGGAAGATCTGGGCACCCTGACCGTGAAGCCTGCTGAGGTCAGGGTCTCGCCCGAGAACCTGAAGAAGCTTTTCGGCCATGCCGACCCGGAGCTCAAGGCGAAGATTGCCGTGATGCTTGAGGATGGCAGCCTGCATGAAGGGCTCTACGGGAATGACAGCATCTCCTTCCGCCTGGTGCGCACGGCAGGGGAGAGGACGGGCAGCTACGCTGTTGCGGCTGTGGGCGACGAGTACCAGGGCAACTACCATGTAACGTACGGTACCGCCACGTTCACGATTGCCGCAGCCGATGAGGCGCCTTCCGACAACGGAGATGGCGGCAAGACGGACAGCGGAAAGACCGATAGCGGCAAGACCGATAGCAGCAGCACGCAGAAGGATGGAGGCACGCAGGGCGCATCTGCTGGACAGGCAGGCTCGGCTGGAAGCAGCGCTGCTGCTCCGGCAACGTCCGGCGCAAAGCAGGCAGGCGCATCTGTGCCGGATACGGGCGACACGACGAACCTTGTCCTTCCGGTCGTCCTTGTCCTCGGCGGGGCAGCAGCCGTGGCCCTCGCCCTCATCCTGCGTCACAGGAAGGGATAGCATCGAGCAGAGAGAGCAGGAGCGATGGCGCCAGGCAGGGATTTTTCGCCTGGCGCCATCCTTTATGCTTCCGGCATGTTGCCAGCCTCTCTAATCGCTATGCTCAGGAGCCGTTTCGGCCTGACAGCGTGGCATACTTGAGAAGTTGTCAGCGAAGAGGGAGGAGCTCATCCATGGCTCTCTGGGGTGGAAGGTTCGAGAAGGGCGTCGATGCCTTCACGCAGGAATTCGGTGCGTCGCTCGATGTGGACAAGGCGATGGCACAGCAGGATATCAGGGCATCGCGTGCCCATGCCAGGATGCTGGCCCGCCAGGGCATCATCTCGGACGAGGACCAGAAGGCGATCGATGCCGGCCTCGAAGAGATTGCAGACGAGATAAAAGACGGCACGTTCGCGTGGGACGTGAACGACGAGGACATCCACATGGCGGTCGAGTCGAAGCTCACGAAGATGGTGGGCGCCCCTGGTGCGCGACTTCATACGGGAAGATCGAGGAACGACCAGGTGGCCGTCGATATCCGCCTTCTTGCCAAGGACCTCTCCCGCGATCTCATGCAGGGAAACCTCGAGCTCAGGGGTGTGCTCCTCGACCTTGCAAAGAAGTATGAGGGCGTCGTCCTTCCGGGATACACGCATCTCCAGCATGCACAGCCCGTGCAGCTCTCGCACCATCTCCTTGCCTACTTCTGGATGTTCGGCCGCGACTATGTGCGCCTCAAAGCTGCCTATGATGCGGCAGATGCGAACCCTCTGGGCGCGGCTGCCCTTGCCGGCACGACGTATCCGCTCGATCGTGCCTATACCTCCGAGCTTCTGGGCTTTGCCACGACGATCCCGAATTCGCTCGATGCCGTCTCTGACAGGGATTACCTGCTCGACCTCGAGTATGCCTGCTCCGTTTCGATGATGCACCTCTCCCGCCTCTGCGAGGAGATCGTGCTCTGGAGCTCGACGGAGTTCGGCTTCATCACGCTCTCCGACTCCTACTCCACAGGCTCCTCGATTATGCCGCAGAAAAAGAACCCTGACTTCGCCGAGCTCACGCGCGGGAAGACCGGACGCGTCTATGGCGACCTCATGGCCCTTCTCACGACGATGAAGGGGCTGCCGCTTGCCTACAACAAGGATCTCCAGGAGTGCAAGGAAGGCCCGCTCGATGCAGCGAAGACGCTCTCCGACTGCATGCAGATCGCTTCCGGCATGCTCGAGACCATGCAGGTGAACAAGGACAGGATGCTCGACGAAGCTGGCAAGGGCTTCACGGCCGCAACCGATGTGGCCGACTACCTTGCAAAGAAGGGCGTGCCGTTCCGCGAAGCGCACCGCATCGTGGGCGAGCTCGTGCTCTACTGCGAGCAGCATGGCAAGGGCCTGGAGGACCTCACGGCAGAGGAGTTCAAGGCGGCAAGCCCGTTTTTCGAGGACGATATCGCACGAGACCTCGATCCCGAAGCCATCGCCTATGCGAGGAACACCTACGGCGGCACCGGCAAGAAGGCCGTGGCCGCACAGCTCGAGGAGGCAGCAGCGCGCCTTGCAGACGACAGGGGGAAGCTGCCGGAAGAGGCGAAGTAGCCTTTATCGATGAGTCGTTCTTGTAGCGCCTGCGACTTCCTTCTGAGGAGGGATGTGCAGGCGCTATTATGAGGAAAGCGAGAGTGCAGAGCCTGCCTGCTCTGGTCCAGCGAAAGGAATCCCATGATTGACCGCTACACCCGCCCCGAGATGGGACATATCTTCTCCCTCGAGAACAAGTATGCCATCTGGCAGGAGATCGAGGTCCTTGCCTGCGAGGCGCATGCAGAGATCGGCGAATCCGGCATCACGAAGGAAGAGGCGAAGTGGATCCGCGACCACGCTGACTTCAACAAGGAAGAGGTCGATGCAATCGAAGCTGTCACGAACCACGACGTCATTGCCTTCCTGACGAACATGGGCTCCTATATCGACAAGGATGTGCCGGAGGGGGAGCCGAAGCCGTCCCGCTGGGTCCATTACGGCATGACAAGCTCCGACCTCGGCGACACGGCGCTGTGCTACCAGCTCGTGCAGGCAACCGACATCCTGCTCGATGACTGCAAGAAGCTCGGCGAGATCTGCAAGAGGCGTGCCTTCGAGGAGAAGGAGACGCTCTGCGTCGGCCGCACGCATGGCATCCACGCTGAGCCCATGACCTTCGGCATGAAGTTCGGCAGCTGGGCCTGGGAGCTCTACCGCGACTATGAGCGCCTGAAGGACGCAAAGAAGAATGTCTCCTTCGGTGCCATCTCTGGTGCTGTGGGCACGTACAGCTCCATCGACCCGAGGGTCGAGCAGTATGTCTGCGAGCACCTGGGCCTCAATGCCGACCCGCTCTCGACGCAGGTCATCAGCCGCGACCATCACGCCTATCTTGCCGGCGTGCTTGCGACGACCGCAGCTACCTGCGAGCGCATCGCCACGGAGATCAGGAACCTCCAGCGCACGGATACGCTCGAGGCCGAGGAGCCGTTCCGCAAGGGGCAGAAGGGCTCTTCTGCCATGCCGCACAAGAGGAACCCGATCACGGTCGAGAAGGTCTGCGGCCTCTCCCGTGTCGTGAAGGCAAATGCCCAGGTCGCCTTCGACAACGTCGCCCTCTGGCACGAGCGCGACATCTCGCACTCCTCCGCAGAGCGTGTCGCCCAGGCAGATTCCTTCATCGCCCTCGACCACATGTTCCAGTGCCTCATCAGGATCGTCGATGGCCTCATCCTCTACCCGAAGCAGATGCTCGCGAACCTCAACAAGACGCGCGGCCTCATCTACTCCTCGAAGGTGCTCCTGGCTCTCGTCGATACCGGCATCACTCGCGAGGACGCCTACAAGATCGTCCAGACGAACGCTATGGCCACCTGGCATGAGGTGCAGCAGTGCGAGCAGGGCACGACGTTCGAGGAGAAGCTCCTTCAAGATCCTGCCTGCACGCTCTCGAAGGAAGAGCTCGACCACATCTTCGATCCCTGGTCGTTCCTCGGCCGCATCGACTACGTCTTCGACCGTCTTGAGAAGCTCGAGTTCGAATAAGGAGTTTCATGTTCCACTTTGACTTCAGGCCCAGGGGCGTCTGTTCCCGTGCCATCCATATCGATCTGTCTGACGATGGAAAGACGATCGAGAATGTCAGCTTCGAGGGTGGCTGCAATGGCAACCTCAAGGCTATCGGCCTCCTCGTCCAGGGCAAGTCTGCAGACGGGATTGCAGATATCCTGGCCGGCAATACCTGCGGCCCGCGTCCGACATCCTGCGCAGACCAGCTCTCGAAGGCTCTGAAGCAGGCGGAAGCTGCAGCGCAGCAGGAAGCCTGAGATGGCCCGTACCCACCACATCTTCTCGCGCCGTGCCCTCCTGAAGGGCACGGCAGCTACGGCTGTCACGGCAGTGGCAGTCGACATGCTTTCTGGCTGCGGCAATTCGAAGTCGACCGATGCCGCTTCGTCTTCTGTCGTCGTGGATGACAACGCGGGCACGGATGTGCTCGACGAGTACACCTACGACGAGAGCACGGTCGATGCCGCGTCCACCTGGTCGCTGCCGCTTGGCTGCGTGCTGCATCCGGCAGAAGGCACCTGGATTCCCGTCACGGCGGCAGGCGCGAAGGCATCTCCCGTGATCACAGGCTCTGCCTTGGATACCAGTTCCGGCACGCTCAAGACCGTCATCTCGGCGCCCATCAGCTCCGGCTCGAACATGGAGATCTACGACGCACGCTGCTCCGACTCTGCCTACGCGTGGGTCGAGATCAATATCCTCGACAGGTCCTGGAAGCTCTATGGCCAGGCGTTCTCGAACGGTGCCGTCACAGGCTCTGCCTCGCTTCTCTGGGAGGCAGACGCGAACTGGGACCCGCCTGCCCTTGCGGTATCTGGCTCCAAGGTCATCTGGCAGGTCCAGCCCTCGACCACAGGCTCATCCACGAAGGAGAGCTCGCACTGCTATCTCTGGAAGACCGGAGACTCGAGCGCAAGGTCGGTCATCGAGTCCTCGGGCCGCTTCGGCTGCGACATCAACATCTCTGACGGCAACGCAATCCTGGCTCCACGCGTCAATGCATCGTCTGGCACGTATTACGGCATTACCGCCTATTCGCTCTCGGACGATATGGGCACGGTGACAGACCAGCTCGTGCTGCCCCAGTCGGTAAAGCCGATGTGCGCGACAAGGATAGGGGACGAGTTCGTCTTCTCGATCGAGGCATCGTACAGTTCAGGCGGCCTCCTTGCTTCCATGGGCACCTATATAGGACACGGGGACGGACCGTTCCTTTCGGTCGCAAGAGAGCCGTTTGCGGTCGCTTCCGGCAAGGACGGCACCTACATCGTGAAGGTCCGCGCTTCCTATTACGTGATCGACACGGCAAACGAGTCCTACCGCGTGATCGCTGCGGTCGACCGCTCGCTCGACTACGGCGAATATCCGGCACGCATGGGCGTCTGCGACTCGTTCGTGACGTTCGCGACGGTGAAGGATGCTTCGACAGGCTATCCTTCGGCCGTGACGGTGCGCTCCTTCAATTTGTAAGGCCTGACGCACAATCTCCGTGCAGTGGGGTAGAATGTAGACTGTATGGAAGTTTGCTGTCATGTCTTATAGGGGGGCCGATATGGCTTCAGACGAGAAGAAGATCCTGCTGGTCGAGGATGACAAGGCAATCCGCGACGCAGTGGCTGCATATCTTGAGCGCGAGAACTACATCGTCCGCGGAGTCGGCGATGGCCAGAGCGCAGTCGAGGAGTTCGAGAAGCATTCCTTCGACCTCATCATCCTCGACCTCATGCTTCCGAAGCTTTCGGGCGAGCGCGTCTGCCGCGCCATCCGCGAGACTTCGAATGTTCCTATCATCATGCTGACCGCCAAGGGCGAGGTCGAGGACCGCATCATCGGCCTCGAGCTCGGCGCCGATGACTATCTGATCAAGCCGTTCTCGCCGCGCGAGCTTGTCGCGCGTGTGAGGGCGCTGCTGCGTCGTGCGCACACCGAGGTGGAGAGCCAGCTCGAGGTGCTCGATTTCGGCGACCTCGTGATCGATATCTCCGGCCACAAGGTGCTCGTCGAGGGCAAGGAAGTCGATCTCACGGCTTCCGAGTTCAAGCTCCTGACGACGCTCGCCCGCTATCCGGGACGTGTCTATACGCGCATGGAGCTCGTCGAGAAGGTGCTCGGCTATGACTTCGAGGGCTATGAGCGCACGATCGACTCCCATGTGAAGAACCTCCGCGCAAAGCTCGGCGACGATCCGCGCAATCCGCGCTGGCTCTACACCGTCCACGGTGTCGGCTACCGCTTCGAAGCACCTGCCATGAACAAGGAAGAGAAGAAGGCATAGGAGCGCATAGGTGCCACGAGCAAGATTCGAGATAGGCAGATCTGACAGACACGCCTCCCAGGAGGGAGGCGTGTCTTCTGCTTCAGAAAGCAAGGCATCCTGGAACACGATCCGTCCGGATGAGAAGCCGAAGGCCAGCTATACGAAGAAGATGACAATCGCATTCGCTGCGACGTCTGTCATGACGGCAGTGGTGTTCCTGCTCGTGCTGGCTGTTGTCTGGGAAGACCAGTTCAATACCTACACGCGCCAGAACATGCAGAGCCTGGCCCAGGCCACGGCTTCGACGCTCGCCGCGAAGTACGAGGAGGCAGGCGGCTGGACGCCTGAGGTCCTCGACTATGCGGGGATGGCATCGAACACGTCGTCCGATATCGCTGTGCAGGTGCAGAACTCCAAGGGCACGACGATCTACGACGACACATGGGTGCATGGCAAGTCCGTCGATACGACCGATATGGTGCCCTCTGGCACCGACTCGATCGTCTCTGCCGACATCACGCTCTCCTCAGGCGAGATCGTCGGCACGGTGCGCCTGTGGGCATTCGGCTCGGATGCCCTCCTCACGAAGGCGGATGCGACGTTCCGCACGAACTCGTACATGGCGATCCTTGCTGCCGCCATCATTGCCGTCATCATCGCTTCCATCATCGGCTTCATCGTCTCCCGCAAGCTTGCGGCTCCTATCGGCACAATCACTGCGACGGCGCGCCAGATCAGGAACGGCGACCTGTCGGCAAGGACCGGCCTCAAGGGGTCGGACGAGCTTGGCCAGCTCGGCGAGACGTTCGACGATATGGCCACGTCCCTCGAGAAGGACATCAAGCACGAGAGAAGGCTCACGAGCGATGTGGCCCATGAGCTGAGAACGCCGCTCATGGCAATGCAGGCAACGGTTGAAGCCATGCAGGACGGCGTGTACCCGACGGATGCCGAGCACCTGGAGGTCGTGGCAGCAGAGGTCAGGCGCCTCTCGCGCCTTGTCGGTGCCATGCTCCAGCTTTCCCGCCTCGAGAACGGAAAGACTCCGTTCAGGCCGGAGGAGACCGATCTTGTCTGGCTCGTGAAGAGCCTCGTGACGTCGCAGGAGCAGCTCTTCGAGGACAAGGGCCTGCAGCTGCGCTTTGCCGATGAAACGCCGAACCAGACGCTCATTGCCGATGTGGATCCCGACCTCATCCGCCAGGCGGTCGTGAACCTCATGTCGAACGCGATGCGCTATACGCCTTCGGGCGGCTGGGTGCTTGTCGCTATCACGCAGGACCATGCGGATGCCCTGATCTCCGTCTCCGATACCGGCATCGGCATCGCGAAGGAAGATCTGCCGCGCACGTTCAGCCGCTTCTGGCGCTCCGACGCAAGCCGCGAGATGGAGTCAGGCGGCCTGGGTGTCGGCCTTGCGGTCACGAAGGAGATCATCGACCGCCACAACGGCACGATCACCGTAGAGTCCGAGCTCGGCAAGGGCACGACCTTCACGCTGAGGATTCCGCTCCACCGCACGCGCAATCTTCCCCGCGGACAGCAGGGAGAGCAGAAGTAATAATGCGCACGCTCTAAGGAATGAGTGTCACGCAACGTGGCCGGCACGCATCGACGGCTATACTCAATCTGTCAGCAATCGGATGAAATGAGGCAGGCAATGGCAGATATTCAACTGCGTCCTGATTCACACGGCAAGGTACGCGACATCTACGACTGTGGCGATACGCTCCTTATGGTTGCAAGCGACCGTATCAGCTGCTTCGACTTCATCTTGCCGAACGAGATCCCGTACAAGGGCGAGATCCTGACCCGCATCTCGGCGTTCTGGTTCAACCGCTTCAAGGACCTCATGCCGAACCACATGATCTCGACCGATCCGGCAGACCTGCCTGCACAGTTCGCACCCTACAAGGACTACCTCATGGGCCGCTCCATGCTCGTGAAGAAGGCCAAGACCATCCCTATCGAGTGCATCGTCCGCGGCTATCTCACGGGCTCCGGCAAGAAGACGTATGACCAGGACCGTACGGTCTGCGGCATCAAGCTTCCCGAGGGCCTCGTCGAGGCATCGAAGCTCCCTGAGCCGATCTTCACGCCGTCCACGAAGGCAGCTCTCGGCGACCACGACGAGAACATCTCGTTCGAGCGCTGCGCGGAGATTGTCGGCGAGGACGTCGCAACGCAGCTCCGCGATGCTTCCCTTTCCATCTACAAGGCAGCAGCAGAGTATGCCCTGACCCGTGGCATCATCATTGCCGACACGAAGTTCGAGTTCGGCTTCATCGACGGCAAGCTCACGCTCATCGACGAATGTCTGACGCCGGACTCCAGCCGCTTCTGGCCTGCAGAGGGCTACGCCGAGGGACATGTCCAGCCGAGCTACGACAAGCAGTATGCCCGTGACTGGCTGCGCGCGAACTGGGATATGCAGGGCGAGCCGCCCCAGCTTCCCGCCGAGGTCATCGAAGGCACCTCGAAGCGCTACCAGGAAGCGTTCGAACTCATCTGTGGCAAGCCATTTGTTCCCATGAAGGAAGCCTAATGTCATTCCGTGATACCCTGAACGGCGCCCGCGAAGAACTGAACGAGAACCGCGATGCGTACAAGAAGAGCGAAGAGACCGTCGAGGAAGACGAGAAGGAAGAGTCCACGGGCTTCGAGAAGAAGTCTGTGACCAGAGCCAAGCCTGCCCGCGAAGCGGCAGCAGGCGTGCGCTATGTCACGTCCTCCGGCAAGCCCAAGAAGGGTTCTGCCAACGTCAAGCCCCGCTCGGAAATGACGAAGGAAGAGAAGCGTGCCCAGCGCCAGAAGGAGCGCGACGCCGAAGACAGGCGCACCATGGCGGCACAGGCCCTTCTCAAGAAGGACCCCACCTACCAGAAGTGGCATGGCATCTCGATGGGCATGATCGTTGCAGGCCTCGTCTGCACGGCTCTTTCCTGGGTCATTGTCATTGCTGTCCCTGACTCCCAGACGGATCTGACGTCGTTCTGGGGTGTCATGGCAATCGTGATGCTCGTCGTCGCCTACATCGGCGTCATCGGCGGCTTCATTATGGACTGGGCCCGTCTCCACAAGGTGCGCAACATGTACAACGACCGCGTGCGCGGCATGAAGGAGAAGCAGCTCAATGCAATCATCGAGCAGAGCTATCAGGAGGTCGCAGAGAAGCCGGGCTTCTTCGATCGCTTCCGCAAGAAGAAGGAAGAGAAGTAAGGCTTATGCCACACAGCTACGCCTGTTTGGTATAGAATAGCTATCTGCAACGAGCCCTCATAGCTCAGGGGATAGAGCACAGGTTTCCTAAACCTGGTGGCGTAGGTTCGAATCCTACTGGGGGCACCAGAGAATAACGCCCGCACCAGCAAGGCTGGTGCGGGCTCTTTTTATGCCGATATGAGCTGGCATGCCTGTGCAGACGCATGCCAGCTTGATGGATGGCGGAGTCTCGGTTCACGCGATGCATGTAGCAGAGCCAGATCCGAAAGGCAAGGGCGTTCATCTGATTCACCGCGCTTCTGCATGAAGCGGGTGCCTCCATGGGATTCGCTTATGAGGCAGCAGACAGAGCGGGGCAGGCAGGTTCTGGACCTGCGCTACCAGATTCAGGAAACCTGATCCAGATGCGTATCGTCCGCTCCTGGCGCTCTGAGTTTGGCTATGAGCCAGCAGTGCAGCATATGGGGGGAGTGCTCAGGAAAGGCTGGATGAATCATCGCTCGTCTCATCTGTGTCAGGAGAGATTGAGATACAAGAAAGGAGGCGGGTCCCTGAAGGAACCCGCCTCCTTGCGGCAATGCTCTGTCTTCGAACCTACTCGTCTGTCCCGCTGGTATGCGAGGAGCTGTGCGAGCTCGAGTCGTTCGAATTCGTTCCAGAGTTCGACGAATTGGAGCCGGAATTGCTGGAATTCGAGGAGCTGTTCGAGCTGTTCGAAGAGCTGTTGCTGCTATTGGAGCTGTTCGAAGAATTGCTCGAAGAGTTGGAGGAATTGGAGCTCGTAGAGCTGTTGTCCGTTGTCGTCGGCTTCGGGCCAAGGGAGAGCGTGATCTGGACGCTCGAACCCTTCTCGAGGGAGCCGGAGGACGGATACTGGCGGATGACGGAACCGGCTGCGACGGTGCTCGAGTACTCGGAGGTCGTGCGCACGACCGTGAAGCCTGCTGCTTCAAGCTCTGCCACGGCGTCAGCCTCGGTCTCGCCGACAACATTCGGGACGGAGATGGTCTGAGGGCCGAGGGAGAGGTGGTAGATGATCGTGTCTCCCGCCTTGGCCGTGGAGCCTGCCGCCTGGTCCTGGGATGCGACGTGGCCCACATCGACCGAGCTCGAGTAGACAGAGTCGCCTGCCTGGGCTACAAGGCCGAGAGCCGAGCATTTGGCGCTTGCTTCCTTCGGCGTGCAGTTCGAGAGATCGGGCACCTCGACAGTCGCTGCAGGCTCTGCACCCTTCGAGACATGGACCGTGATGGTCGTGCCTTCGTTTGCAGTCCTGCCGGCATCAGGATCCTGGTCGATGACCTTGCCTTCGTCGACGGTATCCGAATAGTCATAGGTGACGGATATCGTGAAGAAGCCATCGTACTTGTCTATTGCAGAGCGTGCCTCGGTCTCGGTGAGTCCGACAAGGTTCGGCACATCCTTTGTCTGTGTCGTCTGGCTTCCGAAGTAGGTAACGGCAGCATAGGCAGCGACAGCGATAGCAAGGATAGCGGCAATGATGCCGATAGCGACATTGCGCTTGTGCTTCGAGCGCTTCTTCTCCTGTTCAGCTGCCTCAGCCCTTGCAGACTGCTGGCGGAAGCGGGTCGTGCCGCCTGGGACAGCAGAGATCGGAGCGACGGCGCGTCCCATCTGCTGGGTCTTGCCGGCGTTGTTCCTGCCCATGTTCCTCGTCTGCGTGCCGCCGATGACAGAGGTCGCCTCGCTCACGGCGCCGAGCCTGCCGGCGAGATAGTCCCTGAGCGTGTGGAAGAGCTCGTCTGCTGTCTGGAAGCGGTCCTTCGGATCCTTCTGCATGCACTTCAGGATGATGGCCTCGAGCGCAGGGTCGACGTTCGGGTTGATCTGGGAAGGCGGAATAGGCTGTTCCTTCACCTGCTTGATAGCGACAGAGATGGCATCATCGCCGTCGAAGGGGACGCGTCCTGTGGCAGCCTCGTACATGACGATGCCGAGAGAATAGAGGTCGGAGGTAGGTCCGAGCTCCTTTCCCTGCGTCTGCTCGGGGGAGACATAGTGTGCCGTGCCGAGGACCGAGTTGTCGGTCGTCAGATGGCTGTTCTTCGCGCGGGCGATGCCGAAGTCCATGACCTTGATGTTGCCATCAGGCTGAACCATGATGTTCTGCGGCTTGATGTCGCGGTGGATGATGTCATGCTTGTGGGCGACGGAGAGTGCCTGCGCGATCTGGGAGCCGATCTGCGCGACCTTGCGGCAGTCGAGCGCACCATGCTTGCGGATGCCGTTCTTCAGGTCCGTGCCGCGCAGGTACTCCATGATGATGTAATAGGTATCCCCATCCTTGCCCCAGTCATAGACCGAGACGATATAGGGGCTCTGGAGCGCTGCTGCTGCCTGAGCCTCCTGCTTGAAGCGAGCAGCGAACGACGGATCTGCTGCATACTGGGGCAGCATGGTCTTGATAGCGACCGTGCGTCCGAGCACCTGGTCGAGGCCACGGTATACTGTCGCCATTCCGCCTGTGCCGATCTTGTCTTGGACCGCATAGCGGCCACCGAGAACTCTGTTTGCCATATATGACCCCTAAATGCCTCGAGCGGTGATTCTGTCAATGCCGGAAGTGGGCTTCTGTGCCCTCCTGTCCGGTCCGGAGCGGGAAAGGCTCCCGGTTATCGTGCCTCGGCCCCAGAAGCATCGAGGAAAGGCATCGATCAGTTTCCTCATGATGCGTTCCCTCCCGCCTGGACGGCAAGGCACTGCTTGATGATGGAGCCTGCCATCCGTGCTGCAGAGCCTTCGATGTCCGAGCCATCTCCTTCGAGGCAGATCGAGATTGCCAGCGTCGGAGAATCATACGGAGCGAAGCCGATGAAGAGCGAGTTGTAGACATTGCCGCCGACCTCGGCCGTGCCGGTCTTGCCGGCAACCTTGACGCCGGAGACGCGGGCACCTGCTGCGGTGTATCCATCATCCACGACGCCGAGCATCGCTTCTGCGACCTGGGATGCGGTCGTGGAGGAGATGGGCTGGCCGAGCGAGCGGGGCTGGGTGGTCGTCGTCGTGACGCCCTCGGGGGAGAGGACGTGGTCGACGATGTAGGGATTCATTGCGACGCCGCCATTGGCGATCGTGGCTGCGACGACGGCGTTCTGCATGACCGTGGTCTGAGGTCCTGCCGGGCTTGCGTGCTCGCCGACCGGCTGGCCGCAGGCTGCCCATGCCGTCTCCCATTCCGTCATCTCGTTCGGATCGGGCATGAGCGAGGCCACGGTATAGAAGTCCTGGCCGATTGCTGTGCCATAGCCGAAGGCGTTTGCATAGCTCACGAGGTTCGCGGAGCCTACCTTCGCGCCGACCTGGCCGAATGCGACATTCGAGGACATCGACAGGGCACGCTTCAGCGTGATCGTGCCGTAGTTGTTGTTGTTGAAGTTCGTGACGGCTGCACCGCCGATATCGATCGAGGACTCAGCATCGATCATGTCGGTGAGCGAATAGGCGCCCGTATCGAGGGCGGCCGAGAGCGTCACGACCTTGAACGTGGAGCCCGGGGCATAGAGCGAGTTCGTCGCACGGTTCACGAGCGCAGAGCCGCCGGAGCTCAGCTGGTCGCCGACCTCGTCGTACGTATAGGTCGGGCTCGAGGCGGAGGCAAGGACCTTGCCGGTCGAAGGATCGAGAATGACGACAGCGCCAGTCCAGCCCTCGAGCGCATTCTCGCAGATCTCTTGCATCTGGGAGTTGATCGTGAGGACGACAGACGAGCCTGCCTGCGAGACGCCGGCAAGCGAGTAGAGGGCAGACTGCCAGGTCGAGTAGTCCTTGTGGCCCGTGAGCGTCTCGTTCATCGAGGACTCGATGCCTGTGGAGCCATACTGCGTCGAGAGATAGCCGACGGTGTGGATCGCGAGGTTGCCGTTCGGATACGTGCGGACATACGTGCCGTCAGCCTGCTGGATGGACTCGGCCAAAGTCACGCCGTCTGATGTCATGATCGCGCCGCGCTGCACATAGGCGCTCTTTGCGATCGTGTGGTTGTTCGAAGGCATGGACTGGATCGTCTCTGCCTGGACGACCTGGATATACGTGAGGTTGCCGATGAGGGCTGCGAACAGGAACGTGAAGACCGTGATGAGCGCCGTGAGGCGCTTGCCCAAGGCCACACGTCCGAGCACGCCGGACTCTGCAGTCTGGAGCTTGAAGCGGCCACGAGCATGGGCGCCCTGGACGACCGCAGATGCATGGGCAGCGCTTCCATCGACGACCGGCGTCTGCGACGTCGTGAGCGATGTCATCTCCTGCTCGCGTCCTGTTGCCTCGTCGCCGCACTTGAGAAGGAGGCCGACTGCGATGAAGCTCGAGAGGAGCGAGGAGCCGCCCTGGCTCATGAACGGCAGCGTCACGCCGGTCATGGGCAGGAACTTCGTGACGCCGGCGACGATCAGGAACGCCTGGAACGAGATGGCCGTCGTGAGGCCGACTGCCATGAAGCCTGCGACATCGGACTTTGCACGCGCTGCCGTCGCAAATCCGCGGACAGCCAGGAGCATGAAGGCGATGAGGATGGCAGAAGCGCCCAGAAGGCCCATCTCCTCGCCGATGGCAGAGAAGATGAAGTCGGACTCGACGATAGGCACGTAGTCGGCAAGGCCACGGCCTATGCCGGTGCCGACAAGGCCGCCATCAGCGAGCGAGTAGAGCGACTGCACGATCTGGTAGCCCGTGCCCTGTGCATCCGACCAGGGGTCGAGCCAGATGGCAACACGGACCTGGACATGGTCGAAGAAGTGGTAGCAGAAGACGGCGCCGATCGCGAGGAGCACGAACGAGATCAGCACGAACGACAGGCGTCCCGTCGCCACATAGAGCATGACGACAAAGATGACGAAGAAGAGAAGGGCGCTGCCGAGGTCGCGCTCGAAGATGACGACGAGCAGGCTCAGTCCCCACATCGCGAAGACCGGCGCCAGCATCCTCGGCTGGGGGAGGGCAAGAGGCCCGAGCTTTCGTGTCGAGGCAGACAGGAGCTCCCTGTTCTCTGCAAGGTAGCAGGCAAGGAAGATGACGAGCAGGACCTTGGCGATCTCGCCCGGCTGGAACGAGAAGCCGCCGAATTCGATCCAGAGCTTCGAGCCATAGTGCTCCGTGCCGATGACCATCGGCAGGAGAAGCAGCACGACGCCTGCGATGCCGAACGTGAACTTGTACTGTGCCAGATCGTCGATGCTCTTCACGAAGAAGAGGACGACGATCATCGCTATGACGGAAAGGAAGAGCCATATGACCTGGCCTGCCGCTGCATCAGGAGCAAGGCGCTGCACGAACGTGATGCCGATGCCGGAAAGCAGGAACACGATCGGCAGGATCACGGGGTCTGCGCCGGGAGCGAGCTTCCTCACGGCGATATGCGCGACCGCGAAGGCTGCGAAGAGGCCGATGGGAATCGAGAGCGAGCTTGCCGTGAGCTCCGTGCCCGTGTTCACGACATACATCGCATAGATGAGGGTGACAGGTATTGCGGCTGCAATGAGAAGAAGCAGCTCGGTCGTGCGGCGGTTGCCGCCCTGTTTGCTCCTCTGGTATGCCATGGTCACTCACCCTGCCCTTCCTGTGTGCTGCTCTGTGCCGTGTCCTGCGTGGACGTGTCCTGGGATGTGCTCGTGCTGTCCGAAGACGCCGTGTCGGAAGACGTGGCGTCTGTCGTCGAGGACTTCACATCCGAGGCGACGGCTGCGGCGCTTGTCTTCTCTGCATCGATCTGCTCGTGGTAGGACGTGACGGCAGAGAGCGCCTGGTCTTCGGATTCCATCCGGATGCCGCCCTGCTCGAGCTGCGACTGCACGGCCTGGGGGAGGTCTTCGACCTGGACCGAGGTCGTCTCGACAAGATGCGACAGCGGTATGTTCAGTATCTGGGCATCGATGCCCTGGTAGATGCCGACGGTCCCCTCGTTGTTGCCGAGGTACCACGACGAATCGACGATGTTCACGCCGATGAAGGCACCGAGGCCGAAGAGGATGGCAAGCGCGACAATCCAGACAAGGAGCTGGCGCTTCCTGATCTTTGCGTGCCTCGCTGCCGTTCCGTCATCCTCCACATCGACGACGATGACGGTGACATTGTCGTGGCCGCCGCCTTCGAGGGCGGCAGAGACGAGCGTATCGGCTGCTGCCTGTGGCGTTGCGCAGGAGATGGCGATGGATTCTATCTTGGCATCCGGCACCATGGATGAGAGGCCATCAGAGCAGATGATGATGCGGTCGCCTGCATGCACATCGAGCGTGAAGTGGTCTGCATACATGTCCGGGTCGGAGCCGAGGGCGCGTGTGATGATGGAGCGGGAGGGATGGACCCTCGCCTCGTCTGCCGTGATCTCTCCGGCATCGACGAGCTCTTCCACATAGCTGTGATCGTGCGTGATGCGCACAAGGACGCCGCCGCTCAGAAGATAGACGCGGGAGTCGCCGACATGTGCTACGGCCATGCGGCTGCCGTCGATCACGACAGCGGAAGCCGTGCAGCCCATGCCGTCCCTGCCCTGTCCTGCCTGGGCAGCAGAGATGATGGCAGAGTTTGCCTCCTCGATGGCAGCGCCGAGACGTGCATCGTCTGCCGTATCGGGGGCAAGCTGGGAGATCGTGCGAACCGCTATGGCAGAGGCGACCTCGCCTGCGGCATGGCCGCCGACGCCGTCGCACACGGCGAATACCGGATCCTGCACGAGGAACGAATCTTCATTGTGTCCGCGGACAAGGCCGACATCGGAGCGCGAGCCCCAGGAGAGCCGGGCGCTGTGCCCGGTGACCACGTCGGCATCCATCCTGTCCTTGACAGGCAGGGACTCGTGTCCTGGTGCGGGCGCCGGCTCGGGCCTGCGCTCCTCTTCGGAGCCTGCCTGCTGTTTCTTCGAGAAAGGAAGCCTCATCGACGTCCGACCTTGAGGATCGTGTCGCCGATCTGCACCTCATCCCCGTCGCGCAGGGTGACCGGCTGGTCTATGAGCTTGCCATTGACGAGCGTGCCGTTCGTGGATCCCAGGTCCTCGAGCACGAGCGCCGGTCCCTGGAGGGAGAAGCGGGCATGCGTGGAGGAGACGAAGGGCTCGTCGATCACGATATCGGACGAAGGGGAGCGGCCGACGACGACCGGTCCCAGGATATCGACGGAAAGCCCGCGCAGGCTCTTGGCACCCTTCTCCACGTCGACGCTCCAGATGGCAGCATCGGTGCGCTGTCCGCGCACGAGGCCGATGCCCGAGCGCATGGCGGCGAAGAGGAAGAGATACAGAAGCACTACCAGCAGGATGCGCCCGAAGAACAGGATGAGGTCGATCATCTAGCCCTCCCTGAACGTGAGATTCACGAGGCCGATGGTTATGACATCGCCGGTATGGAGCGCGCACGACTGAATGTCCATGTCATTCACGAGCGTGCCGTTCGTCGAGTTGAGATCCGTGATATGCCACGTCGAGCCGTCGTAGGTGAGGCGGGCATGGTGGCGGGAGACATTCGGGTCCCTCAGCACGATGCCGCCGGAGTTGCGCTCGCGGCCGATCGGGCACTCAGGTGCATAGGCGGTATAGGTCCTGCCGCTCTGTGTATCGATGAGCGTGCAGCTTGCCTGCGTGGGTGCCGGTGCGGGTGCCGCGACAGGGGCAGCGGCGCGTGCATTCACGAGCGGCGTTGCCTGGACCTGCGGACGCAGCATCGTCTTCGGCTCCTGTGCGGCTGCAGCTCCTGCAGCCGCGCCTGCTGCGGCGGCAGAGGAGACCCTGCGCGCTGCGGGGGCGGCGACATGTGCAGCCGATACCGGCATCTGGGGCGGAATGCGCTTTGCCTCGGGGAACGGCTCCTGCATGATGGGGACAGGAGCTGCCGAAGCGGAAAGATCGAGATCGGAGGAGACGGGCATCACATCGAGGCCCTGCATCGAGGAATCGTCAGGGGAGATGGCAGATGCTGGCGTTGCGAGCGGCGTTGCCATGCGTGGCCTGCTCTTCACGGCCTTCCTGCGGTCTGCCTGGGAAGCGCCCTGGGCAACCGATGCCTGAGGTGCCTCTGCGATGGGGGCAGGATGGGCGCCGCCGACACGGGCGATGCCGCCGATGAAGGCAGACTCCTCCTCGCGCAGGCGCATGAGCGTGCGGGCATCGACATTCTCGGCGAAGACGGAGAACTTGCCGCTCTTGAGGGAGGGGTCGACCATGAAGCGGACGAGCGGCTTGCCGACGAAGACATAGCCCTTCTTGTTTGCCTGGCCCTCGATGAACTGGGAGATCTCCTCGGTCAGGTTCGCATAGAGCGGACGCATGACCGCGTCATCTTCGGAGGACACGAGGATCGTATAGAGTGCCGGGGCGGTGTTGGCCCCGTTGATGAGGAATGTCTCGTCTTCCATCTCGCGGGCGGCATGCTTCGCGAGCTTCTTGAAGGAGAACGGGGCAGTATAGCCCTGAGGGGTCGCCTCGAAAATCGCGCTTACACGCTCTTCAAAGATGTTCAGGAAGTTCATGGCTTGTTACCCTTCTGGTCCATATGCTGTTGAGCCCATGAGGGCTGAGGCAATGCACATAACAACACTCAAGAATATCGCAATGAGGGTGGCTGTCATATCTGGGGCAGCCCATATGCCGCTATTCTCCACCCTGAGAGACAGAGCCTGAAAGAAAACGAGAAGCCCAGCACAGAGGCATTGCCCGAAGATCTGAAAGCCTCGTCTGCCACTCTTTGCAAGGAGGCTGGCGGCTGCTGCCGCAAGGCCCCACCCAAGGACGAGGACCCAGGACGAAGGGAGCAGGATCCAGGCCACGGCAGATTGGAGGAGCGGCTCTGCCGCAAAGCCCCACGAGATGGCAGCAAGGAGGAGCCGCTCGAAGAGGCCGGCAAGGGCACCTGTGATGGCCGCCTCGAGAGGAGGGAGCGCCAGGCCTGCAAGAGCAGAGGAGCCAAAGCCGATCCCCAAGGCCGGTGCAAGCAGGAACGACGCGCTCGCAAGCTTCCTCTTCCTGCCGATGGACCACCACCAGCCAAGCCCGAGGACAGCGATGCCGAGGGCAAGGAGCGAGGAGACCTCTCCTGCCGCAGCCGGTGCCAGCACGAAGACGAAGGCACCGAGCACGGCAAGGCTTCCCAGAGGCGGCCATGCAGCAGAGGTACCTGCTCCTGCAAGCGCGAAGAGCATGAGCGTGCCGGCATCTGCCGGGATGAGGTAGGGAAGGATGCGCCAGAGGACGGCACCCGTGAGCAGCGCCGTCACCGTGCGCACGATCGCGCCTTCGAGCCAGGGGAAGCGCTCCCTCGCCGGCGTCTTCTCGACATAGCGCGCAGTCCATGTCTCCTCATCCTCTGTCCCGTCCTCTGCCTGCTGGACAAGGGCGGCTAGGGATTCCTGTCCCTCCTTCGGATTGCCGAGGAGCGGCACAAGGCGCTTCGAGAGAAGCTCTGCCGAAGCGAGGCGGTTTGTCGGGTCAGGCTCGAGCGTGCGCTCGAGCACGAGCTCTATGTTCTGGTCAAGCTCGAGGTGGTGCTCCGTGAGCGAGGGGGCAGCTCCCCGGAAGATCTTCTTGAGCGATTCTTCGGACGTTGCTGCGGCAAACGGGTTCTCGCCGCAGAGCGCAAGCCAGATGACGACACCGAGAGAGAAGATGTCGGTCCTCTCGTCCACGAGCATGCCCTGGATCTGCTCGGGCGGCATGAAGCCGACCGTGCCGCCACGGGCCCCTCCCCAGCCTGCGGCCGAGGCGAGCGTGGACATGCCGAAGTCGGCAAGCTTCACGATGCCCTGACGGTCGATCATGATGTTCGATGGCTTGATATCGAGGTGGAGAACGCCGTTCTCATGGGCGAACTCGAGTGCCGAGGCAACGGACTGCAGAAGATGGGCGCACTCCTCGTACGTGAGCGTGCCGCCTTCCACGCGCTTCAGGAGCTGCGAGAGGTCGAGCCCGTCGACGTATTCCATGACAAGGTAGGCATAGTGGCCATCGCTCTCGAAGTCATAGACGGTCACGATGTTCGGGTGCGCAAGCAGGCTCGAGGTACGCGCCTCGGCGAGCGCCTCCTTCATCGTCGTCTCGGCGCTTCCCTCATCGACGCCCATCCTGAGCGGAATGACCTTGATCGCGACGCGGCGCTGCAGACGGGTGTCCCAGCAGACGAGCACGCGGCCGAAGCCGCCTGTCCCGCACTGCTCGACAATGCGGTAGCGGCCCAGAAGCAGCGGCTGCTCAGGCTTTGGCTGGGCGGAAGCAGCAGCCCCCTCGGGAGGCTCAGGTGTCTGATCTGTCAGCGGCACGGCGGGACCTTTTCGTTTCGAGTGCATTGATACCGTGTGGAGGCGAATATAGTGCGGAAAGCCCAGCTCCGGAAGGGGGAGCGCACCTCCCCTCCATAAAAAACAGATGAACTTCCGTCTTGCATCGCCTGCCTGCTTGGATGTATTATTGCACAGCACGCGGGCGTGGCGGAATTGGCAGACGCGTACGGTTCAGGTCCGTATGAGGGTTCCCTCATGAAGGTTCAAGTCCTTTCGCCCGCACCATCGAAAGTAAGAGCGTCCCTGCTCCTCAGGTGGCAGGGACGCTTTCTTTGTATCTGCCAGGCGGTACAGATCCGGTACGGATCGGCATCCCTCCCTACGAAAAAGGGGGCTGCCTGGCAGCCCCCTGCTTTTCCATCTCTTCGACGAAGCCTCTTACTTCTCTTCTTCGTCCTCGTCATCGTCGTCGAACAGATCCCAGTCATCGTCCGACTTCTTGTGGTTGTAGTACTGCTTCCTCGTCTTGCGCTCGAGGATGAACGCGATGAGAAGGAACAGGAGTATTCCGCCTACGACGAGGCACAGCACGCCCGTGCGTGTCGTGAAGAGCCACATGAAGAAATCCACTATCATTGTTGCGCCTTTCTTAGCAGGATGCGCGGCAGTCTCACTCAAGTATATACTTGAGACCATTGTTGGTCATGCCGAGCTCGGATGGGCCCGTATGAATCCAGGGCCGGCCGAGATAAGGAGAGCAGTCGATGCTTGACATCAAGTTCGTCAGAGAGAATCCAGATGTGGTGGACAAGTCCTGTGCTTCGCGCCAGAACGCCCACTGGGACCGTGAGCGTTTCTTCGAGCTCGACGAGGAGCGCCGTTCCGTCATTGCCGAGGTCGAGAAGCTGCAGGCTGACCGCAATGCCGTCTCGAAGAAGATCGGCGAGCTCATGCGCGAGGGCAAGCGCGACGAGGCTGAGGCTGCAAAGGCAGAGGTTGCCGCGAACAAGCAGCGCATCTCCGATCTGAACGAGCGCAGGACCGAGGTCGAGAAGGACCTTTTCGATCTTGTCGCTGCCATTCCGAACATCCCGCACGAGTCCGTGCCGTACGGCGTCGACGACTCCGACAACCCTGAGGTCCGCCGCTGGGGCGAGCCGACGAAGTTCGACTTCGAGCCGAAGGCACACTGGGATCTTGGCCCGTCGACGGGCATGATCGACTTCGACCGTGGCATCAAGCTCGCAGGCACGCGCTTCTACCTTCTCGGCGGCGCCGGTGCCCTCATGGAGCGCGCCCTCATCAACTTCTTCATCGATACCCATGTGAAGGCCGGCTTCAAGGAGTGGTGGCCTCCTGTCATCACGAACTATGATTCGCTGTTCGGCACGGGTCAGCTTCCGAAGTTCGATGAGGATCTCTACCACGTGAGCGGCGGCATGTACCTGATTCCGACCGCCGAGGTCATGCTCACGAACATCCATCGCGACGAGGTGCTCGACGGCGCCGACCTGCCGCTGTGGTATACGGCCTACACGCCGTGCTTCCGCGAGGAGGCAGGCTCTGCTGGCCGCGATACGCGCGGCATCATCCGCGTGCACGAGTTCGACAAGGTCGAGATGGTGAAGTTCGCAAAGCCCGAGGACTCCATGAACCAGCTCGAGAGCATGGTCGCCGAGGCAGAGAGGTGCCTGCAGCTCCTCGGCCTTCCGTACCACGTGGTCACGCTCTGCACGGGCGACATCGGCTTCTCTGCCACGAAGTGCTACGACCTCGAGGTGTGGCTCCCGAGCTACAACAACTACAAGGAGATCTCCTCCTGCTCGAACTGCTGGGACTTCCAGGCACGCCGTGCAAACATCAAGTACCGCGACCCGTCCGAGTTCAAGGGCACGCGTCTCGTGCACACGCTCAATGGCTCCGGCCTCGCCGTGGGACGCACGATGGCAGCCATCATGGAGAACTACCAGAACGCCGATGGCTCCATCACGGTGCCTGAGGTGCTGCGTCCCTACATGCGCGACATGGAGGTCATCAAGCCGCTCGCATAAGGACACGCATCATATATGCCTTGGAGAGAGGGAGCCTCGCGGCTCCCTCTTTTTTCGGAAAATCTTAGAACATCTGTTCTAATCTGCCTTCTGTTAGGCGTACCATTGAGGAGGAAAGAAAAAGCGCGAAGGAGGTTTCGATGGACGGACAGATGAAGGCAGAGACCCTGTTTGTACGGGAGACAGACGGCGAGCACCGGGATGTGAGCCTGTGGCAGGATGCAGATGGGCTCTGGATCCAGGAGAGGACGGCAGGGGCGCTCACGCGCTCTGTCTTCGGCGAGCCCTACCATGTGCAGCAGATGCTCATCAAGCCCCTCTTCATCGAGGCGGCAGCCGAGACGTTCGGGACAGATGGGGAAGGGCTTCCGAAGGCTGTGAAGCGCTTCTTCGGGATTGCGCCCTACCGTGTGCTCACGGATCTCATGGACTATCTCGACAGGAACGATATTGCCTATGACTTCAGGGCATTCGGGCCGGAAGGCGCTGCCTTCAGGACCTCGGACGAAGAATGCGTCCTGCGGCATGCCGAGATATGAAAAGAGCCCCTCGAAAGGGGCTCTGAACATTCGCTGGTGCGGCGTATAGGATTCGAACCTATGACAGACTGATTCGTAGTCAGTTCCTCTATCCAGCTGAGGTAACGCCGCGAAGCAAGTAGATATAATGCCCCGGAAGCCCCTTCGCGTCAAGTGCGGTGAGGAAAAAAGTTCTGCTGCACCCGCAAACGTGAGGTCCAAGGCGGGTGCAGCGGCTGCATCATGCCTGTTGAGAGGCATATTCTGAGGATTTCATAAAGTGTCTGCGACCACAAATTCTGGCAGCTCCGATATGTGCACATTCTGTGATAGAGACTCTCATAGCGGGCGAAATAGAATCTCGCTCGGCATCAAACACAACTGGACATAGGTTCATGCAAAGTACGTCAAGGTCCTCAGCAAGCCTGATGCGTGCTTCTGCGGGCTTACCTATTCGTCAGATTCAAATTGCTTGCCGAAAAGAACTTTCATATAGTTGCTTCTTGCATAGAGAATACGAACAACCAGCGCTTCTTCAGAAGTGCAGCTGAAGAAAATCATCCAGTTGCCGCAGAGCATATAGCGATATCCGGTGGCTGTACCACGGATTGATCTAAGTATGGTCCCAGCTCCTGGAGTAGCAGCGAATAGCTCAGCTTTATATAAGATGGCATCAAAGAGTCTCTTCGATGCGCGAGGGCTGCCTAAGTCATTCTTTACGTAGTCTATGAGCTCGTCCAAATCATCAATTGCGGCTGGTGACCACGTGAGTCTCATCAGTCGGCCTCTTCAAAGCGCCCGGCGAAGGCCGAACGTACCTCTTCGGTAGTAAGTGTGCCTCTGTCTTCTGCTATACGTCTGCCGTAGTCAAGTTTCTCGAACAAAGTTCTTTCGGCTTCGTAACGTTCGTAATCAGAAATATCAAGGACAACATAGCGTCCCCTGCCATTGCGCGTAAGAAAAACTGGCGAGCCTTCAGATACCTCATCGAGCACGGCTGAGTAGGAACGGAGATCCGAAATCGGCTTGATGTTTGGCATGATTGCCCTTTCGTATGCTGTAAATATACATGTAAATCTACAGCATGCGAGTACATTCGACAAGACTGTCTTCATGCTGATGCGGTTGAGCTTCGTATCAGTTCTTTGATGTGTCGTGTCACGAAGCAATGTTTGTATCTTGCAGGCTGCCAAGCGTCGGCTCGATCAGCCGGCTCCCATGGCCAAGTTTTTCCTGCCAGCCCGTGCGTCTGCAGTGCTGGAAGCAGTGGGATAGATTGCGCAGAATATCGCAAAGCTATTGGATGCTTTTGATGCAGCTGTGCCTGGAAGTCTGAACCATCTTGATGCTTGGTTTAA
>JBJEHU010000022.1:0-46518 GCA_051876355.1 Atopobiaceae bacterium | reverse complement strand
GAGGAAATACTTTACACGGCTCCCCTCCCCTGCAGGGCAGGAAAGTGGGCCTTCATATCTTCTACACAATTGATACAAAAGCACCCATCATCGAACCGTGTACATTGGAGATTGTACCGAGCCTTTGCAAAGCTCTAACAGGCCTCGCAGCCGAACGGCTCCTTTTCGGGGGCAGACGGCAAGCCACAGCTGTTCAATAAAGCCTTCGACCTGCTTTTATCTTCCCATCATCAGCACTCCGCAAGCATTTTCATCCATGCTTGCATTCCTCACTCCGAGAGAGTCAGAGGTCCTCCCCTTGCCGAGCGTCTCGCCCGTTCCCTCGCTGCTCTAAACACTCCCAACAGGAAGCCAGGGCGCCGGCAAGCAATCTGCCGGCGCCCTGGCCTTCGTCTTCCTGTTGTCTTTCTGGCTTCAGCCCTACCAGGTCAGCCTCTTCATGGATGCGCTGATGGCATACTGCCGCAGTCTCGATGTGGCATTGCACGGAACATGCTCCGAGAGAGCGATGACGAGCCTCAGCAGCCACCACTGGAAATCAGCCTTCATGGCTTGATCCGTCCTTTCCTGCTGCAGCAGAGACCCCTATCTCGAACGGGAAGGTCCCCGCGCGGTTGAACGCCGAGATGAACATGCGTATTGCGTTTGAGGGTGTCGTCCCGATGCGCTCGGTCGCGGCAAAGAAGCTTTCCTTCTCCTCCGGCAGGACCTTCGCGACGATCGGGGTCATCTTTTCTGCCACGCTTCCCCCGTGCTGCGATTCTGGTATGACTAAGTATTCCTAAGTAATACTTTCACAGAGAATCATAGCAGACGTCCCGTGGGCGCCTTCGACAATTTGGAAATATCGGCAAGCCGCGACAATGCGTGCTGTAGGCTCATACTGGAAGAACAGCTGAAGAAAGGGAGAGCATGGGAATTCTGGCAAGCATCAAGAAGTTGGTACACGGCTCCGAAGAGGAGCCGTTCGCCGTCCCCGAAGGCCCCTCCGCCATCAAGATCCAGATCGTCGACGGACGCTGCGCCGCAAAGATTGCCGGCACGACCAGGATTTCGGTTTCGACAAAGCCGCAGCGCATGAAGGATACGAAGAATGGCACGACGACCGACTCCGGCGAGTTCCAGGGTTTTCCCGCCGCCCTCGGAAAGACCGCCTTCGCGATCGTCCCGACCGAGCCTGTTGCCTGCCTCCTCACGCGCGAATCCTCGATCTCGGTCGTCTGCGAGCGCAGGGAGGATGGCCTCTATATCCATGTGCCGGATGCTGCCTGGTTCGAGGCAGCCTCTGCCGGCATCGAGGATCTTCCTGCCAATGTCGACGTTATTCGTGCCTATATCGCAGACAAGGACTGGCAGGGTCTCGGCGGCGGGACGAAGGCGCTCAAGCCACTCGATATCGAGATCATCGGCGGTGCCCATGATGCAGCAGGTGGCCAGCTCATGAACTTCTATGCCGGAGACCGTCTCGTGGCGACGCTTCCGAACAAGAGCTACTCGTTCCAGAAGATCCGCAGAAAGTATCCAGACCATGTGCTTGCAGCGACAGCAGAGGAGCTCGAACAGGATCACAGAGGTTCGCGCTACTGCATCAACGTCTTCGTCTCCTAGACTGCGGAGCGCAGCCATCTGCCCGCTATTTGCTAGAATGCCTACGTTGCGTAGGCATGCTCCTGCAAAGGAGCTTCATCTGCGGGGAGTCGTTGCTATGGAGCCCGGAATGCCTGACATGAAGAAGCGCTATGTCACCGAAGAGGGCACGGTCAGGACGCTCGAAGAGATCATGAGGCTCTGCTCGGAGATGGGAAGCCCCGCCACGGATCCGGCACTTGCGCTCTGGTGCTTCGGTGCACATCCCGAGGACGGCCAGTCCGACCCCGCAATCGATACGGCAGAGTTCCGGTCCTGAGCATCCCGGAAGAACAGGCAGAGGCCGGCACGCAATCCGCGTGCCGGCCTCTTTCATGCCGAATGTCTTTTCAGCTCAGTCCACAGCCCAGAACGTCGCTCCTGTGCCATCGAACGCCAGATGGCGGCCGAGATACTGCTCGGCAAAGGCGCGTGCACGGCCAAGAGACTCCTCGCGGGGAGCCTCCTCGTCGGTGAGCTCCAGGCGGAACGTCTGCCCGCCGCAGGCATCATGCATATGCACCGTGACCGGAATGCCTGCCTCGATGAGCGCACGCTTCAGGCCGATGATCTGCTGCATGCCGATAGGACGTACCATGCTCTTCCCTCCTCAGAACTAGAAGGCGCCACCACCGCCTCCGCCGCCGAATCCTCCGCCGCCTCCGCCGGAGAAGCCGCCTCCGAAGCCGCCGCCCGAGGCATCGGCGCTCTTCGCGAGAGCTGCTGTGCTCACGGAGTGGGCTGCCTCGACGCTCTTGCCGAAGGCATCCATCGGCGTCGCGTAGTAGTTGGGACCCCAGAATGCGTACCAGTACCACGGAGAATACGGGTTCGAAGACAGCGTCTCATAGAGCTCGGGATCTGCAACCTTGAGCTCGTCGATGACCTTCTCGGACACGCCGAGCACGACTGCCATCACGAGCAGGCGGTTCCACAGCACGACATCCTGGGGCACCGCTTCCTTCAGGCGGGTGAAGTCGAGAAGCCACCGTCTCAGGGCTTCGAGCTTTGCTGCAACCTCGACGCCCTCTGCCGTCTTGCTGCACATCTTCCCCGGAACGATGCCCGAGACCGCAGCGGCTGCGATTGCAGCAGCCATGCCTGCCGCGAGTGTGCCGAACGTGATCTGCCCGAAGATGCCGAGCATCAGGACCGCAAAGATCAGGACGATGCTCAAAGCGAGGCAGATGTAGGGAACCTTCTTCGATGGATTGTCGGCCAGGATATAGTGCTTCTTGCCGCAGGCACCCGTGACCTTGCCTTCCCATCCTTCGATGCAGTCCGAGTAGCGCTCGGGCGAACCCTTGGCTGCCTTCTCGATCGAAGAGAACCACAGACGTGGCTGGCCGGAAGGAGACGTATCCTTCTTGCCCATATCGAGGATATCGTCAAAGAGGAGCGACACCGTCTGCTGGTCGATCTCCGCCGCAGGATCTGTGGCATCCGGCCTCTTCACGAGGTCGAGATAGTACTGCTCGCGCTTCTTTTTCCCGAGGAGCCCCTTCTTCTCGGGCACCTCGCACCCAAGCTGCACATAGCCCATATCGGAGAGGCGCATGATGGATGCCGGCAGCGCATTCCTGTCCGGCTTGCCGTCTCCCCTGAGCGCATCGAGCACGGCAGGATGATCGTCTGTCGGTACATCGCGGAAGTACTCATCGTCGAATTGGGGCTTGTGCTCCTCCCTGTCGCGCAGGTAGGCACGGATGGAAAGGACAATGAAGAGGGCCGAGAGGACAAGCGAGGCGATGAGCACGCCAGTGTTCATGGCACGCGCGCGGGCACGCTTTGCATTGGCCTCGTCTGCCCAGGCCTGCTCTTCGGACAGGACCGAATCGAGCACCTCGCCGGAGCGCTGCGTGGCTCCCGAGAGCCAGGACTCGGGGAAGACGATGCGCGCTTCGGCATATTCGTCGGTGCCGACCCCCGGCACGGTATAGACGATATCCGAGCCGTCGAACGAGAGGCTTGCATCGAGCGGGCCATGGCCCCAGGCGCGCACATTCGAGCCTGCCTCGACGCTCTCGCCGGAGGGCACCGGCAGATGGATCGTGCAGGTCACGTTATCTGATGCGACATCCCAGCCATCGGAGACGAACTTCCAGTAGAGCTCGCCCACATCCTCGTAGCGCTGTGCAAGATCGGGATAGGAGTAGACGATGCGGAACGTCGCTGCCTCGTCCTCATGCGCGGAATAGAGCTTGACCTCGAGATACGTTCCTTCGTCCGTCACATCGAAGCTGCCATCCACGCCGCCTGCATTGTGGGCGAACTCGGTATAGACGCCGTTCTCGACGATGCCGACAGAGGCGATGCGGGGCGTGAGGTCTGCCCCTTCGTACGTCCCCTCGGGAAGATTCCAGTACACGCCGTGGTAGGAGCCATCGAAGTTGAATGTGCGGTCTTCCACGACTGAGAGCGTGCCGTCAGCCCCGACCGTCGCATCGATCGAGACCTTGTCTATCGAATAGTCAGCCCATGCCGTATGGGAGATGGCAAGGCATGCAAGGAAGGCGAAGAGGCCGACAAGAAGCTGGCACAAGCCTCGAGGATGCCTGATGCGGTGGTCCATGGAGGTCTCCAATCTAGATAAGCCTGCTTGAAGACAAGCTTAGCAAATATGCCATGGCCCGACATCTGCCAGCGCCTCTGGTGCCTATGCCCCGTCGGCCACCCCTATCTCGAACGGCACGCCTGAGATGGAGAAGACATCCCCGGTCCCGAGCAGGATGCTTCCCTGAATCGGCTTTCCCTCATAGGTCGCCGGATTCGTGGCGCCGAGATCCTGTGCGACCACGCCGCCTGTACCGAGCGTGAGACGCAGATGGTGGCGGGAGACGGAGCGGATATGGAGGACGATGTCATTTTCCGGAGCGCGGCCGATCGTGACGCCCCTCTCCCCGATCGGCACGGTCGCCTCGAGCTCTCCGACCTGCGCCCGCACGAGGTAGGTGAAGGCGGCGCCCGCCGATGCTTCTTCTTCCTTCTTCTCATGCCGCGAGAGGTCGAGAGTATCGTCTGCATCTCCTGTATCCTCAGGGGCAGCTGCAGCCGATACAGCGGCAGGCTCCATTCGGGAGGCTTTCTCCGTCGGCTCTGCATCGCTCTCGTCAGGCACTGCTGGCTCTGCCTCCTGCACAAGCTCGTGGGGAGGACGCTCTATCGGCTGTGGATGGTCGAAATCATAGAGGCAGCCGTAGCAGATATGCATGTCGCGGAACAGCCGCGCTCCGCAGCGGGGGCATACCTTCGTGAAGCTTTGGTCCTGCAGGGCAACTTCCATAACGCTCACTCCTTGTCTTTGCGTGCGCAGAGCACGATCTCTGTCCGCTCTCCTGGTGAAAACCACGGGTCTTCCGATGCCGGCCGCTCGAAGACGGCAAAGCTATCCGGCGCCTGCCAATGCCTGCCCGGAGGAAGCCCGAGCACGACGCCGACGATGCGTCCCTCTGCATCCATGGCAGCCACATCGATCGGGTAGCGCATCCCGAAGGTATGGATGGCGCGGCACGGCAGGAGCAGGACCGGGTCTGCCGCATCCGTGCTCCCGAGAAGCCCTCTGAGCCTCGATGTGCCTGTGACGAACAGCCGGAACATCCCGTAGGACCCGACCTGTGCCAGCATGGCCTTCTTCATCTAGACCGCCCTCCCTGCTTGGCCTGCATCTGCCATGACCTCGCGCTCGTGGACAAGCACGACAGGAATGTCCGCGTCGATTCCCGCCACGACGAAGCGTCTTGGCCACGGATGGAAGGAAAGCGTGCAGCGGAAGCGCACGAGCTGAGGCTCCCCCAGAAGGACAAGCGGGGAGTCCCCGGCTCCTTCTGCCGCAACTGCGACATCGCAGTCGTCTGCGTCACCGAGCGCTGTGCGCACTGCTGCCTCTGCCGCAGAGGCAGCAGAGAGGCTGCTGTCGCTTGGCCCTGCCGATGCCGCTTCGGCGAGCACTGCATCCTGTGCGACACGGTCGAAGAGGACGCAGGCAGAGACGAAGCGTGCAAGGTTCCAGAGGATGACCAGACAGACGAGCATGACCGGCATGAGTGCCGCAAGCTCCACGGCCATCTGGCCCCGCTCTTCGAGAAGCTCCTCCTTCATGCTGCGCTCCCCAAGCCAATCGAAAGCGGCAGTGCCGTGCCTCCCGGCACGAGAAGCTCTGCCACCTCGAGCTTCCCGCCATCTGGCAGGGCATCGGAGACGATACCGAGCGCCGAGGCAAGACGTTCCGGCGCCGATGCATCCTCATCGAGGAGGCCGAGAAGCCGTTCCCGCTCGCCTTCCGTCTCGAGCCCCGCCTGCACGAGCACATGCTTCGTGCTCGTAAGGACCGGACGGCGCGGCCTCAGATCTGCAGGCTCGAGCCCAGCAGCGCCCAGACCCTCGCGGAGCCGATCGCGCAGCCATGCCGCAGCGCTTCCGCCGAAGACGCCGCCGATACCATCGAAGATCGTATCCGCCACATCCTCGACGCCCTGCCAGCCCTCACCATAGCCGGCAAGGACACTGTTCCAGACCGATACGATGCCAGCGACCGCGGAATCCGGCTCGCCAAGCTCCTGCTCCCAGGCATGCACCGAGTCCATGAGGACGCTTGCATCGCCGGTCTCCACGGGCGCGAGCACGGCAGCAGAGATTGCAGCACCGGCGGACAGCGAGGCGGAAGCAAGGAAGTCCGATGTGAGCGATTCTGGAATGGCCGTCTCCTGGGGCCTCGAGACGAGCGCAACCGTGCCCCAGGCACCGGGCGGGCAGAATGAGGCATCAGCACTCTTCAGCACTTCGAGCGCCTCGTCGAAGCGCCCCTTCGCCTTGCCTGCCGCCTCATGCGTCTCGCTGTCTGCATCCTCCATCGCGGCACGCGCCTTCTGGTAGCGCTTCGAGGCCTCTTCGATGATGCGCCACCAATGCTCGAAGCCGCTCTTCGTATTCGTCGTTGCAGATGCGACCTGGCCGACCGCTTTCGTATCGAGACCGCAGACGGGACAGCGCCTGACCCGTCCTGCTTCGAGATCTGCAAGGGATGCCGTGCCGGCGCCTCCCCCATTCCGGGCTGGGCAGCCAGCATAGGCATGGAGCGTTGTCCCGTCAGCATCCTCCGATGTCGGCCAGATGCTCTCCGTGAAGAGCGTGCTGTCGCGTGTCTCATCTGCCGTATGCGGAAGCGCAGGAAGGTCCATATCGACCGTACCGTCCGGGTTCTCTTCGTAATGTCCTGTCTTCATGCGTTCCTCGGCATACCGGTAGTAGGCGCTCCGTATGGCAGAGCGCGTCTCTTCCTCAACCCCGGTGCCTGTCGGCTGCTCCTGGGCAAGACGCGCTGCATAGTAGGCCCGCGCCCTCATGAGCGGTGCCCCGAAGGACCAGGAGGCAGGAGACGGATAGTACGGGTTCAGGGCATCGGGAAGGCCGGCAAGCTTTGCTGCCCGTTCCCGCAGACAGTAGGGCTCTTCTGCACAGTCTGCCCGCCATGCCTCTTCCTTGGATCCTTCTGCTTCCTTCTGTGCCTCCTGCGCCTTCTTCGAGGCATCAGAGAGGGCAGATGTCGCCTCATCGAGACCCTCTTCGTCGACTTCCTGGTCCATGCCCGAGAAATCGGAGGTGCCTGCGACGGGATAGGGAACGATGATGCCCTGATACGAGATGCGCTCCGTGCTTTGGGCTGCAATCGTCGCCATCCCTCTCCTGATGATGAGGAGAGGCAGGATCTTCTCGAGGCGGGAAAGCCCCTGGGATGCCGTCTGGACAAGATGGCGGCGGGTCTGGAGGAGCTTCATGCCCGTATCTGCCGAAGCGGCACCTGCCGCCTGTCCGCCCGGCACAGCTGCTGCGACCATGCCAGCGGCGACCATGAGCATGCCGGCCGTGCCGAGCGTACGGGCTGCTGCATCGAGTACCTGGACGCAGGAGCTGTAGGCACCGACTGCCTGGCTCGCGCTCAGCGCTGCCGCATCGGCCACGCCCTGGATATCGGCGCTCCGGGCAAGCGCCCAGCCTGCAGCAGCAAGGCTGAAGACGAGCGCGAAGCTCACGAGCAGGGCCACGGCGACGGCAACCGAGGTATAGCCATCCTCCTCGTCTATGAAAAGCGATAGCGGGAGCAGCTCCTCCCCACCCCTCTTTTCCTTATCCATGGTCCCACACCTCGATCCAGTCATCGTATGTGCCTTCGAGCCACGCGGGACGCAGCTGCTCTTTGACCTGCACCCGAAGGACGATGCCGTCAGGATCAGATTCGAGCTGCGCCGCCATCATTGCCCCGGCAAGGGGGAGCGGCTCTGCATGCCCCGAGATCGTGACCGTCACGACCTGCTCCTCCGCCCCTTCTATCCCAATATCCCAATCGCCTGTGGAAAAGATCGAGATCTCAGGCACGGCAGCAAGCCTGCGGCGGCAGAACTCCTCGAGCCGCTCTTCGTCTGCCGTGCCGATGGCGGCGCGTGCCGTCTCCGACGCTGCCTCCCTCATGACCATCTGCGTATAGGCAAGGCAGAGCGGCTGGAGCAAAAGGAGCGCCAGAAGCGAGACGGCAGGCAGAAGGGCTGCCGCCTCGACGCTTGCCTGCCCCCGCTCTTCGGCAAGCTCAGAAGAGCAGCAGGTCATCGATGCTACCCTGCTCGATGTCCTTCAGGAGATGCGAGCAGGCCTCAAGAGCGCAGTCGAGCAGCCGCCCTTCAGCTCCTGCCTTCCAGAGCGTGCAGAGCACCGCAAGCGCTGCAAGAGACGCCCCAAGCAGGAGCGCATATTCGAGCGTTGCCTGCCCCTGCTCCTCCTGCCAGACCCTCATGAGCCATCAGCCCCTTCTGCAGCAGCGAGATGGATGATCTCGACCTCGGTCTTGCCGGATCCCGTCTCTTTCAGGATGCAGACATCTGCCCATCCCTGGCCTTCGACGCTGAAGCCCCAGACCTTGCCCAGGAGGTCGAGATACTGCGCTTCGAGCAGCACGCAGTCCCCTCGGTCCTCGTAGCTCTCCATGAGCTGGGAGGATACGGTCTTCAGAGGCTTGTCCACCGTATAGCTCTGCGTATCTTCGGAAGACACGTCCTCGGGAAGCGTCCTGCCGGAGCCCGCAAGGATCCGTGACGCCTCATCGGAAAGGCTCCCTTCCTCGACGCTTCCTGAGGAGACCTCGTCGTGCGTCCCCAGGCTCTGCCCCCTGAGCAGGAAGGCAGCCGTGATTGTTGCGAGGACGGCGACGCCGAGAAGCAGGAGCTTCCGCCTTGTCTGCGGTTTCATAGCGAATTGATGCCCTGGGCTATGGCATCCCAGAGCGAGCTCAGCTTGTCGCGGAATGCAAGAATCGCGACGATTGCGATAACGACGATGACGCCGACAAGAATTGCGTACTCCGTCGTTCCCTGTCCCTTCTCCTCATGGCAGAGCACCGAGCGTGCCCGCATGAGCGCTTGATATCCCTTCATGTATCCGCCTTTCTCAGATGAGCTGTGCCTGTGCCCCGAGCAGGGGCCCCAGTATTGCCAGAAGCATCGCGGGCACGACAAGCGTGCCGAGCGGGATGAGCATCTTGATCGGGACCTTCTCGATGCGCTCCTCTGCTGCAAGCCGCTCCTCATCCCGAAGGAGCCTTCCCTGCGCCTCGAGCACCGAGGCAAGGGGCGAGCCGAATGCAAGCGCCTCCTCGACCGCCGACGCGAAACGTCCGAAGGCAGGGCTGCCAAGCTCCTGGGCGAGCTTGTCGAGGGCAGCTGCACGCTTCTCGAAGCCGCTTCTCCAAGAGAACAGGGCCGATTTGAGCGCAGAGGAGAGCTCGTTATCCTGCCGCGTGCAGAAGAGCTCGACCGATGCATCGAACGAGAGCCCTGCCGAAAGGCCGAGCGACAGGATGTCGAGAAGTCCTGGCAGCTCTTCGAGGCAGCGCCTCTGCCAGCGGCGGCGCTGGCGCCCTGTCCCCTGCGCCGCCTTCGGCAGTGCCGGCAGGCGGAGCTGCCTGTGTGAGGCACGGCGCTGTCCCGAAAGCAGGAAGACCGCCAGGAAGGCAAGGCCTCCCTCGGAGCCTGCGAAAGCAAGCGTCCATACGTCCATCTAGAGCACCCCTTCGGCAAGCCGCCTGATGATGAGGATGGCAACGGCGTCGAGCGCTGCAGCAAGAAGAAGCGAGAGCGTGCCTGCCTGCGTCTGCATCCCCGTCCGGAAATCGGGCGAGATGAAGGCGAGAAACGTCACGATCGCGACCGGCAGCGTGCAGACGACCTGGACCGACAGGCGCACCTGCGCCGTCTTGGCAGAAAGCTCGCGCCTGAGCTCGCCCTGCTGCTCCACATAGGAGGCGCTCGATGCGAAGAGCTCCTTGAGCGGGCTTCCGGTGCGCTGCGCAATCTCGAGCGCGCTCACCATGAGCGCCATGCCCGGCCCTTCGACCTCGCGCTCCACGGACCGGAGCGCCTCGTCGACCGAGGCTCCTGCCTGCATCCGAAGCGTTGCCTCGGCAAAGCTTCTGCCGACAGGCCCCGCATGCGTGACGCCGACATAATCCATGGCCTGGCGGAGCGTCTGGCCTGCCTCGAGACCGAGCGCAAGCGTGCGGAAGACCTCGGGGATCTCCTGCTCCGTCGCTTCGCGCCGCTCCCGCCGGAAGCGCTGCGCCATGCCAGCCAGCACCGCCAGAAGCGCGAACGGCAGGATGAGACCGCCCAGGACAGAGCGGGAAAGGAGCATGCCGAGCGGGACTGCGCCGCCTGCCGCAAGGAGCATGAAGCCTCCCGGCGCCTCGATGCGATAGCGCACAGCAAGGCAGCCTTCGGCATCCCGCCAGAGCGCATGCGCCTCGAGCTTCCTGGCAAGAGGCGTTTCCCCGAGCACGGCTCCGGCATGGAGAAGCATCCTTTTCGCAGCAGCCTCGAGCTGAGGCGTTGCAGCGACGAAGGCGGCAGCGCCAGCAAGAGATGCAGCGCTCAGGCAGAGCAGGAAGACATCCATGAGAGCACCTCGCTCTCGGAAAGAAGCCCGTCTGCCATGGCGCGCTCGACAAAGGCCGGCAGCTGCACGAGCGTCCAGCTCCTTGCCTGCCGGTCGAACGAGATGCACTCCTTGAGCGCGACCGATCCATCGGGAGCACGATCCACCTGATGGAGCGACGTGATATAGCGTCCGCCATCCGGAAAGCGTGCGCTCATGACAACAAGATCGAGCGCCGTTGCTACCTGCTCCTCGATCAGGTGTGCTGGAAGGTCCATGCCGTAGCGTGCCATGAGGACAAGGCGCAGGATTGCCTCGTCGGCCGTGCCGGCATGGAGCGTCGTGAGCGATCCGTCATGTCCCGTATTCATGGCCTGGAGCATATCGATGCACTCGGACCCTCTGACCTCGCCGACGATGATGCGGTCAGGCCGCATGCGCAGCGCATTCTTCACGAGGTCGCGAATCGCGATCTCGCCCGAGCCCTCTATCGAGGCCTCGCGTGCCTCAAGGCGCACGAGGTTCCTTCCCGGCTCGAAGCGCAGCTCGCAGGAATCTTCGATCGTGACGATGCGCTCGTCCTGGCCGATCTCGCGCGACAGCGCATTGAGAAGCGTCGTCTTTCCCGAACCCGTACCTCCAGCAACGGCGATGTCGCAGCGCTCCTTCACGGCCCAGGCCAGAAGCTGCGCATACCAGGCAGGAAGCGAGCCCAGAGAGACAAGCTCTGCGAGCGAGACCAGAGAGTCGGAGAACTTCCTGATCGTCACGGCTGTGCCATCGGGCGCCAGGGCGGACGAGACAGCGTTCACGCGGTAGCCATTCGCCAGGCGTGCATTCACGATAGGGCTCCGTTCGTCGAGACGCCTGCCAAGCGGTGCCAGGATGCGGTCGATGACCATGAGGATCTGCTCGTCATTCTCGAAGACGCGCTCCGCCTTGTGGAGCCTGCCTCCTTCCTCATAGAAGAGCGCACCTGCTCCGTTAACCATGATCTCGGTCACGCGGTCGTCGTCGAGAAGCGGCTGCAGGGGTCCGAGGCCGCAGATCTCATCCACGACCTGGCCCGCAAGGACATGGCGCTCTTCCGGCGTCAGGTCGTCGTAGCCGCCGCCATTGCAGAGCGCTTCGAGCGCCACCGTCAGCTCCGTGCGTGCCTGGGCGACATCGCCCTGGGTTGCAAGCGAGGCAACCGTCTGGAGCCCGAGCCTTGTCACAAGATCGCGCTTGAGCCGCGCCCTTGCCTCTCCGTCCAGTCCATGGCGGGAAGGGGCCCCTTCGAGGCGGGCACGCTGCTGCACTCTGGCCAGAAGGCTCATCTACATGGCCTCCTTCCTGCGGCCGAAGAACCCACGGCGCTGGGCATGCTCGTGCATCTCGAGGGCGCGGCGGGCATCGTTGCAGTCCGGAAGCCTTCCGAGCTCCTGGAGGACCTGCGCCAGGCAGGATGCAACAGAGCGCGAAAGCTCGGAGTCCTGTGCGCTCAGCTCCACGACATGTCCCGCCATGAGGAGCTCATCGGTCTCCTCTCCTCCATCCATGACGCGGAACGTCCGCGCTGCCTCGAGGCCGACATCGGCCCGGTCGATGAATGCCTCTGTCGTCCTCTTCGGATTCGCGAGGTTGACGACGCGGACGATGCGGGTCCTGGCCACACCGAGCCGCACCGCCAGAGCGCCGACCCTTGAGAGCGATGATGCGGCGCCTCCGCTTTCGGGGCAGACGAGAAGCAGCCGGTCGCACATCTGTGCTGCCTGGGCGACCGCATCGGTCCAGGCAGTCGCGCAGTCGACGATGACAAGGTCGGACTGGCGGCAGACGAGCTCGAGGAGATTTCCTGCCTGCGGTGCCACAAGCTCAGCATTCTCCGGCCTCAGACACGGTCCCCAGAGCGAGATGCCCTCTGATGCAACCTTTCCCTGCGCTGCGAGCGTCTTGGCATCCGCATGGATATCGAGGTTCTGGTCGAGCGCCGCAGGTCCCGGAAGCCCGAAGCAGGCATAGGCATTGCCACAGGCCAGATCGAAATCCATGAGGGAGACCTTGAGGCCCCAGCGGGCAGCCGTCGCTGCCATGAGGCAGGAAAGCGCCGTCTTGCCTACGCCTCCCCTGCCCGATGCGACGCAGAGCACAGGGCAGGGATTCGGTGCATGGGCGAAGCCCGGGTCGATGCGGGGAAGCTCCTTGTCCATCTTGAGGGCAGAAGCCTTCTTGGGCTGGGCATCTCTGCGCGCCGGCATCGAGGCGCTCTCGACCTCATCGAGATCCCCTATCTCTGCCTGCTCGAGAGGCAGGGCGCCGGTCTCTGCCTTCGTGTGCCGGACCTGCGCTCTTGTCGCTTCATCGCGTGCCTTCTGTCCCACCTCTTCCCGCTGGGCATCGAGCGCCATGACGCGGGTGATGCCGGCCTGGGAAGCACGCGAACGGAGCGAGCCCGAAGGAGCAGGCTGTGCAAGCACGACAAGCGTGGCATGGGCATCGTGCGCCAACGCCGCTGCAAGGTTGATGGGCGCCTGCATCCCGCGCACAGGTCCTACCGCTGCCGCATATTGTCCTGGCAGTCCGTGCGCAAGCGCTTCGCGCATCTCCTCGGGCGACGATGCCCAGGACACGCTCGAGCCAGGATACTCCGCACGGATCTTCGCCTCCAGCTCGCCCTGATAGGACTTCCGTGCATAGGCAAGCCACTTCATGAGTGATTCCCTTCCTCTTCCGTCTTGGGGACAGAGCTTGGTGCCGTCGTGAGGACCATTCCGGTCGCGCTCACATCCGATGCCGGCACCGCAAGGCGCAGGTCTCCCTGGGCTCCAGCAGAAAGCACATCTGCAACCTGGCTCGGAGCCACGGCAAGCGTGACCGATTGCGTGCCGGGACCGGACTGCTGCTCGGGCACTGCCAGAAGCTCGATATCGTCCGAGATGAGCGTCGCCGATCCATCCGACATACGGAACGCCAGCAGCCTCGAGCCGGCTGCGGCCTCGGGCGGCAGGCCGATCTTGTCCGAGAGCGCCAGGCTCAATGCCACATGGCCTGAAGGAACATCGGCAGCACCCTGCGCCTGCGCGAACTGGAGGCTGCAGAGCGGCGTTCCCTTCGGCACTGCGCTCGTGAGCTTCTTGCCGATGCAGTCGTCCATATCGGTCATGGCGGCAGCGGGAGCAAGGTCGCTCAGCCATTCCTTCGTTGCCAGATCGTCCTTCGTGACCGTCTCTCCGGCAGAGAGATCCTTCGTCGCGACAACGAGCTTCACGGTCTCCCCGCCATAGCGCTCGAGCGCCTCGGCACGTTCCTGCTCGGTCTGTGCCTGCACATGCTGGGCATAGACCGCACACAGGAGCGCTGCCAGAAGCGCGCAGGCAGCTGCGAAGACGATCCTGAAGCGCATGGACATAGGTCCTCCCGGCATGTGGCTGATGTGGACCTCAAACCTACGCTGCAGACCTATCTGACAGAAGGAAGTGCCGCCATCCGGCACGAGTCGTGCTGACGCAGACATTGCAGCCATCTTGCACGAGGATGCGTTTTCCAAGGCAGGGCGTCTGACAGCGACATGCGCTTTCCGGCACGCCCGAAGCCCTCTCCTCATTGCGGCTGCATTCCTGAAAGGAGGAAGCCATCCATAGCCCCTTCTTCGACAAGAAAGCGGACGCCCCCGATGAGGGGACGTCCGCTGCCATGGCACATCTCTCTTGTTCTTCAGAGCACGATATCGGGATCGAGCGATTCTGCGCTCCGGCGCATCTCCTGGGCAAGCGCGACATAGGCGTCGTAGCGCTCCTGGCTGAAGACACCGTCTGCAAGCGCTTCGCGCACGGCGCATCCCGGCTCGTGCGTATGCGTGCAGTCGCGGAAGCGGCATGAGCGTGCTGCTTCCGAAATCTCCGGGAAGACAAGTGCAAGCCCTCGCTCATGGCCGACAAGAGGAAGGCTCCTTATTCCCGGCATATCGACAATCGTGCCGCCGGAGGGAACCGCGACCATGCGCCGCGAGACCGTGGTATGGCGGCCTGCATCGTCCGATGCCCTGACCGACCCGGTCCGGAGCAGGTCGCGGCCGAGCAAGGCATTGAGAAGCGTCGACTTGCCGGCACCCGATTCTCCGAGCACGCAGGCAACCGTTCCAGGAGCGACGAGTGCAAGGACATCCTCTGCGCCCCAGCCAGCGCCGAGCGCACGGGCTGCCTCTGCGAGATGGGCCAGGCTCTCCTGCTCGCCCTGGGCCGTCACGACAATCGGCACGCTGTCGCCGAGAAGATTGCGGACACGGCGGACATCCTCCTCGAGCCGCGCAGCTCCGCCGGCACGGTCTGCCTTCGTGAGCACGCAGGCAACGTTCGCCCCGCAGTCGCGCACGACGACAGCCGAGCGTGCCAGACGCTCGCAGGAGACAGGCTCAGGACCGAGTGCCTGCGCGACGAGCACGAGGCCGACATTGGCGGCAAGTGTCTGCCGCTCGCCGCGTGCCCCTCCGCGCCAGCGTTCGAGCGCGCTTGTACGGGGCAGGATCTCCTCGAGCAGCACCCCGTCATGCCCTTCCGGGCACCTCACGCAGACCCAGTCGCCAACCGCCGCCTTGCTGAAGCGCTCCTTCGTGAGCCCGGCTGCAAACTCGGCACGGGCAAGACGCCTGCCGGTGAGCACGGCAGGAAAGCCGCGGTCAAGGCGCACGACGCAGCCAAGCTCGTACTCTGCACTATCCGCTTCCTCAGAGGCAGCAAGCCGTGCCGCAGCCTCTTCAAACGTCTTCTTCTGCTCGTCGGTGGGCCGAAGGTCCTGGAACTTCGGCACCCCTTCGAGAGAAGAAAGGGCCGGCAGGGCCGCTTGGGCCCTGCCGGCACTCTGTGAATGCTTATGCCTGTTCTGCACGCGCTTCTTCACGTCAGTCCCTGTTCTTCTCCACTGCACGCATGATGGCCTTGTAGATCTCCACGAGCGGGATGATGGCCGCTGCGAGGAGCATGGCAATACCGTACTCCTGAGCGCTGATCTCTGCAAAGTCAAAGGCAAGGGCAAGCGGCGTCTCGATCACGACGAACGTGAGGACAAGGGAGCCTGCGAAGGCAAGCCACAGCCACTTGTTCTGGGTCGGGAGCGTGAAGACAGACTGGCGACGGCTCCTCATGTTGAACGAGTGGAACATCTCGACCATGGAGAGCGTCAGGAATGCCATCGTCATGCCGTCGAGGCCCTTGTCGGCACCAGAAAGCACAGCCGCCAGAGGCACGTTCTCGATCGAGAGGCCGACGAAGTAGGAGATGAGGGTAAGGATTGCGATCATCGTGCCCTGGACGAGACAGTCGAGGCCCATGCCATTGGCGAAGATGCCATCGTCAGCCTTCCTGGGCTCGCGCTCCATGATGCCCGGCTCTGCCTCTTCCATAGCCATGGCCAGTGCCGGGAAGCAGTCGGTGATGAGGTTGAGCCAGAGAAGGTGCGTCGGCTCGAGGATCGTGAAGCCAATGAGCGAGGCGACGAAGACCGAGATGACCTCGGCGAGGTTCGAGGAGAGCAGGAATGCGATCGACTTCCTGATGTTGTCGTAGATGCGTCTGCCCTCTTCGCAGGCGGAGATGATCGTCGCGAAGTTGTCGTCTGCAAGCACCATGTCTGCGACGTTCTTCGTGACGTCCGTGCCGGTGATGCCCATGCCGACGCCGATGTCGGCACGCTTGATGGAAGGAGCGTCGTTCACGCCGTCGCCGGTCATTGCGACGACCATGCCCTTCTTCTTCCACGTATCGACGATGCGGGTCTTGTGCTCAGGCTGGACACGGGCATAGACGCGGTAGTTCTCGATCTTGTTCGCGAACTCCTCGTCGCTCATCTTGTCGAGCTCTGCACCCGTGATTGCCTGGGAGCGGTCGACGATGATGCCGAGCTCCTTAGCGATTGCGACAGCAGTATCGATGTGGTCGCCCGTGATCATGATGACGCGCATGCCAGCGGTATGCGCCTCGGCGACAGCCTGCTTGACCTCAGGACGGACCGGGTCGATCATGCCGCAGAGACCGAGGAATGTCATGTCGTGCTCGAGGGCATCGGCGGAGAAGTCGGCAGGCTTCTGCTTGCCGTAGTTCACGCGGGCTGCTGCCATGACGCGGAGAGCGTCATCTGCCATGGACTTGTTCGCGTCCTGGATGCGCTTGCGCCACTCGTCCGTCATCGGCACGTCGCCCTGGGCGGTGTGGATCTTCGTGCAGCGGGAAAGAATGACGTCAGGAGCGCCCTTCGTGTGCTGGATGTAGTTGCCATCCGGCGCCTGGTTCACGACGGACATCATCTTGCGGCCAGAGTCGAACGGAGCCTCGCCGACACGCGGGTTTGCCTCGTCGAGGTCTCCCGTCGTGAAGCCGAGCTTTGCCGCATCGGCGACAAGGGCAGCCTCGGTCGGCTCGCCGACCGCCTGGTTCTGGGCAGCATCCCACTTTGCATCGGAGCACAGTGCCATGCAGCGGGCAAGACGGTCCTGGTCCTCCGTGAAGTGGCGAACGACCGTCATCTTGTTCTGCGTGAGCGTGCCGGTCTTGTCGGAGCAGATGATCTGCGTGCAGCCGAGCGTCTCGACAGCAGAGAGCTTGCGGATGATTGCGTTGTGCTGGCTCATCTTCGTGACGCCGATTGAAAGCACGATCGTGACGACAGCGGCGAGGCCTTCGGGAATGGCTGCGACTGCAAGAGAGACAGCGACCATGAACGTATTGAGCACGAGCGTCATATTGTTGAAGAAGCCCATGCCATGCTTGAGCCACGTGACGACGAAGACAAGGGCGCAGATGATGATGCAGACGATGGAAAGGATCTTGGAGAGTTCGTCGAGCTTCTTCTGAAGCGGCGTCTCCTCGTCCTCTGCCTGGGTCAGAGCGTCGGCGATCTTGCCCATCTCCGTGGACATGCCTGTTGCGACGACGACGGCGCGGCCACGGCCATAGACGACGGTCGATCCCATGTAGCACATGTTCTTGCGGTCGCCGAGAGGAATGTCCTCAGCGCCTGCTACAAGCTCGAGCTCTGCCTCGATCTTGTTTGCCGGCACGGACTCGCCAGTAAGCGCCGCTTCCTCGATCTTCATCGAGGCGCTCTCGATGATGCGGCAGTCTGCCGGGACGGAGTCGCCGGCCTCGAGCACGACGATATCGCCGACGACGAGCTCGGAAGACGGGACCGTGACGATCTGTCCATCACGGATGACCTTGGACTGGGCGGCGCTCATCTCCTGAAGGGCAGCGAGCGCTTCCTCTGCCTTCGATTCCTGCACGACGCCGAGGACCGCGTTCACGACGACGACGAAGCAGATGATGATGACATCAGCGAAGTCGGCATCGCCCTGAGCCACGCTCGTGAGGGCACTGATGACGGCAGCCACGATCAGCATGATGATCATGGGGTCGGCCATCTGCGAGAAGAACCGCATCCACAGCGGATCCTTCTTCGCTTCCTTGAGCTTGTTCAGTCCGTCACGTTCGAGACGTTTCTTCGCTTCCTCGGACGTGAGACCATAGGTGCCATCAGACTTGACGTCTTCGACAACCTTGGCAGAGTCTTTCAGATACTCTTTCAAAGTTCCCTCCTGGGGTTGGGCGTCCAGCAGATTGATGCCCGATAATAATTCCCCAGGAGGGGCAAGGGCCCATCAAGGCTGCCATGCCGGACGCATGGATAAGGACGTACAGACTATCTTACCCTGCACGCTGCGTTTTATGGAAGCGTGCAGGGAATAGTTTCTTTCTTGCGCATCAATCGAAAATGCTATGCCTCGTCCCAGTACTGGTCAGAAAGCACCTTGAAGCAGATTTTCTTGATGGGGCCAGGCTCCGTGCCTTCGGGCACGAGGTTCGGCATATGCGGCTCGCCGACCATGAAGACGACGAAGCGGCCCTTGTCGAGCGACCCTTCGAGAAGGTTCGTGTTGCCGGGAGCCTCATGGCAGTAGCCCTTGTCGGCAGCCACGTCGAACTCCCCTGCTGGCACGGTCTCGCCCGGCGTTGTCATGAACCGCTCATAGCCCTCGAGATCGACCTGCACATCCATATACTTGCGGTGGGTCTCGAAGCGGGCATCCTCGAACTTGCGCGTCTTGGCATTCATGACATTCGCGAAGACCTTGCTGCCCAAGATCTCGGTCTTGCCGAGCGGCAGCTCCTTCACATCATGCTCGTCGAGCCAGTCGATGAGGACATCGAGCCCCTTCGAGAGTCCGCGATAGAGGCCGCGTGCCTCAAGTCCGTCGTAGATCATGTTTCTCCCCTTTCCCTGGAATCCTTCAGATCAATGAGCTCCGACTTCTCCCGACGTCGGATTGTAGGTGGAAGCGCCGCGGACCTTTCCGGCGATATCGTCCTCGGAAAGCTTCACCCACTTGATGCCCTTGCGCGTCTCATAGGCATAGGCAAGATGGATCATGCCGTCGCGTGCCTGAATGAGACAGGGGTACTCGTACTGCATGTTGTTCGAGCGGTTCTCGTCGCCGACGAATCCCTGGCCGCGCTCGATGTGACGGATGAGCGGGAAGGTCTTGCCGCCGTCCTCGGAAAGCGCGATCGAGACGGGACAGCGAAGTCCTGGCCACGCACCCTTCGTGCCGGCCGTCTGGGGAGCCTGCGAGTGGTTGTAGGCAACAGCGATGCGGCCGCTCGTGAGCTTCACGGCACAGATGCCGGAGTTGTTGTTCGGAAGCGGCGTCGGCACAGGAACGGTCCACGTGTCGCCGAAGTCCTCAGACTCGGAGCGGTAGATCCAGTCTGCCTGGCGGGAGCGCATGAAGCAGACGAGATGCCCTGCCTCGAGCTCGACGACCGTCGGATGCACGCGGCCGGAGGACTCGGGAACCATGACCTGGCGCCAGGTTGCACCCTCGTCGTCCGAGATCTGGAAGGCGGACGGGTCCCCTGCAAGCGCAGCAGCAGAGTCCGTGCACAGCCAGTTGCCGTAGATCCAGCGTCCGTTCGAGAGCACCTGGATGGCCTGGCGGGCAAACGTTCCCTCTTCCGGGAACATGACCTCCGCCTCGCTCCAGGTCTTGCCATCGTCCTTGGAGATCTGGCGCTTCACGACTGCCGTGTACTGCATGTTGTCCTTGCCGGGCTGGCGGCCGAGCTGGGACGTATACATGCACCAGATGTCTCCGGACGGTGCGAGGAAGAGCGACGGGTTCTGGTCGGAGCGGTCATCGTCGTGGCTGATGTAGGTCGGCTCGCTCCACTGGTCCGAACCCTTCTCGAGACGCGACACGACGATATTGATGTCGGTATCGCCCTCGTAGGTACCTGCGAACCAGCAGCAGAGGATCGTGCCAGCGGGCGTCTCCACGAGGCCCGGACCATGTGCCGTCTTCCAGGGGCCCGGATTGATGAATGCCTCTGTCAGCTTCATCTCGCTGTCGTACCAAAGCTGACCATCAGGGGTCAAGCGCTGCAGTTCCTTGATTGCCATGCTTCATCACCTTTCGAAGAAGGCCCGTCCAGAAGGACGGGCCGCAGAATCGCTTATGCCGGGAAGACTACCAGAGCGCCGATGGTCAGGAAGATGAGACGAATGAAGTACTGCGGAATCGTGAACTTCCAGAACTCGGCCATCGTGTACTTGCCCATTGAGAATGCCATGGCCGGCAGGCCATCGATCGGCATGTAGTGTCCAGCCCAGCCGGAGAGCGTGACGGCGACAGCGGCAGCCATCGGGCTGATGCCGAGACCCTGGCAGACGGCAATGGCAAGCGGCGCGAAGATCATGACCGTGCCAACCTGGGAGCCGGCGAAGCAGGCGAACGTGGAGCAGAGAAGGGCGAAGATGAAGACGACGACGAAGGCAGGAACGCCGGTGCCGAGGGCAGCTGCGACCGTGTTGCCGACGAGCGTGGAGAGGCCGGAGTCAGCGAGGCAGTTTGCAACGGGGATGACGCCAGCGGTCATGAGGATGATCGGCGAGAAGAGGTTGTCGCGGCACTCGTTGAAGTCGATGACCTTGATGAGGACCATGACGAAAGCGCAGATGCCCGGGATCATGTAGGCAAGCTGGCCAAGGGAGTCGACCATCATCATGGCAACGATGGAGACGATGAAGGAGATGACGACGATGTACTCCTTCCACTTCGGCATGCTGGAGCCTTCAGAAGCGTTGGCGAGAGCCTTTGCGTTCTCGACGGTCGGCTCAGCAACCGGGTGGGACGGAAGCACCTTGTAGCCGATGAGGGCCCAGAGGAGGAAGCCTGCGGACAGGAACAGGGAGACGATTGCGAACTGAAACATCGTGAGGTTGGAGGAATCAAGGCCGGAAGCAGAGAGAACGGAGATTGCAACGCCGTACTGGAGAGCGACATTGATCGGGATCAGCGGGTGGTTCGATGCGATGCCAAGCGGGAGCATGAGCTTGGAGCCCGGAAGCTTCTCGTTATACGGCAGCGTGACGACGAGCGAGAAGATGAGAACGTAGAAGGCCGTGGAGCCCATGCCGACGATGGAAGCACCGAGCATGACGACAAGGAGGAGCAGGACGTAGCTCTTGTAGCCGCCCTTGACGACGAGCTTTGTCATCTCGTCCTTCACCTTGAGGATGATCGACGTCTTCTGTATTGCTGCCAGGATCACCATGAAGAAGGCAAGCATCCAGACGGTCGGGTTCGTGAAGCCGGCAAAGGCATACTGCACGTCGCCCAGGCCGAACAGCACGATAAGCACGCACGCTGCGATAGGCGGAAGGCCAAACGGCAGCACGTCACACATGATCATGACGATCATGGCAACCAGAACGACGAGCGAAAGAATCATCGAAGTGGTCATTCTGCGCTCTCTCCTTTCAAGTCAGGTTAGGCCAGCGTCCTGCCAACCTGCACAGACGTCCCCCAGCGGCTGGGCCCCCAGCCCAGCCGCTCATTACCAAAATGTGAAACTGTCCTCAGATGAGGTAGCCCGTCAGTTCTTGCGGGCCTTTGCTCTGCCCCTTGCCATGCGCAGGGCGTAGTCGATAGCGTTTACTAGGGAAAGCTCGTTCGAAGTGCCCTTCCCTGCAAGTGCAAATCCGGTGCCATGGTCGACCGAAGTGCGGATGATCGGAAGGCCGAGCGTCACATTCACGCCCTCGACAGCCTTCCACTGCTGCTTCTCGCGGTCATACACGAAGCCAAGCACCTTCGTGGGGATGTGCCCCTGGTCGTGATACATGCAGACGGTCATGTCATACCAGCCGCCGTGCATCTCGGAGAACACGGAATCAGGTGGGCAGGGTCCGATTGCATTGATGCCCTCTGCCTTGGCTGCCTCGATGGCAGGCCCGATCTCGGTCTCCTCCTCCGTACCGAAGAGCCCGTGCTCGCCGCAGTGCGGGTTGAGGCCGGCCACTGCGATGCGCGGATGCTCGATGCCAAGGTCAAGGCACGCCTGGTTGCCAAGCTCGATGACCTCGAGGACGCGGTCCTTCTTCACGCGGTCGCACGCTTCGCGAAGCGAGCAGTGCGTGGAGACATGCACGGCGCGGAAGTCATGGAAGGCAAGCATCATGGCATAGCGCTTCGTGTGCGTGTATGTCGCGTAGATCTCCGTGTGGCCATCGAAGTGCATGCCCTTGGGTGCAAGGGCGAGGTTCATGGCCTCCTTGTTGAGCGCGTTCGTGACCGTCGCGTCCACCTCGCCTGCCATGGCAAGCTCGATGACCTTCTTGACGGACTGGAAGGCGGCATTTCCGCCCTCGACCGACACTTCGCCGATCTTGAACGCAGAGACATCCTTCACGAGGTCCATGTGGTAAACATCGATCGTGCCCGGCTTGAAGTACGCCTCGGACACAGAGCTCACCGGGTGAACCTCGATCTCAGGATGATGCACGAAGTCCTTCGCCTGCTCGATCATCTTTGCGTCACCGATGACGATGGGGCGGCAGCGCTCATAGAGGGTCGAATCCGACAGAGCCTTGACCGTGATCTCAGGGCCGTTGCCTGCAGGATCGCCCATCGTGATGCCGACAATGGGCAGCTGGGCCTCCATTAGCACATCCCCTTAGCCTTGTCGTCAGCCAGCGTCTGCTTGAGTGCCTCGATGCCCTCTTCGGGAAGGTAGTTGAAGGGAGCGCGGCACTTGCCGACGGGGTAGCCGAGCAGATTGACAGCCGTCTTCACGACGGTGTTGGGGTTGCCATACTTGAAGCAGGCACGAAGCGGTGCCACGGCGTCCTGGCACTTCTGGGCAGCCTCGAGGTCGCCCTTCTTGAAGTTCTCGTAGATGCCGACCATGTTCCTCGGATAGACGTTCGCGCAGCCTGCGATAGCGCCCTTGGCGCCAGCCTGGAGAGCCTTGAGGATCAGGGAGTCATTGCCGGAGAGGACTGCAAAGTCCATATCCTTCGTGAGCTCGATGTAGGCAGAGAGATTTGCCCAGTCGCCCGAAGAGTCCTTGGCACCCACGATGTTGTCGATCTTTGCAAGCTCAGCCACGGTCTCGGGAGCGAGGGCGTTGCCGGTGCGTGCCGGGATGTTGTAGAGGACAATCGGCGCCTCAGGGACAGCCGCAGCGACGGTCTCATAGTGGACGATGAGCTCATGCTGGCTTGCCTTTGCGAAGGACGGCGTGATGACGGAAAGGACGTCTGCGCCACAGTCCATTGCCATCTTGCACTGCTCGATCGTCTCCTTCGTGGAGATGCAGCCGGTGCCGGCATAGACAGGAACACGCCCTGCAACCTGATCGATAACGGTCTGGAGCACAAGCTTCTTCTCGTCGAAGTTCAGGATGTAGCCTTCGCCGTTCGTGCCGAACGGGAAGATGCCATGGATGCCTGCTTCGATCTGGCGGTCCACCTGGCGGCGGAGCTCATCCGTATTGATGGACTCGTCCTCGTTCATCGGAGTGACGATAGGAACGACGATGCCTTTCAGTTCGACCATTGCTCTTCCTTCCCCTAGGGGTTTCACTTACATGATCTGGCGGTAGATTGCCTTTGCGTCTTCGAGCGTGACCTCGCGCTTGTTGTTGGAAAGCAGGCGCTGCTGCTGGATGCCGGCCTCGGCGAGCCAGTCGATCGGAGCGTCGTGGACGCCGAGCGCATCGAGCGTCTTCGGGATATCGAGATGCTCGACAATCTCGTCCATGCGCTTTATGACGGCAGCAGACTTCTCTTCCTCAGTCGTTGCGTCGCCCTTGATGGCGCGGTCATAGGCAGCGGCAAGCCTGTCGCGGATGGCCGGCTCGTTGAAGTGCATGACCGGCGAAAGCAGGATTGCGTTCGAGACGCCGTGCGGCACGTGATACTTGCCACCGAGAGGATAGGAAAGGCCGTGGACTGCCGTCGTGCCGGATGCGGTGATTGCGATGCCGCCGTAGAGGGCTGCGATCTGCATGGCACGCTTTGCCTCGAGGTCGTCCTTCGAGTCGCAGGCGCGCTCGATGTTGTTGATGATGAGGTCGAAGGCTTCGAGAGCGAACGTGTCGCTGAACGGGTTTGCCTTCTTGCAGGTGAAGCACTCGATTGCGTGGCACATGGCATCGACGCCCGTGGCAGCTGCGATGGAGCGCGGGAGGTTCTGGACCATGCGGACGTCGAGGAGCACGACATCCGGCATCATTGCATCGTTCACGATGCCGATCTTGACCTCGTCCTCGGGGACAGCGACGATTGCGTTGATCGTGGCCTCAGCGCCAGTGCCTGCCGTCGTCGGCACGGCGACGCAGGGAAGCTGCTTGCGTGCACGGCCCGGATCCTTCAGAAGATCGTGCACCGTGTACGGAGCGCCAGCGCAGACACAGGCGAGCTTTGCCGTATCCATGACAGAGCCGCCGCCGACCGCAACAACAAGCTCGGTGCCGGTACCCGTGACCTCGTCCACGACTTCCTGGACCTGGATGTAGCTCGGCTCGGCAGGGATATTGTCGAAGATGTGTGCCTCGGCACCTGCCTCCTTGATAGCTGCGAGCGCAGGGTCGACAAGGCCGAGCTTGCGCAGGCTCGGATCGGTGAAGACAGCGACGTTCTTCGCTCCCGCCTTCTCGATCACAGAGACGAGCTGCTCAGTGGTATCCTCTCCTCCATAGACGACCTGGGGAAGCTTGAGTGCGTAGTTCTTGATCATTGAGCCACTCCTTCTGACAAACGTGCGCTCTGAGCGAGCGTGACGAACAGATCCTTGGTACCAAACCCGCCTGATTTCGAGGCGAGGCTGAAACGCTGCCCTGCGATATCTATCTCGAGGACGACGATTCCCTGAGCCGCCTCCCCTTTCGGATAGATGGCGCTCACATTGGCCTGGGAAAGGAAGCTCGAGAGGATGTCTCCTCCCATCACGAGGGCACGGCCGAAGATGCCCTTGCGGCAGACAGCAAGAAGAAGGCCCGCCACGTTGTCTGCAACCGTCTGGCGGATATCCGTGCCTTCAGGGAAGAGTGGTGCAAGGTCTTCGAGGCCGCTGCCGTCGACCACCGTAAGCGGCGTCTCGTGCCAGCTTTTCGAGACCTTCGAGATGAAGTCTCTTCCTTCGGGCGTCTCGGGCCATGCGGAGCTGCACTTCTGCTGCTCTGCAATCGGGAACATCCGGGCGCCAGCGCCTTCTGCATAGCGGCACTGGGCACGCGATGCGGGATTGACGCTTCCGCAGACGACAAGCAGGTTGCCTTCGAAGTCAGCCTTCGGAGCACCCTTCCCGTCGTGCTCGAGCACATGGAGCGCCTGGGCAAGCCCTGCGCATCCGGCAATCGCTCCGAGCTCTCCGAGAGAGGCAAGCTCCGCAACACGTTCGGACATTGCCTCATTGGTCGCCGCATCGTAGACGCAGATTCCCTTGAAGTCCTGAGGAACCGGCTCTCCCTCGCGGACCAGCTTCACCGGCACTTCGGTCTCTTCTGCGATGATGCTGGCGACGCTGGATTCACGCACCGGCTCGAAGGGGTCCTTTCCGAAGGCGCTCTCGGCAACCGGCGTTCCATTCACGTACTGGATGCCATCCTTCGTCGTGCGTCCCATAGCCGGGAAGGCGGGAAGGAAGTGGAGGCGGGAGGCTCCCGAAGCATCGAATGCAGCAGCGAGCTCAGCGCCGACATTGCCACGCAGGACCGAATCGGTCTTCTTGAAGATGGAACGGCAGCCAGCCTTCTTCGCAAGGCGGACGAGCTTGGCTACCTCTGCATAGGCAGCTTCCGCATCGAGATGACGGGTGCCGGCATTGACGGAAAGCACAGAGAGGGACTTGTCCTGGAGCAGACCTTCGGCCTGCTCGGACGACGTCGCTACTGCGACATCGGAAGGCAGCATGCAGACGCCTGCGTCAAGCGCGCCTGTCAGATCGTCTGCAATCATTGCCATCTGCATCTGCTGCATCCTCCTCTCGTGTTTGCTGAAGCAACTATCCGTCTTTTCAGGCGTTGCGATAATGCCCGAGCTGGCTCATTGCTGTTACAATATGTAACGTATTTAATCAGCAAATCGTCCAGATTTGGAACACTATGGTTACTTCTCCCAGGTACCACGTTCTGTTCATCGCTCCCTATCCGGAGCTGGCCGACGTCGTCGCCGAGGTAACACCCGACTTTCCCGAGCTTTCCGTCACGATCCATGAGGGCGACCTTTCGAAAGGCCTCGCTGCTGCCCTCTCGAGCATGGATGTGAGCTTCGATGTCGTGGTCTCCCGCGGAGGCACTGCCCAGCTCCTCGAAGACGAGTTCGCGCTTCCTGTCGTGGAGGTCGGCCTTTCCGCTTCGGACCTCTTCCGCTGCCTCGTCCAATACAACCCCAGCGCAAAGCGCTGCGCTCTCGTCGGCTTCTCGAATGTCCTCGAGCCGCTGCGCGATGTTGCCGGCTTCAGCGATTTCGACCTCGATCTCTTCGAGGTCTCATTCGAGGACGAGCTACCGCTTGTGCTCAAGACTGTCCAGGAAGGCTCTTACAGCCTCGTCCTCTGCGATACGTTCTCGCTCCCGCAGGTCCGGGAGCTTGGGCTCAACGCACAGCTCCTTGCTTCGGGGCCAGATTCTGTCTCGAAGGCCCTTACAGAAGCGCAGCTCTTCTGCGAGCGCTCGAGCGACCTGCTTGCGAAGAACCGCATGCTCTGGAACCTTGTGAGAAGCCAGGACGCCCGCTTCGTCGTGTTTGCCGATGATGGGAAGATCACCTATACGAATGTGAAGGAAGGGCACGACGTTCTCATCTCGTTTATGCGTGAACACCTTGGCGAGCGTGTGGACGAGCGTCTCGTCTTCCAGCATGGGCGCCTGCTCTTCCATATACATAAGATGCCCGTGGAATCAGGCGGCGAGAACTTCCTTGCCTTCTCTGTCATGCACTCCCAAGCACCGACGAATGCGGCGCATGTCGGCATAACCCGCAGGAACCGCTCCGATATCGAGGATGAATACGAGAGGAGCATCTTCCATATCACGCAGGGAAGCCAGGAGCTTGCTCAGGTGCTCGCCCCTGCTCGCGGCGCCACGAGACCGATCCTTCTTGCCAGCGAGCCGAGCTGTGGCAAGGAGCAGGCAGCGCAGCTCCTCTATCTCACAGGCTCCTGGAAGACGCGTCCCTTCGTGCGCGTCGACTGCTCGCTTCTGACGGACAAGAGCTGGGACTACCTCATGAACTCCCCCGCCTCGCCGCTCTACATCCAGGAAGCCACAATCTTTTTGAACTCGTTCCAGGACCTGCCCGATGCAAGAGCGCGGCTCCTCCTCGATGCGATGCGGAGAAGCGGCTTGCCTCAGCGCGACCGTCTGATCGTCTCCGTGAATGCGCCGAACGCGCTCTCTGCCGAGATGATGGAGCTTCTCACGGAGAATCTCCGCTACATCATGGTCGAGCTGCCGCCTCTGAGGGCCAGACGCGACCTCGCTCAGGCAATCTCGCTCTGCCTCGATTCCCTCTGCGCCGAAGCAGGCGCGCCCCGCCCTGTCGTGACAGAGGAAGCGCTCCAGCTTCTCCTCGAGCACGAATGGCCTGGAAACTATGCCGAGTTCAGGACGGTGCTCGAATACTGCCTCGAGCATGTCCAGGGCGGTGCAATAGATGCTTCCTGTGCTGGGCAGGCCCTCCAGAGCTCTGCTCCCTACTCTTTCAGCACAGAGAAGAAGGCAGCTGGCGAAGGCAGCATCTCACTCATGCGCCCGCTTCACGATATCGAGCGCGACATCGTGAAGGCAACCATCGAGCGCTGCCATGGGAACCAGACCGAAGCCGCCCGCATCCTCCAGGTCTCGAGGACGACGATCTGGCGCCTTCTCAAGGACTCCTAGAACAAGAAGATGCCCGGAGCTCATATCTGCTCCGGGCATCTTGGCATCTCTATCTCGCTTATCGAGAGATATCCCTATTTCTCCCATGTGGCCTTGCCGTCGACCGGATGCATGAGGATGATCGGCGTCTGCTCATGGTCCTGACCGGCCGGATTGTCACGCACGAAGTCGACGAGGTGCTCCTCCATCGGATCGAGATCGCGCGACCACCCCAGAATCTCCTGGCCCAGGTCGTTCGCATCGATGATCATGGCACGGATGCCAAGCTCGTCCTGGAGCTCGTTGCAGACACCCGTCGGGTTCTCGGGAAGCTCGATGCCGATATCGCGGTAGGCGCTCCATACGTGGTCATAGAATCCATCGAGTCCTGCGACCTCGGGTCCCACGATCTCATAGAACACGCCATGCTTTCCGAAGAGCTTCGTCACAGCAGAGGCAAACGATGCCCAGAGCACCTTCGGAAGTCCGACCTTCTGGATTGCATACTGCATCTTGATGCTCTCGCCGACGCCGACGCCCGTGTCGGGATGGGAAGCGAAGCGGGAAAGGAACTCTGCCCAGAAGCCGACAGGCAGATCCTTGCGCTCGACGACGCGGTTCTGGCAGAGCGCGACGATCTTCTCCGAGATGGCAATCATGTCGCCATCCTGGTAGATGGGAAGGACATAGGTACGCATGATATCGAGATAGGATTCGCCCCTCTGGATGAAATGGGTCTTCACGGCACGGCGCTCGTACGTACGCCCGTCGACGGTAATGACGGGAGCCTTGCCTTCATTCATGTAGGATTCAGACATGCACGGCCTCCAGTGGCGCAGCTCGCTTGGTTATCTATCGCTTGTGTGTTCATAGGATAAACGGCCGATTGTTGCGAGAGTGTTGTCAGATTTGACCTGCTCAAAGCTTTGAGCTGCCTGATAATCCGCTCAACGGAAACTGAAAGGGCGACTCCCTACGCTCACGGAGCATCTTACGCACTCCGCCGAAAAAGCGCCATGCACGTTATGCATTCATGGGGATTGAAGCATTTGAAGCTTAAGATTGGCAACGGACAGGTGTTTAAGGATAGAATTTGCTTGTGCTTGTACGGTAGGTTGCCGCATTGCGGCATCAACGTGATGGAGGAAGCATCATGAAGGTTCTGTTCTATGAAACCAAGAGCTATGACAGGGATTCGTTCTCCGAGGCCCTGCCGAAGTTCCCGGACGTGAAGGTCGACTTCATCGACGCGAACCTTTCGCCGATGACCGCAGGCCTCGCCCGCGGCTATGACGCAGTCTGCGCCTTCGTCAACGCCGATGTCTCTGCCATGACGCTTGAGGTTCTCGCCGGCTTCGGCGTGAAGATGGTCCTCATGCGCTGCGCAGGCTTCGACGCCGTCAACGTGCCGATGGCCAAGGAGCTCGGCATGACGGTGACGCGTGTCCCCGCCTACTCTCCTGAGGCAATCGCCGAGCACGCAATGGGCCTCGCCCTCTGCGCCAACCGCCGCATTCACAAGGGCTACATCCGCGTCCGCGAGAACAACTTCTCGCTCGAGGGCCTCGTCGGCGTCACGCTTCACGGCAAGACCGCAGGCATCATCGGCACCGGCCGCATCGGCGCTGCTCTTGCCCGCATCTGCAAGGGCTTCGGCATGACCGTCCTCGGCACCGACCTCTATCCGAACCAGAACCTCATCGAAGAGGGCTGCATCGACGAGTACGTCGACTACGACGAGCTCTATCGCCGTGCCGACCTCATCTCCCTGCACGCCTTCCTCAACAAGGACTCCTACCACCTGATCAACGATGACACGATTGCAAAGATGAAGGACGGCGTCATCTTCGTGAACACCGGCCGTGGTGGCCTCGTTGACTCCAACGCCCTCATCCGCGGTATCCGCTCCGGCAAGATCGGCGCTGCCGGCCTCGACGTCTACGAAGAGGAGAACGCGAACGTCTACCAGGACCGCGAGTCCGAGATTCTCGGCTCCTCCATCGTCGCCCGCCTCTGCTCCTTCCCGAATGTCGTCATGACGAGCCATCAGGCATTCTTCACGAAGGAGGCCCTCGGCCAGATCGCAGAGTGCACGCTCGAGAACGCCCAGGCGTTCGGCCGCGGCACCGACTTCGTGCCGAAGAGCATCGTCACCGCTCCGGGTGTCGAGTAAGCAACTCGACAGAAGCTCGACATGTAGAGTTCAGCCGCTCCGGGTCAGTGCCCGGGGCGGCTTTTTCCTTATGACCTGCTCATATATGAATAGGCTGAAACGGGTATAATGCGAACAAAAAGGGCGATTCTTCGAACGAGTACTGTGTTGGCTTTGTGGTGAGAACGTTGCCACATCCTGTTTAACTGCGGTTTCGGCTCTTCCTTACTCTCTTCTTTCAAACGAGGCAAGCTCGAATCGGTATAATGGCGGCTAGCTTCGGTGAAAGAAGACAAAGAGAAGTAGCAGAAACGCACCAGACAGTGCAAAGCGTGTCCGCATGGTGCGGGCACCAGGAATGCAAGGAGAGTCTGACATGCAGAAGAGAACCAAGATTGTCTGCACAATGGGTCCTGCGACCGACGACGATGATGTCCTGCGCGAGATCATCAAGAGCGGCATGAACGTGGCCCGCTTCAACTTCAGCCATGGTTCGCATGAGTACCACCGCAAGAACATCGAGCGCGTCCGCGCCATTTCCCAGGAGCTTGGCATTCCTGTTGCCATCATGCTCGACACGAAGGGCCCCGAGATCCGCACGGGCCTTCTGAAGGATCACAAGCCTGTCACGTTCGAGGTCGGCGACCACACGACCGTCACGACCGACAACACGATCGAGGGCACGCACGACCTTATCTCCCTCGACTACCAGAACCTCGCCAATGAGGTCGAGAAGGGCACCCTTCTCCTCATCGACGACGGCCTCATCGGCCTTCAGGTCGAGTCCGTCGAGGGCAACGAGATTCACTGCGTCGTCGAGTCCGGCGGTGTCCTGGGCGAGAAGAAGGGCGTCAACATCCCGAACGCCTTCATCAACCTCCCGTCTGTCACCGATCAGGACCGCGCCGACATCGAGTTCGGCTGCGAGCTCGGCATCGATGCAATCGCTGCATCCTTCATCCGTGACGCCAATGCCGTCAACGAGATCCGCCAGATCTGCTACGAGAATGGTCGCCGTCACGTCGACATCTTCCCGAAGATCGAGTCCGCTCTCGGCGTGAAGAACTTCGACGAGATCCTCGCTGCTTCCGATGGCTGCATGGTTGCCCGTGGCGACCTCGGCGTCGAGGTGCCGACCGAGCAGGTTCCGCACATCCAGAAGACGATCATCCACAAGTGCAACATGGCCTACAAGCCGGTCATCACCGCTACGCAGATGCTCGACTCCATGATCCGCAACCCGCGCCCGACCCGCGCAGAGGCCAACGACGTCGCCAATGCTGTCTACGACGGCACCGACTGCGTCATGCTCTCCGGCGAGACGGCTGCTGGCCGCTACCCAGTCGAGGCTGTCAAGACGATGGCCAAGATTTGCGTCGAGACCGAGAAGTACCTCGAGACCCGCACGACCTACCATGAGCGCGAGGGCGTCCGCAACGTCAACTCCTCCATCGGCTTCGCTTCCGTGACGACCGCTGAGCGTGTCAACGCCAAGTGCATCCTCTGCCCGACGCACTCCGGCCGTACTGCTCGCCTGATCTCCAACTTCCGTCCGAAGCTGCCGGTCATCGCTCTCTCCCCGAGCGAGCACACGATCCGCAAGTGCTGCTTCTCCTGGGGCGTCGAGGCCATCAAGACCGTCGAGCAGGGCACGCTCTCCTCGACCCTCTATGAGTCCCTCAATGTCGCTAAGGAGCACGGCCTCGTCCAGGCTGGCGACATCGTCGTCGTGACCGCCGGCGATCCGCAGACGTCTCCTTCCCAGGGCGACTACATCACCTCTACGAACATGCTCATGGTTGCACAGGTCCAGTAAGTCCGACGCTCACACAAGAGCTCAGAGAGTCAGCTTCTTCGGAAGCTGGCTCTTTTTTTGCTGACGCTCGGCACAGGCACTGGCCAGGCAAGAGCATGGCTTCCTATCCTGCTCCCCTCTCCTGCCTTATGCATCCTTGGATGCAGGTACGGAATATGCCGTACACAGATATTTCCCTGCCGTCTACGGGCATGCATATTCTTTACATTACGTCTGATATATCCGATGTATACTTCTTTTGCGTCAGATATTTCCGATGTTAAAGGAAGAGATATGAAACATGAGGAATGCCAGGAGAGCATGCAGCATATCGGCGAGAGCCTGAAGCGCTGGCGCACGATAGCAGGCATCACGGCCGACGGACTCGCACAGGAGCTGGGAATTTCGCGCGACACCCTCTCGCGGGCCGAGCGTGGAGACCTCTCGGTCTCTGTCGGCACTGTGCTCGATATGGCAGCGGATTTCGGACTGCTCTCGAAGGTGGAAGCGGCATTCGATCCAGCACAGGACGAGGTAGGCCGTCTCGGTATCGCGAAAGGTCTTCCGAAGCGCGTGCGCAGGACGAAGGAGGCCGTGCCACAGGAATGGAGAAACAGCATGAACTGGTATGAAGGAAGCTTTGTCTATCAGATCTATCCCCTGGGCCTCACGGGTGCCCCCTGGAAGAACGATGGCTCTGAGGAAGGTGCCACGAACACGGACAAGCACCGCCTCCTCAAGATCGTGAACGATGGGTGGGTCGACCACATGAAGAAGCTCGGCGTCACCTGCCTGATGCTGAACCCGGTCTTCGAGAGCGACTCCCACGGCTATGACACGAGGGACTATACGAAGGTCGACAGCCGCCTCGGCACGAAGGAGGACCTCAAGGATGTCGTGGACGCCTGCCATGAAGCCGGCATCCGCGTCCTCTTCGATGCCGTGCTGAACCACGTCGGACGTGGCTTCTGGGCCTTCCAGGACGTTCTCGAGAAGCACCAGCAGTCTCAGTATGCCGACTGGTTCAATATCGACTGGAACGGAAACTCCGCCTACAATGACGGGTTCTCCTACGAGACGTGGGCAGGCGTGCCCGAGCTCGTGAAGCTGAACCATGGCTGCTTCGCCCTGAACGACTATCTTGCCGATGTGATCCGTGGCTGGGAGGCCGACTACGATATCGATGGCCTGAGGCTCGATGTCGCCTACTGCCTGGACGATGGTTATCTCGGCTATCTCCGCCAGATTGCAGACGGCCTCACCGAGAAGCGCGGAGAGAAGTTCCTGCTCCTCGGCGAGACGATGTTTGGCGACTACAACCGCTGGATGAACGACCATGCCTGCGATTCCGTCTACAACTACGAAGCTTACAAGGGCCTCTGGTCATCCATGAACGCAGCGAACATGCATGAGATCGCCTACGCCCTCGAGCGCCAGAGCGGCGACAAGCCCTGGGACCTCTATACGGGCAAGCATCTGCTCGACTTCGTCGACAACCACGATGTGCCGAGGATTGCGACGCAGCTCACGGACAAGAAGCAGCTGAAGCCGCTCTATGGTCTGCTCTTCGGCATGTGCGGCGTGCCCTGCATCTACTATGGCTCCGAGTGGGGCATCGAAGGCGTCCAGGACTACGGCGACCACAAGCTCAGGCCCGCGCTCGATGCTCCGGAGTGGAACGACCTGACAGACTGGATCCAGTCACTCTCCGAGGCACGCTTCACCACCGAAGGTGCCGAGGCACTCTGCGAGGGAGATTACCATGAGCTCCTCTGCCAGCCGCAGCAGCTCGTGTTCCAGCGCGCCGCCCAGGGCAAGCGCGTGATTGTCGCCGTCAATGCCTCGAAGGACCCGGTCGTCCTCCACTTCGACGCCGGCTGCGGACGCGCCCAGGACCTCATCACGGGCGAGGATCACGACTTCGGCGCAGGTTCCGAGGTAGGCCCCTACTCCTGCCACTACTGGCTCTGCGAGCGCTAGCCGTCGAGACTCCATAGATACGGCAATGGCCGCTCTCCCGAAAGGAGGAGCGGCCATCTTCTTCACTCGCCTATGACGCCACGGGCACGTTCTGTCGTCGTCGATATCACGCAGCGGTTTGCCGGCAGCCACACGGTGCCCCATTCGAACGGGACGCCGTTGTCGAGCGTCACGAGCTGCTCGAGATTGAGCACGGGCGCCTTCTCGTCGCACTGGAGCCACTGGGCACGCTCATATCCGGCGACACAGGCGCAGAAGCGCTGCTCTGAATGCCCTATGGCGCGCCCGGAGCAGCGCTCGACGGCCGCAAAGAGCGATTCCTGCTCGAAGTTCGCCTCATCGAGGCCCGGCGCCGCCTTGAGATTGAGGTGGCTCTCGATGAACATGACAGGCACACCCTCGACCGTACGCATGCGTGCAAGGTAGAGATAGGGTTCTCCCGCCTTCAGGCCCAGAGAGGTGGCACAGAGCCCTTCTGCCTTCTCGACGCGCTTCTCGCACACGACCGTGCGGAATCGTATGCCCTGCACGCTCATGGACTCGCCGAACGACAGCAGCCTGTTGCCTGATGGCCTTGCCATGACCGGCCTCGTGACGAACGTGCCCCTTCCCCGCTGCTGCGTCAGGAGCCCCTCGTCGACAAGCGCACGGATGCCTTTCTGTACCGTGCCGCGCGAGAGCCCAAGCATATCCATAAGCTCATGCTCGGAAGGGATGGGCTCGTCTCCGCCCCATTCGCGCGCATAGATCTTCTCGCGCACGAAATCGGCGACCTGCACGTGGAGCGGGACAGCATTCTGCTTCAGGAACTTCTCCATCCTAGCGGGCTGCCTTCCCGAAACGCAGCAGGCCCTGCCGAAGAATGGCATCGACCGCGTCTCCCGTCTCCTTGAAGAACTCGGGCGTCAGGAGCGAATAGGCAGGCACCTCATCGAGGTGATGCGCATTGTTCCCGTCGAGGAGCACATCGGCTGCGCGCACGCCCTTCTTCACGTCCTCAGCCTCAATCGGGTACTGCGGGAAGGCAGCGCACTCCTCGACAAGCGTATCCGTCAGCGGCACCCTGCGCTCGAGGAAGAACGTCCTCCCATAAAGCTCGAAGTCCTTCTGCTTCCTGATGCGGGTCGTATCTCCCGGCTTCACGCCAATCTCTGCGATATAGCGCCTCGTCGCCCCGTTGTAGCCGGCATCGCAGACAAGGTGTGCCCAGGCGCCGAGCACGACGTCGGTCACCAGGTGCGCATCCTTGCCTTCGATATAGAGGTCCCAGAACTTCTGGTACTGCGGCACAGGGATGGCTGCCGTCTCGGCCATATGCGTCGTCCCATACGGCAGCTTGTGGGAGACATCGGGCACCATCCAGCCGACATAGAGGTCGGGCAGGAAGTTCCCGAACAGGAAATTCCCGATATTGCGGATGCCGAGAACGTCTGCCCCCTCTTCCGAGAGAAGACGTTCCACGTGTGCTGCATGTATGTTCCAGCTGGGCATATGCCTTCCAACACCGATCTGGCCCGGGGATGCGTTCACCCCCAGGCCGTATTCATTCCTAGCTTCTGACTTCGCCGTTCACGGCGCGCATGACCTTCTTCACGAGACGGTCGTGTGCCTTCTCTACCTCATCCGAGGTGAGCGTGTGGTCTGCGGCACGATACGTGAGCGAGAACGCAAGCGACTTCTTGCCCTCGCCGACGCGGTCCTTGTCGCGGAAGACGTCGAAGAGGCGCACATCCGCCAGGAGCTTGCCGCCAGCAGACTGGATGCGCTGCTCGACGGTCTCTGCCGTGACATCCTCGTCGACGACGATAGCAAGGTCGACAGAGACGCCCGGAAGCGTCGGCACCTCCTGATAGGGCAGCTCGCGCTTCGCGAGACGCAGCAGCGCCTCGACAGAGAGCTCGAATGCCACGACATCCTGCTCGACCTCGAAGTTCTGGAGCACCTCAGGATGGATGTTGCCGACCCAGCCCAGCAGCTCGCCGCCGTGGGCGTAAATCTCGGCAGCGCAGCCCGGCTGCAGCCAGCCGTACTTCTCCTGGTCTGCAACCTTGTAGCGGACCTTCGTGATGCGCAGCGCCTTCAGAAGCTCCTGCACGACGCCCTTCGCATCGAAGAAGTTGAGCTTCGGGTACTTGCGGTTCCACTGGTCGTCGTCCCAGGCACCGGACATGACGCCACAGACATAGCGCGGCTCGTCCGGCTGAGACTTGTGCTCATGGCCGAAGAACACACGTCCTATCTCATAGAGCGCGATATTCTTCTCGCCGTGGCTGATGTTGTACTCGACAGAACGCAGAAGGCCCGGAAGCATAGAACGGCGCATCTGGCTCTGGTCTGCGACGAGCGGGTTGATGATCTGGACGGGGATGCCACGTCCCTCCTCGCTCATATGCAGGCGCTCGAGGTCGCGGGCATCGGCGAAGTTGTACGTCTGCGTCTCGGAGAGGCCAAGGGCCCTGAGCGTTGCGCCAATCTTGCGGATGCGCTGCTGGTCGACCGTGAGGCCGCCGGCGTGGTTCCTGGCTGCAGGAAGCGTCGCCTCGACCCTGTCCTCGCCCCAGAGACGCAGAATCTCCTCGATAAGGTCGACTTCGCGCGTGAGATCGGGCCTGTTCGTCGGCGCGACGACATCGAAGCCGTCTCCTGCCGGCTCGACCGTGCAGCCAAGGCGGCGCAGGCGCTGTGCCATGAAGTCAGGCTCGATATCGGCACCGGAAAGCGCACAGACACGCTGGGTCCTGAGGTGGATATGCGCCGGCTCGACGTGTGCCGGGTAGCAGTCGACCTTGCCGGTGCAGACATCGGCACCGCAGCACTCCTCGAAGAGCGCCGCTGCGATGTCAGCGATGCGGGAGCATGCTGCTGCATCGACCTGGCGCTCGAAGCGGATCGAAGCCTCGCTCATAAGATCGAGGTTGCGGCTCGTGCGGGAGATGTGGCCCTTGTCGAAGCAGGCGCTCTCGAGCAGGACATCCGTCGTATTCTCGTCAATCTCGGAGTTGAGGCCACCCATCACGCCTGCAAGCGCGACCGGCGTCTTTCCATCATCGGTGATAACGATCATGTCGGACGTGAGGTCGCGGTCCGTATGGTCGAGTGTCGTGACCTTCTCGCCGTCTTCTGCAGCACGAATCACGATATGGCGCTTGCCGTCACAGACACCGAGCTTGTTCAGGTCGAACGCATGGAGCGGCTGGCCCGTGAGATACATCACATAGTTCGTGACATCGACGACGTTGTTGATCGTGCGGGAACCGGCTGCCTCGACGCGGCGGGCAAGCCACTCGGGCGACGGGCCGATCTTAACGTTCTTCACGACGCGGGCGACATAGCGCTGGCAGAGCGCAGGATCCTTGATCGTGACATCGACGAGGTCCTCGGTGCGCTCAGGAATCTCGGTCTTGATCTGGGGCTCCGTGATGTGCGTGTCCTCATCGAATATGGCAGACGTCTCGACGGCCATGCCCTCCATCGAGAGGCAGTCCGGACGGTTCGGCGTGATCTCGCAGTCGACGACCGTATCCGAGATGCCATAGTAGTCCGTGAAGTCGACACCGACAGGAGCATCCTCAGGCAGGATCATGATGCCCGAATGGTCGGAGCCGAGGCCGAGCTCGCGCTCGGAGCAGTTCATGCCATACGACTCGACGCCGCGGAGCTTCGACTTCTTGATCTTCACGTCGCCCGGCAGGTGCGCGCCGATCATTGCGACGACGATATGGTCGCCTGCATTGAAGTTCTGGGCACCGCAGACGATCTGCAGCGGCTCCGGCTTGCCGTCCTTGCCGACGTTCTTCATGCCCACATCGACGGTCGTGAGCCACATGTGGTCGGAATCGGGGTGTGGCACCTTCGTCAGCACTTTGCCGGTCACGACGTGCTCGAGATCGGCGCCGACCTTCTCCACGGCCTCCACCTCAGTGCCGGTGTGGATATATTCCTTCACGAGGTCCTTCGGATCCTCGGGGACATCGACCATGTCCTTCAGCCACTCATAGGAAACGCGCATCGTATCTGCCTTTCTGTTGCGCGGGATTAGTCCAAAGAAGAGAGCCCCTTAGAACTGGGACAGGAACCTCTTGTCGCCGGTCATCAGCATGCGGAGATCGGGCAGGTCGTAGCGCAGTGCTGCCACGCGCTCGACGCCGATGCCGAAGGCAAAGCCGGTGTACTTCTCCGGGTCGATGCCGCAGTAGCGGAAGACGTTCGGGTCCACCATGCCGCAGCCCAGGATCTCGAGCCAGCCCGTGCCCTTGCAGAAGCGGCAGCCCTTGCCGCCGCAGACGCCGCAGGAGACATCGACTTCGCAGCTCGGCTCCGTGAACGGGAAGAAGTGCGGACGGTAGCGGGTCGCACGGTCCTTGCCGAAGATCTCGCGCGTGAAGTAGTCGAGCGTGCCCTTGAGGTCGCCGAACGTGATGCCCTCGTCGACGACGAGGCCTTCGACCTGCGTGAACTGGGGCAGGTGGTTCGCATCTGCCGTATCCGGACGGAAGACCGTGCCCGGGCAGATCATATAGATCGGGGGCTTCCTGTTCTCCATCACATGGACCTGGACGCCGGAGGTCTGCGTGCGCAGCAGCACGTCGGACTCGCCGAGCACATGCTGCTCCTTGCCTTCAGGAGCGTTGTCCACGACGTAGAACGTATCCTTCGAGGAACGGGACGGATGGTCCTCAGGGGCATTGAGTGCCGTGAAGTTGTAGTACGTCGTCTCGACGAACGGGCCATCCTCGACGGTATAGCCCATGCCGCAGAAGATGTCCTCGATCTCCTCACGGATCTGGGAGATCAGATGCTCGGTGCCAAGCGGCTTCACGCGGCCCGGCAGCGTGACATCGGTCGACTCTGCCGCGAAGCGGGAGCGCAGGACCTCCTTCGTGATCTCGATCTTGCGCTTCTCGATGGCAGCAACGACCTGCGCACGCACGTCGTTTGCCATCTTGCCCATGATCGGGCGCTCCTCAGGATCGAGCTTGCCCATCTGGTGCATGACCTGGGTCAGGCTGCCCTTCCTGCCGAGAATCTGGACGCGCAGCTCCTCCAGCGCTTCAGGCGTGAGCGCCTTGGCAACGCCTTCGCGCACCTGATCCTGAATCGATGTGAGGTCATCGTTCATTGCCATACCGATTTGCCCCTTCCATAGAAAAAGCCGTCCTCGAGCACTACTGCTCAAGGACGGCCTCATGACCGCGGTACCACCTTGATTGACACTGCACGCTTTGTGCGTCGCGAGCGCCCACTCGTTGAGCTCCGTTCCGTGGAGCAGACGGCTTCCCTACTGGCAGATGCGTTCAGGTTGCAGCTGGTGGAGTGAACTTCGTCCGCCAGCCTTCGCGAGGACCTCTCAGCCTAGGGTCCCTTCTCTGTCCTCCAGCTACGCGGCAGACGAACCTCTCCGTCATTGCCTGTGGGCAAGCTTAGCACAGGCATCCGGACTTGTATCCGAATATATGAACATTTCCCTTCTGTTTACATCTGCCGCTGCATCGAGTCGTCCCGACATGGCAGGACGTACTGGTATGTATCCCCCATGGACGCGAAGCCTACCGGTACGGAATCCGTCCCGAGCGCCTCCGGCAGCCATCCCGCCATGCACTCCATGCCCGGCTCCTCGAGGTTGAAATGGCCTACCGCGATGGCACACTTGCCCTTTCCAAGCAGCGCTGCATCGCGGATGTATTCGCTGACCGTGAAGTCGCAGAACTCCATCGTCACAAGCGCATCGATGCCTTCCTGCTCGATCGTGGCAATCTCTGCCGTATCGGCTTCTGCATTGCCCATCACATGCATCGGTATCTGGATCCGCGCGACGGAAGCATCTGCATCGCCTATAAGACGTGTGCCAGAAAGCCCGAGGGCAGAGACGATATTTCCCGCCAGCTCGCGTCCCGTCATTTCCGGGATCAGGAAATCCCTCGAGGCAGGCACATTGCCCACACGATATTCGTGCCAGCCCATCTTCTGGGCAAACCCATAGAAGATGCCATCAGCATACTTCCCGCCATCTATCGGTACGCCGGAGTGGATGAAGTCATGGCAGCGCCAGACGGCACCTCCCCAGCCATCGAGGAGCTCTCTCTTCGCAGCAAAGACCGCATTGCCCGCGAGCACATCCTGCCTGTCCCCATGGTTCCAGAAGAGCGCCTCGTGGCAGATGATGAGGTTGGCACCGCGCCGGGCAGCTTCGCGGACCACGTCAGACGTCGCCCAGAGGCAGCAGACGATGCCGGTACACTCCTCTTCGAGATGCTCTTGTCCATATGTCACCTTGTCGCGGGTCGTCGCTTCCTCTATCGGAAGCCCGGTCCAGGCATCGATGCCCCGGCAGAAGCCCTTGGCCCTCTCTATCGCCTCGGCAATCTTCATAGCAGGCTCCTTCACGCCGTGAACGGCCAGATGCCGTCAGCAAGCGCCTCGATCGCTTCGGCGACTGCATCGTCTGCACAGGCACCGATATGCCACTTCGCAGCAGCCGCTGCCTCCTCGGTCGCATTCGAGACAGCGACAGAGTTCTTTACGACATCGAACATCGCGAGGTCGTTGTTCGCATCGCCGAAGACGACGACCTCATCGGTCGTGCAGCCAAGGGCCTCGCAGAGCACCTCGATTCCGTGGCCCTTGTTCCAGCCGGCAGGCATCACATTGAGGTATCCCGGGAATGCGAGATCGAAGTCGAGGCCTTCTGCCTCCTCCCCCAGCGCATCGACGAGCTCCTGCGTCTCGGGGCGCGTGATGCCGGGGCAGAACACGTTCGTCTTCGTGATCTTGCCCTCAGGCAATCCTTCGGTCATCCTGGCCGCTTCGGCATATGCCGGGAAGGATTCAGACAGCTCCTCGCGCGTCCCTCTCACAAGATAGGGCACCTTGTCTGTGAAGCAGAGAAGGCCACAGCCTGGATGGGACGAGAGCACGTCCAGAAGGCCCGAGAGCGCCTTGTGGCTGAAGTATTCATGATGGATGCACGTACCCTCGAGATAGACCTCGAGGCCGTTTGTGGCGACTGCCGTGGCGCAGCACTCCTCATCCCCTGCAAACATCGGCGGCACCCAGCTTCTCGCCCTGCCCGAGGAAGGGCCTATCGGAATGCCAGCAGAAAGCGCCTTCCGGAACGCCTCATGCGTGCGCACGCTTACGGTCTTCTCCCCTTTCGGCAGGATCGTATTGTCCATATCGGAAAGGATGAGGCGGCACTCGTGCACGCTGCCATCCGCTGCAATCTCTTTCACTGCATCCTCTTTCTGCTTCAGGTCCTAGATATAGCCGAGGCGTGCCAGCGCATGGGCGACGCCGTCGTGGTGCACATCGTCTGTCACGAGAGTCGCGGCATCCTTTGCTGCCTGGGATGCGTTGCCCATCGCCACTGCGACATCGGCAGCGCGCAGGAGCGGGATATCGTTTTCCGAATCGCCGAATGCAAGCGTGCGGCCGACGTGCCTTCCCTCTTGTTCGAGCGCATGCACGAGGTCATGTGCCGCCGCATCCTTGCCGACACCGGGGCAGACGAGTTCGAAGTAGTCAGGCGCCGACTGGTAGCAGGCAAAATGCGTCTGGAAGAAGCTGCTTTCCTGGTAGTGCGGAAGGTCGTAGTAGCGAAAGGCGAGCTTTCCGACCTCGAGCGAAGGCATGACCTGAAGCAGGTCGTCCATGCTCTCGACCTGCTTTGCATTCCATTCGAAGCCTCGCCGCTCGCCGGCAAACGCCCTGCCTTCAGGACCGCTGAAGAGAATCCCCATATCGTGCTGGCGTACCTCAGAGAGCGCCTCTTCGAGGTCCTCGTGCGGGATGAAATGCGCAGATACCCGCCTGCCATCGAGCAGCGCCAGCGCTCCATCGAAGCAGAGCATGCCGGAAAACGGCAGATCCTGGAGGCATTGGGGCACACCCTGCGGAGCCCTTCCCGTCGAGAGCAGAGCGACGTTGCCTGACGCGCAGAAGCGCCTGATCGCATCCTTCGAAGCCGGCGTGGCCTCGTTTCCCCAGCCGGTCTTCGGGTCCCGCCATGTCAGCGTATTGTCGATATCGAAGAATGCCACATCCATTGCCTAGCCTCCCGCGCCTCTCCCCACAAGAGTATACCGGGGCAGGTGCTGTGCCATGCCCGTCTGCCGGACAGGGCGAAACAGGCAGGAAAAGGTGCAGAAACACGACACAGTGCTTTCGGACCGTCACGTTTCGGCTGCCTTTCGCTTGGCTTTGCCTGGATGGGTATGTTGTAGATTAGACAGCGTCGGCAAAGGGAACCTGTACCCGGGAAGAGAGCGGAGGCCTTGTATGACACAGGTGTATTCGGAGATAGGACGTCTCAGAAAGGTGATGCTCCACCGGCCTGGACGCGAGCTCTGCCAGGTGCTTCCCTCCCAGCTCCAGGGCATGCTCTTCGAAGATACGCCATATCTGGCCGAAGCCCAGAAGGAACACGATGCCTTTGCCAAGATCCTGACGGATGCTGGCGTCGAGGTCCTCTATCTCACTGACCTCATGAAGTCTGCCTTCGAGTCCCCGAAGGTGCGCTATGAGTTCGTCTCGGAGTTCCTCGAGGCCTCGCACATCACAAGCCCCGCCCTCGTGGAGAAGCTCGAAGACCTCTATCTGCGCATGACGGCAGATGAGCTCGTCGAGACCGTGCTCTGCGGCATCAGGAGCGACGATCCACGCCTCCAGGACGTGACGTCGTTCGGAAACCTCGGTGCCCGCGAAGCCGTCTTCGCCGTGTGTCCGCTTCCGAACATCTACTTCATGCGCGACAACTCGATCTCGCTTGGCCACGACGTGATCTACTCCCACATGGAGAAGCGCGTCAGAAAGCGCGAGGCGATCGTGCTGCGCTATGTGCGCAAGCATGCGAAGGAGTTTGCGGACACGACAGAAGAGGACCTCTACGACCTCTCGTTCCCGCAGCGCATCGAGGGCGGCGATGTCCTTGTCCTCTCCGACCATTCTGTCATCATCGGCTGCTCCGAGCGCACGAGCCCCGTGGCAATCGAATACATCGCGCACAGCCTCTTCGAGCGCGGCTACAAGGAGGTCTATGCCTTCGATATCGGCATGCACCGTGCCTCGATGCACCTCGATATCTCGCTCTCGATGGTCGACGTGGATACGTTCCTCTACAACCCTTTGATCGACGGCACGACCGACATCTACCGTCTCTTCCCGGCACCGACGGGCGTCGGCTATGACTATGTCGGCAAGGACTGGCACACAGCGCTTGCCCAGGCGACCGGCAACCCCGACGTGCGCCTCATCCCCTGCGGCGGAGACGATCCCGTCGATACGGAGTGGGAGCTCTGGAACCTCGGCGCGAATGTCCTTGCCATCGCCCCAGGCGAGGTCGTCGGCTATGAGCGCACGCCGATTACGCTCGATCTCCTCGACAAGGCCGGCATCACGGTCCACACGTTCCCCTCGGGCGAGCTCTCGCGCGGACGCGGCGGCACGCACTGCATGAGCATGCCGCTCGTGCGCGACCTGCTGTAGGAAGATACGCCCCGATATGAAAGAAGGAGGCTGCAGCCCACATGAGCTGCAGCCTCCTTTGCATGCCTTGAGGAGATGCCTATTCGTCCTCTGCGGAAAGCGCGCAGAGCGCAGCACCGTACATGCCGGCCTGGTTGCCGAGGTCTGCCGGCACGATCTTCGTGTTCCTGCAGATCGGGAGGCAGTGTGCCTGGAATCGCTCTGTGAGCTCGTCCTTGAAGACATCGAACGAACCGACGACGCCGCCGCCGATTACGAAAGCCTCAGGATCGACCGCACAGGAGAGCTGGGCCATTGCACGGGCAAGATACTCGAGCATCTGGGAGATGGCCTCGCGGGCGCACTCGTCCCCTGCCGCCATGGCCTTGAAGACAGAGTAGGAATCGGAGCGGCCGGAGAGCGCGCAGGGCTCCTTGCCTGCCTTCTCGCAGGCTTCCTTGTAGAGCGTCACGATGCCGGAGGCGCTTGCATACTGCTCGAGGCAGCCATGGCGGCCGCAGCCGCACGTGCGCGTCTCGTCGTAGTTCATCGTCAGGTGTCCGAGCTCGCCGCCGGCACCATTGGCGCCTGCCACAAGCTGGCCATTGAGCACGACGCCGCCGCCGACGCCCGTGCCGAGCGTGATCATGATGAAGTTCTTGACGCCCTTGGCGCCGCCCATCCACATCTCGCCGAGCGCTGCGGCATTCGCATCGTTCACGAAGGCAAGGCGTGCCTGGAAGAACGTCTCCTTGAGGGCATTCTTGAGGCCGTCGGGATCGAGCTTGATGTTCGGAAGGAAGCCGACCTTGCCATTCGCATCGACCGGTCCGGGGATATCGAGTCCGACGGCATCCACATCCGTGATCGCCCCATCGACCGAGGAGACAAGGTTCGTGAGGCCGTCGGTCACTCCAGCGAATGCCTCAGGCGTCGTGAGGTCGGAGGTCGGAATCGTGCGGACTGCCTTGAGCTGGCCTTCGAGCGTGAAGATACCTGCCTTGATGGACGTTCCGCCTACATCGATGCCCAATACGTACTTCATCGGATCTTCCTTCCGTAAACGTTTCCGGGACTCCAAGTATGGACCATGGAGGAGGAACTGAAAGCGAGATATCCCGCAATGGCACTTCCTGCGACATGATTGGTTCATGAGGTTCATGAATGGCCGTCTGTCTGCCGTCTTGGAGCGTATCCCGCGATGTGGATGCAGCCTTGCCATGTCTCAGGCTACACTGAAGGGTGTTCACTGGCATGAGCGCGCAGGATGCGCGAGAGGAGTTTCGATATGGCTGATACGAACGAAAGCGACGAGAAGCAGAATGCAGCGCCAGAGCCTTCCCAGAAGGCCGCACCCGAGGCGGCACCCGCACCTGCAGGCGTCCCTGCTGCTGCCTCCCCTGCCGCTGTCATGAACCCGAAGGCAGACCTTGCCGCCCTGAATTCGCTCGAAATGCATCTCTATGGCCACCGCTATGCCGAGACGATGATGGGATGCTTCGGACCTTCGATCGATCCGGTGAAGGCAACCCATGACCGCGGCGAGGCCCAGGCAATACTCGAGGAGGAGGACCAGGAGCTCCTGTGCGCGAAGAACACAGGCGAGCTTCTCGACCGTCTCCAGAGGAGCTCGGCTCTGCTTGACCGCACGCAGCGCGCACAGGTGCGCGTGCTCAGGCGCGAGCGCGCCCGTCTCGAGAATGTGCCAGCCGCCGACCAGGCTGCCTTCACGCGCCTTCTCGCCGAGTCCGGCGCTGTCTGGCATGCCGCGAAGGCTGCAAACGACTGGGCAAGCTTCGAGCCCTATCTCGACCGTGTCGTCAACGCTATGCGCCACCTTGCCGCCTGCCAGGATCCGCACCGGAACCCCTACGATGTCTGGCTCGACTATTTCGAGCAGGGCACGAGCCGTGCGTTCTATGATCACTTCTTCCGCGAGGTGAAGAAGTGCGTCGTGCCGCTGCTCCAGGAGATCTCGCAGCGCCCCCAGCTCTCCCGCAGGGTCGTCGAAGGCCGCTTCGAGGCAGAGCGCCAGTGGGCGCTTGCCCGCGACCTCATGGACCTCGAAGGCCTCGACCCCGATGTCATGGTTCTCACGAAGACGGAGCATCCCTACTCTGATGGCATAACGACGAACTACGCGATGATTGCAGCACACGTCTACGAGGACGACGTGCTCTCGAACCTCTACACGATGCTCCACGAGGGAGGACATGCCCTCTACGAGACCGGGGTCGACCCTGCCCTCAACTACACGTCGCTCAAGGGCGGCACGTCCATGGGCATGCATGAGGGACAGTCGCGCTTCTTCGAGAACTATGTCGGCCGCGCCGAGGCATTCGCGCCGTCGCTCCTTGCGCTCCTGCGCAAGCACTTCCCGGGCCAGTTCTCGCGTGTGAGCGCCCGCCAGTTCTACATGGCCGCAAACCGCGTCGAGCCCGGCCTCATCCGTACCGAGGCAGACGAGCTCACCTATCCCCTCCACATCATCATCCGCTACGAGATCGAGCAGCTCCTGATGGAGGGCGACATCACGGCACAGCAGGTGCCGATGCTCTGGGCCGACCGCTACAAGAAGTATCTCGGTGTGCGCGTGCCCGACTACACGCATGGCGCGCTCCAGGATACGCACTGGGCAGATGGCCTCATCGGCTACTTCCCGACCTATGCTCTGGGCGGCGCCTATGGTGCCCAGTTCCGCCACCAGATGATGGCAGAGGGCATGGACTTCGACGGCGTGCTTGCCACGGGCGACCTGGCGCCGATCCGCGACTGGCTCAAGAAGCATGTCTGGCAGTGGGGCCGCACGTTCGACCCGGCAGAGATCGTCGTCAATGCCTGCGGCGAGCCCTTCAACGTGGCCTACTATACGGACTACCTCGTCGAGAAGTTCACGCGCCTCTACGGAATCGAGATGTAGTGTGCGCGCGCTCATCCAGCTCATAGACCATGCAGAGGTCACGGTCGAAGGAAAGCTCGTCGGGTCTTCAGGTCCCGGCCTCTGCATCTTTCTGGGCGTCGTGCCCGAGGATACGGAAAGAGAGGCTCTTCGCCTCTGGAAGAAGATCTTGAAGCTCAGGATCTTTCCGGATGTCGAGGGCAAGACGAACCTCTCGCTCAGAGACATTGGCGGTTCTGTCCTCATCGTGAGCCAGTTCACGCTCTGCGCCGACTGTAGCCACGGCAACAGGCCTTCCTTCACGGGAGCTGCCAGGCCTGAGCCCGCACGCAGGCTCTATGAGGCCTTCCTCGACGATGCGAGAGCCGACCTCGGCGAGGAGCGGGTAGGGCACGGCGAGTTCGGGGCGATGATGGACGTGTCGCTTCTGAACAAGGGTCCCTTCACGATATGGCTCGATACCGCAACGCTCTGACGAGAAGATCTCCCTGCCCCAGATGGAGCAGGGAGATCTTCT
>JBJEHU010000021.1:0-49038 GCA_051876355.1 Atopobiaceae bacterium | reverse complement strand
AAGACGGCCAACGAGGTCTATCGGGAGATGTTGCACTCAGCTTGACAATCCGCCTGCGCTATTCGTGCTGGAGCCGCACAGGCATCAGATTGCTGCGGCTGGCCTCTGCCCTCTGGGCTCCACTACTATGAGCTGGCTCGCTCGTACCCGGACGTCTCAATTGCCGGACTTATAATAGATGCAGTAGCTCATCGCCGCAGTCGTTTGTCTGTGATACGGCCAGGCGAGCAGGCGATTTCATATAGGAGGCGCGGTGTAATGATGTATCCATTCATGACGCTGAACGACAATACCGAAATCGTTCACTCCGATATGCGTCCAGATGGTCGCGTGAAGGTATATATCGAGCGACCGGATGAGCACGATGGCTTTCATCACGTCACCTGCTGGCTTCCTGATAACACTTGGGAAGACAATGCCGGTTTCTCCGAAGAAGACCTCGCCTACTTCAAAGACATAGTGCATTCTTGTGCGAATCTGCTGCTCGAGTTTGCTGCGGACGGAGGATTCGAAAATGCCTCAGGTTTTTAGAATCGGTCCATACACTGTCTATTTCTGGGCCAATGAAGGAATGCCTATCGAGCCGGTGCATGTCCATGTCTCAATGGGAACGCCGCAGAGCAATGCAACCAAGATCTGGATCACAAGTGCCGGGAAGTCCTATCTCTGCAACAACAACTCGAACATACCGCCGAAGACGCTCAGGAATATCATGCGTATGATCGAGGCAAGAAGTGCTGCCATCATTGCACAATGGAACGACTATTTCGGAGAAGTGCGTTTCTATATCTGATGTCATCGGTGCTTTGCCGCTTGAGGCGTTTTGAACAGAAGATGCGGCAGGTGCGCTGTCCGTCCGTTCGGATGCGTGCTAGCATTGTCTGAATCTGCAGGAGACAGGCGGCTGAGCCGGCTCCATAGAAAATGGAGCCTGACGTTGCCGAGCTGATGAGCTGTGGCCTGCTGCCGATTGCGCAAATTAGTTTTGCATCAGCTGCCGGTTCTCTCGTCTTTCTGGAGGAGCCCTTGCCAGAAAATCCATCTGCGTCCCGTGAGCGGGCCTGTGCCCTTCGCCTGGCTTTCACGACGTTCTTCCGTGCGCTGGGCTTCCAGGCTACCTACTTTGTCGGCATCATCGGATCGGCAACCTACCTTCTGGGCTCCGACGCTATGGACGTCTCGCTGCTGGTCGTCCTTCTGAATGTCACGCTCGTGGCAGCAGGCGCCGCGGCAGGTGTCGTCGTCGATAGGATAGGGCCGAGGAAGACGATGCTTGCCTTCCTCGTCCTTCTTGGCGTGACCGGCATCATCGGCGTCTCCTTCCCGATGAGCATGGCGCTGCTCGTCGTCGTGAACGTGCTCGAAGGGATAGCGGGTGGTTTCTGCATGACGGCAAGCTCGGCCTATCCGCGCTATCTTGCAGACGATGCGGCGACGCTCCAGAAGATCAACAGCTACAACAACACGGCCATGTGCGTCTCTGTCATCGCAGGACCTTTGATCGGCGGCTGGCTCACGGCGCTCTTCACGAGCCAGATGGTGTTTGCGGTCTTGCCTCTCTCCTCTGCGGTCTCAGCCTGCTTCGTCTGGGGGCTGCCGGAGCTCCTGCATCCTGAAGGAACCGGCAAGAAGGAGGAAGGCTTCTGGAAGCAGCTTGCGGAAGGCATCCATATCGTGTTCTCCCATCCTGTCATCGCGGCGCTCTTCCTGATCTATTTCCTCGGCTACTTCGCCTATGGCGCCTTCGACTCGCTCGAATCGCTCTTCTACCGTGACGTGCTCAAGGTGGGCTCTGAGTGGATGGGCTGGATCTCTGCGGCGGCAGGCATCGGCTCGACGGTCGGCGCCCTGGCCGTGCTGCGCTTCTCGGAGAGACGGCTCTCGCTCGAGACGGTCGCTCTCCTTCTTGTCGTTATCGGTGTGGGATCCATGGTGTATGTCGGCACATCGTCTGTCGCTGTCGCCCTCGTGGGCCAGCTCATCACCGGCTTCGGCTTCGGTGCCATGGGCCCTGTGAAGGATATGGTGCTCCAGAAGAACTGCGACATCCGCTACATAGGGCGCGCCACATCCGTCCTCTCTGTCGGCATGAATTCTGCCGGCACGCTGCCGCTCCTTGTGGCTCCCTTCTTTGCAGATGCCTTTGGCGTGCAGGCAACGCTCTTCGGTGCCTCCACGATCGCTGCTGCCATAGGTGCCGTCGCGCTTGCCTGGACGCATGCGGGAAACCCGAAGGCAGCGTAGGGGAGATGGGTGCGTACGGCCAAGGCTTCGGCAGGAGGTTCTGGCTTGCCGCGGCAGGAATCTGCCTTGCAGATGTACTCTGCCATGCGCTTCTCCTGCCGTACCTTCCGGACATGCTGCCTTCGCACTGGAATGCGGAAGGCATGGTCACAGCGCTCGCCCCGAAAGAGGCGGATTTCGCCTTCTCGTTCCTGCCAGCACTCGTGCTTCTCGTCCTTGGCCTGGCAGAGCGCTTCGGCCTTTCCGGGAAGGCATCTGAGAGAGCGCTCCATGGCCACCGCGGCTTCGTGCTCATCTTCACGCTCTGGCTCTCTGCCATCACCTGGACAGGAGAGCTCTCGTATGCAGGCCTTCTTCCCGAAGGGGCAGGGCTTCTCGCCTTCATGTTTGCCGGTGCCGGTATGCTCTTTCTCTATCTTGCCCATATCCTGCCGGACCTGCCACAGAACCGCTTTGCCGGCGTGAGGACGGCCGCTGCGCTTCAGGACCCCGAGGTCTGGAAGAGGTCCCAGCGTGTGGGCGCAGGCATCCTTGCGGCAGAAGGCGTGCTTTCCCTGGGACTTGCAGGAGCGGCATTCATCGTGCCTGATGCAGTCGGGGCAGCCGGCACCTGGATCTTCCTTGCCGCCGTCATTGCCGGCAGCTGTGCGAGCATCCTCTCTTCCTGGGCCTTACGGCGGAAGCGGCAGCGCTGAGGCTTGGGGCAGGTGCACAGGACCAATCCATCAAGACGGATTTGCCCTGAAGCCCTTGCCAGTGCAGATACAGCATCGCTGGAGGCGCGTCTTCCGGCTGGCCACCCCTATTGCATATTTGACTAAAAGTTTATATCAACAGTTTTAGGTAACCTGCTGTTCGTTCAGGACAGAAGGACACTCATTCCTTGCAAACGTGCTGGTACACAGCTCAGATACCACTTCATGCCGTGCAGAACAATTCCGTACAGGGCAGATAACTGAAATGATTACTGCTATAGACTTTTATTAACGAACAATTACAAAGATGAAAACTGATTATATACATAACGCAATCATGAAGCTTGTGTGTGCATACCGACATTAGATTGGATGGGTGTTCGTCCATTCGGGAGTGCGGCGCGTATCTGGGGAGATTGCGCGCGCAATGAAAGGAGTCGCCATGGGTATGTCCAAAGCGGAAATGTCCAGGAAGACCTTCATCAAGATGATGGGCGTCGTGAGTGCAGGCAGCGCATTCGCTCTCGCAGGCTGCGGCAGCAAGCGTGCCTCTGACGCCTCTGGTTCCGGCAGCTCGGCAGGGACTGCCGATACGATCACGTTCGCGCAGGGCTCCGACCCTCGTGGCCTCGATCCGGCCTACGTCGACGACGGCGAGTCCGCAAAGATCATCGAGAACATCTACGAGAACCTCGTGACGTACAGCGACGAGTCCACGGACGTCGAGCCGAAGCTCGCCACGGACTACAGCATCTCGGACGATGGTCTGACGTATACGTTCAACCTGCAGCAGGGCGTGAAGTTCCACGACGGCACCGACTTCAATGCCGAGGCCGTGAAGAAGAGCATCGAGCGCCAGCTCGAGGGCACGGGCCGCACGTCGGACATGACGTACGCTTCGTTCACGTTCGGCACGGCGTCTGAAGGCAACGGCGTCAAGTCCGTCGAGACCGACGGCGACTACACGGTGAAGATCACGCTCGCCGCAGCCTCCGCTCCGTTCATCAAGAACCTCGCAATGGTCCTCGCAGCTCCTATCGCCTGCCCGACCGTCTTCGAGAAGGATCCTACCGGCCTCATGGAGAACCCGGTCGGCACCGGCCCCTACAAGTTCGTCTCCTGGGACAAGGGCCAGAACGTCAAGCTCGTCGCGAACGACGACTACTGGGACAAGGACAACATGCCGAAGACGAAGAACATCGTCTTCCGCTTCATCACCGAGAACGCGTCCCGCGTGACCGCCCTCAACAACGGCGAGGCTGACATCATCGATGGTATCGACGACTCCGTCGTGGATACGATCACGAGTGCCGGCAATTCGCTGTTCACTGAGGACGGCATGAACATCAACTACATGGCGTTCAACTGCACGGCAAACTCCGTGTGCAAGGACCAGAAGGTCCGCCACGCAATCGCCCAGGCCGTGAACGTCGACGAGATGGTGAGCTCGCTCTACGGCGACTACGCTTCCGTCGCGAATTCCGTCATGCCCGTCTGGCTGGCGCCGTACGACGAGGACATCAAGCAGACGGAGTACGATCCGGATGCGGCAAAGGCAACGCTTGCCGAGCTCGGCGTCACGTCGCTCAAGTGCATCACGTACTCGAACGTGCGCCCGTACAACACGAAGGGCGGCCAGGTGCTCGCAGAGGCCATCCAGGGCTACCTCGACAAGGTCGGCGTCTCCCTCGATATCACGGCCTATGACTGGACGACGTACAAGACGAAGACCACGACCGATCCGTGGGATGTGTGCTTCTACGGCTGGACCGGCGACAACGGCGACCCGGACAACTTCATGAACCTGCTCGCCGACGCCACGCCGACCATGAACATCGCGCAGTTCGACAACGCCGACTACAAGGCCCTCATCGCAAAGGGCGTTGCCACGAGCGACGACAACGAGCGTGCTGATATCTACAAGCAGTGCGAGCAGATCGTCGCGGACCAGAATCCGTGGCTCCTCATCTCGCATGCAAAGAATCTTGCGGGCTACAACCCCAAGGTCTCCGGCTTCGTGATCCACCCGACGGGCGTCGTCCGTCTCTGGAACGCAGTCAAGACGAACTAGCCTGTCCGCATCCACTCCGGATATGCGGGCGCGGACGTGCAGGGCGGGCCGAGTTCCCGTCCGCACGTCCGCTTTCATCTGCAAGGAAAGGAGGCAAACGCCTTGAGCAAATACATCATCAAGCGCATCCTGCAGTCGCTGCTCGTGCTTCTCGGCGTCTCCGTCATCGTCTTTCTGATCATGAGGGTGTTCTCGTCAGACCCGGCACCAGTCGTCCTCGGCGAGCATGCCACGCCTGACGAGATCCAGGCCTGGCGCGATGCCAATGGCCTCAATGACCCGATCCTGATCCAGTACTTCAACTTCCTGGGCGGAGCGCTGCATGGGGACCTCGGGACGTCGTACTACACGCACACGGCAGTTGCCGATGAGATTGCCTCGCGCTTCCCGGCCACGATCGAGCTTGCGCTCGTCGCAATCCTCATTGCGTCCTTCTTGGGCGTGAAGCTCGGCGTCGTCGCAGCGACGCACCGCGGCAAGGCAGCAGACGGCGGCACGCTCGTCTTTGCCCTGCTCGGCGTCTCGATGCCGGTCTTCTGGCTCGGCATCCTCTTCATCATCCTGTTCTCGGGCGTGCTGCATATCCTGCCGTCGTCCGGACGCGTCGACCCGATGCTCCAGCCGGTAGGCGGCACAGGGCTCTACATCCTCGATACGCTCCTGTCGGGCGACATCGAGGCTCTGGGCAATGTGCTCCAGCACCTGATCCTGCCGGCCGTCACGCTCTCCATGTATTCGATGGCAATCATCACGCGCATGACGCGCTCCTCGATGCTCGAAACGCTCAATGAGGACTACGTGCGTGTCGCTGCGGCAAAGGGTCTCCCGAAGAAGGAGGTCGTGAACCACCACGCACTGCGCAACGCAATGCTTCCGGTCACGACGGTCATCGGCCTCCAGCTCGGCAGCCTCCTCGGTGGCGCCATGCTGACCGAGACGGTCTTTGCCTGGCCGGGCATCGGCAAGTACACGGTCGACTGCATCCTGAAGAGCGACTTCCCGGTCGTGCAGGGCGTCGTCCTTCTGATCGGCGTCATCTTCGTGATCATCAACCTCGTGGTGGACGTGATCTATGCCTACCTCGATCCGCGCATCAAGTACTCGAAGGAAGAGGGGTGAGCAATATGGCAGAAGCAGAAGCACAAGCGGCCCAGCCGGAAGCTGAGCGCCCCGATTCTCTTGCAGCGGATGTGTGGTATTCGCTGTGCGGCAACAAGGCAGCCCTCATCAGCCTTTTTGTCATTGCCTTCCTCGTCGTGATCGCAATCGTCACGACCGCATTCCCGCAGATCCTGCCATATGACCCGTATGAGCAGGACCTCTCGGCGTCGTTCGAGGCGCCGTCTGCTGCACATTGGTTCGGCACGGACCAGCAGGGCAGAGACATCCTCTGCCGCATCCTCGTCGGCACACGCATCTCGCTTTCCGTCGGCCTTCTGGCCGTCAGCATCTCGCTCGTGATCGGCGTCACGCTCGGTGCCATTGCCGGCTACAAGGGCGGCATCGTCGACACGATCATCATGCGCATCATGGACATGATGCTCGCAATCCCGTCGATCCTTCTTGCTATCGCGTTCATGGCGGCACTCGGCAAGGGCATCGACAAGGCAGTCGTCGCAATCGGCCTTGTCTCCATCCCCGAGTACGCCCGCATCGTGCGCTCGCAGATCCTCTCCGTGAAGGAGAACGACTACGTTGCTGCTGCCCGCGTCATCGGTGACAAGGACTCGGTCATCATCTTCCGGCACGTGCTGCCGAATGTGGCGCCGTCCATCATCGTCCGCGCAACGCTCGGCATCTCGGGCGCCATCCTCGACTGCGCAGCCCTTGGCTTCCTCGGCCTCGGCGTCCAGCCGCCTGCAGCAGAGTGGGGCGACATGCTCGGCCGTGGACGCAACTACATCTTCTCGGCGCCGTGGACGATGATCTTCCCGGGCCTCGCGATCACGATCACGGTCCTGGCATTCAACCTGCTGGGCGATGGCCTGCGCGACGCCTTCGATCCCAAGGCAAGGAGGAGGTGAGCGTATGCTGCTCGAAGTAAAGCATCTCGTAACCGAATTCCCGACACGCAAGGGTGTCGTGCGCGCCGTGAACGACGTGACGTTCGGCGTCGATTCCGGCGAGACCGTGGCTCTGGTCGGCGAGTCCGGCTCGGGCAAGTCCGTCACCTCGCTCTCGATCATGCGCCTTCTGCAGGAGCCGGGACATGTTGCCGGCGGCTCCATCACATTCGATGGGCAGGATCTCCTCTCGCTCTCCGAGCAGGAGATGGAGTCCGTGCGCGGCAGCAAGATCGCTATGGTCTTCCAGGAGCCGATGACAAGCCTCGACCCGGTCTACCGCGTCGGCGACCAGATCGTCGAGGCCATCCAGCAGCACTCCGATGTCTCGAAGGAAGAGGCATGGACGCGTGCCGTGGAAGCGCTCCGTGAGGTCGGCATCCCGAGTCCCGAGGAGCGTGCAAGCGACTATCCGCATGAGATGAGCGGCGGCATGCGCCAGCGCGTAATGATCGCAATGGCGCTCTCATGCAACCCGCGCCTCCTCATCGCAGACGAGCCGACGACGGCACTCGACGTGACGATCCAGGCACAGATCCTCGACCTCATCTACAAGCTGCGCCAGGAATACAACATGGGCGTGCTTCTGATTACGCACGACCTCGGCGTCGTCGCAGAGGTTGCCGACCGTGTTGTCGTCATGTACTGCGGCCAGGTCGTCGAGCAGTCTCCTGTCATGAAGCTGTTCGAGAAGCCGCTGCATCCCTATACGCTCGGCCTCCTGAACTCCATCCCGAGGCTCGACGATGACTCCTCGAAGCGCCTCTATACGATCAGGGGACAGGTGCCGAATCCGCTCCATCTGCCGAAGGGCTGCCCCTTCTCTGACCGCTGCCCGAAGTGCATGGCCATCTGCCGCGAGAAGATGCCGGAGCTCAAGCCGTATGCACCGGACCCGGAGCGCAGCGTCCGCTGCCATCTCTACGATGAGAAGGAGGGGGAGTAGCCATGGAGCCAGATCAGAAGAAGGCACAGGATCCGGATGTCCTGCTCGATGTCCGCCATCTCACGAAGAGCTTCGTCGCCGATTCGAACTTCTTCGGCAAGCCGACGTCGTTCGTGCGTGCCGTGGACGATGTATCGTTCCAGATCCATCGCGGCGAGGCATTCGGCCTTGTCGGCGAGTCCGGCTGCGGCAAGTCGACGATCGGCAAGATGCTTGTCGGGCTCCTGACGCCGACGAGCGGATCGATTGTCTTCGAAGGGACGGAGCTCACGAAGCTCTCCCCGAAGGAGCGCCGCAAGTACTGCAAGGACATCCAGATCATCTTCCAGGACCCTTATGCGAGCCTGAACCCGCGCATGACGGTAGGGAAGATCATCGCGGAGCCGATGCTCACGAACAACATCCTGCCGGCCGACCAGGTCGACAAGCGGGTGGACGAGCTTCTCGAGTGCGTCGGCCTTGCCCCGTACATGAAGAACCGCTATCCGCATGAGTTCTCGGGTGGCCAGCGTCAGCGTGTCGGCATTGCCCGTGCGCTTGCCGTGAACCCGAAGCTCATCGTCTGCGACGAGCCGGTCTCTGCTCTCGACGTCTCGATTCAGGCGCAGGTCCTGAACCTGCTCGACGACCTGAAGGACCAGTTCGGCCTCACGTATCTCTTCATCGCGCACGGTCTGAACGTCGTGAAGCATATCTCCGACCGTGTCGGCGTCATGTACCTCGGCCGCCTCATGGAGATTGCAGGGAAGAACGACCTCTACAGGACGCCGCTCTGCCCGTATACGCAGGCCCTGCTTTCCGCCATTCCGTCGGTCGATCCGAAGCTGCGCCGTCGCCGCATCATCCTCGAAGGAGACGTTCCCTCGCCGATCGATCCTCCTGCAGGATGCCGCTTCGCGAGCCGCTGCTTCGCGAAGGTCGGTGCCTGCGATGTGGCAGCGCCGGACCTGAACGAGGTCCTGCCGGGACACTGGTGCGCCTGCCACCGCTACGACACGATCGATCCTGCCAACATCATCGACTGCTCGCGTGCGATTCAGAACGAGGCGGCACGTCCTACCTACGGACGTGGTGCTACGGACGTGAACGCAGATCCTGTGGACCAGGAGCCCTAAGCCTCCAAGAACTGAAGCAAGAGCCTGAAGAATGCGCCTGCCGGCTGAGCCGGCGGGCGCATCTTCTTGTGCTCCAGAAAAATTCCGAGCCATCCATCCGGACTTGACGGATATCAATTTCCCGTCCGTTCGGGCCATCTATCTTTCTTCCTGTCAGAACGCAAGGGAGACAGGAGATACATCATGCAGAAATGGCTCGCACAGAATCGCAGCAGGCTCGCTGCTGCGACAGGGGCGCTCGTCGCGCTTGCCTTCGGAGCAAGGCTTCTCTTCGGCAATGCTGAGGCAGCACAGCTCCTCTTCCTCATTGCTTCGATCATCGGTATCGTCCCGATTGCCTATGAGGCCGTGCAGGCGCTGCGCGTGCACGTCGTGAGCATCGACCTGCTCGTGACAATCGCGATGCTCGGCGCCTTCGCGATCCAGGAGTTCGAGGAGTCGGCGGCGGTCGCGTTCCTCTTCCTCTTCGGTGCCTACCTCGAGCAGCGGACGCTTGCAAAGACCCGCTCCGCTATCAAGGACCTGACAGAGATGGCGCCTGAGACGGCGCGCCGCAAGGCGGAAGATGGCACGTTCGAAGAGGTGGATATCGACGAAGTGGAGGAAGGAGACACCGTCCAGGTCCAGGCCGGCGGAAAGATTCCGGTCGACGGCACCGTCACGGCAGGCTCTGGCACCGTCGACGAGGCGAGCATCACGGGCGAGCCTCTGCCTGCGGCAAAGGAGACAGGAAGCAAAGTCTTCGCTGGCACGATCCTCCAGAACGGCACGCTCGAGCTCGTGGCAGAGAGGACCGGCGAGGATACGGCATTCGGCAGGATCGTCGAGCTCGTCGAGGAGGCACAGGATTCCAAGACAGCTGCCGAGCGCTTCATCGACCGCTTCTCGAAGGTCTATACGCCAGCGGTCCTTGCGATTGCCCTGATCGTCTGGGTCGTCACCCACAATACGGAGCTCGCTGTGACGATCCTCGTGCTCGGCTGCCCTGGTGCCCTCGTGATCGGCGTGCCGGTATCGAACGTGGCCGGCATCGGGAACGGCGCCAGGCACGGCGTCCTCTTCAAGGGGAGCGATGCGGTCACGAAGGCAAGCCATATCGACACGATGCTCTTCGACAAGACCGGAACGCTTACCTATGGTACGCCGCGTGTTGTGGAGGAGCGCTTCTATGGGGAGGACGGAGAAAGGGAGCTTGCCGAAGCCCTGCTGGCAAGCGTCGAGCGCGAATCGGCCCACCCGCTTGCCCATGCTATCGCTGAGCGCTATGAGAGCCTGCCGGCCTATACGGTGGATGCGACCGATGTAGTCCAGGGGCAGGGCATCAGGGCCAAGGTGGCAGGGCATGAGGTGCTCGTCGGTAACCACCTTTTGATGGAGAGCTCAGGCATCGAGCTTGCCGACGAGGTGAAAGAAGATCTCGATGCGCTCGAGGAGGACGGCGACTCCATCGTGCTCGGCTCTGTGGACGGACATCTCGTTCTTGCCCTCGGCATCCGCGATGAGGTGAGAGAGGGCATGCGCGAGGATCTTGAGGCGCTCAGGCACCTCGGCGTGAAGAGGCTCGTGCTCCTCTCGGGCGACAGCCAGAAGGCGGCAGAGCGGGTGGGCCATGAGCTTGGACTCGACGAGGCGAAGGGAGGCCTTCTCCCTGAGGACAAGGCAGCCTTTGCACGCGAGCGCCAGGAGGCAGGGGAGACCGTGGCCTTCGTCGGTGACGGCATCAACGACAGCCCCTCCCTTGCTGCGGCCGATATCGGCATCGCTATGGGCAGCGGCACCGATGTGGCTATCGAGACATCGGATGTCGTGCTCGTCGGCTCCGACTTCCACAAGATGGCCCATGCGCTCGGCCTTGCGAAGGCGACGAGCCGGAACATGGCGGAAAACATCGCAATCGCCCTCATCGTCGTCGCCGTCCTTCTGGCAGGGCTTGTCGGCAGCACGTGGATGAACATGGCCCTCGGCATGCTCGTGCACGAGGGGAGCATCCTCGTCGTGATCCTCAATGCGATGAGGCTCCTGAAATTCCAGGAAAGATAGCCAGCACTTGACAGATATCAATTTTTCGATTGCCCATCTCGGCGAAAGTATTCGCAGAACAGAGACCAAGAGAAAGGACTGAAGACCATGACCGGAAAAGCAACGCTTCAGCTCGAGACCCTCGCCTGCCCGACGTGCATGCAGAAGATCGAGGCAGCCATCAGAAGCGTCGACGGCGTCGATGCAGACAGCGTGAAGGTCCTCTTCAACGCCAGCAAGGCAAAGGCAAGCTTCGATGCAGACGTGACGGATGAGGAAAAGATCGCAGATGCTGTACGAGCCGTCGGCTACGACGTCCTGAAGGTACAGAGCCGCTGAGGCGGCAGATCCAGGAAGAACAGGAACTACCAAGAAAGAAGGAGCACATCATGAGCAACGCAAAGGCATTCTTCGAGGCAAACGACCAGGAGCTCGACCTCTTCACGAAGGCAATCACGAAGGCACACGGTGCACACCACCCCGAGGTCTTCGAAGTCAGGAAGATCTACGAGGCGGTCCAACGCAAGATGAGGGGAGGCGTCGAGGATGTGAGGGACGAAATGCTGAGACTCCGAGCTGTGACCAGGGGCTATGCAATCCCCTCCGATGCCTGCGGCGCCTTCGCCCGCACGTATCAGCTCCTGAGCGAGCTCGATAGTGTCGTTCTCGGGTAAGCTGGAAGACGATCAAATCTGCCGGGATGTCCTTTCGGGCATCCCGGCGCTTTGCCAGAAAGGAGTACGCCTGTGGCCGAGCATATGTGCATCACGATCGTGCCGCTCTTCGAGAAGCTCTCGGACGCCGACAAGGAAGCCATCAATGACTTGGTGCGGCACAGGGAGTATCGGAAGGGCGAGCTTGTCTTCCAGCCGGGAGACGACGAGCTTGCTATCGTTGCCCGCGGCAGCATGAAGGTCTATCAGCTCTCGCCGAGCGGCAAGGAGCAGCTGCTCAGGGTTGTCAGGCCCGGAGGCTATGAAGGCGAGAGCCAGCTTTTCGGCATCAGGAACGAGACGCTCTTTGCAGAGGCGCTGGAGGATACCGTCATCTGCAGCCTCAGCAAGAAGGCGTTCAACCAGGTCTTGATGTCCAATCCCGAGATCGGCATCAGGCTCTTCGAGCTGAGCTCCCAGAAGATGGTCCAGATGGAGCGTCAGGTGCAGCTTCTGTCCCTCGAGCGCGTCGAGGAGCGCCTTGCAGCCTATCTCCTGGATCTCTCCGAGAAGGAGGCCGATGTCAAGATAGAGCTGCCGATGAAGATGAAGGACGTCTCCCTGTATCTCGGCACGACTCCTGAGACGCTCTCGCGCAAGTTCCGCTATCTCGAGGACCAGGGCCTGATCGAGCGCAAGGGACGCACGGTCACAATCCTCGATGAAGATGGGCTCCTCGATATCTGAGGAAGTGCTGTTGGCTGCAGGAGCCGTCTCAAGCGCTTCAGCATGAAAAGAGGGACCGAAAGCCTAATGGGCAGGCTTTCGGTCCCTTTGTGTGTCTCTCAAGGCCTCTCTTCGGCTGCCGGGCTGTCTTCTTTCTCGTCGTCAGTCCATTCCGCGGGCAGCATGGCGATGCCATCTGCATTCAGCTTGGCGCGATAGGCAAATGAAGCAAGATGCTTATAGTCAAGACCGGCGGCAGGCTTCGAAACCTTGCTTCCGACTTCTGAGATTGCGCTGTCGAATGCCTGGCTGGGTCTGAAGCTTGGCGTCTCTGCATGCACTGCAGCCGCGTGCGCAATGTCTCCGGAAGTCCGCTCGTGAGCAGCCATCATCGCCTCCCGCAATCAGATCAAGACATGCTCTCTGCATTCGCATCTAGCGTATACCGGCAGCTAACAAGCCTCAAGAACGCGAAGGGCCAGGTCTGGCTGCTACACGGCTTCGATGAGGTCTGTGCCAGGATGCGCTGCAATCATCTCGTCTGCAGAGACGGAGCGTATCGCAGGATCGTCATACGTGTTCCAGTAGTACGTATGGGTCCTCTGGGAATAGCCGCCGGTATAGACGGTCTTCTCGAACTCTCCGTTCGTCATCCTCGCCGCTCCGTCGATCATAGCGACACCTTGGAGCTCATGGAACATGCGGGAGACATTGGCCTCTTCCGTTGTCTGCTCCGGATAGTTCGCATTGAGATAGGCGATGCGCACGAAGCGGGAAGGCGAGTAGTAGTCGCCTGGGATGCCGCGCATGCCGGCGCCCGACCCATACGGCGTGAGCTCGGCGGACCTCCAGGTCTGCGTTGCCGGCACGTCGCTTGTGACATTGAGGTAGTTCCTGAGGTTCTCGCGGTGCCAGGCAAATCCCGGCTGGTTGGCCAGCACGTCCACATCATCCTTGAAGACCTGCATGCCATCCTTCGTGTACTCGACCGCGATGCTCCGCTTGCCGTCGCCCACGATCCAGTGGAGAAGCGAGGTCGGATACTTGTCGACGATAGGCGCATCGACGACGGCGACATCCGCAAGCGCAGCTTCCGCTTCGTCGACCGTCGTGAAGTTCGCGCAGATCCAGAGCGGCAGCTCCCAGGAGGCGACATTCGTCTTGCCGGGGACGGCTTCCTTCTCATACTGCGCATAGCCCGGGAAGTTGAGTCCTGCGCAGGCAAGGCCTTCCGTATTCGCGCAGTCGAAGTAGAGCGGCGTGTCGCGCTCGACGATGCCCATGCCGATGATGGGATGGGGAAGGGCAGGCGTGGCCTTGAAGGGAGAGAAGGGCGTATAGCCTTGAGGAGCTACGACGACCCGCTCCCCATAGCCTTGGCTCCAGTCAAGATTGCGGGCAAAGTAGAGGTTGCCCTTATCGTCTGAGAAACGGATGGCAGTGCACATGGAACCTCCCGAAGCTTGTACGAAGCGTGAAGAGCGCTTCGGCTGGAGAGGATATACCCCAAGCCATGAAAGTTAGTCATACGGTGTTGACTATATGGGGGAGCGAGCCGCAAAAGGAGGGATGCGAGTGATAGCGAAGCTATCAGTATACCGCATCTCGGCCATATTTATCCAACATGTCGTGCATACGGTCAACATGAGTCGGCTTGCGGCAATTCGATGACCTGCGGTTCTTGAAGTATGTCGAGATGAACTCGACAGGTAAAGTATGAACTCGACAGGTGTCGAGTTCAACTCGACAGGGCGAAAATTTTTTCGAGAAATGTCGAGTTTCTCGGAAACGTTTCCAGCAGAGTGGTGTATGGTGTAGCCATGCAAGAGCCGGAAGCGTTTCCAGCGTGATACCCACCAATCGCGCCTGAGACGCTTCCGGCCTTGGATGAAGACTGATGCCTGAACGAAAAGAGGGCAGAGGCAGACGCTTCGCAGCCTCTCTTTTCTCGTATGCATAAGGAGTGCATCCCATGATCGATCTCGAACAGCGTGCCCATGAGAAGTTCGGACTTCCCCTTGCCGCACTGGACGATTCCGATGTCTGCACGATGCTCATGGATATGGTCCGCGAGAAGGCAGCCGAGCTTCCGGTGACGGATGGCAAGCGCCGTCTCTATTACATCTCCGCCGAGTTCCTGATTGGCCGCCTTCTGACGAACAACCTCATCAACCTTGGCATTTACAACGAGGTGAAGGACCAGCTCTTCCGTGCAGGCCATGATCTGAACAAGATCGAGGAGGCAGAGGCAGAGCCGTCCCTCGGCAATGGCGGACTGGGACGCCTCGCTGCGTGCTTCCTCGACTCCATCGCGACGCTCGGCCTTCCGGGCGACGGCGTGGGCCTGAACTACCACTACGGCCTCTTCCACCAGAAGTTCGTCGCAAACCAGCAGACCGAGCTTCCGGACGAGTGGCTGAAGGAGCAGGACTGGCTCGTCGATACTGGCACGTCCTATACGGTGCACTTCGGCGGTTTCGACGTGAAGTCGAAGCTCTACGATATCGACGTCCTGGGCTATGGCAGGAACACGAAGAACAGGCTGCACCTCTTCGATCTCGTGGGTATCGACGATTCTCTCGTGCCGTCCGATTCCATCGACTTCGACAAGGAAGCCGTGAAGAAGAACCTCACGCTCTTCCTCTATCCGGATGACTCCGACGACGCAGGCAGGCTCCTTCGTGTCTACCAGGAGTACTTCATGGTGTCGAACGCGGCGCAGCTCCTCGTCGATGAGGCAATCGCACGTGGTTCCAACCTCCACGACCTCGACGAGTACGCCGTCGTCCAGATCAACGATACGCACCCGACCATGGTCATCCCCGAGCTCATCAGGATCCTCGTCGACGAGCACAACTTCAAGTTCGATGAGGCTGTCTCGATTGTGAGCCGCATGGTCGCCTATACGAACCATACGATTCTCGCGGAGGCGCTCGAGAAGTGGCCGCTCTCCTTCCTCAAGAAGGTCTCTCCCCGTATCGCTGACATCATCGAGAAGCTCGACTACAAGCAGAAGCAGGAGCACAACGACCCTGCTGTCGCTATCATCAAGGACGATATCGTGCATATGGCACATATCGACATCCACTATGGCTTCTCGATCAACGGCGTCGCTGCCCTTCACACGAAGATTCTCGAGGAGTCCGAGCTCAAGCCGTTCTATGACCTGTACCCGGAGAAGTTCTCGAACAAGACGAACGGCATCACGTTCCGCCGCTGGATCATGGGCTGCAACCCGGCACTGACCCAGATCCTCGACGATACGCTCGGCACTGACTGGCATACGACGGGAGACCTCTCCGGCCTTCTCCAGTACAAGGACGATCCTGAGATGCTCGGCAAGCTCTCCGATGCAAAGGAGATCGCGAAGCGCAGCATGCGGGAGTTCATCCGCGAGAACCGCGGCGTCGAGATTCCGCGCAACGCAATCATCGATGTCCAGATCAAGCGCATCCACGAGTACAAGCGCCAGCAGATGCTTGCCCTCTACCTGATCTGGAAGTACCTCGATATCAAGAACGGCAACATCCCTGCCCGTCCGATCACCGTCATCTTCGGTGGCAAGGCTGCTCCTGCCTACACGATCGCCCAGGACATCATCCACCTGATCCTCACGCTCTCGCAGTGGATTGCCAATGACCCGGATGTCTCCCCGTATCTCCAGGTCATCATGGTCGAGAACTACAACGTGAGCGCCGCCGAGAAGCTCATCCCGGCAGCAGACATCTCCGAGCAGATATCCCTTGCCTCGAAGGAGGCATCGGGCACGTCGAACATGAAGTTCATGCTCAACGGCGCCGTGACGCTCTGCACGATGGATGGTGCAAACGTCGAGATTGCAGAGCTCGTCGGCCAGGACAACATCTATACGTTCGGCGCTTCCTCCGAAGAGGTCGTGCGCCTCTACGCAGAGAATGCCTACCGTCCGCACGATCTCTACCTGCGTCCGGGCACGAAGCTCCTCGTCGACTTCATCACGAACCCGAAGTTCATGGCTACCGGCAACCCTGAGCGCCTGAAGCGTCTCCACGACGATATGGCGAACAAGGACTGGTTCATGGCACTCTTGGACCTCGAGGAGTACATCCAGGTCAAGGAGCGCGTCTACGCCGACTACGAGGACCGCACCGCCTGGATGAAGAAGTCCCTCGTGAACACCGCTATGGCTGGCAAGTTCTCGTCCGACCGCACGATCACGCAGTACAACGACGAGATCTGGCATCTTTCCTAAGCCCCCCAATCCCCTGCTCCACGCAGCTTCCTCCCTTGTGCTGCGTGGAGCACCTCCTTTGTTTCTCCCCGGAAAGCTCCCTTCTGCCGCAAGGCAGGAGGGAGCTTCCTGTTAGAGAGGGGAAGTGCAGATGAAAGAGGTGAGAGGGCTTCTTGCTATAAAGAAAGGGCCGCCTTGCGGCGGCCCTTGAAGGCTTGAATCTGAGTGATGTGTCCTACATCTCGGAGTTGCCGCCGGCAATGCCGGAGACGGAGTGGTTGACGTAGACGGCGTAGATTGCGTCTGCGAGCTCCTTGGCAACGGAGATGGACTTGATCTTGGAGCCGGGCTGGTTGGCCACAGCGCAGGGGATGGCATCCGTGACGACGCACTCGACGATCGGGGCGTTCTGGAGACGCTCGATAGCGGAGCCAGAGAAGATGCCGTGGGTGGCGGAGATGTAGATGTCGCCTGCACCCATCTCCTTGAGCTTGTTGATGGAGCCGACGAGTGTGCCGCCAGTGTCGATCATATCGTCGTTGATGATGCAGGTCTTGCCGACGATGTTGCCGATGACGCCCATGACCTCGGCAGCGTTGTGCTTGGGCCTGCTCTTGTGGGCAATGGCGACTTCGCAGCCGAGGTAGTCAGCGAGCTTCTTTGCGACCTTGGCGCGGCCCATGTCAGGGGAGACGACGACCGTGTTGTCCCAGTCGAAGTCCTTCGTCTTGAAGTAGTCGCCGAACTGGTAGAGTGCCGTCAGGTGCGTGACGGGGATGTCGAAGAAGCCCTGGATCTGGTTCGAGTGCAGGTCGAGCGTGATGACGCGGTCGACGCCGGCTGCCTCGAGCAGGTTGGCGACAAGGCGTGCCGTGATCGGCTCGCGGGATGCGGCCTTGCGGTCCTGACGGGCATAGCCGTAGTGGGGGATGACAGCCGTGAAGGAGGCGGCAGATGCACGCGTTGCGGCATCGGCGACGATCAGGGTCTCCATCATGAGGTCATTCACGTTCTTGCCGGCAAGGGATTGCACGAAGAAGACTTCGCAGCCACGCACGGTCTCCTCGAAGCGGGCGTAGATCTCGCCGTTCGCGAACTTCTCGATCTTGAGGCCGGAAAGCGGCAGGTGCAGGATGTCGCCGATCTTCTCGGCCAGCTGCGGGTTGCTCGTTCCCGAGTAGAGACGGATGTTCTTCTCCACCTGGATGGGTTCGCTCAGATTCTCGTACATTAGTCCTCTTCCTTCAGACGCTCCCAGTAGCGGTTTGCCCAGTCTTCCTTGATGACCTGCTGGCTGCGCTCGAGCGAGAGCGCGCCTGCCGGCACGTCATGCGTTATGCAGGAGCTTGCACCGACGAGGGCGTTCTCGCCGATCGTGACCGGTGCGACCATCATCGTGTCGGAGCCCACGAAGACGTGGGCGCCGATGGTGGTATGGCTCTTGTGCTTTCCGTCATAGTTGCAGGTGATGGAGCCGCCGCCGATATTCACGTTGGCACCCATCGTGCAGTCGCCGATGTAGGAGAGGTGCGGGACCTTCGAACCCTCGCCGACGACGGAGTTCTTGAGCTCGACGTGGGTGCCGGCCTTGGCGCCCTTGAGCAGGTGCGTGTGTCCCCTGAGGTAGGCACGGGGTCCGCAGTTCACGTCGTCGTCGATTGCAGAATCGACGAGGATGGACTCGTCGACCGTGCAGTTGTTGCCGACGGTCGCGTTCGTGAGGCGGCTGTTCGGGCCGATCGTGCAGTCGCATCCCACGGTCGTGTGGCCGAAGAGGAAGGTCTGGGGCATGAGGACGGTGTCCTGGCCGACCTTCACATCGGCGCCGACCCAGACCTGGTCAGGGTCGAGCATCGAGACGCCGGAGAGCATGAGCTCGTGGTTGATGCGGCGCCGGAGCACCTTTGTGACCTCGGCAAGCTGGGCACGGTTGTTGACGCCGAGGACCTCGGAGGCCTCAGGTGCGTGGTGCATGCCGACAGGCTCTCCCTCGGACACGAAGATCTTGATCATGTCGGGCAGGTAGTACTCGCCCTGGGCATTGTCGTTGCCGATCTTGTCGAGGTTTTCGGCCAGACGCTTGCCGCAGAAGCAGTACGTCGCGGAGTTGCACTCCTTGAGCGTCGCCTGCTGCTCGGGCGTGCAGTCCTTGTGCTCGATAATGGCCGTGACCTGGCCCTTGTCGTCGAGGACGACGCGGCCATAGCCCGTGCAGTCATCTGGCGTCATGGTCAGCACCGTGCAGGCTGCCTTCTGGGCATTGCGCTCCTCCACGAGGGAGCGGAGCGTCTCGGGCGTGATGAGCGGCGTGTCGCCTGCCATAACGAGGACAGGGCCGGAGAAGCCGCCGATTGCGTCGCGCACGACGCGGACAGCGTGGCCGGTACCGAGGCGCTCTGTCTGCTCGACGAACTCGACAGGTGCCTCTCCCTCCTGGACAGGCTCATGGGCGAAGAAGTCGCGGACCTCGTCAGCGCCATTGCCGACGACGACAATGACACGCGTTGCACCAGCCTGGCGGGCATGGCGGACACACCACCATACGAGCGGCTTGTCCATTACGTTGTGCATGACCTTGGGGTGACGAGACTTCATGCGCGTACCCTCGCCGGCAGCGAGGACAATCGCGGTAAATGGCATAGAACGGCCTCCAACGAAGTTGCTATGCGTGAATCCGTCAATGAAAAGGCAGCTGGAATATGCTCACTGTTCCTTGACGGAAGCGGAACAATCCGCAGCTAGGCTTATGATAGCGCAGCTATCGAGCCTGTAGCAGCACGAATGACGTGCTCATTCACACGACACAACCTTTTCAGCCATTTTGGGGCCATCTGTCGGAGACGCCCTGTCGAGTTGAGCTCGACAGGGAGACCTTAGTGTCGAGTTCGAAGCATGCGTCGCCTTCTGCTCAGGCTGAGCGGGCATCTGTGCGCTTCTCCTTGTTGCCAGGCTGTGAACCCGCCGCACGGAAGGGACAGGTCACGATACCCTGTATCCGATACATTTTCTGGGGGAAGGACGTTGGATGGGAAAGCCGCGCATCGCGATCGTCGGCAAGGGCGCCCTGGGCATGCTCTATGGAAGCATGGCACAGGATGCCCTGGGAGAAGATGCTGTCACCTTCGTTATGGATCCCGCACGCCTCGCGAGGCATGCAGGGGATGTCTGCACCGTGAACGGGAAGGTGTATCCGTTTAGGGACGCAACGCCTGATGCGGCAGGGGAGCAGGACCTCGTGATCTTGGCGACAAAGAGCTATGGGCTCGAGAGCGCGCTCGATCTTGTGCCTGGGCTCCTCGGCGAGAAGACGAGGATTGTGAGCGTCCTGAACGGCATCAGGAGCGAGGAGCGGGTGGCCGCGCGCTTCGGCTGGGAGCACATCGTCCCCTGTGTCGCCCAGGGCATGGATGCGGCGCACTATGGAAGCTCGCTCACGTTCTCGAAGGCAGGCGCTCTCTATATCGGCCGCTTCGACAAGACGCCCGAGGCTGCGCTCGACGACGTCGTGGACATCCTCACGCAGGCTGGCATCGCGCATGTCGTGGAAGCAGATATCCGCTATCGCATGTGGGCGAAGTTCATGCTCAATGTCGGTATCAACCAGACCTGCTGCGCGTTCGGCGCGAGCTACGGAGACGTCTACGAGGATGAGACCTCGGAGCTCTGGCGCACGTTCATCTCTGCCATGCGCGAGGTCGTGGCGCTGGCACAGGCAGAAGGCGTCGCGCTCACCGAGAAAGATCTTTCTGCCTATGCAGCGCTCGAACGGACGCTCGATCCTGCCTCGACGCCCTCCATGGGGCAGGACCGCATCAACCATCACAGGACCGAAGTGGACGAGTTCTCGGGCGAGGTCATGAGGAGAGCGGAGAAGCATGGCATCCTCGTGCCGGTCAACGCCTTCCTCAACAAGCGCATCAGAGAGATCGAGACGTCCTATCTTTCTGAAGCGTGACAAGGCCTCAGCGCCTGAGATGCAGCTGGCTCAGGCGCTAGGCGTAGAGCTCCGGCAGATCGATTAAGATGAGATCTGGATCTGGTTCGACATCGAAGCCCGAGCGGGAGAAGAATCCGAAGCGATAGCAAGGGAGGCCTGCGGCTCTGACCTGCGATATCTCTTCCTCCACCATTTTCTGTGTGATGGGGGTCTTCCTGAATTTGGCTTCATAGAAGATATAGCCCCTAGGATCCTTGGTCACAACATCGAACTCTCCGTTGGTATGGCGGAACGGATCGTCGTACCAGTATTTGCCGATAGCATCGAAGGGGATTTCCATTTTGCCTGTACGGTTCTTGCGGATGAGATACTGCCGGCATACCTCTTCGAACAGATGCGGGACATGGTTCTCCTCGAAATCCCGTTCGATATAGCGGCTATAGAAGTATTCCGCATCCTGAATCTGGCGGGCAGAGGCATTGCGGAAGATATAGCGGTAGTAGAACAGGGCGAGCGGGTCGATGATAAAGTAGCCAGTCTTGCGCTTGTTCTCGGGATCGTTGATCGGCGTCTGCTTCTGTACAAGCTCCATGGAGATGAGCTTGTCGAGCACGGCGGTCATTGCCTGGCCGCTCGAGACGTGCGACTGTGCGAGTATGTCTTTCCAGCGGGAGTATCCCTGGGCGAGGGCAAGAAATACCTCGTTGGCATTTGCCATCTTCGATACTTCCTGCGAGAGATAGACCTCGACCTCAGATTCGAGGCGGGCGCCAGGCGCCGTGACAAGATCGATGATGTTGTCACGGACGGTCTTTGAAGGACTTACCAGGCGGTTGTAATAGGGGATGCCGCCGAACACGCTATAGAGATGAACTCTGTCTTCAGGCGAGAAGCTGGGGAAGAACTTGCCTGCATCGCAGTAGTCCATCGGATCGAGCTTGAGCGTGAGGTCAATGCGGCCGTAGAGAGGGTTTTCGCGTTCGATCAAGGACCTCATAACGTCGACAAAAGAGCCGCAGAGGATGAGCTTCAGATGCGAAGCCTCTCGGTAGGTGTCTATGAGAACCTGCAGGATGCTGTCGAGCCCTGCTACGGCATCGCGCAGATAGGGGTACTCATCAAGAACGAGCACCATGTCTGCATGCTCTGCCTGGCGAAAGAGGAAGTCTGCAAGCTCATGGAAGCCCGAGAAGGCCAGCGGAGGAAAGCCGAGCGCCTCTGATATGGCGCGAGACAGATTCCCGAGATTTTCGGCTTCGGATGTCTGGGTGCATTCGAAATAGACAGTTGAACAGGGAAGCTTCTTGAGAGCCTGCTTGATGAGCTCGCTCTTTCCGACGCGTCTGCGTCCGTAGACGAGCACATTGCGCTGGGATGGATCCGAAAGCTCCCGGATGAGCCTGTCCAGTTCCTGTCTTCTGCCGATGAATTCCATGATCGAAATCCTTTCTCAGCAAGAGAGTGCCAATGCATTCATTTTAACTCAAAAACTTTTGAGTCAAAATGAATTGAGTCAATAATGATTGAGCTAAATGGCAGGAAAGGAGACGAAGCCAATAGTGCCGAGATACGAAAAAGCCCTCTTCCGGAGAAGAGGGCTTGGCAATCAGTGGCTGGAGCAGAGGGATTCGAACCCCCATTACAGGCACCAAAAACCCGGGTCCTGACCATTGGACGATGCTCCAAAGCTGGAAGTCAAGTGTATCAGGTCTTGGAGCTGCGTGCCAGATGGAAGCTACTTCGCGAAGGCTGCGCAGATGGCATCGAGCAGAAGAACAGCGAGCGTCTGGGCATCGCTTGTCGTGAACGTGCCATTGTAGTCGGGGCCGACCGGAAGCTCGATGCGCAGGATCGGCTGCTTGGCATCGGAAAGCTCGAGGGCGCTCCTGATGCGCGTTGCGAGCGTGTCGGTGTCGTCGAGCGTGAGGTTCGCGACATTCGTCGAGTTCTCGGGCAGAGGAGATGCTGCCATGCTGAAGATTGCCTCGCAGTCGGGCGTCGCATGGTCGGGGTCGTCCACAAGCTCGAGGCCGGAGTTGTTGGCTGTCGCGCTTGCAAGGTTGAACATGCGGCCGGCAACATTTCTCGAGATCGGGTCCTCGCCGGTGATAGCGAGATGGGTGCCCTCGAGGACATTCGCAGCACGGGCATAGCCCATGACGCCCATGGGGTGCGGGCCCTTGGCAGGCTTGCCGGCCCACACATGGTGCAGACGCTCAATAGCATCGAACGTCTCGGGGAATGCCATGCCGTCAGCGAGCTGGCCGACGCCCTCCTGGAAGGACTTCACGGCTGCCTCGGTGTGGGCGCCGTAGAAGCCGTCTGCCTCGCCGCAGGAGAAGCCCAGGATGTTGAGGGCGTTCTGGAGCTCGCGGACATCGTTGCCGTGGAAGTTCGGGAGGCGCAGATAGAGGGTGCGATCGCCCATCTCGTAGCACTCATCGACAAGCGCTGCCCAGGTCTGGGTATCCACGGCCTGGCCAAGCGGCAGATCGTGCTCGATGCGGAACTTTGCGACAGCGTTGGCGGTCGAAGGGCCGAAATGGCGCTCGTCGCACTCCTCGTCGTCGATGTGGTACCCGAGATGCTTGAGCCTGTCCTGGATATCCTCGACGGCGTCGCCGCTTGTTCCCTCAAGAATGGGATTCATCCGTTCCTCTTTCATATCTATGCACCCCATATCGCTTCATGCGGATGGTATGCGGAGCTCATTTTGGGAAGGTCTCGCATGCTACACGCTTTGTATGGTACGCGTCTTCGCAAGAAGGTCTAGCCGGCGCGCTCCACAAAAAAGTCGGCCATATCGAGGAGGAGCTCTTTGGCATCTGCTGCCCATGTCTGCCCCGCAAGATGGCTCTTCGCAGAGGCAGCAAGCGCATGGGCCTCTTCGCGCACGGAAGCGATGGCACCGGCTTCATCCATCAAGGCGACAGCGCGGGCCTGCTCTGCTGCATCTTCTGTATGGGAAGAGAGGATCTCGATGAGCTCGTCGTGCGCATCCTTCGGCAGGCGTTCGAGCGCAAGGCAGACGGCCAATGTGCGCTTGCCTTCCGTGATGTCGCTCCGGAAGTCCTTGCCCTGCTTCTCGGCGTCGCCGACGAGGTTCAGAAGGTCGTCCTGGAGCTGGAAGGCAAGGCCGGCATCCATGCCAAAGGCGTGGAGAGCCTCTATCTGCTCCTTCGTGCCGCCGCCACAGATGGCGCCAGCCGCGAGAGGCGTTGCAGCCGAGTAGTAGGCCGTCTTGTGCCGTGCCATGCACCGGTAGTCGTCCGGCGTGATGTTCCAGCGTCCATCCCGTGTCCAGCCGAGGTCCAGGGCCTGGCCTTCGACGGTGCGCTGCTCCATGCGGGCAAGAAGGGAAAGGACGGAGAGCTTCGTTGCTGCGTCGAGCGCAGGATCGTCCAGGATGCCCGCGAATGTGTGGACGATACCGAGGTCTCCGATGTTTATCGCGACGCCCGTGCCCTCCGTGAGGTAGGTGCACGGCTCGCCGCGGCGCAGCTGCCCCTCATCGGCGATATCGTCGTGGATGAGGGCAGCTGACTGGAAGTACTCGATAGCGGAAGCACAGGAGAGCGCACGCTCTTCGTCTCCGCCTACTGCCTTGGCGCCCAGGAGCACCAAGGCGGGACGGGTGCGCTTGCCGCCTGCTTCGGTGAAGCGGGCAAGGGGCGCATAGGCATAGCGCTCCATATCATCCTGCGCATGCTCTCCGGCTTCGGGCCGGGGTGCATGCTTGGCCAGGTAGGCATTGATGGCAGGACGCTTCTGAGCAAGGTATGCCGCGAACAGGCGGCCGTGCGCATCTCCCATGGTGTGTCTATCCCTCGTAGCCGTTCGGGTTCTTGGACTGCCAGTTCCAGCCATCGCGGCACATGTCGTCGATCGTGTACTTGGCTTCCCAGCCCATCTCGCGCTTTGCCTTCGAGCAGTCGGCGTAGTTCGCATCGACATCGCCTGGACGGCGCGGCTCAATCTTGTAGGGGAGCTCCTTGCCGCAGGCCTTGGAGAAGGCCTTGATGATCTCGAGGACCGACGTGCCCTTGCCGGTGCCGAGGTTGAAGATCTCAACGCCTGTGCGGCCGTTCATCCAGCGCAGCGCTGCGACATGGCCCGTGCCGAGGTCGCAGACATGGATGTAGTCACGCACGCCCGTGCCGTCAGGCGTGTTGTAGTCGTCGCCGTAGACATGGACATACTCGCGCTTGCCGACGGCGACCTGTGCGACGTACGGCAGCAGGTTGTTGGGGATGCCCTTCGGGTCTTCGCCCATGAGTCCGGAGGGGTGCGCTCCGATGGGGTTGAAGTAGCGGAGCAGCACGACGTTCCACTCGGGGTCTGCCGTGTGGAGGTCGGTGAGGATCTGCTCGATCATCCACTTCGTCCAGCCATAGGGGTTCGTGGCAGGCTTCTTCGGGCTCTCCTCGGTGAGGGGCAAAGAATCGGGCTTGCCGTAGACCGTGGCGGAGGAGCTGAAGATGATGTCCTTGCAGCCATGGTTCCTCATCACATCGACGAGGGTGAGCGTGTTGCCGAGGTTGTTCGTGTAGTACTCGATCGGCTTCTTGACGGACTCGCCGACAGCCTTGAAGCCTGCGAAGTGGATGACACGGTCGATCTGGTTCTCATCGAAGATCTCGTTCATCGCATCGCGGTCGTTGACATCGGCACGATAGAACGTGAGATTCTTTGCCTTGTCTTCGCCGACGATGGTATCGATGCGGTCGATGACCTTCTCCGAAGCATTGGACAGATCGTCCACGATCACGACCTGGTAGCCGCTGTTCAGGAGCTCGACGACCGTGTGGCTGCCGATGAATCCTGCACCGCCGGTGACGAGGACGCAGGTATCCTTCGGATCCTTCTTCTCGCTCATGCACGTCTCCTTGTGCTCAGGGCAGACGATGCCTGCCCATGTATAGAAACAAGCACAGCAAAGTATACCAGCTGCCTATGGATGTGCTGTTGGTACGGTCGGAAGCGCATCTGGCAGCAGGGTGCCCAAGGCTGCCGATATCGAAGCCGAAGAATTGCATGGAAAAGGGCACCGGACCAAGTGATCCGATGCCCGTTCTGGTATGGGCCGATCTTCTACTTTGCAAGCAGGGCCTGATATCCCGCCATCGTGTAGTAGTTGTACGGCTGGTTGAAGTGCGGCAGGAAGAAGATGTCGAGGAGCGCCAGACGGTCAATCGTGATGCCCTCCTGGATTGCGAGCGAGAACATGTGGATGCCTGCGCTCATATCGTAGGTCGATGCCATCTGCGCTCCGAGCACCTTCCTCGTCGTGCCATCGTAGACGACCCTGATTGTGACTTCCGGATTCTCGGTCTCGATGAAGGTGGCCTTCTGGACGTCCGTGAAGTCGCTTACCTTTGCGTCATAGCCGAGGCGCTTCGCCTTTGCCTCGGTGAGGCCGGTGGCGACCATCTTGAGGTCGTAGATGCAGATGGCAGAAGAGCCCTGGACGCCGATGCCGTCGATTGCCGTGCCGGCAGCATTGTGGCCGGCCACGATGCCGGAGCGCACGGCGTTCGTCGCAAGCGCGATGTAGGAAGCCTCGCCGTCCTCGGCGTTGTCGAAGCAGCTCGAGCAGTCGCCGACGGCGTAGACGCCCTTGCGCGAGGTCTCCTGGTGATGGTCGACGAGAAGCGCGCCATTGCCGAGCGTCGCAAAGCCCTTGCCTGAGAAGAGCTCCGTGTTCGGGCGGAAGCCCACGCAGACGCAGACAAGATCTGCTGCGTGCGTTCCCTTGTCGGTGACGACAGCCGTGACCTTGCCGTCCTTCCCCTCGAAGCGCTCGACGGACTCGCCGAAGGCAAGGTGGATGCCGTGAGAGGAGAGATTTTCTGCCATGCGCTCGGAGAACGGCTCGTCGAAGTTCGAGGAGACGCAGGTCGGTGCCTGGTCGATGAGCGTGACTTCCTTGCCGCAGCGCTGGAAGGCTTCTGCGAGCTCGACGCCGATGTAGCCTGCGCCGACGACAGAGACGCGCCTGATAGCATCATCCTTGAGCTTGTCGATGACGGCCTGGGCATCCTGGAAGAGCTTCACCTGCTGGACGTTCTCGAGGTCGCGTCCCTCCCAGCGGGGAAGCACAGGAACTGAGCCGGTCGCGAGGATCAGCTTGTCATAGCGCTGCTCGTATGTCTTTCCATCCGGCCCTTCCGCATAGAGGATCTGGGCGTCGTAGTCGATGCGGTCGACACGGGTCTCCATGTGGACCGTGGCACCCTTCTCCTCGAACTGCTCCTTTGTCTGGTAGAAGAGGCCGTCCGGCTTCGAGATCTGCCGTCCGATCCACAGCGCCATGCCGCAGCCGAGGAAGCTGATATTCGTGTTCTGGTCGAAGATCACGACCTCGTTGCCGGGGTGGTTGTCGAGTATCGCATTGGCTGCTGCCGTGCCTGCATGGTTGGCGCCGACGATCACGATCGTGCTCATGGGGAAGTCCTATCTCTCTGATTCTGGTGAGGTATATGGAACCTTTCGTCCCATATGTCACAAAATAAGTAACAATAAATAGGATTGAATTCAAGCAATAATCGGGAAACGGTCCGAATAAGCGAAGGCAGCGATTTTCAGCAATCTCAAACCTTTGTCGCTACTTGGTCGCGATACGCCGAGGAAATGGAAGTCTCAGATGCGTTTAAGCTCCGCCCCGTAGTCTCTAACCATGCAAACGAACCCAAGCACCCGTCAGGAGGCAATGAGATGGCACAGAATGAAAAGAACGCAGAGGCAATGGCTGCTCGGGCACAGAGCTATCTTCTGGCCCAGGATGAGTGTGCAGAGCTCCTCTTCTGGGCACGCAGCCAGAAGGGCACGAATGAGGGCCGCTTCGAGAGGCGTCGCCTCTACCTCGATTCCGATACCTTCGGTCTGGCGCAGAGCATCATGCGCAGCTCCACGTTCCAGGCGCAGGTCTGGCTCGAGAGCGAAGAGCCTGCCACGTTCGAGAACGACGTCGACCTCAAGGTCACGGAGTCATTTGCCGGACTTGGCTATACGTTCCATACGAAATCTTCCCTGCTCGAGACGCTCCTTTTGAGCCAGAAGGACGCGCTCGTGCTGAGCCCTGCAAAGCTCGCCGTGAAGACGCTTGCTGCCCAGGTGGGTCCGCTTCAGCCGAAGGTGGCGGTCTATGCTTCCGGCATCGAGATCGAGTGGGATGGCATGAAGATGAGGCTTGTCGAGCATCTGCGCTCGAGGGAATCTGGCCTGAACCTTTCTGGGGATGCCGGTGACGAGGCCCTGCCTGAGGGCTCAGTCCTCTTCGAGCTGCCGCGTGGCGGCGTGCTCCCCGAAAGCCTTATTGCCTTCCTTGGCTCCCATGAGCTCATGCCGCTGTCGCAGAGCGGAGGCCAGCTCATGGCAAGCCAGTACATGGGACGTGCTCAAGAGGCATGCTTCGAGTCGGCGCTTGCGCTCTGATCTATGACTTCATGATGGTGCCGCAAAAGGCACTCTACTCCCTTTCTCCCCGTTGGAAGGCCCGCATCACATTTTGTGGTGCGGGCCTTTCGCATGGAGCGGGATGGGACTCACGGCCTAGAACGAGCGTCGCTTCAGGATGGCGGAAGAGATGAGGCAGGAGAGCGCATAGAGCGCAAGGCCAGCGCAGATGAAGCCAGCTGCAAGCGTGCCTTTGGGACATGAATGGATGAAATCGGCTGGAGCTGCAGCACCCGGACCTGCGAAGGAGGCAGCAATCGCGATGGCAGGGAGGATGAGAATCGACAAGAGACCCTTCTGGCCGAAGGCATAGAGGAAAGGCATCAGGTATGCGAGAAGCACGAGGGCAAAGCAGATGATGACAGCAGGGAAGATATAGAGCTCTTCCGTGAGGAAGGCGGCAGGGCTCTCTCCGAGGGCAGCGATGCCGATGAGGTCTGCTATGAGCGAAAGAGCGGAGAAGGCGGCAAGCGCGGCAAGGCAGAAGAGATAGCGGGCGCGTACCATGCTCTCGGGTGCTGTCGGCATGGACAGCAGCGCCTCCTGCCAATGGCTCTTCTCGTCGACAGAAAAGCCCTGGATGCAGGTGGCAGGCGCCAACATGCAGGGGAGCGTGGTCAGGAGGCAGACGAGGGCAACGAGCTTCATCGTGCTGTCTTCCATGAAGGAAGGGATGAGGATCACGAGGGCAAACACGAGAGCCAGCACAATGCTCTTCGTGGCGTGGCGGAACGTGATCCATTCGTTGAGAAGCATGCTCTTCATCATCAGATCTCCTTTCCTTTCACGGCAAGGCGCAGAAGCGCATCGAGGGAAAGCGGCTCCAGGGCAAGGTTCGGGAACGTATGGGTGAAGCGTTTCCTGTCTTCCACGAGGACGAGTAGATGTCCGCCCTCCCTGAGATACCGGGCGGCTCCGGCCTCCTTCAATGTCCCTCTCTTCTCCTCGAAGTCAGATGTTCTCAGAGCGAGCAGCGCAAAGCGCTCTTCGAGCACATCGGCATCCTCTTCGAAGACGATCTGTCCCTTGTCCATGAGCACGATGCGGTCTGCGAAGGACTCGAGGTCCGAGGTGATGTGGGACGAGATGAGGATAGAGGTCTCGGGAGCCTTGGCAAGGTGCTCGCGCAGGCAAGCGAGCACTTCGGTGCGGATGATGGGATCGAGGCCTGCTGTCGGCTCGTCGAGGAGCAGAAGCTCGGCTCCCGAGGCAAGGGCAAGCGCAATCTGAAGCTTCATGCCCTGTCCGCGCGAGAGGCTCTTGATCGTGAGGCGGGCAAGTCCCTTGGTGCCGCTCTTCAGCTCGAAACGCTCGAGGAGCTCGTGCACATAGGGAGCGTCGAAAGTAGGATAGAGGCTCTGGTAGAGGCGCACGATGTCTTCTGCCGTGTAGTCCTCAGGATAGGGGCAGACGGCACAGACGGAGGCAATGTGCTGCTTCAGAGCTATGAGCTCTGCTGCAGAGAGGTCTTTCGGGTCCTCGCCGAAGAGGAGAACCCTTCCTCCTGTCAGCCTCACAAGGCCAAGCGCAGAACGGATGAGGGTCGTCTTGCCGGCGCCGTTTGCGCCTATGAGGCCAAGGACCATGCCTTGGGGCACGGAGAGGGAGACGGGGCCGACTGTGATGTCGGGGTAGCGCTTCTCGAGGCCCTCGAAGACGAGGGGGCAGGATGCCTCTTTCATGATTCCTCCCATTCCAGATCGAGCATGTCACGGAGCTCTTCCAGGGAAAGCCCTGCAGTGCGTGCCTTCTCGACAGCTGCGCTCAGGTTCTCCTCCACGAGGCGCAGCTGTTCTTCGCGGATGAGGCCGGCAGAATCTTCTGCGACAAACGATCCCTTGCCGGGCATGGTTGCGATGAAGCCCTGCGCTTCGAGGTCTGAGTACGCCCGCTTTGTCGTTATCGCCGAGATCCTCAGGTCTGCAGCGAGCTGCCTGATGGAAGGAAGCTGCTCTCCGGGCGCAAGGTCGCCGGACATGATCTGGGCGCGTATGCCTTCTGCGACCTGCTCGTATATCGGCTTTCCTGAGGTGTTCGATAGCAGTATGTCGACCATGGTTCATCTCCTCTCTTCTGTTATCAATGTATATATCGTATATACACAATAGAGTCAATAAGCACAGGTAAGGATTTTATTAGGTCAGCGGTATGGGGTTCTGCCAGGACATGAAGAAGCCCTCCCTCCCTGCGTTTCGGCAGGAGAGGGAGGGCATGCACTTCGACGCAGGCGTTGCATCAATATTGGTCTATCTGTTTGATGAGGCCGTTTGCTACAGCCATGCCAAGGTCTCCTTCAAAGCCTCTTCTTCGGTTCTGAGCAGATAGCCCTGTTCTGCAGCATGCTGCGCGGCTTCCCTGATTCGGTCCTGAGGCATGCTCTGCTGTGCGGCTACCAAAGCAGAGCAGATGTGCTGGCAGCGTACCCCCTCATACGTCGTGATTCGGTCTGCAGTCTGGGCTTTCTTGAGCCGAATTCCCTCAGGTAGCCTGCGACGGACACGCTTCGGCGTAGCGACAAACATATAGGCAGGATTGGTGGGAGCAAGGGCAAGCAGGGCGATGACGGACTCGCCTTCAAGATAGGCGCCTTCTCCGACACGTGCGACCGCTTCGGCATACGGATAGGCTGCGTCGGGAACCCAGTGCGCAAGCCGATATACGCCATATCCCAGATTGTCGAGCTTGCCTCGGTGGGCAAGCTTCGCAAGCTCTACGCGAGGTATGCCTTCCTGCAGAGCCTGTGCGCACGTCACGAGATAATGGTTGTCTACCGCCAGATCGTATATTTCTTCGTAGTATGTCATGTCAAAACAATACCATAAATGGTATTGTTTTGACAATGCCCCGACATAGACAAAGAAAGCCAAGAGAGGCATCCACCGTATCAACTGTCTTCGTCGTCGGAAACATATTCCAGCAGATCTCCTGGCTGGCAGTCGAGGGCAGAGCAGAGCTTCTCGAGCGTGCTTACCTTGATGGCTTTGGCCTTGCCGCATTTCAGGACCGACATGTTCGCTACGGTGATGCCGACACGGTCAGCAAGCTCGGTGACGCTCATCTTGCGCTTGGCAAGCATCACGTCGATGTTGAAGACTATCCTGCCGCTCATATCGTGAGGTCGCTTTCTTCCTGGAGCTCGGCTGCCCGCTCGACGAGATGGGAAAGGGCAGAGGCAATGGCTGCTCCGGCGATACCTGCGCAGACCACGAGGAGCGACAGCAGAAGGACGCCAGGGTGGTTCATGCCTTTCAAGAAAAGCACGATGTTGCCGGCAAGGAAGAAGACGGCATCTCCTGCTGCGAGCTTCGCTATGACTGCCAAAAGATGCGCGACGCCGGACGTGAAGACCTTGCCGCGCCGTATGGCCTGGGCGATCTTCCAGACAAGGACAAGCGCTGCAAAGCAGGGGATGGAGGTGAGCCAGATGAAGGCAAGCCAGGGCATATACCAGCCGGAGAACTCGGGGTAGTCGTAGAGAATGGCCTCGCCTGCTGCGGGCACCACAGCAATGACCGCGACAGCCAGACAGGCAGCGACGATAGCGGTGGCAGACATGAGATATCCCGAAAGCTTCTTCTCGTCCATGGGGACCTCCCTGCGTTGGGACCATAGCATAAGCTTACGGGATATCATGTCGTGATGCAATGAATATTTATCGTAACACGATAAATTCTGTACAAGGAAGCAAGGCTTGCCAGTGCATGCAGGCTTGAACCTAGAGGAGCTTCTCTTCCCATTCCTGTGGCTTGAAGCCAGGTGTGAGCGGCACCCCGTCGACAAGGACAAGCGGGCGCTTCACGAGCATACCGTCCGTGGCAAGGAGCGTCGTGGCTTCGTCCTCGGAGAGCCCTTCATCGAGCATCTTCTTCACGCCGAGCGAGCGGTAGAGCGTGCCCGAGGTATTGAAGAAGCGGCGAAGCGGCAGACCCGAGGCGGCAATCCACTTCTCGAGCTCTTCCTTCGTGGGATTGTCGTCCTTGATGTTGCGGTCGGTATAGGCAACATGGTGCTCGTCGAGCCAGGCCTTTGCCTTCTTGCAGGTCGTGCAGCGGGGATATTCGATGAAGAGGATCTCGGACATGAGGTACTCCTTCTTGTTTGGAATGGCTCTCAATCTCTATTGTGGCAGAGAAGGACGCTTCGGCAAGGGCCTGCATGGAATGGACGGGGAGTGGTATATCCTTCTTCGTGAATGCTGGGTTCAGAAGAAGGCAGGGACATGAGCAAGCGGGTAGTCTTCTATTACGTCCGCCACGGCGAGACGCAGTTCAACCGTGACGGCGTGATACAGGGAGGACGGGTCGACTCTGCTCTGACAGACGAGACGCTGCCCGTGCTCGACAGGACACGTGATGCGCTCAAGGATATTCCGCTTGCGGCGGTCTGGTGCTCTCCTCTGGGACGTGCCCAGGCATCGGCCGAGCGTGTCATAGCAGGGCGGAACCTCAAGATCCAGACGCTCGACAATCTCCATGAGTTCGATTTCGGCGAGCTCGATGGCAAGCCCTACAAGGGCCATCGCCTCGACTTTGCCCGCCACTTTGTGAAGCAGGACTTTTCCGATATCGGAGGAGAGTCGGGAGAAGAGGTGCGCGGACGTGCCGAGCGCGCGTTCCGCAAGATGTACAAGGCAGCGCGCAACGGCGACTCGGTCCTCGTCGTTGCCCATGGAGCGCTTCTGCGCTCCTGCGTTTATGAGTTCTCGCGCGTGAGCACAGCCTCGAAGAAGATTGCAAGCCTCACGATGACGGTGCCGAACGGCTCCATCTCGACCATCAGCTGCCAGGATGGACAGTTCACGATGCGTGTCATGCCCAGAAAGCCTGAGGACTTCGAGCCCTTCTCATGGGAGACGGCAGAGGACTAGATCCTCCTGAGCCCTTCCCAGGCCCACATGATGAGCGGTGCCGGCAGGATCTTGTCTGCGATGCGCATGATGAAGCCCGTGATGCAGCAGGTGGCAATCGGGTAGTTGATGCGGTTCACGAACATGGACCAATTCACGACGTGGGTGGCGGAAAGCTGCGGGAACGGGTGGTTCACGGTGTGGCCGTTCTTCGTGTCGCGGGCGACCTTGATGAACTCGGTCTTGACCCACAGGGGGCAGACAGCCGTGACGAAGATGCCCTTGCCCCTGAGTTCGAAGCGCAGGGCCCTTGTATAGCTTCTCACGAATGCCTTGCTTGCCGCATAGACATTGAGGCCGGGAAGTGGCTGGAACGAGGCGCTCGAGGCAATCTGGATGATATGGCCGCCCTTGCCCATGTAGGGGAGGGCAATCTGCGTCATGTCCACGACGGCACGGCAGTTGAGATCGACCATCTTGTCGACCTCTTCCCGTGTCATGTCTGCATACGTCCCGAACTTGCCGAAGCCGGCAGCATTGACGAGCAGGGAGACCGTGAAGGACGGGTCCTTCGCCTTTGCCTCTTCGAGCATATGCTCGAGCTCATCGAGGCTCTCTGTATCGGCGAGGTCGAGCGGTACGGGGCGGACGGGACAGGAGAGCTCCTCTTTCAGCTCCTCGAGCCGCTCGCGCCTTCTGGCGATGGCCCAGATCTCGTCTGCGGCCTTGTGGTCGGCACACCAGCGGGCGTACTGCCTGCCGAGGCCGGACGATGCTCCGGTGATGAGCGCGATGCGCATGGAATCAGCCTTTCTGCGGGGGCAGGATGGTCTCTGTCGCAAGATGTATCTGGGAGCGGTCGGCAAGCTTCGGGAAGCCCGGTCCGAGCCAGATCGAGGACTCTCCCGGTCCCAGCACGAGCGGCATCCGCGAGTGTACCGGACCGACGTCTGCGTTCGGCAGGCAGGTCACGATCGATACCTCGCCGTCACGCATGACAGCTGCAAGGAGGAAGATGCGGTGCCCCTCGGACGTGAAGCGGACGGCGACCTTCCCATCGGGTGCCGGGGAGTTTGGCTGGGTCCAGGACTCGTAGAAGGCGCGGACCGGCACAAGGCAGCGGCCCCGTGTGATGGGGTCGACCCACATGCCATAGCCATCGCGCAGCTGGGAGAGTGCCGTCTCGATGCGGGTGTTGAAGACGCGTCCCTGGCGCTTCGGCTGCGTGCTCGCAAAGCCCCAGACAAGTGCTTGGGCAGAAAGCCCGCCTTTCGGCTCCTTCACGATCGTGGCAAGCTTCGCGCCGGGATAGACATCCTTCGGCACGGGATTGTCCTTCGGGATGCGGGCATGTCCCGTCGTGGCATAGAGGTCGAGCGCCATCTGCAGCTCGTCCATCTGTACGGGCACGATCCTGTGGCACATAGCTCATCCACCTCCTGCACGTTCCTCCTGTTTCCCATCTTTGTACCCACTTCCATTAGGAGGGGCACATATCTGGGACAGGCAGGTTCCGGTCGGCAGAAGAAGGCCGCCGGAGGGATGTGCCCTTCCGGCGGCCTTGCCATGCTTTCTTTCTCTCTTCTGTTCCCTAGAGGAGCTTCTCCAAGCAGACGAGCTGGATATGGGGGATGCCATTGAAGTTGCAGGGGACGATGTCCACTTCCTTGTAGCCAAGGCGGGCATAGAGCCTGCGGGCAGCCGCGTTGCGCTCGTTCGTGTCGATGCGGCAGGCGGTGCAGCCGCGCTTGGCTGCTTCCTCCTCGTAGAAGGCGACAAAGGAAGAGCCGTAGCCCTTGCCCTTGTAGCGCGGATCGACGACGAGCGTATGGAGCACGAGCACTTCGTTGTCCGGTGTGTCTTCCGTCCAATGGGCATCGGCATATTCCGGGACCTGCGTCTGGTTGATGATGCCGGATGCTACGAGCCTTGTCTCGCCGTCGACGAAGTCTTCCATCGCATAGAGCGTGCCCTCGTCGAGTGCGTGCCTGGCTGTCTCGGGGACCGGATACACATTGCGTACCCAGCCGATCGTCGTGCGTCCTGCCTCTTCCTCGTCGTGGACGCGCTCATAGGAGGCGGCTATGGCGGGGATATCCTGCGGGCCTGCTTTTCGGACATGCATGGAGTGGGGCCTTCCTTAGTCGCGCTTCCAGGGAACGAGGCAGGCGTCGAGGCCGGCAACGAGGGCATCCTTGTCCATGTGCCTGCCGATGAAGCACAGCTTCGTCATCCTGTCGCCGCACTCAGGATCCCAGTCGTCCATGAGCTCGGGGCTCTCCTCGATCATCTTCTTCTTTTCGTCCTCGGGAGCGGAGTCGACGAAGAGGCCGTTCTCGGTGAGGGAGACCTGCTGTCCTGCCTGCTCGAAGATGTAGCACATGTCAGGATCCTGCGAGCACCAGAACATGCCCTTGCAGCGGATGATGGACTCGGGCCAGGTCTGGAGGAACTCGTTGAACTTGTCCACGTCGAACGGCTGCCTGCGCTCGTAGACGAACGTCGTGACGTCGTACTCCAAGACCTCGGGGTTCTCATGCTCCTCGGGGTGATCCATCGCATCGATCCAGGCAGCGGAGTTGTAGGCGCGGCTGAAGTCGAAGCGGTTCGTGTCGAGGAGCTCGTCCATCGGCACGTTGCCGTGGTCGGCGACGACGATCTTTGCGTCGCGCTGGAGGCTCCTGACGAGGGCCTTGAGCTCGGAGAGCTGGTCCTCCGTCACGAGGTCGCTCTTGTTGAGGATGACGGTCGTGCAGAACTCGAGCTGCTGGATCAGCAGGGACTCGATATCGTCTTCCTCGATATCGTCGCGCAGGAGGTCCTTGCCGCCATTGAACTCGTCGTACATGCGCTTGCAGTCGACGACGGCGACGATGTTGTCGAGGTCGAGCGGAGCCTCGCCGTCCGTCTTGGACTGGTCGCAGAAGTTCGAGATCGTGTAGGCGATGGGGATGGGCTCGCAGATGCCGGAGGCCTCGATGATGATGTAATCGAAGTCGCCGGACTTCGCGATGCTGTCAAGCTGGTTCGCGAGGTCGCCTGCAAGCGTGCAGCAGATGCAGCCGTTCGTGAGCGGGATCAGGGAGTCGGTCTTCGAGAGGCCGCCGTCCTTGATGAGGGAGGCATCGACGTTGACCTCGCCGATATCGTTCACGATGACAGCAGCGCGGATGCCCTGGTCATTGTTCAGGATGTGGTTCAGAAGCGTCGTCTTGCCGGCACCGAGGTAGCCGGTGAGCATGATGATCTTGACCTGCTTTGCCATGAATTCTTCGAAGCCTTTCTCTTCGGGGCGCAGATGTGCGCAGCCATATGTTCGCGTGGATGTATACCCGGCAGCTGCATCCTTTTTGCGGGCTGCCTGCCGGTGCGCGCAATCTCCTTGTTCTTGCTCCATTCTAGAGATGTGGGCGGCTACCATGTAAGAAGCTCACGCAACTCTTTGGGAAATGCATCGGAAGAAGGATCCTGTGATCAAGCTCATCCTGACGGACCTCGACGATACGCTCATACCGGTCGGCGCGCCCTGCGCCTCAGAGCGGGCACGCGCGGCAATACACGCCCTCCTTGACCGCGGCATCCACTTCGGTCCGGTTTCGGGACGCATCCCTTCGGCCATGGGCTGGATGTTTGCAGACGATGAAGCATGCTTTGCGACGGGAGCCTTCTCGAATGGCCAGATCCTCCACCTCGATGGCAGGGAGGTCAGCGTGAAGGAGCTGCCGTATGAGGCGCTCGTGCATACGCAGGAGATTCTCGATGCGACAGGGCATGCGGCTCTTGCAATCTACGATGTCGCAGGAGACGGCAGGGCGACGCTCTACTCCGGCGTGCCGGACAAGATCAGGCAGAACGAGACGATCTTTACGGAGGCCTCGGGCAGGGTGCTCACGAAGCTCGACCCTTCTGTCCGCTATATCAAGGCCAATGTCCATGTCTCGGGGACCTTCGAGGAGAGATGTGCGCTCAGGGACCACCTTAACGAGGAAGTGCCAGAGCTTGGCTTCGTGCTCCCGAGCCTGACGGCGCCCTTGATCGACATCTCTCCTGCTGGCTGGGACAAGGGCTCGAGCGTGCGGGCGCTTGCCGAAGCCCTGGGTGTCGGCCTCGACGAGGTCGTCTGCTTCGGCGATTCGGAGAACGACCTCTCGATGATCGAGGCCACGCCGAACGGCGTCGCTGTCGCGAATGCCGCACCGGAGATCGAGAGGGCAGCACGCTGGCATATCGGTGCCTCGAAGGATGATGCAGTGGCAGCGGCGCTCGAGGATATCGCGCGTGCGGCAGATGCCGGCACGCTTCCTTCCTTCATGCAGGAATAGGTTCTGCTGTGGGCGCCTTCCCTCAGATGGATGCCAAGCTGGAGAGCCGGATACTCGAAGAGCTTTCCTCGAGGAACATGCTCGCGGCCGATGGCACAACGACGGTTTTCGGAAAGCCTGCCATCCGGCGCATATCTGAAGGCCCTGAAGTGCTTGCAGCTGCGGCAGCGCCGCAGAAGCGTCTTGTCGAGCTTGCGTTCGCGACGCCTTGGACAGGGGAGTGCTCCTGTGCCGCCTGGATCGAGGCGGCGTTCGCGCGTCTGGGATTGGGCGTCGTCGAGGGAGATGCGTTCGAGCTCTGCCGGAAGTATCTGGGGCTCGACGATCCTGCGGAGCTCAAAGTGGGCATGGCAGTAGGGGTGGAGCATCATCCCTATAGCGCCCAGGGGCTCACGTATGGCCATATCGGCCTCTATATCGGGGATGGGAAGATCCTGGACTGCGCCGATGACCGGGTGCGGTGCGCACCCTTGCCCTTGTGGCTTTCCATCTATGGAGCGATGGACGATCCTCGCTGGGGATGGCTCGGCTACATGGCGCTCGACCGTGTGAAGCCGGTGCTCTGAGACAGTGCATCCCTACATATATAGATAAGAGAACAGATAGACAAAAGGACAGGCCGGGATATGCTCCCGGCCTGTCCAAAGAGGGTAGTGCAGGTTGTGGCCTAGCCGAAGTAGCGCTTGAGGAGGCCAGCAAAGGCACGGCCGTGACGGGCTTCGTCGCGGGCCATCTCGTGCACCGTGTCATGGATTGCATCGAGGTTTGCAGCCTTGGCACGCTTTGCGAGATCCGTCTTGCCGGCAGTGGCGCCGTTCTCGGCCTCGACACGCATCTCGAGGTTCTTCTTCGTGGAGTCGGTCACGACCTCGCCGAGGAGCTCGGCGAAGCGGGATGCATGGTCTGCTTCCTCGAAGGCAGCCTGGCGGTAGTACATGCCAATCTCGGGATAGCCCTCACGCATTGCGACGCGGCTCATTGCGAGATACATGCCGACCTCGGAGCACTCGCCGTTGAAGTTCGCACGGAGGTCCTCGATGATGTCCTCAGGAACGCCCTCGGCCTTGCCGACACCCACGACATGCTCGGCAGCCCAAGTGAGCTCGCCCTCCTGCTTCGTGAAGCGGGAGCCGGGGCAGCCGCACTGGGGGCACTTGTAGTCAGCGGGCAGCTCGTCGCCATCGTACTCTTCCACGTAACCGCAGACGGGGCATACAAACTTCATGGTGCATTCCTCTCTCTTCGCAGGACGGCGCATCCATCCTGTCTTCTGTCCCTGAACAGGAATGCCTCTCATAAGAGCCTCCCTTAGGCGTCTTATGGAGAAGCTGGGTCTCCGCATGAAACACACATCTGACCAGCTTGCATCTGCTACCATGGCCGAGCATGTTCCGCGGGGGTGCTTGCATTCTTATCAGGAACAGTTATTATGATAGACAGGAGATGCGGCAAGTCAAGGATTTTCTGTCCGACTCTCCGAAGCTTTACGGATTCCAGACAGTGCAATCTGGGCCCAGGAAATGAGGAACCATGACAGAGAGAAGAAACACGCGGCAGCGTCAGCTGGTGCTCGAAGAGGTCCGAGCCCGCCATGACCACCCGACCGCAGAGCAGATCTACGACGAGGTGCACAAGGTCGATGAGCATCTGAGCCGTGCCACGGTCTACCGCAACCTTCATCTCCTTGCCGACGAAGGCATCATCCTGTCCATCAAGGCGCCGGGCGGAGAGAGGTTCGACCTCCGCACGGACGAGCATGCCCATGTGATCTGCGTCCGCTGCGGCAAGGTCATGGATGTCGCTGTCCACGAGGACCAGACGCTCGATGCCCAGGCAACGGCAGACCTGCGCCCGTTCGCAGAGGGTGGCTATCCTTGGACCGTCTATTCGCACGCCACGATCTTCCAGGGTCTCTGCCCTGAGTGCGCGGCGAAGGAGCAGGCGGAAAAGGCCGCTTCTGCTACGGCGTAGCGGTTTCAGTTCTGAAGGATGAACGGGCCGATTTAATCGGTGAATGGAAAAAGATGGACATCTGCTGGAAACAGCGGGTGTCCATCTGCTATTATCGCCCGTAGCAAGATTGTTACTCGTCCCTTGAGGCATTACTTGCGCGAAGTATGGCATGACTTGTAGTCCTCGTCTCGCGTGGGAGCCTGAAGGGTATTTTTATGCGACTTGTCAAGAAGATAAACAACAACGTAGCGCTCGGGGTCGATGACTCTGGCCGTGATGTCGTCGTGTTTGGCAAGGGCGTCGGCTTCAAGCACATGCCATACGAGCTGACGAAGACCGACGAAGTGCAGCGCGTTTTCTTCGATGTCAGCAAGGGCATGACACAGACGCTTGCCGGACTTTCCGACAACGTGCTTCTCGCCTCCTCCGACATCGTGGACCTCGCGAAGATGGAGCTCGACTGCAAGCTCAATCCGAACCTCGTCGTGACCTTGGCAGACCATATCCAGTTCGCGATCGAGCGCCGCCGCGAAGGCATCGATGTGCAGAATCCGCTCTCGAACGAGGTGGCGTTCGTCTACCCGAACGAGCTCAGGATCGGCCGCACCGGTGTCGCAATGGTCAATGCCCGTGTGGAAGATGCGAACCTTCCTGAGGATGAGGCCTGCGCCATCGCCCTCCACATCGTGAACGGCGAGCTTGGAGGCGTGGGCGACAGCTCCGACATGGATATCGTGATGGAGTCTGCCCGCATCATGAAAGAGGTCACGAAGATCATCGAGAGCGAGCTCGGGGTCACGCTCGACCGCCGCTCCTATGCCTACAACCGCTTCGTCGCCCATTTCCGCTATCTCGTCGCCCGCCTTTCGAACAACGAAAGCGAGCAGTCGCAGAATAGCTCCCTCTTCGATCAGGCTGCCAAGGATTTTCCTGATATATATAGCTGCGTGGAGAAGATTCAGGAATATCTGCAGGACGCCTATGGATGGAGCTGCTCCAATGAGGAGCTCCTGTATCTCATGATGCACGTGAACCGTCTGGTCACGACGCACTAGTTTCGGTATCAGGCTGCACTGGGGGTGCGGCTCGATATGGGTATCGGTCAAGCCATCGGTCTAAAGGAGGAAACCATGGCAGAAGGCAAATACGATTATTTGTCTGAACAGATTCTGGAGAATGTAGGTGGCAAGGACAACATCAAGTCCGTCGCCCACTGCATCACGCGCCTTCGCTTGAAGCTGAAGGACGTGGACAAGGCCAATACGGAGGTCATCGAGAAGCTTCCAGGCGTCATCAAGGTCATGAACGCCAACGGCCAGTACCAGATTGTCGTCGGCAACAAGGTCGAGGACGTCTATGACGCATTCCTGAAGGTCTCCGGCCTCCAGGGCGGCGGCGAGGTCGCCGCGGACGACGACGAGGACGACGAGAAGAAGTCGGTCGGCTCCGTCATCATCGATCTCATCTCCGGCATCTTCGCCCCGATGCTCGGCACCTTCTGCGCTGCCGGCATCATGAAGGGCATCCTGGCTGCCTGCTCGACCCTGATTCCGGGCTTCGGCACCTCGGGCGCCTATACGATGCTCTATACCGTCGCTGACGGCATGTTCTACTTCCTGCCGGTCGTCCTTGCCTACACGGCCTCCAAGAAGTTCAAGATGAGCGAGTTCAACGGCCTCGCAATCGCCTTCGCGCTCGTCTATCCGACCATGGTCGCCCTCACCTCCGGCGACGTCCTCGGCAGCGTGAACCTCGGCGTCTGCGGCACCTTCTCCTGGTATGCAACCTTCTTTGGCATCCCCATCATCATGCCTGCCTCTGGCTATACCTCTTCCGTCATCCCCATCCTTCTCATGATCTGGTTCGCCTCCAAGGTCGAGCACTGGTGCAAGAAGTGGATGCCGGCCTCCATCAAGATGTTCTTCATCCCGCTCCTGACGGTCACGATCACGGTCGTCGTCGGCTACCTCGTGATCGGCCCGATCGCCACCCTCATCACCAACCTGCTCTCCGCATTCTTCGAGCTGATCTTCAACCTGCCGGTCGTCGGCGGCGTCGTCGGCTCCGTGATCGTCGCAGCCTTCTGGATGGCTCTCGTCATCTTCGGCTTCCACTGGTCGCTCGTGCCCATCATGATTGTCAACCTTGCCAACCTGGGCTATGACTACGTCGTCGCTCCTATGATCGGCCACTCCTTCGCGCTCGGCGCCGTCCTGTTCGCCATGTACCTCAAGAACAAGGACGAGAACTTCCGTGAGATCGCCCTCCCGGCCATGATCTCCGCATTCTTCTTCGGCGTCACCGAGCCGGCCATCTACGGCGTCGCACTCCCGAACAAGAAAGCCTTCATCAATGCCTGCATCGGCTCCGCCTTCGGCGGCCTGATCATCGGCCTCTCCGGCGCCAAGCTCTACATCTCCGGTGGCCTCGGCGTCTTCAACTGGCTGTCCTACATCGATCCGGCCGGCTCCGTGGGCTTCACCTACATGATCTGGGCCATCATCGCTTCGCTGGTCTCCGCCGTCATCGGATTCGTGATCGAGTTCGTCTCCTACAAGCCGGAGGCTGCTGAAGCCTGAGGCAGGATGGGCTCCCGATCGCTCTGAGAGCATTGTGGCCTGAGATTGGAGGGGCCCACGCACGCCAGCGCGGGTCCCTCTTTTCGGATGAAAGGATTTCTGATGGCATTCCGCAAGGATTTTCTCTGGGGTGGTGCAACTGCCGCCAACCAGGTCGAGGGAGGCTACCTCGAAGGGGGCAAGGGCCTCAACGTCCCTGACGTGATCACGGGCGGCACGGTCTCGACGCCACGCCGCATCACGCCGGCGGGCCCCGAGGAAGGCGTCTTCTATCCGAGCCACGAGTCGGTCGACTTCTACCACCACTACAAGGAGGACATCGCCCTTTTCGGCGAGATGGGCTTCAAGTGCTACCGCATGTCCATCAACTGGGCACGCCTCTTCCCGAACGGCGATGAGGAGAAGCCGAACCCTGAGGGCGTCGCCTTCTACAAGAGCGTCTTCGAGGAGTGCCACAAGTACGGCATCGAGCCCATGGTGACGCTGTCGCACTACGAGCTGCCGCTGGCGCTCTCCCACAACTACGGCGGCTGGGCCAACCGCAAGCTCATCGACTTCTTCGTGAACTATGCGAAGACCTGCTTCACCGAGTACAAGGGACTTGTCCACTACTGGCTGACCTTCAACGAGATCAACTGCGCGATGATGGGCGGCTTCGGCAACATCATGGGCCTCGGTATCCTGCCTGACCATGACTGGGATATGAGCTTCGGCAGCTGCGACTGGGACGATCCCCAGAAGCGCTTCGAGGGCCTCCACAACCAGTTCGTGGCATCGGCCAAGGCCGTGCTGGCTGCGCATGAGATCGACCCTGCGAACAAGGTCGGCTGCATGATCGCATCGAACGTGAACTACCCCTACAGCTGCAATCCGGACGATGTGCTTGCGGCGCACGATGCGATGGACAAGAGGAATTTCTACTGCGGCGATGTCCAGGTCAGGGGTGCCTACCCCTGCTGGGCACCCGAGCTCTGGAAGAAGGAGGGCGTCGACCTCTCAGATCTTGCCAAGAAGGATGCCGATATCCTCAAGGCCGGCACGGTCGACTTCTATTCCTTCAGCTACTACATGAGCTCGACGACTTCGGTCGAGAAGATGGGAAAAGGGGAGGGCAACATCTTCGGCGGTGCCGGCAACCCCTACCTCAAGAAGTCCGACTGGGGCTGGGCCATCGACCCTGAGGGCCTGCGCTACTACCTCGAGTGCGTCTATGACCGCTACCAGGTGCCGCTCATGATTGTCGAGAACGGTCTTGGCGCTGTGGATGAGGTGGAGCCGGATGGCTCCATCCACGACTCGTACCGCATCGACTATCTCAGGAGCCACATCCAGGAGATGGAGAAGGCAATCGAGCACGGCGTCGACCTCATGGGCTACACGATGTGGGGCTGCATCGACCTTGTGAGCGCCTCGACCGGCGAGATGAAGAAGCGCTATGGCTTCATCTATGTCGACAAGGACAACGACGGAAACGGAACGCTCGCACGTTCGCGCAAGGATTCCTTCTCCTGGTACAAGAAGGTCATTGCAACGAATGGAAATGACTTAAACTAGTGTCACCTCAGGGAAAGGGGCGCCGCAGCCTGCGGCGTACACACGGATGCAAGGGAGTGCACCATGGGATTCTTTGACAAGTTCAAGAAGGCAGCAAAGCCCGCCAAGCCTGAAGCGCTGAGCGTCTCTGCGCCTGCAGGTACTGTTCTCGCGCCGGTCACGGGCAAGGCCGTGAAGCTCGAGGACGTCTCCGATCCGGTCTTCAGCTCTGGCGCTATGGGCAAGGGCTGCGGCGTCGAGCCCGAGGGCGAAGTCGTCTACGCACCGGTCTCCGGCACGCTCACGGCAGCAGGTGCTCCGAACTACCATGCTCTCGGCATCCAGGGCGATGACGGAGCAGAGGTCCTCATCCATGTCGGCGTCGACACCGTCGAGATGAAGGGCGAGGGCTTCAAGGTCTACGGCGAGAAGGGCGCTCACGTGAACGCAGGCGAGCCGCTGCTCTCCTTCTCCAAGGACAAGATCAAGGCTGCTGGCCATGACACCGTCGTTATCATGGCCCTTACGAACACCGACGATCTGGCTTCCGTCGAGCTCACGCACGAGGGGCCTGTTCAGGCAGGCGAGCCGGTCATCAGCTTTACAAAGTAAGCTGCTGGCATTGACAGCAAGTCATGTGGAGGCGCTCCATTCTCGGATGGGGCGCCTTCCTGTATAGAACGGTGGCAATGGACTGGCTGTATATTGAACCATGGTGTCAGATATGACATCATTTCGGGAAGATGAGGTTGTGTGCCTTGCTGGAATTCAGGGCCGGCCAATGCAAATGGCGGGAGGCATGCCGTGAAGACAATCGAGCACTACCTGCGTCTTCCCTACAGACTCGAGATCGTTCCCGATCCGGATGAGGGGGGTATGCAGCACGCTATCCTGAGCTTCCCGGATGCATCACGTGCGGAAACACGTTGGATGAAGCTGTGCAGAATGCTGTCGATGCTAAACGTGTATGGCTTGAGACAGCAATGGAAGATGGTGTGAGCATCGCTGAGCCAGAGGTGGATAATAGCTACTCCGGTCAGTTCAAGCTCCGTCTCCCGAAGAGCCTCCATCGCTCGCTTGCCGAGCATGCTAAGGCCGAGGGCATCAGCATGAACCAGTACTGCCTCTACCTTCTTGCAAAGAACGATGCAGTGGAGTCGATTTGCCTCAATTCGAAAACCATCCAGCCTGCATAGAAAGCTAAGACAGCATATTGTGGTGTCACGATATATTAAGCAGGGCCTGCAGCGATGAACTGCAGGCCCTGTTCGTCTCTGTATTCTGGCGATTAGTGGTGGAAGAGGCGCATGTGCGTGAAGCACATGGCAATGCCGTACTTGTCTGCCGTCTCGATCACATTGTCGTCGCGGATGGAGCCGCCTGGCTCGACGATGTAGGAGACGCCGGACTTGTGGGCGCGCTCGACGTTGTCGCCGAAGGGGAAGAAGGCATCGGAGCCGAGCGTCACGCCGGTCTGCGTGGCAATCCAGGCTGCCTTCTCCTCACGGGTCAGGACCTCAGGCTTCTCGGCGAACCACTTCTGCCATTCGCCGTCGCGCAGGACGTCGTCGTGCTCGTCGGAGATATAGACATCGATCGTGTTGTCGCGGTTCGGGCGACGGATGCCGTCGACGAACTTGAGGCCCAATACCTTCGGGTGCTGGCGCAGGTACCAGGTATCTGCCTTGTTGCCGGCAAGGCGCGTGCAGTGGACACGGCTCTGCTGGCCGGCGCCGACACCGATGGCCTGGCCGTCCTTCACATAGCAGACGGAGTTCGACTGCGTGTATTTGAGCGTGATGAGGGAGACGACCATGTCGCGCTTGGCCTCGTCGGGGATGTTCTTGTTCTTCGTCACGACCTCGTTCAGAAGGTCGGTCGAGATTTCGTAGTTGTTGTGGCCCTGCTCGAAGGTGATGCCGAAGACATCTTTCTGCTCGACCGGTGCGCACTCATAGTTCGGATCGATCTGGACGACGTTGTACCTGCCGCCCTTCTTGGACTTGAGGATCTCGAGAGCCTCGTCCGTGTAGCCCGGAGCGATGATGCCGTCAGATACCTCGTGCTTGAGGTACTGGGCTGTGCGCTTGTCGCAGACATCGGAGAGGGCTGCCCAGTCGCCGTAGGAGCTCATGCGGTCGGCGCCGCGGGCGCGGATGTAGGCGCAGGCAATCGGGGTGAGCGGGCCTTCGTCGTCGACGAAGTAGATCTGCTTTTCGATGTCGGAGAGCGGTGTGCCCACAGCAGCGCCTGCCGGGCTCACGTGCTTGAAGGAGGCAGCAGACGGCATGCCGGTTGCGCGCTTGAGCTCGCGGACCAGCTGCCAGGAGTTCAGGGCATCGAGGAAGTTGATGTAGCCAGGCTTGCCGGAGAGCACGGTCACGGGCAGGTCGGAGCCGTCCTTCATGAAGATGCGGGCAGGCTTCTGGTTGGGATTGCAGCCATACTTGAGTTCCAGTGAGTTCATCGCTTACTCTCCTTCGCGTGCATTGAACAGGCGGACGCTGCCTTCGACATTCGTGTAGAGGCTGACCTTGTTGTCCTTGTTGAGGGCTGCCCAGACCTCGTCAGGCTCGGGCATCGTGACCTTCTTCGGCTCTCCTGCAAAGCTCGGCAGCGGATTGCCGTCTCCCTGATACGTGCTGATGAAGTAGCCGGCACCCTCTTCGACGCCTTCATAGACGAAGAACTCGCGCGTGCACTCGTCAGCTTCGGTCTCTGCACGCTTCAGGATGGAGATCGCGAAGGAGCCGTCCGGATGCAGGATGGAAGAGATGCGCGGCGTGAAGTTCGGGCCATCGGGCTCGAAGCGGCGCTTCAGGCAGCCGCGGAAGAAGTCGTTCTCCTCGACAATCGTGTCGGTCTGGTTGCCGTTCGTCACGACGAGGTCCTCGCCCATCGTGCGGACGGGGTGGTAGATGATAAGGGACGGATCTTCGAGCTTCGAAGGATCGTATGCCTCGGTGCGGATTCCGTCATCGGTCGGAACGAAGATACGGTTCCTGCTGTTTTCTGAACGTCCCATGATCCAGTAGTAGACACGCTTGTGTCCGACCACGATGCCGCGGCCTGGATAGGGATTGCCTTCGAGCAGTTCCAGAAGATCTTGCATGGTCTCCCTCTCTCTTCAGCACAGCTCAAAGGAGGAAGGCACATGAGGGCCCGCGCTCCTTCACGAAGCTGCGCATGCCCAGACGGTCGGCGAAGTATGGCAACGCTGCTTCCCCGTGGTAGGCCCACGTTTCATCCGTCAGTCACAGCGCACGCTCTGTCCAGGACAGCAGAAGCTGCCCTCCTGCATACGATAGCACGAGCGGAGGGCCCAGGAGGTCTCCTCGTCCGACCTTGGAAAAGATGCATGAAGCTCCGGAGAGGCGCTGAAGAGCAAGTCCAGGTAAGGACTCTATGTCCAAACGGAGCAGATGGGCTTCTGCAGAAGCGCTTCCTGCTACTCTTTCAGGGAATGCTGGGAGGGTCCTGGCAAAGACGGAATGGAGCGGGCGTGGGCAAGCGCATTGTGCTGATAAACGATCTGTGCAGCTATGGAACCGTATCGCTGACAGCGATGGATGCGGTCCTTTCGCGCATGGGCTATGCAACGAGCCTTGTTCCTACCGCCCTTGTCTCGAGCGTGTTCAACCGCAAAGAGGTGGCCGTGCTCGAAACGAGCTCCTATGTGCGCGATGCGTTCTCTGCTCTCGACAAGCTCGGCGTCGCGTTCGATGCAGTGGCCACAGGCTTCATCTCCACCGAAGACGAAGCAGACTCCATTGCCAGCTTCTGCCGCAAGAAGGCCGAGGAAGGCTCTGCCATCTTCGTCGACCCCATCATGGGAGACAATGGCGCCCTCTATCACGGTGTCGATCCGGCAAGCGTAGAGCGCATGAGGAAGCTCCTTGCGCTTTCCGACTATGCGGTGCCCAATGCGACAGAGGCCTGCCTCCTGGCTGGCATGGATCCCTCGGAGGAGGAGCTGACTGAGAGGCAGGCAGAGGAGCTCGTGGCACGCCTGAGAGAGCTCGATGCCGGATCGCTCGCTATAACGAGCTGCAAGGTGGAAGGGGAGGACTGCGTCCTCGGGTACGACAAGAAAGAGGACAGGATCTTCTGCCTCAAGATTGACTATATTCCCCGCTACTTTGCTGGCACGGGTGACATCTTCTCTTCTGTCATGCTCGGCAAGGTCCTGGCTGGCACATCCTTCGAGGAAGCAGTTCGCACCGCAATGGACCTCGTACGTACGCTCATCTGGCGCCACAAGGATCAAGAGGATGTATTCCTGGGCCTTCCGCTCGAAGAGGAGAACGAGCTTCTCGGCGGCCTGGCATAGACGATTCTGATTGATGCCTGATGCCATCTCTGCAGGCTGCCTGCATCAAAATAGAAACTATAAAGGACTATAAAAGAAGTCCTGAACTATAAAAGACTATAAAAAGATGCTATAACTATAAAAGAATATAACAGACTATAAAGGAGTCCCATGAAAGGCGAGAATCCTTATACTTTGACTTTTGGCAAGACTCCTGAGCAGCTCATTCTCAGACCCCGTGCTGAAAGGGAAGTAGTAGATACATTTTGTGCTTCTCGTCCTGCTCAACAAACGTACGTAATTACCGGCGTGCGAGGTTCGGGCAAGACAGTTCTATTGTCAAGACTATCAGCCATCTTCCAGGAAAAGCCTGAATGGATAGTTGTTGAGCTGAATTCCAACAGAGATCTTCTTACGTCATTGGCATCGAAACTTTCCAGCGAAAATGCTCTCGCCGAGCTTTTCAAGAGAGCGAAGATCAATTTGTCTTTCTTTGGATTTGGTCTTGAAGTATCTGGAGAAGCGCCAATTACGGATATCGATACTGCCTTGGAAAAGATGCTTGGGAGCATAAAAGGGCAGAACAAACGTGTGCTGGTTGCCATCGATGAAGTTTCCAATACCCAATCGATGCGAGAATTCTCCAGCTCGTTTGCGATGTTTGCACGACATGATCTTCCGATATTTCTTCTCGCGACGGGGCTTTATGAAAATGTCCAAGATTTGCAGAACGTTGATAATTTGACCTTTCTGTACCGTGCACCAAAAATCGATCTTGGACCGCTCAATCTTCAGGCTATCGCCGATAGCTACCAGGATACATTCGGGTGTAGCCGCAAAGAGGCTGTTGCGATGACAGAAGCCACCAAAGGATACTCATTCGCTTTTCAACTGCTTGGCTATCTGACTTGGAATGCGGATGGAGACTGGAAGTCTGTCCTGTCTGAGTACCGTTTGTATCTTGATGAATATGTCTATAGCAAGCTTTGGTCAGAGCTCTCTGCGAAAGACCGAGAAGTGGTTCGCGCCATTGCAGACACGGCTGGAGGGAGAGTGCAGGAGATTCGCGAAAAGCTGGGGATGGAGAGCAATGAGTTCAGCCCGTATCGGCAGCGACTCCTTACAAAGGGAATTGTCGTATCGGAGGGATATGGACGTCTGCAATTCGCTTTGCCGTATTTCTCGGACTTTGTGCAGACTCAGTCGTGGTAGGTCTGAAGATACCTTGGCAATAGTCGGAGCAGAGATGCGGAAGCCAAAGCTATAGAGGCGCAAGAGAAGGGGCCTGGCGCTCGTGTGAGCTGCCAGGTGTGGACGGTAAGGTGTTCTACAGGCGGTGCGGTAAGGACTCTTTCCAGGTCC
>JBJEHU010000020.1:0-49111 GCA_051876355.1 Atopobiaceae bacterium | reverse complement strand
CTGCGTGCCTTCCCGCTGGCTTCGCATAATGCAGCGCTTCGCATAAGACAGGGTCGTGCACCACGGCAGGCTCGTGGAGTTCGGCGGGCCCAGCCACAGGCTCGAGGAGAGCCTCATGCTCGGCAAGTCCGGCAGGTAGGGAGAGGTGCGGCGCGCCCGTGACGGAACCCGAAAATATTTCGTGATGAGACCCGGAAGGAATATCTGCCTAGAATCCAAACTCAGACTTGACTAAACACAGGCACCTCGGGATGAAGTGCCATGCGGCGACAGACGCGGGCGCGGGATATGTCGTGGCCGAGACCTACACGGCAGTCAACGTCTCCGATGTCACCGAGGCGGCAGGCCTCGTGAGGGAGGACGACGAGGTCGTGTATGCAGATGCACGATACCGCAGCATCGGGAAGAGGCCTGAGGTCGCCTCGGACCCCATCTCTCGAAGGTGGAGTTCAGGGTCGCCGCCATGCCCTCAGAGCTGCGCGTGATGGCCCGGCACGGGGCCCATGACCGGCATGCGGAGCGCAGGAAGGCGAGCGTGAGGGCCCATGTGGAGCACGTCTTCCACATCCTCAAGCACGCCTTCGGCTATTCGAAGGCGCGCTACCGGGGGTTGAGGAAGAACGGATGCAGGATGCGCATCCTCTTCGCGAGCGCCAACATGCTCATGGTCGCAAGGGCAGGAAGGCAGGCAGACCTCCTGTGGCTCGCCATAGCCTAGCTGCCTGGAGGCGGATGCGGGCTGGTACGCAGGGCATGGAGAAGGCCTGCAGCAGCCGCTCCGGCTGCTGCAGGAAAGCGGGATGCCGCTGCTCGCTATTGTTCTGCGTTTCCTTAGCGCACCGCAATAATCGGAACCTGAAGATATGTGCTTAAAGCTCACTTGCTAGACAGCCTGCCCCAAAACTCGGTAGTGTGAGAAAGTTGGTGTAGAGGCCCGTTCTGGCCGGGCAGGGAGGCCGTCCTGAATCCGTCTCGATGGGTGCTCATATGACCCGAACCCCTGTCAAGCGGCAATGCGGTCGCGGAAACAGGTCAGACGGCCCGATTGCGGCAGCGATGCAGGCCTCGTAGTCCTTGGAGGATCCCTTTCTCCTGGACTTTCCAGGTCCGTGCCCTGTCCCGGTGTCATCGGAGTGCATCCCGCCGGGCCATGCGCGCCCCAGCAGCACAGTACGGCATGGCCTCGATCCTGAACTGCCGCGAGCAAGTGCCGCAGCCTCCCCGGATTCCTCAAAAATGAGCGGGAGCCGGATGAGCTGGTACCTGTTGCATCCCGCACCGGGCGCTGTTTCCTGATATGCGACCCCTGCGCCGCCAGCCTTCTGTCCAGGTAGCCTGAGCGCCCTCTCCTTCGTTGTCTTGTCTATCTGAGGCTCCTTCCGCTTCGTGATGGACCGAGCTTGTTCCAAGGAGGCATAGGCGACATTTCCACCCGACGAAGAAACCAATTCGTAGACCCAAATAAAACTCGAAGGTTGCGACTGGTCGATATGCAGCAGGGCGACAGGGACTCGTTCAAGAAACAGAGGACCTCCGCCGTGCGTCGTGGATCAGGCTTGGGCTGCACGACCGGACTGCCGCATTATGGAAAGAGGCCCCGGCAATGTAGGCCAAGACCTCCGGATGATCGGTATTGCCGTGAGATTCAGGCGTCTTCGTGCTTCTTCATGCGGATGCCGTCGATGATGCTCACGACGCCCGAGTAGACAAGGGCGACGCCTGCCACCATCATCGACACGCTTGCCATCATGAACGGCGACATCATGAGCATGAGGCCGAAGAATGCCATGAGGAAGCCGCCGAACATGGCGCCACCTGAGCCGGGAACGCCGAGCATGCGCAGGGAGTTGGCGGCAAAGACCGAGTTGAAGCCTGCAATCATCACGTAGATGCCAAGCAGCACGAAGATCCAGGCCACGAAGAACTGCGGCCAGTTCACGATCAGGATGCCCATGAGGAGCGCCAGGAGCCCGCCATAGAAGTCGAGCTGCGAGAGCATGATGCTGAAATGGGTGAAGGCAGTCACGAGGCCGCAGACGCCGAGCACGACAAGCACCCAACCTGTGACTTCGGTCAGAAACAGGGTCGCGTTCGCCGGATGCGTGAAGGCGACAACGCCTAGGATGATGAAGGCAATGCCCGAAAGGATGGCACCTGCCTTAGAACGCTGAAACTTGAATTCCATAAGCCGCTCCTTCTCTCGGAGACGCCGAAGGGCGCCAACGGATCTGTCTTAAGAAGACTCGTACCCGCTTTGGCGCCCTTGAATCCGGCTTATCGGTTTCAGGTCCTGTTTTCGCGCTAGCGTTCGAAACGCGAATCCGTGCCGCCTATGATGCCCATGATCTCCTGGACATAGGCGGTCGTGTGCTCCTTCGCGCTCTCGAAGTCGTAGTCCATCACATTGTCCGGATTGAGCTTGTGCTTGCTCACCTGGGACGGCTGCGTCGCATTGTCGATCACGAGGTTCTGGTAGGAGCCGTTCTTCGCTCCGAGCTCGACGCACTCAGGCGAGAGCGCATACTCGAGCCAGAGCTTTGCGGCATTCGGATGTGCGCAGCCCTTGAGCGCAGCCGTGCCGCCGATCTCATAGGAGACGCCGGATGTCGGCTGGACGAGCTCGATGTTCTCGTAGTGGTTGTCCTCGATCTGCGCGATTCCGTCGTGCAGGAAGCCGAGGGCAATGACGCACTCGCCCGTGCCGAGGTTCTTGGCAGGGGTAGCGCCGACCTTCGTGTAAACCTGGACGTTCTTGTCAAGCGCTGTCAGGTACTGCATGCCCTGGTCATGCCCATAGATCTGGACGATCGTGTTCATGATGAGGCGGGCAGTGCCGCTCGTCTCGTAGTTCGACGTCCAGATGAGGCCCTTGTAGGAGTCGGAGAGAAGGTCTGCCCAGTCCTTCGGGGCATCGACCCCGAGGCGCTCGAGCTCCTCCTTGTTGTACATGATGCCCAAGAGGCCCTTGTAGATGCCGAACCAGTCATTGTTCGACGACATATAGGACTCGCTCATGAGGTGCGAGGAGTTCTTCGGCAGATACGAATTGTCGAAGAGGCCTTCGTCGGAGACGACATTGTAGGGATCGGTCGTGCCGCCGAACCAGATGTCATAAGAGGGAGCCCCTGCTTCGGACTCGATGAGCGCCTGTGCTTCGCCGGTCGCGAGATGCTTGTAGTCGACCTTGATGCCGTAGAGCTCATTGAAGTGCGTGCAGGCCGCCTTGATATACTCCTCGCCGCAGGAGCCGAGCACGGCTAGGGAGCCGTCGCCCTGTGCCGCCTCGATGAGGTCGGAGCCGGCGCCGACCGGATCGGATTTCGTCGTGGTCGTGCCAGAGGATGAGCCCGAGCTGCAGGCAGCAAGTCCCAGAGCTGCCGCGAGCGTGCCGGCTGCACCGAAGAAGTCCCTGCGCGTGATATTGTCCATGGCAAACCCTTCCGATCCTGCACCTGCCAAGGCAGGCACCCATCCATATTCCCTGCCATTCTCCTACATTCAGATGGAGCCGGCATCTGCCGGCTCCAGAATGCGCCAATTCTTCGGCAAGACGCCCACCTGCCATGCGGCAGATGGGCGCCCAGAGACTCTCGGAGCTTTCGCTAGTGCTTCTTCGCGAACGTCTCTTCCGGCATCTGCATCGATGCCATGATCTGCGTGAAGCCTGCAAGGAGCAGGGCGATGGCAGAGATGAACGCGACGGCATTGATGAAGGCGAAGGGAGCGATTGCCATGATCACGCCGAGGATGATGTCGCAGATGCCGACAACCTTGTCGCGCGTGCCCGTGCCTTCCTTGCCCTCTTCGAGCGCCGTGATGCCGCAGCCGACGACGGCGAGGCCGAGGATGATGAAGACGATCGTGATGAAGGCATCAGGGGCAAGCGTCAGGACGAGGCCGACGACAACCTCGACGACGCCTGCACTCACGAGCGCCGAGTCCTTCATCTTGTTGATGTAGACATCGACGAACTTCGTGATGCCGAGGACAAGCGAGACGATGCCGACAAGGCGGACGATGCCCAGAACCGTCTCTTCGCCGTAGCCAAGGCAGATGATGCCGAGAAGGGCAAGGAAGGCACCGGACAGAAGCGTGCTCGACTTGCCGTGGCGGAATATGCGTTTCAGGAAATCCATTGAGGAAGCCTCCTTGGAGCGTACAGAGATTTCAGAACCAGACGTACCACGTGCTTTACTACCCACATGCAGCTCTGCATAAACGAAATGCACAATGCATGGATATCAGAAGAAGCAGGCCTTGAGGCCGATGAAGATGAGGACAGCTCCTCCGGCGACCTCGGCCCTGTCTCCGAGGAGCGTGCCGAGGCGCTTGCCGATGAAGAGCGCGACGATGCAGAAGCAGAACGTGATGCAGCCGATAAGGGCAGAGGCAGGAACGATGGGGACGCCCTCGGCGCGCAGGCTCACGCCGACCGCAAAGGCATCGATCGCCGTCGCGATGGCCTGGAAGATGAGCGTCTTGATGGTGAGACGCGCAGCAGACGTGCCGCAGCATTCGCAGTCCTGGGGATCTTCCGTCCGGATGGAGCGGATGCCCTCGATGAGCATGTTGCCGCCGATGATGCCCAGGATCACGAGCGTGACGATTCCGGAGTAGGTCTCGATGATCGAGGCGGCGATATTTCCGAGCACATACCCAAGAATGGGCATGAGGGCCTGGAAAAATCCGAAGAAGACGGGCATCAGAAGCAGCCGGCGCCTTCTTTCATGGGTATAGGTACAGGCATCGGAGACAGTGACGGCAAAGGCATCTGCCGACAGGGCAGCACCCAGAAGGACGATTTCGGCTATGTTCACGCGTGGCCTCGTGTTTCTGGTGCCTGTCCCGAAGGCACCCTCGCAGCGGCAAAGCATTCATTCTAGACGCTCTGCAGGGAAATGCCCGCTGCACGGTCTCACCAGCACGTTTCCAACAGATAAGCTGAAAGCGAGGTCTTCCATGCCTGCACTCATCACCCATTGCCTCTTCGCAGAGGAGACGCTCCCCTACCTTCCGCATGAGCTCTTCGCGAACGGCGAGGAGCAGCGTGCCTATATCCTCGGAGCCCAGGGACCAGATCCCTTCTTCTGCCGCTGGACCGGTCCTGTCACCCATAACCACACCTGCCATGTGCTTGCCAACCATATGCATGAGGAGAAGGTGGCGGCAGGCCTCGAATCCCTGCGTGCTGCGGTATCGGCGCTTCCTGCCGAAGACCAGGGCATCGGCCGTGCCTTCGTCCTCGGCCTCTTCTCGCACTACTGGCTCGACTCCCATGCGCACCCCTTCGTCTACGCCGAGCAGTACGCCCTTGCCGACCAGGATGCCGATCTTGCCTCGGCACACAACGAGGTCCATGCGGTCATCGAGGCAGACATCGACTCCTGGCTCCTCTGGATAAAGAAGCAGGAAGGAGCAGAGACCGGCAAGGCTGCCCAGCGTGCCCTCGAGACGACGCCGCGCATCTCGCAGATTGCCTCTGCCCTCTTCTCCCAGACGGCGCATGAAGTGTTCGGCCTGCCGCTCGACGGCAAGCAGTACGGGCATGCGGTGCACGACTATGCCCGCCTCTACCATGCGCTCGAGCCGAAGGGCAGGCTCTCGGAGCTCACGCTCACGAACATCGAGGAGCTTGCCCGCGAATACTCGATGCTCGGCGCCCTCGTGCATCCTGCGCACCACAGCGACGAATGCACCTCTGCCAACACGGAGCATCATGTCTGGAAGGACCCTGCCACAGGACAAGAATCCACGGAGAGCTTCCTCGATGTCTTCGAGGCAGCCGAGAAGAGCTGGCCTGAGGCTGCTTCCGCCTTTGCTGCCGGCAACAACGTCTTCCCGCTTACCGGCAACAGGAACTACAACGGCGACTTCATGTCTGAAGGAGAAGGTGCGCCTTCCCGCGCCTAGATGCTGGCTCTCAACATCTCAAGCCAACAAGACAAGGAACGGCCCGGAGCTCGCTGCTCCGGGCCGTTCCTGCAATATCTGCCTTCAAACCCATTTCAGGAGGTCTTCCTTCATGCGGCGGCGCTCCGCCTCTTCGGGATCCTCCTCGCGGCTCTTCGGCGCCTGGGGCTTTCGCTTCCGCTCGTCTTCGAGCATCGTGTTCATGACATCGAGCCAGGGCTCGCTGTCCTGCGTCTGAGGCTCGAAGGGATGCTCGTCACCGTCCTCCATCCATACAAGAGGAATGTCGCTTGCATCATCGTCCTCGGAGGAGCCATCGACCCACTGGGGCGCCTCAGGCGCTGTCCCGTTCTGCTGTGCAAGATCTCTTTCCGCCATGGCCGCCCCTTTCAGATATCGGATGTGCTGCAAAGAAACCAGGCGCAGGTGTGGCCTGCGCCTGGACATTGTGCTTAAAGTGCTTCTGCCACTTCCGCTGCGCAGGCAAGGCCATCAGCGATGGCCGTGACGACGAGCGAGGAGCCATTCCTCGTATCGCCTGCGACAAAGACCGGCGTCGTACCTTCTGCCTCTGCGCGATGCTTGTCCTTGGCAGCAAGCGTCGGACGAACGCCGCCGCGGAACTCATAGGCATCGACACCGAGCGAGGAGAGGACCTCTGCGGTCGGGCCGGAGAAGCCCATTGCGATGAGGACGAGCTGGGCCGGAAGCTCGTGCTCGGAGCCCTCGATGCGCTGCGGCTTGCCGGCGCTCCAGTCGAGGTCTGCGACCTTGAGGCCCTGGAGCTTGCCGTCCTTGCCACGGAGGACCTCCATGGTGTCAGATGCCCAGGAGCGCGGATCTTCGCCCTGGACAGCCTTTGCCTCGAGCTGGCCGTAGTCCGTCTTCTTCACGTTCGGCCACTCAGGCCAGGCGTTGCCGGCGGGACGCTTGTCGGCAGGAGCCGGCAGGAACTCGAGCTGATGGACGCTCTTTGCGCCCTGGCGAAGCGATGTGGCGACGCAGTCCGTGCCCGTATCGCCGCCGCCGATAACGACGACGTCCTTGCCCTTCGCAGAGATGGCAGGAGCCTTGCCGGAGATGACCGACTTCGTCGAGGAGGTCAGGAAGTCGACGGCGAGGACGACGCCTTCGCCCTCGGCACCCGGCACCTTGAGCGTGCGGGCAGCACCAGCGCCCGCTGCGACGACAATCGCATCGAAGCTGTTCTTGAGCCACTCGGCCACAGCCGGATCGGTCGCGTCACGCGACGTCTCGAACGTGATGCCCGATTCCTCCATGAGCTTGACGCGGCGATTGACGACCTCCTTCGGCAGCTTCATGTTCGGGATGCCGTACATGAGAAGGCCGCCCGGACGGTCGGACTTCTCGACCACCGTCACGGCAAAGCCGCGGCGGGCAAGCTCCCAGGCAGCTGCCAGGCCGGAGGGGCCAGAGCCCACGACGGCGACGCTCTTTGCATCGTCTGCATGCTTCGGGAGCGGCTTCATGTAGCCGGAAGCCCAGGCATGGTCGGAGATGGCGCGCTCGTCGTCCTTGATCGTCATCGGCTCCTGGTGCAGTCCCAGGTTGCAGGCAACCTCGCAGAGCGCCGGGCAGACCCTGCCCGTGAACTCGGGGAACGGATTCGTGAGGCTCATGCGGGCTGCAGCATCGTCCCAAAGTCCTCGGTAGAGCAGGTCGTTCCACTCAGGAATGAGGTTGTGAAGCGGGCATCCGGACGTGCGGGCACGTCCGAACGAGATGCCGGTCTGGCAGAACGCGACACCGCAGTACATGCAGCGGCTAGCCTGCAGCTCCTGCAGCTCTTCGGAGAGAGGCTGGGCAATCTCGCCGAAGTCCTTGAGCGCGTCCTTGGCAGGACGCATGCCATGCTCCTTGCGGTCGATCTGAAGATATGCTCCTGGCTTTCCCATGGCCTACATCTCCTTCCTCATGGTCTCGAATGCGTATTCGACCGCATCCTCGTGGCTCTTGCCCTGCTTCTCTGCCTCGCGCGTGAGCGTGAGAGCACGCTCGTACTCATGCGGGATGACCTTCACGAACAGAGGGACGATATCGTCGAAGCGGTAGAGCATCTTGATGCCAAGCGGGCTCTTCGTGCGGCGGACATGCTCCTCGATGAGGCTGTGGATGAGGGCGATGTCCTCCTCATCGACCGGCTTCAGGCTGACCATGTCCATGTTCGTGCGGTCCTTGAGCGTGCGGTGCTCATCGAACACGTAGGCAACGCCGCCGGACATGCCGGCTGCGAAGTTGAGTCCGACTTCGCCGAGGATCAGGGCCACGCCGCCCGTCATGTACTCGCAGCCGTGGTTGCCCACGCCCTCGCACACGATCGTGGCACCGGAGTTGCGGACACCGAAGCGCTGGCCGGCAAGGCCGTTGATGAAGCCCTTGCCCGATGTCGCGCCGTAGAACGCGACGTTGCCGATCGCGACATTCTCGTTGAACTTGAACGTTGCAGACGCAGGAGGAGCGACGGTCAGGATGCCGCCGGAGAGTCCCTTGCCGAAGTAGTCATTCGCATCGCCCGAGATGTTGAGCGTGATGCCGGCCGGCAGGAAGGCGCCGAACGACTGGCCGCCCGAGCCCTCGCAGTCGATCGTGATCGAGCCCTCAGGCAGGCCTTCGGGGTGCTTTGCCGTCACGACAGAGCCGAGCATCGTGCCGACACAGCGGTTCACGTTCGAGATGTCCGCATGGAAGTGGATCGGACGAAGCGATGCCCGTGCCGCCTTCGTATACGGGATGAAGAGCGTGGAGTCGAGCGTCTGGGCAAGGCCGGAGTCCATGGCCATGCTCGGCAGATAGTGCTTTGCCTCGGCACCCGGGATGTCCTTGCCGAACTCGTTCGTGACCTGGGCCAGGATCGGCGAGAGATCGAGCTTGTTCGCCTTCCAGTTGTTCTCCACCTCGACCTGGCGCAGGCACTCTGGGTGTCCGACCATGTCCTCGACGGTGCGGAAGCCGAGCTGGGCCATGCATTCCCTGAGCTCTTCAGCGACGAACATCATGAAGTTCACGACGTGCTCAGGCTTGCCGACGAAGCACTTGCGCAGACGGCAGTTCTGGGTGGCAAGGCCGATCGGGCAGGTGTCCTGCTGGCAGTCACGCTGCATGAGGCAGCCCATGGAGAGGCAGACTGCCGTCGCGAAGCCGAACTCCTCGGCACCGAGCAGGCATGCCACGGCCACGTCGTGGCCGTCCATGAGCTTGCCGTCAGCCTCGAGGACAACGCGGGACCTAAGGCCGTTCCTGAGGAGCGTCTGCTGCGTCTCGGCGAGACCGAGCTCGAGCGGAAGGCCGGCATGGTAGATGGAGTCGCGCGGTGCGGCACCGGTGCCGCCATTGGCGCCGGAGATCGTGATCTTGTTCGCGCCGCCCTTGGCAACGCCTGTGGCAATCGTGCCAACGCCTGCCTCGGAGACGAGCTTGACGGAGATGCGGGCACCAGGGTTCGCATTCTTGAGGTCGAAGATGAGCTCAGCGAGGTCTTCGATCGAGTAGATGTCGTGATGAGGCGGAGGCGAGATCAGGCCGACGCCCGGCGTCGAGCGGCGCACCTCTGCGACCCACGGCCAGACCTTGCGGCCCGGCAGGTGTCCGCCCTCGCCCGGCTTTGCGCCCTGGGCAAGCTTGATCTGAATCTCCTTCGCGCTCATGAGGTAGCGGCTCGTGACGCCGAAGCGTGCCGAGGCCACCTGCTTGATGGCAGAGAGCTTCGAATCGCCGTTCGGCAGCGTCGTCTCGCGGGACGGATTCTCGCCGCCCTCGCCCGTGTTCGACTTTGCGCCGATGCGGTTCATTGCGATGGCCATGCACTCGTGCGCCTCTTCGGAGATGGCGCCGTAGGACATGGCGCCCGTCGTGAAGTGCTTCACGATCTCGGAGGCAGGCTCCACCTCGTCGAGGGGCACCGGGCCCGAAGCAAGCGGCACGAACTCGAGGAGGTCGCGCAGGACAATCGAGCGGCCCTTCGGGTGGAGCGCCTTCGAGTACTGCTTGAAGAGGTCGTAGTCGCCCTCGCGGACAGCACGCTGGAGGAGATAGATGACCTCAGGCGTGATCATGTGGTCCTCGCCGCCGAGAGGCCTCCACTTCGTAAGGCCAGAGCTTGCGAGCTGGTCGGGAGCCGGGCTCTTCTTCAGAGCTTCGGCCTCGTCGTAGCGCTCGTTGCACTCGCGCTCGACGTCTGCGACACCGAGGCCGCCGACACGGGAGACCGTGTTCTTGAAGTTCTTGTCCACGAACTCCTTGGAGAAGCCGACGATCTCGAAGATCTGGGCGGAGTGGTAGCCCTGCATCGTCGAGATGCCCATCTTGGACATGACGGACACAATGCCCTTCGTGATGGCCTTGTTGTAGTTCGCGATGCCCTCTTCGGCAGAGAGGGCAAGCTCGCCCTTCTCGGAGAGCGCACGGATGCAGTCGTGGGCCATGTACGGATAGATGCCGGAGGCAGAGTAGCCGACAAGCGTCGCGAAGTCATGCGGCGTGATTGCATCGCCGCACTCGACGACGAGGTCGGCGCGGGTGCGGATGCCGGCAGCGAGCAGGCGGTTGTGGACCGAGCCCACCGCAAGGAGCGACGGGATCGAGACTTCGCCGTCAGCGGCACGATCAGAAAGGACGATGATGTTCACGCCTTCGCGGACGGCTGCGACGATTGCATCGCCGAGCTCGTCGAGCGCATGCTCGAGTGCATCCGGTCCGCCGTCACGCTTGTAGGTCGCGAAGAAGCGGCGTGCCTCGAATCCCTCATGATCGATAGCGCAGATGCGGTCGAACTCGTCCTTCGTGAGGATCGGGCCCTGCAGGCGCACGAGGCGGCAGTTGTCGCGCATGTCCTCGAGCATGTTGCCGTGGTTGCCGAGATAGAGCAAGGTCGACGTCACGAAGCTCTCGCGCAGCGCGTCGATAGGCGGGTTCGTGACCTGGGCGAAGAGCTGGTTGAAGTAGTCGAAGAACGAGCGCGGGTGGCGGGAAAGGACCGCAAGCGGGATGTCTGCACCCATGGAGGCAAGCGGCGCTGCGCCCTTCTGCGCCATGGGCAGCACAGCCTCTTCCACGTCGTCGAAGTGGTAGCCGTGGCGGGCAAGCCTCGTCACGAGCGGCACTTTCGCATCATGCTGCTCGAACGGATCGGAGTCGGCGGGCTTCAGGTCCTCGACGTCGATCGTCTCTGCGGCGACCCAGTCGCGGTACGGCTTCTGGTTCGCGCAGGCTTCCTTGATCTCGTCGTCCCAGAGCACGCGGCCCTTCGCAGGATCGACCAGAAGCATCTGGCCCGGGCCGAGAGAGCCGGTCTGGAGCACCTCTTCAGGATCGCAGCGCAGGGCTCCGACCTCGGACGTGAGGATCAGGCGGTCGTCGCGCGTCACATAGTAGCGGGCAGGACGAAGGCCATTGCGGTCAAGGGCAGCACCGGTGACGATACCGTCAGTGAAGGCGATGGCGGCAGGGCCATCCCAGGACTCCATGAGCATGGACTGGTAGGAGTCATAGGCACGGCGCTTCTCCGAGAGATTCGGGTTCTTGTCCCACGGCTCCGGCAGAAGCATCGAGACGGCACGCGGCAGCGAGCGTCCGTTCATCGTCAGGAACTCGAGGACGTTGTCGAGGATTGCGGAGTCGGAACCCTCGCGGTTGATGATCGGGATGACCTTCTTGAGGTCGGCACCCATGACCGGCGAATAGAGGCCTGGCTCGCGGGCACGGATCCAGTTCACATTGCCCTTGAGCGTATTGATCTCGCCGTTGTGGATGATGTAGCGGTTAGGATGTGCACGCTCCCAGCTCGGTGTCGTGTTCGTGGAATAGCGCGAGTGCACGAGCGCGATCGAGGACTCGGTCGCAGCATCGGCGAGGTCAGGATAGAAGCGGCGCATCTGCGTCGCGACGAGCATGCCCTTGTACACGATCGTGCGGCTGCTCATCGAGCAGACGTAGAAGATCTTGCCGGAAAGGGCACTCTCGGCATCGGCCTTCTTCTCGATGACGCGGCGGCAGACATAGAGCGCACGCTCGAACTCCTGGCCGCGCTCCACGTTCTCCGGACGTCCGAGGAATGCCTGGACGATTGTCGGCATGCATGCCTTGGCCGTCTCGCCGAGGTCGTGGTCATCCGTCGGGACCGAGCGCCAGAAGAGCAGCGGGATCCCCTGCTCGGCGCAGCCGTCCTCGAACACGCGCTTCGCGACGTCGAGGCCCTCTTCATCCTGCGGGAAGAAGAGCATTGCGACGCCGTAGTCGCCCTCATCCGGCAGAAGATAGCCGTAGCGCTGTGCCTCGCGGCGGAAGAAGCGGTGCGGCACCTGGAACAGGATGCCGGCGCCGTCGCCGGTATTGTGCTCGAGGCCCTTGCCGCCACGATGCTCGAGGTTCACAAGGACGCTCAGTGCGTCATCGATCATCTGGTGCGAACGCTGGCCCTTCAGATGGGCCAGAGCGCCGATGCCGCAGGCATCGTGCTCGAATTCGGGGCGGTAGAGCCCCTGGTTGTCTGAAGAAGCGCAGGCCTCAGCATGCTGCTCTGCATGCTGCTGGTTGTCTGGACTCATAAGGTTTACTCCCTTGCGTGTCTTCCCTCTCTGCTTCGATGTGAGTCTACGCAAGGATTGTTTCCACCCCATGAGCACCCCCGGGAAGACAGAAAGGCTTCTCGGGATTGTCATTCGCACGAATCACGCTCGAAACATAGCGAGCGCACGCATGACATGTTTTCAGCATACAGAAAGCCGGCATGAGAAAAGAGGCAGACGCCCTGCGGCATCTGCCCCGTCCCTGCATCTTCTAGGCTTCTGGCACCTGGCCAGTAGAGAGGATCTCTTCGAGCGCTGCCTCGTCGAGCACGGGAACGCCCAGGCTCTGCGCCTTCGTGAGCTTCGACCCCGCTGCCGCACCTGCCACGACATAGCTCGTGCGCTTCGAGACGCTGCCCGAGACCTTGGCACCCATGGCCTTGAGCTTCGAACCTGCCTCGTCTCTCGTGTAGTGCTCGAGCGTGCCGGTGAGCACGAACGTCAAGCCAGCAAGCGTCTGGGGCACCTCTGGCTCCTCGCCGAATCCCGGCTGCTCGAGGCTCACGCCGGCAGCGCGCAGGCGCTCGAGCACGGCCACATTCTCCTTGATCTCGAAGAACTCGTGCACGGCGTGGGCAATCTTGGGACCGATGCCCTCGATCGAGGCGATCGTGTCTTCATCGGCGAGCATGAGGGCCTCGAGCGAGCCGAAGCGCTTTGCGAGAAGCGTCGCCACATTCGTGCCGACATGGCGGATGCCGAGACCGAAGAGCACGCGGGCAAGCCCCTGCTTCTTCGAGGCCTCGATCTGCTCCATGATCTTCTTCGCGATCGTGGGGCCGACGACGATTGCATCTCCCTCGAGGTGGTCCTTCGTCGTCGTGTCATAGACACGCCCGGTCTGGGTCTCCGCGAGACGCTCCTCCGTCAGGTGGTCGTAGTAGTCAGCCACATCGCGCACGGCCCCCTCATCCAAGAGGTGCTTCACAATCTCTTCGCCGAGGCCGTCGATATCCATCGCAGGTCGGCTGCCCCAGTGGATGAGGCGCTCCAGTGCCTGTGCCGGGCAGTCGATGGAGACGCAGCGGTAGGCGACCTCTCCCTCTTCCTGGACGACCGGGCTCCCGCACGACGGGCACACCTTCGGCATCTCCCACTCGGGACGTGCTGCATGCTCGGCTGCCATATCGCCGTCGAGCACCGGTCCCACGACCTCGGGGATCACATCGCCGGCCTTGTGGACGACAATCGTGTCGCCGACACGCACATCGCGGCGGTGCACCTCATCGATGTTATGGAGCGTCGCGCGCGCAATCGTGGAGCCTGCAACGACGACCGGGTCGAACTCGGCGACCGGCGTGAGGACGCCTGTGCGTCCGACCTGCACCCTGATCTCGCGGAGCACGGTCTTCTTCTCCTCGGGCGGGAACTTGAAGGCAATCGACCAGCGCGGAGCACGGGCCGTGAAGCCCAAGGTCTCCTGTCCCGAGAACTCGTCGACCTTCACGACAACGCCGTCGATATCGTAGTCGAGGCTGTCTCTGTGGGCCAGAGCATCGGCACAGTACTCGTGCACGGCCGCAGAGCTCGTGACACGCCGTGCGTGCGGATTCACGCTGAAGCCGCAGGACGAGAGCCAGGCCAGGAAGTCATGCTGCGTCGTCACGGCAAGCGGTCCCTCGTCTGCGACGGCGTAGATGAAGGTCTCGAGATCGCGGGCGCCCGTGACCTTCGGATCCTTCTGGCGGAGCGACCCTGCGGCAGCATTCCTTGGGTTCGCGAAGGGCGGACGTCCTGCCGCATCGTTCTCCTCGTTCAGGCGCTGGAAGCTGTGGCGCGGCATGTAGACCTCGCCCCTGACCTCGATCGAGCGACCGAAGCCACCGTCGGCGATCTTTGCAAGGCCTGCCCTTGCAAGCGTGCGCGGGATGTCCTTGATCGTGAGGGCGTTCTGGGTCACATCCTCGCCTGTCGTGCCGTCTCCTCGGGTCGCGGCGCGCACGAGCCTGCCATCGCGGTACGTGAGTGCGACACCGAGGCCGTCGATCTTGAGCTCGCACGTATAGGCCAAAGGATGCTCGGGCGTGGCACCAAGCGCCTCGTCCGTGCGCTTCAGCCACTCGTCGAGCTCCTCGAGGTTCATTGCATCGTCGATGGAATACATGCGCTGCGCGTGCCTGACAGGAGCGAACTGCTCGCTCACGAAGCCGCCGATGCGCTGCGTGTAGGAGTCGGGCGTCACAAGCTCGGGGTGCGCGGCCTCGATGTCCTGGAGCTCGCGGAGATAGCGGTCGAACTGGGCATCGGTCATCTCCGGCGCATCGAGCGCATAGTAGGCATAGGCCGCATGGTTCAAGATCTCGTTCAGGCGTGCCGCATGCTCCCGGGGCGTTTCTTTCGTCCCTTCGCCTTCCGGCACCGGCGTGCTTCCGCCGAAGAGCGACATCTGGTCTGCCATCTTCTGCCTCCCTATCGAAGATGCACAAGGCATCGAATCATTTCATCCTCTGACAGGGTAGCGCACCAGGAACGCACGGTGCCGCCCAAAGCCCATCCCCACGGCGAAACCCGAAGCGCCCTGTACGCAGGAGCGGGTATAGTCGGCCCTGTGTGCATGCAACCTTAAAGGAGCTCATCGATGCCCCAGCCTGAAACATCCTCACATACCCCCACGCAGAAGGCAGAGACCTTCCTCGCCTTCCTCCTGCTTTCGACCATCCCTGCCTTCATCGCCGGCATCAGCACCTTCGCTGCGCTCTGGGCTGTCGACAAGCTGCGCGATAGCGTCTGGGACGCAGCGGCAGAGCAGCTGCCACCTGTCCTCTCCCGGCTCTCCCCACTTCTGCTCTGCCTTGCAGGCGGCCTCATCATCGGCCTCTGGACGAGGCGCTGCGGCTTCAAGCTCGACACGATGCACCAGGTCTTCGGCATCTGCCGTAAGGAGGGCGGCTACCATATCCCGCACCTCGGAAAGACCCTGGGCCTCTTCTTCGCACCGATCGTCTTCGGCGGCGCCATCGGCCCCGAGGCAGGCATCGCAGGCTTTGCCGCAGCAGGATTCACGGCGGTGCTCGACAAGACGAGAATCGGTGGCACTGGCGCCCTGAGTGCCGACACCCATCCCTTCCGCCGCGCCATCAGGACGCTCCTCGATACGGACGACGAGGCACAGGCCTCGAAGGAGGCAAAGGAGACGCTTCAGGAGCTGCCGCTCGGAAAGCTCTGGAAGGTACTGCTTTGGATCCTTGCTGCCATCTTCTTCGTGCTCGGCTGGGCTTGCGTATCGCATGTCCTCGGCTCTGCTGGCGAGATGCCGCGCTTCGGGGGCATCGACTACGCCACAGCCGACTGGGGTGCAGGCAGCGTGGCGCTCCTGCTTGGCTACGCGTTTGCGCTCTTCGCGCTTGCCGCCCAGAAGGTGGCCGCGAGCATCTCTTCTGCCATAGGCCCCGACCCCTTGAAGAAGGCGCTCCTTGCCGGCCTTGTGCTCGGCGGCCTTGCCTGCATTCTTCCCGACCTCACGTTCTCCGGCCAGGACGATATCGTGGACCTCATCGGCACGTGGCAGGACTGGGCGCCGGCCCTTCTCATCCTCGTCGCGTTCGTGAAGATATTCATGACAAAGATGTGCGTGGCGCTCGACTGGACAGGCGGCGAGTTCTTCCCGACGATCTTCTGCGGCGTCGCGCTTGGCTACGCCGTGGCATCGCTCATGGGTGCAGACCCGCTCCTGCCGGTTGCTGTTGCTGCAGGAGCTGCCGTTGGCGGCTGGACAAGAAAGCCGATCCTTTCGTGTGCCGTCCTGGCGCTCTGCTTCCCGCCGGCGACGCTGCCTTGCGTGCTTGCAGCCTCCTGGATTGCCGCGAAGCTTCCCCATCCCCAGAAGAAGGCAGCCAAGTCAGCCACCAAATGATTTGAATTTGATAATCCGAGTCCGTTGTTCAAGTGAGAAGAGATTCGACTACGTTTTCGGCTTTCTGACAGCACCGATGAAGTAAATAGTCAGGCAATAGTCCTGGACGTCTCTCCTTCATCCTGGTACCCTGGATGCGTAGCAAAGATTATTTTGGAGAGGTATGTCTAATGATTCCGGTAATAGATTTATTCGCAGGGCCGGGAGGTCTAGGAGAAGGTTTTTCTTCTCTATGCGATAAATCTGGCAAGCCGGTCTTTCAGACAATCATGTCCGTAGAGCGTGATCCTCTGACTTATGAGACACTTCGTCTGAGATCTTACGTAAGGAAAATATTCAAAGACGATGGATCGCTCCCTCGGGTTTATTTGCAATATATGGCTCATGGCGACAAAGAAACGCGAGACAAACTTATCGCTTATAGGCCAGATGCTTGGAAAGCTGCATGTAAGGAAGCTGTCTGTGCGACATTGGTCGAAGGCGATAGTTCCCTTGTGAATGAGGCGACTACAAGAATCTTACAGCTTGGTGATGCTTACAGAGGCGAACCGCTTGTACTTATCGGAGGCCCGCCATGTCAGGCATATTCATTGGTCGGAAGATCTCGTCGAGCACATGATGCGAACTTCGACACAGATGAAAAGCACACTCTTTATAAATGCTATCTAGCATTCATCAACGAACTGAAGCCAGATATATTTGTCATGGAAAATGTCAGAGGATTACTCTCGGCAAAGCACAAAGGAGAGGGTGTGTTTGCACATATCCTCGATGATATGGATGCAGCTGGCTACGAGATTCGTTCGTTGGTTAAGGAAAATCCGGAAAAGCCTGATGACTATGTAGTGGAAGCGGAACATTTTGGCATTCCACAGATGAGACATCGAGTAATTCTGTTGGGTGTACGAAAAGGCGCCAATCTTTCGACAGCCATATTGCACACAAGACAGGAAGTTTCCCTCAGCCAAGCACTGACTGGAATTCCTAAAATTCGAAGCGGGTTTTCAGAACATAATCCAGACTGGCGTGAGCTGAATTGGGCGCATTACATCGATTGCGCTGCTAAAAGAATTGAGGCCAGCGGCCAGTGCAACGATTTAACTCCAGTATTGGAGCGAGTCATTTCAAGTCATCCTCCTAAGGAGATGTCTAAAGCTGAAGTCACGAACGAAATAGGAATCTATGATTCTTGGTACCGTGGTCGCTTTGGCAAAAACAAATATCTGTCGAGTCATGTCGCAAGGACTCATCTAGCTATGGATTTAGATAGATATCTCTTTTGCGCTGCATATGCAGAAATCCATGGCGTTTCAGCACGCCTAGAAATGTTTCCCGACGCGCTACTGCCAAACCATAAAAATGTGCAGAAGAACATACAGGCAGTGAAGGAAGGCAAAGGAGGATACAAGTTTAACGACAGATTCCGAGTTCAACTGGCGAGTCGGCCGTCGACAACGATAACGTGTCACATTGCGAAGGACGGACACTACTACATCCATCCGGATCCAATACAGTGTCGCAGCCTCACTGTTCGCGAGGCTGCGAGGCTTCAGACTTTTCCAGACGACTATCTTTTCGAAGGCAGTCGCACCTCGCAATATACACAGGTAGGAAATGCTGTCCCACCACTGCTTGCCCAACAGATTGCTTCGATAGTCGCAGCTGCGCTGGGAAAAGAAACTACAAGCTATGTTGAGAGGGTCTCTCCGTCGGCCCTATAGAATGCTTGTTAATGACCATTAACCTCATTTCCAAATAGTGTTGACGCCGGGCGACTTTAGCCACATATAGCCGAAACAAAATAGCCGATTGCAGCCGGAAAAGATTGGCCACCGCTCCGCTGCATCCCTCCTATGCTGGTTGTGCCAATGTGCCGGCGATAGGAGGAATATAGAGAAAGATGGACAGCAGATACGATGGCCTGCAGAAGATTATAGACGAGGCCCTCTCGGCGATGGCAGCCGAGGCGGGTCCGGGGTTCCTGCCGGAGAAGGCGAACCTCGCGGAGTTCTGCAGGAGGACCGGACTCACGAGATCGAAGGCAAGGACGCTCCGGAAGAAGGGCTTCCAGGCCGGGCCGCACGGCAATGCAGGCAGGAAGGCAGAGACGACGGTCCTCACGGGATACACCGGCGTCGTCGATGACCAGCTCCGCAAGGGGGTGACGAACTCCCAGACGATCTTCGACCGTCTGAAGGGGCAGGGATATGCAGGCGGCATCACGTCGGTCAAGGACTACATCGCCGCCCACCGCTCGCTCGTGCCTGCGCCGAGGAGGCAGGCGGATTCCAGGGGCCCGCGCGGCAGGAGATACCAGACAGAGCCCGGCGAGGCATACCAGATGGACTGGGGGTTCGCCAATGCGGAGGCGGCCGACGGCACCGTCTCGAGGATCGCATGCTTCGCGATGGCCTGCCACCACTGCGGCACGCCCTACATCGAGTTCTTCCCGAACGCACGGCAGGAGAACCTCTTCATAGGCATGCTGCATGGCTTCATGGAGCTCGGCATCCCGGACTGGGTGCTCACGGACAACATGAAGAGCGTGGTCGTCAGGAGGGATGCAGATGGCAATCCCGTCTGGCAGAAGGACTACGAGGCGTTCATGGACTCCATCGGCTTCCGGACGAGGCTCTGCAGGCCCAGGCATCCATGGACGAAGGGCAAGGTCGAGCGCCTCATACGGTTCGTGAAGGAGAGCTTCCTCCAGGGCAGGGAGTTCACGGACATCACGCAGCTCAACGAGGAGGCGAGGCGGTGGTGCCGGGAGCAGTCGGGAAGATGGCGCCGCGCGGCGGCGTGCGTGCCCGCAGACGAGCACAGGGACGCATGCATGCAGCATGCGCGCCCGTTCGCCTTCACGGAGGAGGCGGAGCGCTGGCTCTGCCCGAAGAGGAAGATATCCTTCGACGGGTTCGTGAGCTACGAGGGCAGGCGCTTCGGCGTGCCCCTCTGGTATGCGCGCAGGGAATGCCGCGTAGGGCGCGAAGGCCGCGTGCTCCACATATACAGCGACGACCTCTCGCAGGAGCTGGTCGCGCATCCGGTCACATGGGACCGGCACGACAGCTGCTGCGAAGGGCAGTGGACCGACGACGGAGGCCCGGCAGAGCAGCCGACGCAGCCGCCGGCGCCGACGGTCAGGCAGTCTGCGGCACCGGCGGAAGATCCCGCCTTCGCGAGGTTCGACTTCGGAAGGAGGGCATGATGGCAGAGGGCATGGGCATCTTCGGCGAGGCGGCGCAGGCCGCTGCCAGCATGGGCATCCGCATATCCGCAGAGGAGCTCGCCGCGCTCGCATCCGACAGGGGCATGGGAGAGGGCGAGATCGCCGCGGTCAGGACTGTCTTCTCCTATCTCGCCGAGCAGAGGCGGCAGAAGACGGTGGATACGCTCCTGCGCCTCAGCAGGCTGCCGTCGAGGGAGCCGAAGACGTTCGAGGGGTTCGACTTCTCGAGGATACAGGGGCGCGATGCAGGGATGCTCCGGAAGCTTCCCGCCCTCGCCGACCTCTATGCGCACAGGAACATCGCCTTCATCGGCCCCGAAGGCATCGGCAAGACGCATCTCGCGCAGGCATACGGGCGCGCATGCTGCATGAAGGGGCTCAGGACCTACTACCTCAAGGCGAGCGAGCTGCGCGACAGGCTCTCCAGGGCGGCAGAGCGGGGATCCGCCCAGCGCGAGGTCGCGGCGCTCGTGAAGCCCTCATGCCTCATCGTGGACGAGATCGGGAGGTGCAGGTTCGACAGGGCATGCACCGACATGTTCTTCGACATCGTCGACCGCCGCTACGAGAAGGACGGCCCGAGCACGGTGGTGCTTACCAGCAACATGTCCCCGAGCGACTGGAAGGGCTCGTTCACGGGCGAGGATGCGCTGCTGTGCGCCCTCGACAGGCTCTTCGACAATGCCTCGGTCTTCATGATGCGCGGACCCAGCTACAGGGGACGAGGGCTCGACACCTACTCCGTGGAGGCGGTGCCCCAGGCGATGAGGCAGAGGGGCTCCGGCACGATGGGGCTCTAGCGATGGGCCCTCGGAGCACCATGCACGGCAGCAGCTAGCATTTCCGGATGCCGGCACATTGGCCAATATCGTCCGGCTGGAAATGGACAGAATCGCCCGGCGCTTGGTGGCGATTATCGCCCGGCGTTAACAATAGACCAACTTCGGATTGATCGAGCGTGCCAACAACCACTCCCCGATCGAGGAACTTGTTGCCATTCTCGCACGCTGTCTCCGGCAAAAGCGTGCAGTTATAGCATGCTGCCAAGTTGCAGGAATCAAGGCCTTGACCGGCAGACTCTATACAGACGGGATCATCAGAGCACCACGTAGCCTTCTGTAAAGAGCCTAAGAAGATGTCTTCAAAACGTCCAGGTTCGCCTGAACGAACAAGGCCACCAAGGGAACCGTCACCGGATGACGAAGCGGTATAGATAAGCAGGCCATGCATATCCTTAAAATCTTCCATGCCGTCGTCATTTATGAATTGCTGGCAATAAATTCTCTCTCGTAGTGAAGCAGCCGAGTATCCGCACACCTCGCTAATACCTCGAATAAGAAGATGCGAGAGAGTATGAAGGACAACATATTTCGGATTCAGTATTTTCGGTGCAAGGTTACGCTCGCGTCTGGAAACGTCAAGATTCTCCTGCATGATATTGATTCGCGAAACGACTTCAGCTCGATTAGCCCATTCCTCTAGCTGCGACTCGTTGAGCTCGACAAAAATGCCCTCGCCAACATTCTGATTCGCAAGCGTCCAATCGAGTTTCCTTACCGAGAGGATTCTTCTTCTTTCCTCCATTGTCTTCGAGTCGTTATATTCAGGATTCAGCCTCGTAAACCCGACTAGAGCTCTCGTTACCGTGAGGGTCTCCACAAGCGTAACTCTTGAGACAAATCTGCGCAGCACCGGAAGTCCGTATTTTGAAACATTCATTGCAGTGCCGACAAATTTGCCCCTTTCTGACCTATGGGGATCTCGCAGAGTAAGGAATTCATCATGCAGATACTCGGCATCAGTTTGGTTCGAATTGCCTGATGACTTTTGTTGATTGTACGCCAGACGAAAATCGTCTTGATTGACGCCGCTAGCCTTCGCAAGCATATCAATAACCTCGACAGTTAGTCGACCTTCGCTATCCAGTTTTTGCATGCCCGCGAATTGCTCGTTTACAGCTGCCCTTACTTTCTCATCGATTGCATCTGGAATAAGAACAGAGTTGACAACATCCGGATAGCACACGTTCGTTGCGCCCATAATGACAACTCTGAGATCTCGATTATCGGCTGAGCAAGGTATGCTGGAATTCTTATTGAGCCAAGGTTGTCTGCCTTTGCAATGATATCCAATCATGCTCAGCCCACCCGGAGTATTGGCTCCGTTAAGTGAACGGCGAGCGCCACATGAACAGCGATATTCGATATCGCCCATGGTTGTACTTCCGCCCATGGTATGCCTGTAAATGGTGTGGTTAGGATCCTTGGGATTTATATTTTCTCCATTGTGAACCCATTCCATGACAGGGAAGCTATCTATATGCCCATGTGGACATACCACTACAAAACGCTCGGGTACAAGTTTGACGGTGTGATGATATTTATCAGTGCATGACTTGCAGCGCAAAGCATTGCTTGTATTTGTTGGACTGACGTATTGCATCCGTCCACAGCGGGGGCAGTATAACCAATTTGGAAATCTCAGAGCAGGGACATAGACGCTACCGAAGCCCTCGTCTTCCGGTGGTGAATAGAGCCTCTTGACGCCAATATATTGTTGGAGCCTTGGGTCTTCGACTTCTTTCAGGCGTCCATCTTTTATAAAACTGCCATAAGGATCAAGCCCGGCAATCATGACTGTCGTATTTGCATCACATGGATAGATTGCGCCGACACTATACGGCCCAAAGAGTTGGCCCATGCGAAGCGAATAATCTTTACTTTTTACATCGCTCTTTGAATAGCGCCTGTTCTTCCTATACATGTTCTGAGCCTACCTCCCTTTCGCCATAGTCGCCATATGAACCTATGATTCTCACTTTGCATTGGGCATCAACATTACGCATCGACGTCGGCACTTCGAAAGTGCCGCCGCTCCATTCTTCAGAAGTTTGGGCACCGGTAGGATGCATAAGCGGTGTCTGCGAATCTAGACCTTCTGGTTTGAGTTCTGACCACCGCTCGTAATCACTCGAAGTCCACCTTTCAGATATCTCGTGTATGTCTCGTTTGGTTCCTTCGACCTCTGGAGGATCTACTTTTTCAATCCGATCTATAATTTCTTTTTTTGCCGTATTAAAAGCTTCTTTCTGTGGATAAAGGAAAGCCTGATCATCATCCCGATCTACAGATCGATAGATTCCAATTAGCGTTCCAAACAGAGCTCTGTCGCGTACCTGCCTACAAAACGCCGTGACACTTGAAGGTTCGACATCCTGATAAAAGCTCTTGTGGTACATAGCGAAATTCTCATAGTGGGAACGATCCCTAGGTTTAGTTGTGCTATATACGACGAATACGATACCCTTGGCTTTGCCTCGTCCTACACGACTCGTAGCCTGAATATACTCTGCTGTGGTCTTAGGCTGCCCGTTGACAACCATTAGCCCCAAGCGTCCAACATCAAGACCGACAGAAATCATATTGGTAGCGAAACAAAGGTCAACAGCATCTCGAGAAGGATATGAGATAGAAAGGCTATCTAGCCCCTTTCTAACCTCGTCTGCATCCTTGCGTCCGGTAAGCTCCTTTGCAACGTTAATATAGCGCACTGTATTGTCACCAGCTCGTTCGGCGCGCTTTCTATGCTCCAACAGACGCTCCGGGATGTCGCCGCCCATCCACGTTACCGCTTGGCCAAGTTCCCGCGTGGTCCCGTAATAACCGATCGTTGTCCAGTATGAATCAATCAACGAATCGGGAATATCTTTCCAAGTTGCTGGTTCCCAAAGCAAATCTGCATACAGGCGAATATTGGTCGAAGCCGCATTCAAAGTTGGAACAAATATTCCGACATAGCGACGGCCCTTCGATTCCTTATCCTCATAAGAAAAGAAAGAGTCATCGTAGTCAATTCCGGAGGGAGGAAACTGAAGAACATTTTCTTCACCGCATGCATAGAGCTGATTGCATTGCTCTTTGGCTCGGCTAACTGTGGCTGTAGATGCCACGATTTTCGGTTGAATCTTTGTCCCGTTCTCTTCCCGCGTGCAAAGCGATGAAATCAGCGTCTCATAATGGCCAGCCATTGAACCAAGCGGACCAGAAATTAGATGCAGCTCATCCTGAATAATCAGTTTCGGTGGCAATTCACGCCCCCGTTTCGTAATGCCAAACAAAGACAAAGCTTCCCGCAGATAAGGTAGCATGGCAAACTTGTCTACCGTCCCGACAAGAAGCGAGGGCGGATTGTTGTAAATTTCTTCATCTACCACATCTAGTGGCAGACCATCGCCCTCCGAGAACTCACAAGCCCTGTTTGGACAGACGAAGCGCACTCTCTTAGTAACACTCTCACGTTTATAAGATATCCTGCGGTCTTCTTCAAGGCTGCAGCCACACCATGGACATTTGCGAACTGGGAATGGATTAGCACCCTCGCCCCTATCAACGAAGGTAACGCACTTTTTTGCAGCGTCAGATCTCTTGTTTGGACTTGCTTCGCTTCCAACCCAAAGGCCAATGCGGAACTCCCGATTTCCAAGTAAGTCAGGAGATTTACGACGCATGGATTCGAGAGCGCAGATAAGCGATGACGCTCGATCAAATTGCTGTGAAGTAAGCAGCCGAAGGGTATAACGCATGAATACTGTAACGCCTGTACTCACGGAATTTGTCAGACGTTCCCAAATGAGCGTGAATGCAGTAAGACCAAGATACGCCTCTGTTTTACCGCCGCCGGTGGGGAACCAAATGAGATCTACTTTCTTTCTTTCTGCGCAGGTTTCATCGGTAATCGATCGAATATTCATGAGAATAAAAGCGAGCTGGAATGGGCGCCAACTTCTCGTATATCCAATCGGTTCATCAAGTGCTGCACGCTCTCCAGAGACGACACTATAGTGCAGATATTGGTTGTACATGGCTTCGTTCGCCATCACAAACGCTTTTCTCGCGACATCATCATTCTCGAGAATCGCGATGCCTTCATTAATGCGATCTAGACACAGCTCACAGTGTTCGATATTGCGTCGAGCTGCCTCATGATATCTATCCGGGAGCTCTTCTGCATGTGCTTGCGTCTGATCAATCCACTCTGAGTATTTCTCAGACAAGGCATGCATGGAGTCTAACGCTTCATTCCAGCGCAGCATTTGCCCAAAATGCTCAATAGATAGGGACACTCCTTGCATCATCGGGTGGACAGGCTTCATTGAACGCGTCTCAGCGGTAGGCATAACCTTCGTCTCAGCCCACATGACCGGGTATGTCAGATCCCACTCTGTAGCGCAACCATGCCCGATTGCATAGTTGCGAACATTGCGGTAAATAAGCCTTTTACTAGCCTCTTCTTCGGACATCGAGTCGCTGAATTGTGTCCATACCGGAGGAAGAAGCCCCATACCCGATGTTACTTTGAATCCAGCCTGGAAATAGCAAGCTGATACCTGCTCACTTCTTGCCGTGGAAGCCCTATTCAGATTACATAGCGCTACAGTCAGAGCAATACCGTCCGAGATACGGTTGCGGTAGACAAGCCAAAGCTCCAAGCGCCCTTCATCAAGCTTGTATCCATGCCTAGTATCGCCGGGATTATCGGAAGGCAGCTTTATGTCATCAGATGAAAGAATGAATTTCAAGGGAATGCGCTTGTAGAAACTCTTGCCATTGTCATCTTGTTTGATGTACTTGGCACATCTGACTACAACGGAAAGCCTGTCCTCTTCTTGGATGCCAATGGTCATGCTCATGGCCGATTGAGCCCGAGCGTTAGATAGCGATACCGGTTCCTCGAAGTCCCCATCCGATGCTTCTACAGCGACGTCAGAGCTGTCTGGAATGTCTGCCTTCGCAGATAGTGAAGGGTCGCTTTCGGTTGAGACTATGATTGGGTGTTTAGAACTATTATCAGTAGAAGAGATGTCCGATTTCGTTTCAGCGTCTTCAATATTTGAATCTCGGGGATACAGAACGCCAGCATGGTAGCGCAGCAACGGCGAAGAGAATTCGTCTAGTGTTTCTGTAGATGCCGGGTCGATTGGACCAACAAACTCCTCGTATACAGAATTATAAAGGCGTTTTCTAAGCTCTTCATCGATGGCGTTTTCGTTAAGTTTATCGTTCAATTCGAACACCTCGCTACATAACATCGACTCGGTCTACAGCAACGTTCTGACATTCTCCAATTGCTGCGATTTTCAATAATTCAATGTCACCCGCTTCATGTCTGTCATCGAATCCTTCGACAGCATTGTCGATGCCATATCTCTTAACGTCCAAGAGAAAATCAGTCACCATGCCTTTGGCTGCCATCCGCCCCACAGCACGATGCTTGTTCCTTATTTCGCGCACAGCACGAGAAATTTGATTTAGCTGCTCCTGAGTCACTGGACAATCAAGGGCAGAATAAATCGAATAGATATCAGAGATGTTTTGAGGAGCAATTCTATCCCCTTTTACCCATCCTCGTACTCCCGCTTTGGAACGGTGACCAGCAACTTTGGAATAGATCTTGTCGACAATTTCAGCATCCGAATAGCCACGCAGCTTTGCGTTCTGGATAGGCTCCCTCCACTTTTGAGCCAGAGCCATGACGTCGTCATAGTCTGCCGTCGTCTTCTCAGACGTTTGACGAATAAACCTCTTATCTGAATGCGTTCGCAGCACTATATCCCCTGGCAACAGAGCAGAAGCCGCTTTTTGCTCAGGCTCTTCTTCTTTTCCTGCTAAACAGTCTGTAATGACAAGTATATGACCGCTCCTGCTTTGTTTAGAATCCGACCTAAGCCACACATGTGTGCCATCATTAAAGATTACTGGCACAGCAGATACGGACTTTTCGCCATCACGAGCGAGCTCCTTGTGCATCATTCGTTTTCCTATGTTAGTGATGACCGTCTCTGGTGATTCTTCCTCGGCGTTGCCATCATCCATTTGTATGGTCCTAGTACGCACATATTCGCTTTTGCGAGGTCTGCTGATGGGGGATATCCTTAGCTTGGCAAGTGACTTGACGGCATTTTCAGTAGCTCTAATCGAATCCTTCTGCCATTTCCTGCTTGCATTTATCCACCATTCGAGCTCCAAGTCGCCGCCATTGTGGCAATAGAGGGCGAGAATCATATTTGCAGCCAGCCCCGAATGCAGAGAGCGATCCATAGTACTCCTGTCATACCAGCCGCTGAAGATGACATTCGCATCGCCCGTGAACTTGCTGCCCTTCAAAAACTCGTATGTGGTGACAACCGAGAATAGTCCAGTTGCGTAACCATTAGAGGCCAATTGATCACACCAGTAAGCGTTAGCAGCTTCTGTCCTGCTTCTATCTACTACCAATACGACAGGAAGATTGCTTTCGAGATAACTGGTTATCAGCTCATATATCTCTTGCTCTTTGGGAGCAAGCCGCCCAGGTTTGAAGAACTGATGCAAGATCATGCAGGCATGAGATATTTCCACAAACTCATCTTGGTTGTAGATTCTGGAGTCTTTAATAATGTCCAGGGCATCGTCAATCCTCTTTGCTTGAAGGCTGTAATAGTCTTTATCAGGCGCCTCCGTCATCCTGATAGCAGCACCCAGTACGCCATAGAGATCTTGAGCAGCAGTCAAGACCTCATCATCATCAATGCTATCAATAGCTCTGAGCTTGTCATACAGAATTTGCTTTGCCAAATACAGGTCTGTGTCCCCATCAGAAACAGGCACCACTTTCTCGTGCTCGCCCATGAGCACTCTCTTCTGAATTGGCGAAAGGGCTATTCCCTTTTCACTCGCGATGCTCTTGCAGGTATTCCAGCAGAACGGCAGGAAGCCTTTATTTGTAAGCACCTGTAATCGGCTCAATGTATAGCAATCGCAGAATCCTATGACACCGATGCCTCTATCAACAAGGTCAAGGATATCCGTCAATAGCGAGGTTTCGAGTAAGTCAGGACTTGATATGTTAATAGCCACAAAGTCAATGAGGAGACCATCATCGGCTTTGCTAATGATTTGCGCTGCACTTCCGACGCCGTCAACGCGAGGGCCAACAAGGACAGAGGGTTTACAATCAAAAGGCCAATCGAAATGGAACTGTTCCTTGCCCGAAGATGAAATATAAGAAATAGGGAGAACTTCGGACAGGTCACGAACGCTATCGCGGAAATGCATCTTTCCATTTAGCAGCTTAGTAGGCGCCACATTTGAATATTGAGACGGCGATGTGACATAAGCGACAGCAGGCACCTGTTTTCCACACAAATCTAAGATGTACTTTTGCTGGTCCGGCAGAGATTTATATTGAGAGTCCTCATCCAATATAGATGGATATTTCCTCTTTCTAGTATTCTTTGTTCGAGACAACTGAGCATTCGCCGATGCACGATGCACCAGCGGAAATGTTTGATATTGTTTAAGAAGCCCAACACTCTGATGATCGAGAGTGGTATACATAACTTTTTCGTCATCAATCTCAGTTACTTTAACAACGCACTTTCCAATTGCAACTCTTTCGCCAGATTCTGCCTCATGCAATCCAGATGGCCCTTCGTCTAGCTCCAGATGCGCTAACGCTCCTAATAACGTAGTGGCTATTGCTTCACGTTCAAAATCTGGGCAGCATACTAAAATACCGGGGTAACCAGCCTTGCGCGCCCGCTGTAATAAAGCCAGGTTTGCTTTTGTTATTGATGTAATCTGTACGGTCCCAACATCAGAAAAAGTAAAGACAGGATTGTCATGAAGTGCAAGGTCCCTATGCGCTGAATCAAGAAATTCTTTGAAAGGCATTTCTTGATTCATCGGAACGTCTCCTCCTAAAAAGTCTGACAGCCGCGATGGCGCACACGATAAGCCCTCCAAATACTCTTCACGAGAGCGAATGAAGGTATGGCATTGGCTGAAAACACTGTTTCTACTTAATTCTAACAAAGTTCTCATATCATGAAATAACGATAGCGGACGGTAATAGTTTCAAGAGTCCAAGCTGCCGCAGACCCGAGCCTCCCGCAATCAACGTCCAGGAGGGCCCTCCCTATAGAGGAAATGGATTCAAGGCACCCTCCGAAGCGTCCGGCGTCCGCATCGGCTGACACAGCATCTGCACATAGATTCACGCCCCTGTGCCGATCATGCCGCCTCAAGGACGTTCTCTGTCATGCAGAAGAGCGGGATTGCCGTGCCTCATAGGCTTTTGTCCATCTGGACCTTCATCCTTCAAGGAGGAAATCCATGGCACGGAAATACGTCATCGAACGCCGCGGCTGCGGCTACGGCTGCTTCACGTCCATCGTGTTTCTCATGGTGCTTGCAGCCCTCATCTATGTCCTGTCCTTCGCAGGAGCCATTGCAGCAGGCATAGGCTTGTGGTTCCTTGCCCGCTTCATCTGGCGCCAGTATGTGCAGCAGCGCACGGACTCTCCCTTTGTGCAATGGGGACTGGGATTTGCACCCATCACCCGCAAGCTCATGGCAGAAGGCGCCTGCGCTGCCATAGCGCTCATCCTGTTCTTCTTCGTCCTGCCTTCTTCCGAGATCCGCACTGTCCTGGGATCGGGCCACGCTCAGGAGCAGCAGGAAAGCCAGTCTGCCCAGGGAAGCAGCACGAAGAGCGCCTCCTGGGTCCTCGGCTCCGACATATATGGCAAGGCCCCGGCTGCCTGGATCGAGGGCCGAACGAAGCGGTACCGCGCTTCAGAGCAAGGCGGGCAGGCTCATCTGGGCCTGCCCGCCTTTTTCCTGCGTCTGCGCTCAGCTGCTACCGGATAGCGGTCACCGTATAGCCGGCATCCGCCACAGCCTTCTTCAGCTTGTCATCCGACACGAAGAGCCCGGCATCGAGCGTCGCGTTCTTGTCCTCGAGCGAGACGTGGACGTTCTTGACGCCGTGGACACCCTCGAGCGCCTCGGTCACGTGCTGGACGCAGTGCTCGCACATCATGCCGTCGATCGAAAGCGTCTTTGCTGCCATTTCGGTTCCTTCCTCTCCGGACGGATTCTCCTCCGTCTCGTTTGAAACGCTGACTGTAGTGTGGGCCTTGGCTCCCGCCTTGGCCTGGGACGGCTTCCAGGCGAAGAGCCTGAGCGCGTTCGAGACCACGAAGACGGACGAGAAGCCCATTGCTGCGGCACCCACCATCGGGTTCAGCGTGATGCCCCACGGGGTGAGCACGCCGATTGCGACAGGGATGCAGATCGCATTGTAGAAGAGCGCCCAGAACAGGTTCTGGCGGATGTCCCTCATCGTCGCACGGGAGAGCTCGATCGCGGTCGCGATATCGGCCGGATCGGAGTGCATGAGGACGATGTCGGCAGAGCCGATTGCGACATCCGTGCCGGCACCGATCGCGATGCCCACATCGGCGCGGGCAAGAGCCGGAGCATCGTTGATGCCGTCACCGACCATTGCGACCTTGTGACCCTGGCGCTCGAGGTCGTGGACCTTCTTCTCCTTCTGGTCAGGCAGGACGCCTGCCACGACTTCGTCGACACCGACCTGGGAGGCGATGACGGAAGCGGTCTTCGGCTGGTCGCCCGTAAGCATGATGGTCTTGATGCCCATCTGGTGGAGGCGGGCGATGGCGGAAGCAGAGGTCGGCTTCACGACGTCTGCGATTGCGACGAGCGCCTGGAGCTTGCCGTCAGCTGCGATGAAGAGCGGGGTCTCTGCTTTGGCGGCAGCTGCATCTGCTGCAGGCTCGAGCTCGGAGATATCGACGCCGCGCTCTGCCATGAGGCGGGCGTTGCCGATAAGGAGGCTCTTGCCCGAGACGGTACCCGCAAGGCCGCCGCCTGCAATCTGGGAGAAGTCAGAGACGTCGGCGTCAGAGGCTGCCTTCTCGTCTGCCGCATAGTTCACGACAGCCTGGGCAAGCGGATGCTCGCTTCTGCTCTCGAGCGCTGCGGCAAGAGAGAGGACCTGCTTCTCATCGGCTGCAGAGGCTGGCACGAACTGGGTCACGCGGGGCTTGCCCTCCGTGATCGTGCCCGTCTTGTCGAGGACGACCGTATCGAGGTCTCCAGCGGTCTCGAGCGATTCTGCGCTCTTGATGAGGATGCCGACCTTTGCGCCGCGCTCCGTGCCGACCATGATGGCGGTCGGGGTAGCGAGGCCCAAGGCGCAGGGGCAGGAGATGACAAGGACAGAGACGGCGTGGTTGAAGGCAACGGCGAAGTCGCCGGGAGCCAGGATCGCGAGCCAGAGCACGAATGTCGCGGCCGCGATGGCCATGACAATAGGGACGAAGACACCGGCGATACGGTCAGCCGTACGCTCAATCGGGGCCTTCGAGTTCGTGGCCTCATCGACGAGCTTGATGATGTGGGAAAGCGTCGTATCGGCACCGACTGCTGTGGCACGCATCTGGAACCAGCCCGCCTGCACGACCGTGGCACCCGTAACCGCATCTCCTGCTGCCTTCTCGGCGGGCACCGGCTCGCCGGTGATGGCAGATTCGTCGACCGAAGCAGTTCCCTCGGTGAGGACACCGTCCACCGGCACGGACTCGCCGGTACGGACGACGAGGATGTCGCCTTCGCGCACATCGTCAGAAGAGATCTTCTGCTCTTCCCCATTGCGGATGACGGTAGCGGTCTTGGGGGCGAGGTCCATGAGGGCAGAAAGGGCGCTTGTCGTCTTGCCCTTGGCCCTGGCCTCGAAGTACTTGCCAAGCGTGATGAGCACGAGGATCGTGCCTGCGGAGTCGAAGTAGAGGCTATGCATCATCGCATAGTGGGCGCCCTCCAGATCCATCACGCCCAGAGCCTCTGCCATCTGGTAGACGCCGACGAGCGAATAGAGATAGGACGCTGCGGAGCCGACGGCGATGAGCGAGTCCATGTTCGGCGACAGATGGAAGAGCGTCTTGAAGCCCATCTGGAAGTAGCTTCTGTTCACGAAGAGCACGAGCGTCGCGAGCAGGAGCTGCGTCACGGCGCTAGCCATCATCCCTTCCATGCCTGCGAGGCCAGGAACCTCGGGCCAGCCGAGCATCGGGCCCATTGCGAGATAGAAGAGCGGCACGCCGAAGACAAGCGACCAGATGAGCTGCTTCTGCTTTGCGGCGATTGCCTTGTCTGCTGCAATCTTCGGATCGACGAAGCCGGATGCCTTCTCGGATGTGTTCGCACGGGAGCGCGGAGCGGCACCGTAGCCGGCCTTGTCGATAGCAGAGACGACGGCGTCGAGCGTCTTCGGCTTTCCGTCGTACTCGATCTCCATCGAATTCTTGAGCAGGTTGACCTGGGCCTGGTTCACTCCTTTGACGCCCGCTGCGGCACGCTGGACACGTGCCTCGCATGCTGCGCAGGTCATGCCTGTGATATCGAAGGTCTCCTTCGCATCAGCCATGCTGTATCCTCCTTCCAATACCCATGAGGGGTATGCAATAGCGACAGAAGTGCCTTTGCAGAGCTGCGGGAAAGCAGCCCCGGCAGCAAAGGGAATCAGTAGAACTTCTTGAAGAGGTCCATGACCTCGTCGACAACCTCGACGTTGCCTTCCTGGACCTGCTCGACGACGCACGTCTCGAGATGGTCGCGCATGACTTCGCGCGAGATGGCCTTGACGGCGCTCTCGACCGCAGCCAGCTGCGTCAGCACGTCTCCGCAGTAGCGGTCGGAATCGACCATGTTCTTGATGCCATTGAGCTGGCCGATGGCACGGTTGATGCGCCGGTCCACATCATGCTTGAGCTTCTCGGAGCGCGGCGTATGCTTGTAGCTTCCGCAGTTCGGGCACGGCACGCCTTCCTGCTCTGCAGCTTCCTTCTTCTCTTCTGCCATCGTCGGTCCCTCCTGTCATACCCCTAAGGGGTTCTTCTTGCTGCCTACTATATGCCCCTTGGGGGTATATCGCAAACGAAGAAATCCCCTTCATACGGACGACACATTGCTCCGTACGAATACGTCCCTCCCATCCACGAAGAGCTGGGAGGGACGCATGAGGTTGCAGAATGCTTTCCCCTTGGCCGAGAAGCTCGCGGACCGATGCCTCTGCAACGTCTCTCGCAGAGGCCCAGCTGCCCTGGACCATCTGCGGCTTGCCGCCGCCACGGCCGGAAAACCTCTTGTTTAGCTCCTTGCAGGCAGGACGCAAGTCTTCCTCCTTCGAAGCCAGGACATAGGCGATGCGGGGAGGGGTCTCCTGTCACATCGGAAAGCGCTGCCACCTCCTGAGCGCAACAGGATGGTCTGCCGGCATTCCATGGCAGGCAGCCTCCCGTCCATCCCACCAGTGTCCCAAGAAAACCAACTCGCTTGCGTTTTCCTGCTGTTTTTTGTATTCTAATTATGTCTTACATATATGTAGTACCCTGAGACGGGAATAGAAATGCTATTCATCTGCAGCTCGGCTCTAAAACACGGCTTTTCCGAATCCGAACTACGACAAATATGGGAAACCGTCCCGGAGGACTCGGTGGTGCGCGTCAGGCACAACAAACAGCCTCCTCACTACATGATGGTAGGACAGACTGCCAGAGGCCAGTCGGTGGAACTAATTGCCTTCACAGACGGCTTTGATTGGTACCTTTTCCACGCATTATCGCCACTTACTGCTGGGTTCAAGAAAGAGTATGGACAGAACGGAGATCTCATATGAGCACGGTCGACCCACGCGACAAGAACCAGGTCTTTGCAGTAGCGGAAGGTGGCGTGCCTGTCACTGGAGCAATGATTGATGAATGGAATGCTGCATATGACGAAGGCAGGTTGCCTGATGGCTATGCTGTAGAAGGACGCGCGTCTTCAGGCAGGCCACCGCTCCACGGCGAAAGAATGTCATCTATTACAGTACGTATCCCGCAAGCCCAGAAGCTTGCACTCGAAGAAGAGGCTCGTGCACATGGCGTATCCATGAGCGTCTATATACGTCGCCTCATTTCTTTGAGATCGGCATAGCATGAATCGCCCTTGCGTCGATTCATTGCTTCTTCCAGCAATGTGCCCCTTCCGCAATCATTAGCGAAAGGGGCACAGTTAATGTGCCGCACATTCAAGGTCATGTAACGCTTTTCTGGCTAGCCGAGAAGCTCGCGGACGGCAGCCTCTGCATCGTCTCTCACAGAGGCCCAGCTGCCCTGGACCATCTGGGGCTTTCCGCCGCCACGGCCCGAGAGCCTCTTGTTGAGCTCCTTGCAGACCGGGCGCAGGTCCTCCTCCTTTGCCGCCAGGACATAGGCGATGCGGGAGGGATCTCCTGCCACAGCGGAGAGTGCTGCCACCTTCTCGATATCGTCTCTTCCAAGCGCCTGCTCGCACACATAGCGCAGCTCATCTATCTCGAGGCCGTCCTGATACCAGAGAAGAAGGCTTCCCTCTGGCGCAGCGGCAGCCATAGCCTGTGCCAGCTTCTCGCGCTGGACCTGCTTGAGCTGGTGCTTATAGTCATCCTTCTCGGCAGAAAGGCGCCTCACTGCCTCAGGGACCTCCTCGTCTGCGACCGAGAGGAAGTTGCTCGTGTCCCTCAGCTGGTCCAGGCGCTCCTCGCAGAGCTCGAGCGCACGCCTGCCGCACAGGAGCTCGAGGCGGGTCTTCTTCTTTTTCGTGCTCATGCGCACGATCTTGATGAGGCCGACCTGGCCGGAGGTCGAGAGATGCGTGCCGCAGCAGGCGCACGTATCGACATCGCCAATCTTCACGACGCGAATCTGGCCTTCGTGGTCCTTCTTGCTGCGGTACTCCATAGCGGCAAGCTCGTCCGGCGTCGGCAGCAGCACCTCGACCGGCACGTCTTCGCGCACGGCTGCGTTGGCGCGGCGCTCGACCTCGAGCGCATCCTCTGCCGAAAGAACGCCGTCGAAGTCGACCTCGATGCACTTCTCCCCCATATGGAAGCCGATGTTGTCGAAGCCGAAGAGCGCATGGACGATGCCCGAGACGATATGCTCGCCCGTGTGCGCCTCCATGTTGTCGCGTCTCCACGTCCAGTCGAGCGCACCGTGCACCTGGACACCGACCGGAAGCGCTGCATCGCAGAGCTCGACAGCACCTTCCTCTGAGCCATCGGCACCCTTGCCCGGCACAGCCTCCGTCACATGCACGACGACCGCATCCTCGCCTTCGCCGTACGTGAGCGTGCCGCGGTCTCCCGGCTGGCCGCCTCCCGTCGGATAGAACGCTGCCTCGGAAAGCTCGATTGCATATCCCCCATCGCGTGGCTCGCACGACGTGACCGTCGCATCGAACTCCTTCGTATAGGGCTCCCGGTAGTAGAGCTCGTCGAATTTCTCCATGAAATGCTGCGCCTCCTGAAAGCGCCTCGTGGCGCTGGAATCGTATTCTCTCCCGGGACATGATAGGCTCCGAAGTCTGCCCCATGCAAACAGAGGGGCGCTTCGCAGATAGAAGACAGAAGCGCAGGGCTCAGGAATCGTCCACAATGGAGGGCGAAAGCAGGCGCTCCCAGCTTGGAGGTTGAGGCACATGATCGGCGACAGAGGCTTCGCGCTCACAGCAGATGCATTCACGGATGAAGGAAGGCATGAGGCGCTCAGGGGCGTCGCGAAATGCGTGCTCTCCCAGATCGAGCGCCCCTACCCCTGCTCCGAGCGCCAGACGCTCACGTGCGCAGAAGACCTCGAGCTGCCGCGCCGGCGCTTTCCCGCTTTCTATGGCTCGTTCGACTGGCACTCCTGCGTGCACTCGCACTGGACGCTCGTCCGCATGCTGAAAGATGGCTGTCTCGCAGGCGACCCCGAGCTCGAAAGAGCTGCAGCGGCGCAGCTCTCCCGCACGTTCGCCCCTGACCTTATGGCGGCAGAAGCGAAGAGCTGGAAGGAGCACGTGCCCCAATGGGAGGAGAAGCCCTACGGCTGGACATGGGAACTTGCGCTCGACACAGAGCTTGGATGCCTTGCCGCAGCAGACGGAAACCGGCACGCCGAAGAGGCGAAGGCCTGGAGGGCAGCACTCTCCCCTCTCACCGAAGAGATGCATCGCCGCGTTTCAGACTGGATAGCGCATCTCTCGCTCCCGGCGCGCACCGGCCTCCATTCCGATACCGCCTGGTCGCTTGCCATGGCAATGGACCATGCAGGAGCAAAGCACGATGAGGAGCTTCTGGAAGATGCCTGTGCAGCGGCCATCCGCCTCTTCGGCCACGATGCGGCAGCGCCTCTGGCCTTCGAGCCCGAGGCAGATACCTTCACCTCTGCCATACTCAACGAATGCGCCTGCATGGGAAGGGCGCTGGCGCAGGAGGACTTCGCTGCATGGATGGAAGGCTTCATGCCTGAGCTCTTCAGAGAGAGCTACGCCTCTCCCCTGCTTGCCGACCTGCCGGGCCGCTGGGATGGCACCGGATACCTCGAGGTGCACACAGTCGCGCTTCCGACCTCCCGTGCCCTTGCTGCCCGAGATGCAGCGGCAGCGCTCCCTGCGGGCACAGCACGCAAGCGCCTTGCCGCCGAGGCGAAGCGCTGGCTTGTCCAGGGCGTTCAAGATGTCGAGCTTTCAGGCTACCTCGCAGACCACTGGGTCGGCAGCTTCGTCTGCGCAGCCCTGACAGGCGCAGAATAGCCCTTCTGCACATTCCATAGCTTCAGGCTATGGTATTCCCTAGCAAACAGGTAGTTTTCTATGTGGTACCGAGGTGGCATCATTTCTGTCTATATACTAGGAGCCACATAGGGCATGGCAGAAAGTGCATGCCCTTCGACCCAGAGGAGAAGGACATGACACTCAAGCAGCCACCCTATACCTACGATATCGTGGGCAGCTTCCTGCGCCCCACACGCCTGAAGGCAGCACGTGCCGACTTCGCTGCCGGCAAGATCTCCCGCGATGAGCTCACAGCCGTCGAGGACGACTGCATCAAGGAGCTCGTGGCAAACGAGAAGCGTGTCGGCCTCAAGGCCGTGACAGACGGCGAATTCCGCCGCGCGATGTGGCATCTCGACTTCCTCGAGGAGCTCGAGGGCGTCGAGCATGTGGATACGGCAAACTGGTCCGTCGAGTTCAAGGGCCCGAAGCCCAAGGGCGCACAGCTCCGCTTCACGGGCAAGATCGGCTTTGGCGACCACCCGTTCTTGAAGCATTACGCTAAGCTCAAAGAGATTGCAGGTGACTATCCAACGAAGATGACGATACCATCGCCGTCGATGCTGCATCTCATCCCCTGCGTCCGCGGCAAGGCAACGTATGAGCCGATTGACCGCTACCAGGACGAGCAGGTCCTCTTCGACGATATCGTCTCTGCCTACCAGGACGCTGTGAAGGCCTTCTACGACCTCGGCTGCCGCTACCTCCAGTTCGACGACACGGCCTGGGGCGAGTTCTGCGATGCAAAGAAGCGCGCGGCCTATGAGGCCGAGGGCATCGATCTTGCTCAGGTCGCGAAGAACTATGTGGCGACGATCAACCGCATCCTCGAGGCAAAGCCCGAGGACATGACAATCACGACGCACATCTGCCGCGGCAACTTCAGGAGCACCTGGTTCAGCTCCGGCGGCTACGAGCCGGTCGCAAAGACGCTCTTCGATGCCAACTACGACGGCTTCTTCCTCGAGTACGACTCCGACCGTGCCGGCGACTTCGAGCCCCTTCGCTATGCGAAGGACAAGATCGTCGTCTTGGGCCTTGTCACGTCGAAGTTCCCCGAGCTCGAGGATGAGGATGCCGTGATCGGGAGGATCCACGAGGCAGAGAAGTATGTGCCTCTGGATCAGCTCCGCCTCTCCCCGCAGTGCGGCTTCTCCTCGACCGAGGAGGGCAATGTCCTCACCGAGGACGACCAGTGGGCAAAGTGCGCCCTCATCAAGCGCATCGCAGAGCGCGTCTGGGGCGAGTAGAGCGCCAGATACACGCTATAGGTCACAAGCAGAGCGGAGCCCGTCGCAAGACGGGCTCCGCTCCTTTCATGCGCATCATATATATGCTGTTGTCCGCAATGCTCGAAAGGCTCTGAGAGGCGCTCTGCGCTGCCTATTCGACCTCATCCGGATCGATTGGCACATCTCCCTCTTCGAGAGGCAGGCTCTCCTTCTGTGCCTTCTCATTGGCTGCTCTCGCCTCTTCGAACTTCTCCTTCATGGTCGGATTCTTGTACGTGAGCTTCCTGATCGTGAGGCCTTCTGCCTTGTCATTCGCCAGGCGGAGCTGCCGCTCGGAGGAGAGCAGGTTCTCCTTCACCTTGTTCAGGTGGTCGATTGTCGAATCGATCTCCTTGATCGCATTCTGGAACTTGTTCGAGGCAGCCTGATAGTTCTTGCCGAACTTCTGCTTGAAGTCGCCGAGCGCCTCCTCGAAGTTCGTGATGTCGATGTTCTGCTGCCTTGTCTCGGCGAGCTCGCGGCGCGCGTCCACGGCATTGAGCCCGGCATTCCTCAAGAGCGTGATCATCGGAATGAAGAACTGCGGACGGATCACGTACATCTTCGGATACTCGTAGCTCACATCGACGATGCCCTGGTTGTAGAACTCGTTGTCCGGCTCGAGCATCGTGACGAGCACGGCATACTCGCAGTGCTTGTTCTTGCGGTCCTGGTCGAGCTTCTTGAAGAAGTCCGCATTCTTGTGGCGGTTTGCCTTCGCTGACGCCTCATCCTCGTTCTTCATCTCGAACATGATCGAGACGATCTCCGTGCCTGAGGGGTCGTTTTCGCGGAAGACATAGTCGCCCTTGGATCCGCCCACGACGTCGTTGTCCTTGTGGAACTCCGCATTCCGGAATCCCATCATGCGCCATTTGTTGAACTCCATCTCGCAGTGCTGCTCGAGCGTCTCGCCGATGAGCTTCGTCGAGAGGCGTGCACGCTGGTTCCTGAGTCTCTCGATCTCATCCTGCTTGTCCTGGATCAGCACATCCTTGTCGCGGAGCTTCTCGACCATCTCCTGCTTGAGCGTCGCCTCGGTCTGCTCGCGCTCGGCCTTGGCCTGCTTGACCTCGCCTTCAAGGCCTGCAATCTTCTGTTCCAAGGGAGAGGTCGCCTCGGTAAGCGCCAGCGCCTTCTGGCTCTCGAACGCCTCTTCGCGCTCCTTTGCCGCTGCCTCGAGCGCTGCTATCTTCTGATCGGCAGAGGAGAGGGCCAGCGCTTTCTGATTCTCGTAGGCCTGCTCCTTTGCCTTGGTCTCGGCCTCATATGCCTGCTGCCGTGCTTTTGCCTCTGCCTCGAGCGTCGCAATCTTCTGGTCGCGCGAGGAGAGCGCCTCGGCAAGCTGCGCCTTCTGCTCTGCCTCCTGGCGGCTCTGGGCATCCTTCGCCGCTGCAAGGGCGCTTTCGAGCTCGGCAATCTTTGCCTTGAGGTCCCCGAGCCCCTTCTCATGCGCAAGGTCGCTTTCACGCTTCTGCGCAGCAAGCGTACGCTCTGCCTCGGCATCCTTCGCAGCAAGGCTTTCATCAGAGGCTTTCTTCTGCGCCCCGAGCTGCTGCTTCAGGAGCGCAATCTGGCTGTCGCGCGCAGAGGTCTCCTTCTGGAGCCGTGCCTTGAGCTCGTCCTCTGCGTGCTGCACGGCAGCATCGCGCTCATGCGCAAGCAGCTGCTCATGCTTTGCTATCTCCGACGCGAACTCGCGGTCGCGCACCTGCTTCACGATATCGGCGTAGCTTGCCTCATCGACCGTGAACACCTTGCCGCAATGCGGGCATCTGATCTCCTGCATAGAAGGCCTCCTCTGCTCGTTTTCCTCTCTAGCGTAGCAAATGCCAGGGACAGAAATGGGCCATGAAAAAGATGCCCCACCCTCCGGAGAGGATGAGGCATCTGGACGCGCTGGAGTCAGGATTCCTACCTGCCGAGGCTGTTCGAGCTCGAGCCGTTGTTGCCGAGACCGTTGCCGCCAAGGCCGTAGCCGAAGATGCTGGAGCCGGAATTGGAGTTCTGGTCCTGCTGCTGCTCTGCCTGGAGGCTCTCATCGGAGCCAAGCGTGACCTGGACCGTCTGCTCCTTGCCGTCACGGACGAACGTGATGCTCACGGTATCGCCGACATTCTTCGAGCGGATTGCAAGGATCAGGCCATCAGCAGAGGTGATGGACTCGCCGTCGACAGCGGTAATGATGTCGCCGGACTTGATGCCAGCAGTATCTGCCGGGCTGCCCGACGTGACCTGGACGACGTAGGCACCGCTCGAAGCGCCGAGGTTGTAGCGCTGGGCAAGCGAGGACGTGACCGTCTGCATCGTCAGGCCGATGTAGGGATGGACCACCTGCTGGCCGGAGATGATCGTGTTCGCAACCTGGATAGCGTAGTTCGAAGGAATGGCGAAGCCGATGCCCGAGGAGGAGCCGGACTCGGATTCGATCAGGGTGTTGATGCCGACAAGCTTGCCCTCAGAGTCGACAAGGGCACCGCCGGAGTTGCCCGGGTTGATGGCAGCATCGGTCTGGATGAGGTTCGTATAGATCGTGTTGCCGCTCGTGGACTGCATCATCGTGGAACGGTAGAGAGCAGACACGATGCCTGTCGAGACGGACTGCTCGAGACCGTACGGGGAGCCGATTGCCATGACCCACTGGCCCATAACGAGGGAGGAGGAGTCGCCGACCTCGATCGGGGTGACAGAGGCGCCCTCGAGGTCTGCCTTGATGACAGCGAGGTCAGAGGACTCATCGGAGCCGACGACCGTGGCTGTATAGCTCTGGCCCTCAATCGTGACGGAAATCTCCTCTGCGCCGTCGATCACGTGGTAGTTCGTGAGGATGTTGCCGTCCGTGTCGAGGATGACGCCAGAGCCGAGGCTCGAAGAGGAGGACGTCGTGACATAGACGGAGACCACCGACGGCACGGCCTTTGCAGCGACTGCCTCGGCAACCGTGGCATCCTCGGTATCCGCATTGATCGTGATGGTCTGGTTCGAGCTCGTGCCCGAGGTCGTGCTCTTCGTCGACGTCTTCACGAAGCCGAAGCCGAAGAGGATCGCGACGATAACGACAGCGCCGATGACGCCGCCCAGGACCGATGCCAGGACGATCCTGCCCGAGCCCTTCTTCTTCGGTGGCTCAGGCTCGCCGGCGTCTCCGCCTGCGTCGCCACCTTGTGGCATCACTTTCAGATGCTTCGTCTCCTGGACCTCGGTCTCATCCATTCCTGGGACCGGAGGCCTCTCGCCATTGTTCTCGCTCATATATGGCTTCCTTTCTGTGGCGCCGCCTCTCTCCCAGAGCAAGCACCTCCGAAGGTTTACTTCAAGGCCTTTTGTACCCAAACAGGCTCCATCCGGGCGCCGCCATGCCCCTTGCCTCCATCAACATCTGAGCGGCACCATGCTTCAAGAATGCTGAAAAGTCTGATAGAACGCAAAAAGCCGGCCACAAGGCCGGCTCTGAACCTACATATATATGAATATGCGTCTCTAGATCTTGAAGAGGTAGCCGACGCCACGGACGGTCACGATGTGATTTGCGACCTGCGGGCCTACCTTCGAGCGGACACGACGGATGTGCACATCGACCGTACGGGTGCCGCCGCAGTACTCGAAGCCCCAGACGCGGTGGAGCAGCGTTTCCCTCGAGTAGGCACGCGATGGATGCGTCGCCAGGAAGGACAGCAGCGAGTACTCCATAAGCGTCAGGTCGACCGGCTTGTCGTCGATGTAGACCTGGTACGTCGCGAGGTTGATCGTCATGTTGTCGATCGTCACGATGTCGGCAGGAGCGCTCTCCTCGCCCGGCCACAGGAGCTGCGAGCAGCGGACCTCGAACTCTGCCTCGCCCGCGGTGGACAGGATGAAGTCTGCCTTGCCCTGGACCGGCATATGGAGCTGTGCCAGCTTGTCTTCGTCCGTAATGAACAGAATCGGAATGAAGCCATTATCTACGACATAGGCATCGACGGCGTTCAGGATGTCCTGAGAGGCGCCGACGACGTCGAGAATGACAAGATCGAACTCATGGCCGGATGTGATGGCCTGATTGAACGTATCGGGCGTCGCCAGAAGCGTCGAGACATCCAGCGCATGGGATAATTCGCGCATGCGGTCGTGATGGCGAGTGGTACGCGCGATGAGGAGTATGTTCTTGTGATGCATCGAGACTCACCAATCATCGATTAAGAACAAATCTGACAGTAGTCAGAGGATAGCACACTCATCGGCCAGTGGCTTCCCACGTGCCTGCCAATGCCCCGAATATGGGGGCATTTATGGTGAATAGGTGCAGCTACCTGCGTCGCAGCTGCACCTTATTCAGTCTTTATGCAGGTTCATGCACAGCATCAGAGCGTGCTGCCGAACCACTTCGTCTCGATCTCGTCGCGCTTGCCGGAATCGATGACCGCCTGCAGCGCCTCGTTCACGGCATCCAAGAGCGCCTGGTTGTCCTTCGACACTGCCATGCCGTACTGGTCGCCCGTTGGCACCTCGATCGCAACGGAGAGGTCCGTATAGGACGTCGTGCAGAGGTACTTCACGACCGGCAGGTCTGCGCATGCCGCATCGTAGAGGCCGGTCTGGACGCCCGTGAGGGCCTGGACCGGGTCGTCGAGCGACACGATCGTGGCATTCGAGAGGTTCTCCTGTGCCCATGCCTCGCCTGTCGTGCCTGCCTGGGCTGCGATCTTCTTGCCTGCGGCATTGAGCGCGTCTTCGGTCGTCTCCGTGCTGTCTGCCTTCGTGACGACGCCGAGGTTCGAATCGATATAGGGATCGGAGAAGTTGATTTCCTTCTTGCGCTCGTCCGTGATCGTGATGTTCGCGACGCCGAGGTCTGCCTTGCCGCCCTGCTTGATGAGCGGGATGATCGTGTCGAACTTCGTGGCAGGAAGCCACACAGACTCAAGGCCCATCTCCTCGGCCACGGCGGCCATGAGGTCGACCTCGAAGCCCTTCGGCTCTGTCGATCCCGTGTCATAGTAGCTGAAGGGCGGGTTTGCCATGTCGGAGACCGACGTGAGCTTGCCGTCCGTCACGAGGTTGAGCGAGCCCGCCGCGCTCGTGGACGTATCTGTGGATGTGCTCGAGGAAGAGCTCGAGCTGTTCGAGGACGAGCAGGCTGCAAGCCCCAGGAGGGCAAAGCCGGTGCTGGCGATGAAGCCGCGCCGTGTCAGGTTCGTATTCATATCTCAATCCTTGTCTATGGAATGGCTCTATTTGATGTTGCCGATGAAGGCAGCCGTGCGCTCGTTCTTCGGGTGGTCGAAGACCTCTTCGGGCTTGCCCTGCTCGACGACGACGCCGCCTTCCATGAAGACGACACGGTCGGCGACTTCGCGGGCAAAGCCCATCTCGTGCGTCACGACGATCATGGTCATGCCCGAGTTCTCGGCGAGGTCGCGCATGACATCGAGGACGCCACGGACGAGCTCAGGGTCAAGCGCCGAGGTCGGCTCGTCGAAGAGCAGCACATCCGGGTGCATGGCAACAGCACGGGCGATTGCGACACGCTGCTGCTGGCCACCGGAGAGCTGGGCCGGCTTGAAGTCTGCACGGTCGGCAAGGCCGACAGCCTCAAGCTGCTTCAGGGCTTCCTTCTCTGCCTCCTCCTTCGACTTCTTGAGTACCTTCGTCTGGCCGATCATGACATTCTGCTTGGCCGTGAGGTGCGGGAAGAGGTTGAACTGCTGGAACACCATGCCGAGGTTCTGGCGGAGCTTGCAGACATCGGTGCCCTTGGCCGTGATCTCGTTGTCCTCGATGAGGATATGTCCTGCTGTCGGCGTCTCGAGCAGGTTGATGCAGCGCAGCATCGTGGACTTGCCGGAGCCGGACGGTCCGAGCACGACGACGACCTCGCCGGGCCAGACATCGAGATTGACATCGCGCAGGACCTGGGTCTCGCCGTCGAACGTCTTGTTCAGATGCTCGATGCGCACGATCGGGTGCTCGCCCTTCTTGAAAGCGTGGTGAGAGAGCGGCAGGTCGTGCTCATAGGCGAGCTCAGCTGCCTCATCTGCCGGAAGAGCTGCCGGCACCTGAGGCGCTTGGATGTGATGGTGGTGCTTAGGCATCTTCGAGACCTTCTTTCAGGGTGTGCGTGCGGAAGGGAGCAGAGAGGGCATCGAAGATCGAGGAGGAATCCTCATCCTTCGCCTCCATGTGGCTTGCGCCGGCTGTGAGCTCTTCCTCGCTCTGCCTGGAATCGGATGCCGTCTTGACAGCGCCGCCCTTCGGACGCGGACCGCCGCCTGCCTCGGAACGGGCAAGGCGCTTCTCGACGATGGAGACGACCTTGATGAGCGGCAGCGTGACGATCAGGTAGTAGATTGCTGCCGTCATGTACGGCGTGATGTTGCCGGTGACGGTCGTCAGGTTCTTCGAGTACATCATGAGCTCCATGACGCCGACGGAGGACAGAAGCGACGTGTCCTTGTAGGCCGTGATGAAGTCGGACGTGACGGTCGGCAGGACGCGGCGGATCGTCTGCGGCAGGATGATCGAAATCATCGTCTGGCTGTAGTTCATGCCGAGAGACGAAGCTGCCTCATACTGCCCCTTCGGGATGGACTGGATGCCGGCGCGGAAGATCTCGGCCAGGTAGGCAGAGGAGTTCACGGCCATTGCGATGCCGCCCAGAAGGTAGTTGTTCACGTTGATGTTGAGCATCGGCAGGCCGAAGAAGAGGATGTAGATCTGAAGGAACAACGGCGTGCCGCGCAGCAGGTTGATGTAGATGACAGCAATCGCACGCACGACCTTATGCTTCGAAATCTTCATGAACGCAAAGAGCAGGCCGAGGATGATCGCGAACGGGTAGCAGAGGATGACAATCGTAAGGCAGACAAGCCAGCCGGAGAAGAGCGACGAGAAGGATTCGAGCATGATCTGCGGCTTCAGGAACATGTTGAGGAACGGCACAGAGTTCCATGCCTGGACCCACGCCTGGTTGTCGAGCCAGTTCACGGCTGCCTGGAGCGGCGTATTCGCGATCGTCGTGATGGCAGGCGATGCGGCAAGCTGCTGCTCGCCTGCATCATTGGTATAGGTGCCCGTGACCTGGACGTCTCCGCCCTCGGTCGGGAACTTCATATCCTCGATCTCGAGACGCAGAAGCGAGCCGGAAGCGACAGGCTCTGCGAAGTCGATCTTGATCGTGTTGCCGGAAGGCGTGGCCGTGGCATCGGTCGAGATGCGCTTGAGTCCCTCGAGCACCGTGACCTTCGTGGACGAGCCATTGAATGTGCCATCATCCGGCAGCTGGAGCGTGATCGAGGAGACCTCCTCTCCGTCGTCGACGGTAGCCTCCCAGGTAAGGCGCGTCGCGATGCCGCCGATGACAGAAGACCCGCCGTCCTCGTTCGGACGTGCAGTCGCATTCGAGACAGTCAGCGCCTCGGCGGTCACGGGCAGGCAGACGAAGGCAAGCGCCACAGCTGCCATGATGGCAGCAAGAAGCGCCACAAGCCGCTTTCCGCCTGTCTTCTCTCTCAGTGTCAGATCCATGGAATGAAACTCCTCTAATGCTCGATGGGGCCTTCGCTCCCGCAAAGACCCCATCGGATTCCTACGTCTATCGAACCTAGATCGTGGTTCCGAACCAGGTAATCTCGAGGTTGTCGAGCGTGCCATCATCCTTGATGGCGGCAAGCGCCTCATTCAGCGCCTTCGTGAGGTTCGGGTTGTCCTTCGAGACGGCAATGCCGTACTGCTCGCCCGTTGCAATCTGCTGAGAGATCTGCAGGTCGGTATAGGAGTTGGTAATCATGTTCTCGGAGACCGGCAGGTCGCAGACAGCTGCGTCATAGAGTCCGGTCGAGACGCCCGTGAAGCACTGGACGAAGTCATCAAGCGGCACATAGGTTGCCTTCGTGAGGTTCTCCTGTGCCCAGTCGCCGCCGGTCGTGCCGGACTGTGCGCAGATCTGCTTGCCTGCGACATCGAGCTCGTCCTTCGTCGTGGCCGTAGCGGTCTTCGAGACGACGATAGCCTGGTTGGAGTCGAGGTAGGGATCGGTGAAGTCAATCTCCTTCTTGCGCGCGTCCGTGATCGTCATGCCCGTGATAGCCACGTCGGCCTTGCCGCCCTGCTTGATGAGCGGGACGATCGTATCGAACTGCTGGGAGGGCAGCCAGGTGGACTCGAGGCCCATCTTGTCGGCAAGAGCAGCTGCGAGATCGACATCGAAGCCCTTGATCTCGCCCGTGTTCTCATCCATGGACTCGAACGGCGGGAATGCTGCATTGCAGACGCACGTCAGCTTGCCGTCCGTGACAAGCGTGTAGGAGCCGTCATCAGAAGACGAGCTCGAGGACGACGAGGAGCTCGAAGAGTTCCCGCATCCGGCAAGCATGCCAGCTGCCGCCATTCCACCTCCGATAGCTGTGGAGACCTTGAAGAATTCCCTGCGCGACAGACTGCTCATGGTGTGCGACCTTCCTTTTATAGCGAATATGACCGTGGGAGAAAGCCTATCCCGGACCTTTTGTCCATGCTCTAGAGTTTCGGCTTTTCAGGCGCCGCCGAAAGCAGAACCATCATCCGTTAACTCAATCTTCATTAAGCGACCTGCGGATTTGCCGAATGTGACAGGCATTTTTCCTTATATTTTCAGAGTTGTATACACAGCCCATTCGAGGCGCACCCTGCTTGATGTTGCGTATCTGCACGTCAGATGAGAGTTTTTCCATCTCATTTCTGAATGAAATTTGGATGCCAGGACACCTGAACATTTTTTAGGCCTCCTGCCCTTCTCTTCATGCTCGCTATCAATAATTGAGCTATCTCGGCATGAAAAAAGAGGCAGGCGCCGAAGCACCTGCCTCTTGAAGACGGTCTTTCCTGCCAGACCTTAGAAGCCTGCGTAGTAGTGCTCGCGCTCCCAGTCCGTGACGGTCGTGTTGTACTCGTCCCACTCGCGGCGCTTCTCGGAGACGAGATAGTCGCAGATGTGGTCGCCCAGGACCTCGCGGCAGAAGTCGGACTGCTCGAAGTTGTCGCATGCCTCGCGGAGATCTCGCGGCAGGCGCTTCACGCCCTTCTTCGCAAGCTCGGCCTCGGTCGCCGTGATGTCAGCCTGCGTAGCCTCGGACTGGAGCTTGAGCTCCTGCTCGATGCCGCGCACGCCTGCGGCGAACGTGATAGCAAGCGCAAGATACGGATTGGCCGTAGGATCGGGCCCGCGGAGCTCGATGCGCGTGGACTGGTGCTTGCCCGGCTTGTGCATAGGCACACGGACGAGGGCAGAGCGATTGCGGTGTCCCCACGTCGTGTAGCAGGGCACCTCCCCCATCGGGCGCATGCGCTTGTAGGAGTTCACGGTCGGGTTCGTGATGAGCGTGTACTCCGGCGCATACTTGAGGACGCCTGCGATGAAGTGGTTCGCAAGCTCGGAGAGATGGTCGGGATACTTCGAGCTCGGGCCCCAGAACAGGTTGTTGCCATCATGGTCCATGAGAGACTCATAGAGGAACATGGCCGAGCCCTCGGTCTCGGAGAACGGCTTCGGCATGAACGACGCGAACATATCGTTCGCGAAGGCCTCCTGCTTGATAACGAGACGGGCAGTCATGATGTTGTCGGCGCAGCTCCTGGCCTCGGACCAGCGGAGCTCGATGCCATTCTGGGACGGTGCCTGGGCATGGAAGGAGTACTCCACAGGGATGGACATGCGCTCGAGCATGAGCGTCGTGTCGCGGCGCAGGTCGCGGGCAGAGTCCCACGGCGTGAGGTCGAAGTAGCCTGCCTTGTCCTGCGGAATCGGATCGACGGAATCGCCGAAGTAGAAGTACTCGATGCGCGGTGCGGCGCAGGGCACGAAGCCCTTCTTGTCGAGGTCCTCGAAGACACGCGTCAGGACTGCACGGGGATCGCCCTCGAACGGCTGGCGGCTCGGCGTCTTGATGTCGCAGAACATGCGGGCGGCGCCATTCTGGCTCGGACGCCACGGCAGCACCTGGAACGTATCCGGTGCCGGGAAGGCGAGCATGTCGGACTCCTCGAGCTGCGCGAAGCCATCGACGGCAGAGCCATCGAATCCGACGCCTTCGTCAAACGCCTCTTCGAGATCTTCCGGCGAGATAGCGAACGACTTCAGGTTCCCGAGCACATCGGAGAACCAAAGACGGATGAAGCGGATATCGCGCTCCTCCACGGTACGCAGGACGAAGTCGACATTCCTATCGTTAGACATTGTGAACCCCCCGGCCAAGCGGCTGCGCCCATCTGCACAGAATTCCGCCACCGAACTCTCGTATCCGTTCTGAAACTCTCGCATACGCATGTTTCATGCATGTTTCAAGGCGAGAAGCTACGCGGAACCGAAACAAAGGCCAGCTCAAAGCTGCCATTCAGGCACACGTGGCTACCGCTCGCCGAGCAGACATAATCCACACGGAGCGCTATCGTACATCAGAAATTGAAGGAACAGGGAATCTGCGCATCAGTGCTTTGCATCCGCCTTCGGAAGCTTCCCGTCATCGACCGCCTTTTCCGCCTTCGAGAGCATGTCTTCTGCTGCCGGGCAGGCGCCTCCGGTAAGCGCAGCCGTGCAGGAGCCCCTGCTTCCGCATTCGGCGCACCCATTCTTTGAGCCTTTGATGAGCGAACGCACAGCAAGGACAAATGCAAAGACGACCGCAACTATGATAAGGACGTCTAGAATATTCATGGTGACCTCCTAGCGGACTCTGGGCGAGTCCCATCTGTTAGCTACGGGTTACTATACCCTTCTAGGCAGTTCCCGGTCTGGGCACAGCCCGGGTCCGGCAAAAGTTCGCATTGGCGCAACGAGGAAAGGAACGCTATGGCAGACGATCAGAACATGCATCTTGTCATCATTCGTCACGGTGAGTCTGAGTGGAACAAGCTCAACCTCTTCACCGGCTGGACGGACGTCGACCTCACCGACACCGGCCGCGCTGAGGCTGCAGCTGGCGGCAAGGCCCTCAAGGAGCAGGGCTATGACTTCGACGTGTGCTACACCTCGCTTCTGAAGCGCGCCATCCACACGCTGAACATCGTCCTCGACGAGATGGACCGCGCATGGCTGCCCGTCCACAAGACGTGGCGCCTCAACGAGCGTCACTACGGCGCTCTCCAGGGCCTCAACAAGGCCAAGGCTGCCGAGGAGCACGGCGAGGAGCAGGTCCTCATCTGGCGTCGTTCCTTCGACGTCCAGCCGCCTGCACTGACGCCGGGCGACGAGCGCGACCCGCATGTCCAGCCGATGTTCCGTGACGTCCCCCAGGAGGACCTCCCCTACACCGAGTGCCTGAAGGACACCATCGCCCGCGCATGGCCGTACTTCGAGCAGGAGATCAAGCCGCAGCTCGAGAGCGGCAAGCGTGTCCTCATCGCAGCGCATGGCAACTCCCTGCGTGCTCTTGTCATGCAGCTCGAGCACCTCACGCCGGAGGAGATCCTCAAGGTCAACATCCCGACGGGCGTTCCTTGCTCCTACACCTTCGATAAGGACTGGAACATCCTCGACAAGCACTACATCGGCGATCCTGCCACGATCGAGGCAAAGATCAACGCTGTTGCCAACCAGGGCAAGGCCAAGAAGTAGTTCATCTCTCCCAAGAGATGCCAGGAGCCGGAAGGGCATATGCCTTTCCGGCTCCTTTTCTGTTTCAGCTCCCAAATTGCGCGGAGCTGCCTCGTGCTCTGAAGGACATATAGGCGCAGCAGCTCTTCAGCTGCATCTAATTCCTGATATCGTCATCCTTCTCCTTCTTCCTGCTGCCTTTCTGATCGTGTCGTAGAAGTTGGTGTAAGCACCTGATTGCCTGAAGGCACTCCTGCGG
>JBJEHU010000019.1:0-51345 GCA_051876355.1 Atopobiaceae bacterium | reverse complement strand
GCGCCCCCCTCCTGCTGTATAGGGGCGGAGAGGCGGCGCGCAATCGCTGCTTTTCGGCCCTTTTTTCATATATACATTGGCACATATGCATCAATAGCTACATATATACGGAAATGCTTATATTGATTCGAGTAATGACTCAGGCGTGATGCAGAATACCCTGGTATCCGGCCTTATCTTGATTTAGACAGCTACCAGCAGCACAAGCGCTATGCGTTAATTATCTAACAGGGCAAAATACCTGCTGCCACTTCATCTGTCCCCATTGGATGTTTGCAAAACGTACAGTTCAAGAACTGAACATTCAGCAAACATTCAACTAACAGACCGAGGGGACAGCAATGAGCATAGAGGGCGCACAGCATGCCGGAGATGCTGCTCTGGGAGATACGGACGAACTGGAGAGCGTGCTTGCACAGCACACGGAACGCGTCGCAAATGGCGCGGCGAATGCACTCAGGCATGCTGATGCACTCTGTCTGCAGGCAAATCCAGGATGCGGACTCACTGCTGCGCTGAAGCTCCTCAAGGACACAGGGCCTGACAAAGGCCTCAAGGTAAGCTATCGCTCGCTTGCAGGGCGCGCGCCTCGGGCGGCAGCTGGCGAGATCTCGAAAGAGGAGCAGAAGCTCTCTGAGTCGCTTCCAAGCTCGACACCGGTCTTAGTCCTCGACAATCTCCCTGCCTTCAGCGAGACAGAAGCTCAACGCTTCGCGAAAGCGGCACGTCTCTTCATGCGGCGCCGCGGAAAGCTCATCTGCGTATTCAGGGAAGACGGAGCGAGCGTGGATTCGTTTGGCGAAGATGCTGTCTGGGCCGATGCGCATGATGCCTGTTTTGCTGCGTTCGAGCGCAAGGGATGGAAAGGCGGCATCCCTTTCGATGAGGCGCTCAGGGTTTCTGGAGGCGTGCCGTCCCTCATGAGGGCGCTTTGGTCGTTCGTGCCGGAAGAGGATGGCCTCATGTCCGATGCCGATGCGCTCTGTTTCGCCCATGAGGTGGATGCCGCTGCGATGACGGGAGCGTCGGCGCTCTCTTCTGGAGGACGGGATGCCTTCTTCCTCATGCTTCTCTTCGGATCCGGCTCGCTCAATGAACTGTCTGGCCTGCTCGGCGAAGGGGCGGGCGAGGCTGCGGCGCGGGTCGCCACCTTCATCCCGCTTGTCACGCTCGAAGGCGACCTCTGGACCTGCGGGTGCACGCAGGACGTGCGTGTCCTTGCCCATATGGACCGCTACCTCGGCACCTTCGATGTGATGGACGAGCAGAGGGGACAGGATGCAATCTGTGCGCTCGAGAGGCGCGGACTTCTGCGGCGTGCGGCAATCCTTGCGTCACACATGAAGCTCAACAAGGGCATCGCTGCCCATATCGTCCTCGAGGCTGCAGGCTATCTCAAGGCAGGCGAGGCAAAGACCGTCGAGAAGGCGCTCACGGAGGCTGGAGCGGCCCGCAACAGGAAGGAAGGGCTCTGCGCCGCATGCGGGCTGAAGCTTGCCTCTGCACCGCGCACAGAGGCCCTGCAGTCGTGGCGGCAGAGGACGCGTTCCCAGAAGAGGGCAAAAGATGACAGCATCGCAAGATATGAGGAGCTCTGGCAGCTGCGGCAGAGCTTCGGCGAGCGTGCCGGAGCGTTTCCCGATCTCATGTCAGAAGGAAGCGATGCCTTCTCGCTCCACTGCACGCTCTGGAAGGCCTTCCTCGAAGGGGAGGCGCCCGATCTTCCATCAGGGCAGCTGTCCAGCGAAGAGGATATCCTCTCCGAGGCAGTGCGGGCCGATGTCGCGTTCTTCCGCGAGGTGGTCTCGGGCAGATGCGGCATATGGCCGCGCGTGAGGGACGGAAGGCAGGATGTGGCTGCCATCTGGGTGCACACGCTCAGATCGGCTGCCTATGCCATGGGACCCAGGGCCCAGGGTCCGGGCGAGCTTGGACGGCTTGCCTCGTATTGGAGCGAGCGGGAAGATGCGCTTCCGCAGCTCGTCTGCGGCATCGCAGGAGGCGTGGCTGCGCTCAGGCAGGGATCTGCGGCGCATGCCCATGTCTTCCTCGCGCACGCAGAGCGTGCCGCAGGGGAGCTCACGTCCCAGCCGCTGCTCGATGCGATCCATCTGCTCCAGGCCACAGAGATCGGCGGCACGACAGCACGCAGCGTCGCACGCAGGCTCGGCAAGGCGAAGAGCGCCCAGGGCAGGCTCTTTGCCCATGCCGTGAGATGCGCAGCACAGGGCACGGCCCTGTCAGAGCAGGAATTGCCGGTCCAGTTCCGGTGGCTTCTGGTCCTTCTTCTTGGCATGCCACAGGGGTTCTCGGCACAGCTGGCAGATGCCGTGCCTGAAAGCTGGAAGCACGATGCTGCTGTCTGGCGGGAGGCAGGGCAGAAGAGGCAGGGGAAGGCGCAGGAAGAGGACGTGAGAACAGAGCCTGCCATCCCGGCCTCGAGCGAGCCTGGCCTCCTCGAGGTCTGCCTGCTCGGACGCTTCGAGGTGAAGGTCGACGGCGAGCCCATTCTCATCAACCGCTGGCCAAGGCGCTCGTCGAAGGCGCTCCTCCAGATGCTTGCCGCAAAGCGGGGACACACGATGAGGAGAGCGGACGTGCTCGCGGCGCTCTGGCCGGAGTCGGACTACATCGAGGGACGCCCGAAGATCTATTCGGCCGTGAGCACGCTGCGCGAGGTCGTGCGCCAGAAGGGGACAGGAGCCCGCTTCATCGTCGGCGGAGACGGCCTGATCTCGCTCAATCCATCTTCCGTCATCTGCGATGTGGATGCGTTCGAAGCGCTCGTGAAGGAGGTGCTCTCGGAGGGCACGGGATCGGCGCGTGCGCTCGAAGCGGCAGACGAGATCCTCGACATCTATCAGGGAGAGATGATCGTCGCTGCACAGGACAGCTCGGGGATGATGGTGAGAAGGGCAGAGGAGCTCAGGCAGGAGTATGTCGATGCGCTCTCGAAGGCAGCGCAGATCGCGCTCGACGAGTCGTCTCTGAGCGCAGCGGCGCTCTTCGCGAAGTGCGCCGTGCGGGAGGTGCCGACACGCGAGGATGCGGCGATCGTCCTTCTCAAGGTCTATCTCCGCCAGGGGCGCACGGCCGATGCCTGGGAGGCCTACCAGAGCTTCTCGCAGCAGCTCATGGATGATTCCGGCATCTACCCTTCGGGCCGCATGCGCTCCCTCATGGACGATGCCCTGAGCGAGGCAGGCACAGGCGGAGCAGATGCATGATGCTTGCAGAGAGCCTGAAAGGCAGTGCGCTTTTGGTGATAAGGCGGATGGCAGGAAAGACATGCCCCGATATCGGATACAGTGTTGGACGTGTGCATACTGTGCATGCGCCACAGGGGGTGCATGCACTTTACCCTTAAGGAATGCTATATGGCTAACCTCTTTTCCAAGCTGCTCTCCATGGGAGCGGACAAGCAGCTCAAGGAGTTCCGGCAGATTGCCGAACACATCGACGAGCTCGAGCCGAACTATGCCCCGGACAAGATGGACGATGCGGAGCTCGCACACCAGACCGTGCTGTTCCGCGAGCGTCTCGCGAACGGCGAGACCCTGGACGACCTTCTTCCCGAAGCCTTCGCGACCGTGCGTGAGGCATCGAGGCGCGTGCTCGGCATGCGCCACTTCGATGTCCAGCTCATTGGCGGCATCGCGCTGCACCGCGGCATGATCGCGGAGATGAAGACCGGCGAAGGCAAGACGCTCGTGTCGACCCTTGCCGGCTATCTCAACGCTCTCGATGGCCAGGGCGTCCATATCGTGACGGTCAACGACTACCTCGCAAAGCGCGACTCCGAGTGGATGGGCCAGATCTACCGCTTCCTCGGCATGAATGTCGGCCTCATCCAGAACGGCATGCGCCTCAACATGAAGACGCCGGCCTATGCAGCAGATGTCACATACGGCACGAACTCCGAGTTCGGCTTCGACTACCTGCGCGACAACATGGTCACGCGCCCCGAGATGCGCGTGCAGCGCGGACACCACTATGCAATCGTCGACGAGGTCGACTCCATCCTCATCGATGAGGCGAGGACGCCGCTCATCATCTCCGGTGCCGGCACGAAGTCTGCCAGCACCTACAAGGACTTCGCCCGTGCCGTCCGCGGCCTCACGCGCGACGTGGACTACGAGATGGACGAGGCGAAGCACACGATTGCGGCGACCGATGAAGGCCTGCGCAAGATCGAGCATGCCCTCGGCATCCAGGACATCTACTCCGATGTCTCCGGCCAGCTCGTGAACCACCTGCAGCAGGCGCTCAAGGCCGAGTACATGTTCCACCGCGACCAGCAGTACGTCGTGCTCGACGGCGAAGTCAAGATCGTCGACGAGTTCACGGGCCGCATCATGGAGGGCAGGCGCTACTCGGAGGGCCTGCACCAGGCCATCGAGGCAAAGGAAGGCGTCGCGATCCGCGAGGAGAACCAGACGCTCGCCACGATCACGCTCCAGAACTACTTCCGCCTCTACGACAAGCTCTCCGGCATGACTGGTACCGCCATGACCGAGGACGCGGAGTTCCGTGAGATCTACAACCTGCCGGTCCAGGTCATCCCGCCCAACAAGCCCGTCATCCGCAAGGACCACGACGACCTCGTGTACCGCACGATCGAGGCGAAGTTCAATGCCGTCGCAGACGACGTCGTCGAGCGCCACAAGAAGGGCCAGCCGGTCCTTGTCGGCACGGTCTCGATCGAGAACTCCGAGAAGCTCATGCGCATCCTCGAGAAGCGCGGCATCCATCCGCAGATCCTGAACGCGAAGTACCACGAGCGCGAGGCTGCGATCATCGCACAGGCAGGCCGCTTCGGCGCCGTCACGATCGCCACGAACATGGCTGGCCGTGGTACGGATATCCTGCTCGGCGGCAACCCACAGTTCATGGCACTGGACCTCATGCGCGAGGATGGCATCGATCCGCAGCCGGAGAAGAGCCTGAATCCGGAAGATCCTGTCTCTGTCGCAGACGTGGCAAAGAAGCGCGCCTACGTCGATTCCGTCATGCCGAAGTACCGCGCGAAGGCTGACGCAATCTGCGCCGAAGAGAAGAAGAAGGTGCTTGCGACCGGCGGCCTCTGCGTCATCGGCACCGAGCGCCATGAATCCCGCCGTATCGACAACCAGCTCCGTGGCCGTTCCGGCCGTCAGGGCGACCCGGGCGAGACGCAGTTCTACCTCTCGCTCGAGGATGATCTGATGCGCCTGTTCGGCGGCGACCGCATGGACCGCATCGCTGCCATGATGAAGAAGGCAGACATGCCGGACGACATGCCGATCCAGGCGAAGATGGTCACGAAGGCTGTCGAAGGCGCCCAGCGCAAGGTCGAGGAGATTAACTTCGCGATGCGCAAGAACGTCCTCGACTACGATGATGTCATGAACAAGCAGCGCCAGGTCATCTACGAGGAGCGCAACAAGATCCTCGACGGCAAGGACCTGACGGCACATGTGACAGAGGTCACCGAGGACACGGTCGAGCGCGAGGTCGCCAACTTCTGCCCCGCCGATACGGATGCAGAGGACTGGGATCTCGAAGGCCTCGGCAAGTGGCTTGCCGACCTCACGGGCACGAAGGAGCTCCCTGAGCTCACGCACGATATGGAAGAGGCGGACATCGTCGAGACGATCGACGACTTCGTCGAGAAGCGCTATGCGGAGAAGGCGGAGTTCATCCGCAATATCGGACGTGGCCTCCAGAAACAGGACGCCCAGGCGGCGCTCGACAGCGGCAAGCCGGCTCCTTCCGAGCACGACCCGATGAACGACCTCTCGATGCGCGTCATGCTCCGTGTCATCGACACGAGGTGGATGGCATACCTGCAGGAGATGGACTACCTCAAGACCGGCATCGGCCTTCGCGGCTACGGCCAGAGGGACCCGCTCGTCGAGTACAAGACCGAGGCCTACGCTGCCTTCACCGAGCTCGTCAACACCATGTACGAGGACTTCCTGCGCATCATCCTGAGGATCCAGGTCGTGGCACAGCCTCAGCCTGCCCAGGAAGGCGCGGAGCTCAGGGGCGCCCGCTATTCGGGTCCGGCAGATGTCGACGGCGACCATCACCGCTCCATCTCCTCGTCGGGCATTGCCCAGAGGAGGACGGCGCGCGAGTCCGTGCCGGCTGACGAGAAGCCGAAGACGTACCGCAAGGCAGAAGATCCCGATCCTTACGCGAATGTCGGCAGGAACGATCCGTGCCCGTGCGGCAGCGGCAAGAAGTTCAAGAACTGCCACGGCAGGAACCGCTAATGGCAGAAGCGGCACCGATCACATCAGATGAGCTCAAGGCGCTCGAGGCACGTCTGCACGAGGTGGAGGGATACCTCCATGTCGCGCAGAAGCGCGAGCTTGTGGCCGAGCTCCAGCGCAAGAGTGCAGCTCCTGGCTTCTGGGACGATGCAGCGGCTGCCCAGAAGACGATGGCCGAGCTCTCGAGCGCCCAGGAGGATGTCAAGGGCATCGACGAGGCGACGTCGAAGCTCGAGGATGCCCAGGCAGCGCTCGAGCTCGCCGACGAGACGGACGACGAGGAGCTGCGCCAGGAGGCTACGAAGGCCGCTGCGGAGCTCAAGCACGAGCTTTCCGAGCTTGAGCTCTCGAGCTGGTTCACGGACGATCTCGACCACGGCGATGCGATCGTCACGATCACGCCGGGCCAGGGCGGCCTCGAGGCGCAGGACTGGTGCGAGATGCTCTTCAAGATGTATCTGCGCTACTGCGAGCGCCGTGGCTGGAAGGTGACGGTAAACGATGCTCCTGCAGCCGAGGTCATCGGCATCGACCGTGCGACGTTCACGGTGAGCGGCAAGAATGCCTACGGGATGCTGCGCGCCGAGCAGGGCGTGCACCGCCTCGTGCGCATCTCGCCGACGGACGAGAAGAAGCGGCGCCAGACGACCTTTGCGGGCGTCGAGGTGCTCCCGGTCCTGCCTGACGATATCGAGGTCAACATCGATCCGCAGGACCTGCGCATCGATGTCTACCATGCAACAGGACACGGCGGCCAGGGTGTCAACACGACGGACTCCGCCGTCCGCATCACGCACCTCCCGACCGGCACGGTCGTCACGTGCCAGAACGAGCGCAGCCAGCTCCAGAACAAGGCCTATGCCATGAAGATCCTGAAGAGCCGCCTCTACGAGCTCGAACTCCAGAAGCGCGAGCAGCAGATAGACGAGCTCCGCGGCCCGAAGACCGACATCGGCTTCGGCAACCAGATCAGGAGCTATGTGCTCTATCCGTACCAGCTCGTGAAGGACCTGCGTACGGGCGTCGAGACGGGCAACGTCTCATCGGTTCTGGATGACGGGGACCTCGACCCCTTCATCATCGGCTATCACCGCTGGGTGACAGGAGAGGAGCAGAAGATATGAGTCAGCGCGACAAGATGCGCGAGGCCATCCGCGACATCGTGCTCATTGCCGCAGGCTCTGCCATCTTCGCATTCGGATTCGATTCGTTCCAGCTGCCGAACGGCCTCGCTGCCGGCGGCGTCACGGGCATAGCGACAATCATCTTCGCGCTTGGCCAGAGGGCCGACGTCTATATCCCGGTCGGTGCCCAGACCATCCTCATGAACATCGCCCTGCTCTCGCTCGTCGTGAAGCAGGGATCGAAGCGCTATCTTGCCAAGACCGTGGCAGGCATCGTCCTTTCCGGCTTCTTCACGGACCTCCTGCAGCCGATCGTGCCTGTGCTCGGGGAGGGGGAGCTTCTGCTCTGCGCCCTCTGGGGCGGCGTCGTCACCGGCGTCGGCCTCGGCCTTGTCTTCATGGCAGGCGGCAATACCGGCGGCACGGACATCATCGTCCAGCTCATCTCGAAGAAGACGGGCATCGCTATCGGCACGATGATGATCGTCGTGGACGGCGCGATCGTCGCAGCGTCGGCACCGGTCTTCTCCGTCGAGAACGCGCTCTATGCGGCAATCTCGATGTTCATCTGCGGCAAGGCGATCGATGCGGTCGTCGATGGCCCGCGCTCCGCACGTGCGGCCTACATCATCTCGAACAAGTACGAGGCGATATCGAAGGCAATTCTCTTCGAGCTCAACCGCGGCTGCACGGAGATCTCCGCGAAGGGCTCCTACAGCGGCGAGACGCGCCCGATGCTCATGTGCGTCATGGGACGCTCCGAGACGACGAAGCTCAAGGACATCGTGGCCGAGCTCGATCCCGATGCGATTGTCGTTATCGCCGAGATCCACGAGGTGTTCGGCGAGGGATTCCGCAGCCTCGACGCCTAGCGCATGTTAAAGCTCTGTTTCTGTCTTTAAGGAGAGCGTGGGTTTTGCCCATGCTCTCCCTTCTCATGAAGACATACCGCACATTCGGCGTATATGATGAAGAAGACTGCCTCTCTGGGCAGAAGAGCGCGAAGACGGGAGTGCTATGACGAAAGAATGCGAGAGCAGGGCGCCGTACTGCTCGACGCACGAGATAGAGCTCGTGGCGAATGCAGTCCGCCACGATATCGTCCAGATGCTGACGGAGGCCGGATCGGGCCATCCGGGAGGATCGCTGTCTGCGACAGACATCCTCTCGATGCTCTATTTCTCGGGCCTCATGAACTATGACCCGAAAGATCCGAAGTGGGAAGGCCGCGACTTCCTCATCCTTTCGAAGGGGCACGCAGCCCCTGCCCTTTACGGCATCGTCCACCAGCTCGGCTGGATCACAGACGACGAGATGCTCTCGATCAGGAAGCTCGGAAGCATCCTGCAGGGACATCCCGACTCGAAGCTCTGCCCGGGCATCGAGGTCTGCACGGGCTCACTTGGCCAGGGCATCTCGGTTGCAGCCGGTGCCGCCCTCGGCTTCAGGCTCGATGCGAAGAAGGGCGATGCCCCTCTCCGCTATGTCTTCGCTATCACGGGCGACGGCGAGCTCCAGGAGGGCCAGAACTGGGAGGCAGCGATGTTTGCTGCCCACCGGAAGCTCGGCAACCTCTGCGTGTTCGTCGACCTGAATGGCCTTCAGATCGACGGTCCGGTCGATACGGTCTGCTCGCTCGGCGATGTGCCGGCGAAGTTCCGTGCCTTCGGCTGGGATGTGCAGGAAGCGGATGGACATGACATCGAGGCGCTCGAGGCAGCTGTCAGGCATGCGCTTGCCGTCGAGGACCAGCCTTCCGTGATCGTCTGCCATACCGTCAAGGGCAAGGGCGTCTCCTACATGGAGAACCAGGTCGGCTGGCACGGCAATGCGCCGTCGGCCGAGCAGGGCGCCCAGGCGCTTGCAGAGCTCGAGGCAGCACGTACGGAGCTTCAGAAGGAGGCCGCAAATGACTAGGAGAGCGACCCGCGAAGCATATGGAGAGACGCTCATCGAGCTCGTGAAGGAAGGGCTCGATGTGATGGCTGTCGATGCCGACCTGGCAGGCTCGACGAAGACGGCACAGCTCGGCGCCTACGATCCCGATCGCCTGGTCGATGTGGGCATCGCAGAGCAGGACATGATCGATGTCGCAGCCGGCCTGGCACTCACCGGCCGCACGGTCTTCACCGGATCCTTTGCCGTCTTCGGCACCGGACGCTGCTATGACCAGATCAGGAATACGGTCTGCGATTCGAACCTCGACGTGAAGGTCTGCCCGACGCACGCCGGCATCACGGTCGGCGAGGATGGCGCAACGCACCAGATGCTCGAGGACATCACGCTCATGCGCGTGCTGCCGAACATGCGCGTGCTCGTGCCGGCAGACTACTGGGCTGCAAAGGCGGCCATCCGTCTTGCCGCAAAGACGCCGGGCCCGGTCTATGTGCGCCTCGGCCGCCACAAGGTGCCCCTCGTCTACGATGAGACGTTCGTGGGCGGGCTTCCGTTCGCAGGCGTCGTGCGCGAAGGCACGGACGTGACGATCGCTGCCGCAGGCGTCGAGGTCTCGCAGGCGCTTGCTGCCGCAGACCTTCTCGAGCAGGATGGCATCTCTGCCGAGGTCCTCGACATCTTCTCCGTGAAGCCGCTCGATGAGGAGACGATTCTTGCCTCCGCCTCGAAGACGGGCCATGTCGTGACGTGCGAGGAGCACTCGGTCTTTGGAGGCGTCGGCTCTGCAATCGCCGAGCTCCTCGGCGAGAAGCTGCCGGTGCCGTGCCACCGTGTCGGCATGTCCACGTTCGGCACGTCGGCAAACGGCGATGTCCTGCTCCATCACTTCGGCCTCGACGGCGAAGGCATCGCCGCCGAGGTGAAGAAGGCGCTCGGCCGCTAGATTCCTGCAACATCTCTGATAGAAGCAGGGCCACGTGTTTGGCCCTGCTTCAGCGTCCTGAGCTAATCGTGCGTTTTTCAGGGCCTATAGCGTCTGCAGCGTGCTGCAGGCGTTTTGCTTGCTATGATTTTCTAATCGACAACTGTCCGCTGATTCGTGCATACAGGAAAGAGAAGGAGCTTCTGTGGCCAATCACTTTCGCAGTCGGGAGCGGCAGGGGAATGAAGAGCTGGAAGACACCGGCGCCCTGCAGACGAGCGCTCCTACACCAGAAGACGAGCCCGCATCTGCGGGACAAGATCAGGATACGGCAGCCGTAGATGCAGACAAGGGCGGAGAGCCTCTCGACGAGGAATCTTCCGTCATGCAGTCCATCTATGCAAGCGTCGCCGAGAAGGCAGCCGCGGCTCCGCAGGAGCCGGAGGCGCCGGCAGCAGCCGACGATATCGACGACGACCTCGATGACCTGGACATTCCGGGCGGCGTCGACGACCTCGAAGAGCCCACACCGGCAAAGACGGCCGTCCACGCGCCGCAGCAGGCCGCACCTGCCGTGCAGCCGTCCCAGTCGTCGGTCTTCACGGTCCCGTCCGTCGAGCAGCCGTCCCAGACCTCTGCCGGCATCGTGCAGTCCTCGGATGCAGATGACGACGGCATCACGTCCTACGCAGGCCTTTCCTCGAATGGCATGCCGCAGGTCCCGCATGAGGGAACGCCGACGATCTCCTACCGCAATGTCACGCTGATCTACAAGGCACAGCCGAACAAGCCGGCCCTCGAAGACGTGAGCGTCGACATCTATCCGGGCGAGTTCGTCTTCATCGTCGGACACTCCGGATCCGGCAAGTCCACGTTCATCAAGCTCATCACCCGTGAGCTCAAGGCAACGAAGGGCAAGGTCATGGTCGCAGGCCAGGACCTCACGACGATGCGCAACTGGAAGGTCCCGTACCTGCGCCGCCAGATCGGCTGCGTGTTCCAGGACTTCAAGCTGCTGCCGGACAAGACGACGTACGAGAATGTCGCCTTCGCCCTCGAAGCCATCGGCAAGCCGAAGTCCGTCATCAAGGCCCAGGTGCCTGAGGTGCTGCGCCTTGTCGGCCTCCAGGACAAGATGGACAACTATCCGGACCAGCTCTCCGGCGGCGAGCAGCAGCGTGTCGCCGTTGCCCGCGCCATGGTCAACAGGCCGCCCCTGCTCGTCTGCGACGAGCCGACCGGCAACCTCGACCCGGCCATCTCGCTCGGCATCATGAAGCTGCTCGATCGCATCAACCGCACTGGCACCACCGTTGTCATGGCTACCCATGACCGCGAGATGGTCGACTCCATGCGCCGCCGCGTCATCGCCCTCGAAGGCGGCCACGTCGTGCGCGACCAGGAGAGAGGAGGCTACGGCAACTATGGCACCATCTAACATCGGCTACTCGCTGCGCGAGGCCATGCACCACTTCAAGCGCAACTTCGGCACTACGTTCGGCGCCGTCGTCACGATTTTCCTGTCGCTGTTCATTATCGGCACGTTCGTGTTCCTGTCTGCCCTGGTCGACAACATGGTCGGCAACGTCGAGGACAAGGTCACGATCCAGGCGTACCTTGCAGACGACGCGTCCCAGGACGCCGTCGATGCCCTCCAGCAGAAGATCGAGGGCTGGGACAACGTCGAGTCCGTCACGTACAAGAGCAAGGACGAGGCGCTCGAGGAATACAAGGCAACGATGTCGAACAAGAACGCCGAGGATGCTGTCGCGGCGCTTGACGGCACGAACCCGGTCCCTGCCTCCCTCGTGATCAAGCTCAACGATCCGCAGGAGGTCGAGACCGTCGCGAACAAGCTCATCGACGATTCCGACTTTGCGGCCGTCGCTGACGACTCCGACCCGGCGAACTCCGTCCAGTACGGACGCGAGACGGTCGAGCGCCTGTTCACCGTCACGTCCTATATCCGCATCATCGCAATCGTGCTCGTCGTGCTGCTGACGTTTGTCGCCTTTGTCTTCATCAACAACACGATCCGCCTCTCCATCTCGGCACGCCGCCGCGAGATCGGCATCGAGCGCCTTGTCGGCGCCTCGAACGGCTTCATACGCGGGCCCTTCGTCGCGGAGGGCGCTATCGAGGCCCTCATCGGCGCAATCCTTGCGATCTGCGCCCTGCAGGCTGTCATCACGAACGTCCTGCCGCGTCTCCAGGAGCAGGTGGCGTTCCTCTCGTTCAACCTGCAGCCTGCCGTCATCGCGCAGACCTATGGCCTTCTCGTGATTGTCGGTGTCGCGATCGGCCTCTTCGGCTCTGCTATCGCAATGAGGCGCTATCTGAACGTCTAGCGCCTGCACAGACTTCAATCTGTTGGTCTAGTATGGGGGTGGCACACACGTGCTGCCCCCATTCTCTTGTCTTGAGGAGGACTTCATGTCGCATTCGAAGCGCAGGCCGAAGAAGGACAGGAGATTCCGGCACGGACGCAAGCCCCATGCCACAGCGACCGGCATCCTGCATGTCCAGGAAGGCGGCAGGGCCCGGGTTGTCTGCCAGGAGGGGACCTATCGTGTCGCCCATGGAGGCCTCCACGAGGGGATGAACGGCGACAAGGTCGCCGTCTCGCTCGTGCCCGTGAAGGGCGGCGAGCGCCAGGCGCATGTCCAGAGCGTGCTCGAGCGCGGGACGAAGACGCTCCTTGCGCGCTATGAGGAGGCAGGGCCGCTCCGTGCCCTCGTGCCGCTCGATACGCGCCTTACCCATGACTTCTTCATGGTCCCCGAAGATCATTCGGACCGGAAGCTCGGCGTGCACGACGGCGACATCGTGCGTGTCCGCATCCTCGAATATCCGTCGCGCGGCATCTCCGGCACCGCGACGATCGAGCGCCGGATCGGCTCGCCCGATGGCCTCGATATGGGCATGGAGTCGGTCCTTGCCTCGTTCGACCTGCCGGATGCCTTCCCTGACGCGGCGCTCAAGGAGGCGGAAGGCCTCGTGCCGGGCGTCGCAGAGGCCTTGGCGAAAGACAGATACCGCAAGGACCTGAGGGATGTCCCTCTCGTCACGATCGATTCTGCCGATGCGAAGGACTTCGACGATGCGGTCTTCGGAAAGAGGTGCGAGAAGGGCTACGAGCTTCTTGTCGCAATCGCCGATGTCACGCACTACGTGAAGCCGGGGTCTTCGCTCGACAACGAGGCGCAGAGGCGTACCTGCTCTGTCTATCTCGCCGACCGCGTGATCCCGATGCTTCCCGAGGCCATCTCGAACGGCGTCTGCTCGCTCGTGCCGAACGAGGACCGGCTCGTGATGGCCGTGAAGATGGAGCTCTCGCGTACGGGACAGCTCCTCTCTGCCACTCCCATGAAGGCAGCCATCAGAAGTGCCGCGCGCCTTTCCTACGACGAGGTCGAGCGCTTCCTCGTAGACGGGGAGAAGCTCCCTGTGGCAGCCGGCAGGAAGGCCGTGATCGAGGAAAGCCTCACGGTGCTCGACGAGGTGGGGCGCCTGCGCATCCAGATCCGCGAGAAGCGTGGTGCCATCGACTTCCCGTCGCGCGAGGCGAAGGTCGCGCTCGATGAGGAAGGAAAGCCTCTGGGCGTTACGATCAGGGAGAAGACGCGGGCGACCTCGCTTGTCGAGGAAGCGATGCTTCTTGCGAACGAGTCGGTCGCAAAGCTTCTTTCCGACCATGAGGCACCGTGCGCCTACCGCGTGCACGAGGCGCCGTCGGAAGAGAACCTCGAGGCGCTCGTCCCCGTCTTCAAGGAGCTCGACCTCTTCGGCAGCGCCGACGAGGTGCTGGCGTTCGAGACAGGAAATCCGTTCGCGATGCAGGCCGTGCTCGCGCGTTCCGAGAAGACGCCTTCTGCCTACCTCGTCTCGACGCTCCTTCTGAGGGCACAGAAGCGGGCCATCTATCTCGACCACAACGAAGGCCACTTCGCGCTCGGAACGGCTGCCTACTGCCACTTCACGTCTCCCATCCGCCGCTATCCGGATGACACCGTGCACCGGGCGCTCAAGGCCTATCTCGAGGGAAAGCTCTCCTCGCTCGACGAGAGCGCGCATGCCCTCCCGCAGCTCTGCCGCGACTGCTCCGACAAGGAGCGCGTCGCCGATGCGGCGGCACACGCGTCGCAGGATGTGAAGATGGCAGAGCTCTTCGAGGACAGGGTCGGCGAGGCCTTCTCCGGCATCATCGACGGCGTCGAGCGCTTCGGCATCTTTGTCGTGCTCGATGACACGATGGCAGAAGGGCTTGTGCCGATCCGTGCGCTCGGCGACGAGTACTTCGACTACGACGAGGCGCGCATGATGCTCACGGGCGAGCAGTCGGGAAAGAGGTATCGCCTGGGCCAGCGCGTTGCCGTCACCGTGCACGACGTCGACACCATCAAGGGCCGGATCGGCTTCGAGCTCGCGTCGGCGGCCCGGCCTGCATCAAGAGGGGCCGAGACGGGTAGGAATGCATAGATACAGAAACGACGGCAGAAGCATGCCTTCTGCCTGCATGGCAGGAATGATATGGGAACAAGCAATCTGACAGATGAGCTCGTCGCGGCAGAATCCCTCATGGTCGACGGGCAGACCGAGGCAGCGCAGAAGCGCCTCGCTGCCCTTGCAGAGGACGCAGAGGAATATGTCGACGCAAACTGCCCGACGACAGAGGATACGCAGTGGTTCGCCTTCCCGACGCTCTTCGAGCGTCTCGCGTACCGCCGCGTCGAGAAGGATCCGCGCACGCTCGAGGATGTGGGAGAGCCGCTCTCAAGGCTCTATTCCGACCTCGCGCTTGCCTGCGTGAGGATGGGGGATGCCCAGGAGGCCATCGAGGCCCTGAAGCAGTGCATACGCTGGAACCCTATGGACTGCGGCGCGAGGCTCGACCTCGCCGAGCTCTTCCGTGCCCAGGGCGACAACCAGGAATATCTTGCGCTCACCTATTCCGTCTTCGAGCGTGCAAGCGATGCCCGCCACCTTGCACGCGCCTTCGCGAACTTCTCCGAGTACTTCGGCGCCATCGGCAAGCCCCGGACGCAGGCAGCAGCCCTGCGGGCTGCACGCCGCCTCGATATGGGAGACGATGGCAAGCTCACGCAGATGCTCGGCGATGCGAAGGGCACCGACCACGATCCGGACGAGGTCGACGACAAGGAGTGCACGGAGCTCTTGGGACAGGAAGGCCTGCCTGACGGTGCGAATGCCGATATCGCGGTCTGCCTTCTCTTCTGTGCCTCCGACGCAGCAGACTTCGGCAACAGGAACCTCGCGACGGAGCTCACGATCCGCGCGCGCGACCTCGTGGGCACGGATGCCTGCAAGGCCCTCCTCGAGCTCATCCATGCAGACGACGAGAAGGATGAGAAGGACGAGGGGGAGGCGTGATGGGAAAGCGGGGAAAGCCGGATATCAAGGTCATCTCGAGGAACCGCTCTGCCTCCCACAACTACTTCATCGACGAGACGTTCGAGGCAGGCATCGAGCTCGCAGGCTCCGAGGTGAAGAGCCTGCGCGATAGGCCGGCACAGCTCACGGACACGTTCGTGCTCATCCGTGGCGGCGAGGTATGGCTGAATGGCCTCCATATCCATCCATACGTGAATGGCGGCGTCTGGAACAGAGATCCTGACCGCCGGCGCAAGCTCCTTCTGCACCGCAGGCAGATCTTCTATCTCGACCAGAAGCTTCGCCAGAAAGGCACGGCCATCGTGCCGCTCCAGATGTATTTCGACGAGCACAACCGCGTGAAGCTCACGATTGCGCTTGCCCGGGGCAAGAAGCTCTACGACAAGCGTGCGGACATGGCAAAACGGGATACCGAGCGCGAGATCCAGCGCGCGCTCAAGGAGAGGAGCCGCTAGCCCCCAAACGGCTCCGGAGAGGGGATTCAATGGATGCACGTGCACTCTTCAAGTTCACCTCTGGCCTCTATGTGGTCTCGGCGTCCGACGGCAGCCGCGAGAGCGGCTGCGTCGTGAACACGGGGCTCCAGCTCACCGCAGAGCCGCTCCAGGTCATGGTGGCCGTGAACAAGCAGAACTATACGGAGGGCATCATCGAGGCGGCGGGCCACTTCGCGCTCGTGCCGCTCACCCGCGAGGCCGACATGCCGTTCATCGGGCGCTTCGGCTTCAGGACCGGCGCGAACTTCGCGAAGTATGCAGGAGACGACACGCTCCATACATCGCTCGGCGATCCGTATGTGAAGCAGAATGCCGCTGCCGTCATCGCCTGCAAGGTCGTCCAGACCCTGGATGTCGGCACGCACATGGTCTTTGTCGGCAAGGTCGAGGATGCCGAGGTGCTCTCCGATGCTGCGCTTCTCGACTACGCGTGGTATCACTCGGAGCTCAAGGGAAAGACGCCGGCACGTGCCTCTTCCTTTGTCCCCGAAATAGGCTAAAGTTACATGCAATGAAGGGGAAGGGCCCCTTCATGAGAAGGAATTTCCAGGAGAGGAAGCACCATGGCCGACGAAGAGAAGAAGACCTACAAGTTCGTGTGCACCGTCTGCGGCTACGAGGTCGAGGTCGACACCCCCGAGCTCCCCGATGACTACGTATGCCCCGTCTGCGGCGTGGGCCCCGACATGTTCGAGCGCGTCGAGGACTAGCACCAGACCGAGCAGCTGCCTTTCATGGCAGATGTGCAGGCGCAATGGCGGCAACGTGCTGCTGTTGCGCCTTTTTTCAGCTCTCGCGCGCAAGCGCATAGAATGGAGGACCGGTACTGGCCCCACAAAAGAGCGGAATCCTTCATGCAGCGCGCACAGCAGACCTCAGAATCCATCGAGCTTGCCGTCCTCCTGGCGCTTTCGGGCGGCCTCATGGACGCCTACTCCTATCTGGGACGCGGCAAGGTCTTCGCGAATGCGCAGACGGGCAACATGCTCCTGCTCGGGGTGAACATCGCAGACGGCGACTGGCACCGTGCTGCCCACTACGCACTGCCGGTCCTTGCCTTTGCTTTCGGCATCGCCCTTGCCCATACCGTGAAGCATGTGAGCCATGAGCACCACCTGCACTGGCGGCAGACCTCGCTTCTCATCGAGGCAGCGCTTCTCGTCGTCGTCTCCTTCATGCCCCAGGACTTCGACCTCCTCGCAAACAGCCTGACCTCTCTTGCCTGTGGCATGCAGGTCCAGGCATTCCGCAAGCTCCATGGGCGGGGATTCGCGACGACGATGTGCATCGGCAATCTCCGGAGCGGCACCCATAACCTCATGGACTTCCTCCACACGAAGGAGCACGGATATCTCGAATCGGCGCTTCTCTACTACGGAACGATCCTGACGTTCATCATCGGCGCCATCATCGGCTCCCGCCTGCTTGGTGCCTTCGGCCTCCATGCAATCGCGGCAAGCTCTGTCCTTTTGGCGGCAGCCTTCTGCCTCATGTTCTGGGATCGCGAGAAGCATGAGCTTGCGGAGGAGGAGCGTGCGCTTGCGGAGGAGGAGCATGCGCTTGCAGAGGAGAAGCGCGTGCTCGCAGAGGAAGAGCGTGAGCTCGCGGAGGAAGCGCATGAGCTTGCGGCGGAAGTGCGCGAGCTTGCAGATGAGCGGGCCTCTGAGGAGACTCCTGCGGCCCGCTAGCGCCTCTGTCAGAAATGCTGCCGAGTGGGTATACTTATAAGACCGCGCAAGCGGAAAAGCACTTTGAGAACAGCAGATGCAAATCTGCTCTCGAACCGGGGGTGACTGGTTTCGACAGGGCAGACCTGAGATGGGCAGCAGACCGTGGTCTCCTCGCCACGTTAAACAGGGGTACCGTCAAATTGAATTGACGACAATTCTTATCAGGGCTCTTACGCCCTCGCTGCTTAACTTTTAATTAGCAGCCGTCAATCCGCAGCATGCTCCCGACTGCGGTGCGGCGTCATCTGAGGGAGATGCACTTCCGGACGTAGCGGGTATGCCGGAAGCCAAGACTGAACCGGCTGGGATGCCGAGCGCAGGCCGGCGCGTGCAAGGCATCCGAGACTCAAGCACTGGCTGAGCCTGGAGACACCTGTCAGGGGTTTGTTTTGGACCGGAGTTCGATTCTCCGCACCTCCACCAAAAGCGATGCGGGCTGCGTGCATGTGCAGGCAGCCCGCTTTTTTCATGCCGCAGAGATGAGGCTGCTAGACTGATGGGCGTCTACGCCCATCTTCGAAGCGATATTTTCTGGAAGTGGTCTTTTCCATGCAGGACATGCCGGCAACAGAGGACGAATGGATGGAGCTCGAGGAGCTTGTCTCGTCCACATCATTCCACCATCCCCACCATATGCCCCTGAAGTGGCATGAGACGATCCATGAGCCGGATGCGCTGGCACGCGATGCCTGCCTCGAGGACCGCTGTGCCATCATCGCCCGCGTCGGGCTCCTGACGCTTTCGGGCGGCACGGGAGGCTGGCGCGTGCGTGAGGCCATGAACCGTGTGGCGCGCACGCTCGGCGTCGTCTGCTCGGCCGATGTGAGCCTGCTCACGATCGAGTGCACGTGCGTCGACGGGACGGAGCGCGAGACGTTCATCGTCTCCCTGCCTTCGACCGGCGTGAACACGAAGCGCATCTGGCAGATGGAGACCTTCATGAAGGATCTCGAGGCCTGCGGCTCTGCGCTCACCGTGAAGGAATGCCACCGCCTCATGGACAAGGTCGAGCATGACACGAAGGGCGGATATACGCCGCTCCAGTCGGCGCTTGCCTCGGCGCTTGCATGCTGCGCCTTCGTGTTCCTCCTGGGCGGCGGCCTCCCTGAGATGCTCTGCGCCTTTGTCGGTGCCGGCATCGGCCAGTATGTGCGCCGCATCATGGGCGCGCACCGCATCACGCACTTTGCCTGCGTCGCCGTGGCGGTGTCGGCTGCCTGCGTGAGCTACCTTCTGGCGCTCATGGCGCTTGGCCTCTTCGATCCTTCTGCCCTCTCGCACGAGGCAGGCTATATCGGCGCGATGCTCTTCATGATCCCGGGTTTCCCGCTCATCACCAGCGGGCTCGATATCGCGAAGATGGACTTCAAGAGCGGCATCGAGCGCCTCTGCTATGCCCTGACCGTCATCCTCGTGGCAACGCTCTTCGGCTGGCTTGTCGCAAGCATCGTCCATCTCGCACCGGACGACTTCGTGCCTCTGGGCATCGCTCCTCTGCCTCTGGCCCTCATGCGTGCGGCCATGAGCTTCTGCGGCGTCTTCGGCTTCTCGATCATGTTCTCGAGCCCGCTGCCCATGGCGGCAACGGCAGGCGCGATCGGCGCTGTCGCCAACACCCTGCGCCTCGAGCTTGTCGACCTTGCCGCCATGCCGCCCGAGGCGGCAGCCTTCGTGGGTGCCCTTGCAGCAGGGCTCATCGCCTCTGCCGTGAGGAAGAGGCTCACGTTCCCCAGGATCTCGCTCACAGTACCTTCCATCGTGATCATGGTGCCCGGCCTCTACATGTACCGAGCCATCTTCTATCTCGCGTCCTACAACATCGCAGATTCGCTCACGTGGATGGTGAGGGCTGCCTTGATCGTCGTGTTCCTGCCGATAGGCTTGGCAGCTGCCCGCATCCTCACAGACCGGCATTGGCGCTATCTCAGCTAGTGCTCGGCTGCCCAATGATGGGTATAACCTTCTCATTGGATACAGAAGGAGGATATATATGGCAGGCGTGGCACTGGTGCTCGAAGGCGGCGGATACCGCGACATGTTCACGGCAGGCGTGACGGATGTCCTGATGGAGCATGGGATCTATGGATTCAGCTCGGTCTGGGGCGTCTCTGCTGGCGCCATGAATGCAGCGACCTACAAGAGCCGCCAGATCGGGCGCGCAGAGCGCATCATGCTTGCCTATCGCGACGATCCCAGGTGCATGTCGTGGTGGTCGTATGTGAAGACCGGCAATATCGCTGCCGAGGACTTCCTCTACGACAAGGTCCAGAACGAGCTCGATCCCTTCGACAACGAGACATTCGCAGAGAATCCGACGAGGATGTACTGCGTCGCCTCCGATGCGATCTTCGGCACGCCCGCCTATCTCGAGGTGAAGAAGCTCCCCGAGGATATCGAGGCCATCAGGGCCTCCTCGTCGCTTCCGCTCTTCTCGCATACCGTGAAGGTCAGAGGGCATGAGATGCTCGACGGCGGCACGACGGACTCGATCCCGTTTGCGGCAGCGATGGGGGAGAAGGAGCTTCCCTACATCGAGAACTTCGAGCCAGCCGAGCGTGCGCTCGTCGTCCTCACGCGCGACCGGACGTATGTGAAAGGCCTCGGCAATGAAGGCCTTGTGCTGCGCTCGCACAGATACGACGACTATCCCTACTTCACGAAGGCCTTGGAGGACCGCCGCTCCATGTACAACGGCGAGCGCGAGGATCTCTGGCGCCGCGAGGAGGAGGGGACCTGCCTCGTGATCGCACCTCCTGTGCCCGTCGAGGTCGGCGTCAACGAGTCGGATGGCGGAAAGCTTCTCGACCTCTATATCGAGGGCAGGCAGGAAGCCATCAGGCACCTGGACGAGATAAAGGCCTTCGTGCCGAAGAGCACGTGGACCCCGCGCCATCCCGGCCAGTTCTAGCAGTGTCGGATCTATGTGGACGAGCTGTGGGAACAAAAGAATCTTTGCAGGTCATGTGGAGCCGTTGTATACTTTGAAGGCTTTCCACTGAGCCCCGTAATCTCATAGGATAAGCATTTCGTTACAGGTACATGGAGGAGTCAAGTGAAGAAGTCGACTCATTACGCCAAGGCCGGCGAAGTCGAGCGCAAGTGGGTGCTCATCGACGCCGACGGTGCGACCCTTGGTCGTCTTGCAACGACGGCAGCCAACGTGCTCCGTGGCAAGAACAAGCCGCAGTACACCCCGAATGTAGACACGGGAGACTTCGTTGTCGTGATCAATGCCGCTAAGGTCCAGCTTACCGGCAACAAGGCAGACAAGAAGTCCTACTGGCGCTACTCCGGCTGGCTGGGCGGCCTCAAGACCGAAAGCTTCAAGGAGGCTATGGAGAAGCACCCCGAGCGTGTCATCGAGCACGCAGTGCAGGGCATGCTCCCGAAGTCGACCCTTGGTCATCAGCAGGCCATGAAGCTCAAGGTCTATGCTGGTCCTGAGCATCCGCACACCGCTCAGAACCCTGTCAAGATCGATTGGAGGGCCTAACCGATGGCTGACAACACCGCTGTTTACACCGGCACCGGTCGCCGCAAGGAGGCAACCGCCCGCGTCCGCCTTGTTCCGGGTACCGGCAAGGTCACCGTCAATGGCCGTGACGCACTGAACTACTTCGGCCGCCAGCAGCTCGTCGACAATGCTCTGGCACCGTTCCGCGTGACGGACACCGAGGGCCACTTCGACGTTATCGCTCTCTGCGATGGCGGCGGCATCAATGGCCAGTCCGGCGCTCTTCGTCTCGGCATCGCCCGCGCTCTTCTCGACGCCGGCGAGTACCGTGCCGACCTCAAGAAGGCTGGCTTCCTCACGCGCGACGCACGTGCTGTCGAGCGCAAGAAGTACGGCCTGAAGAAGGCACGCAAGCGCCCGCAGTTCTCGAAGCGCTAAAGCTTTCTGGCTTGCTCCATTCAGAGCCCGTCTCCTTCTGGGAGATGGGCTCTTTTTCGTATACTTCGGAAAACGCGAGAAAGGGGAGACATGAAGATCTGTGCATTCGAGGTCAGGCCGGACGAGGAAGAGGCCTTCAGGCGTGTGGACGAGCTTCCCTTCGTGGATGCGCTCACGCTCGAGCAGGGGCTTTTGCCTGAGCATCTGGACGAGCTTGAAGGTGCCGATGCGGCGCTCGTGCTCGGACAGGCCAGATACGACGAAGCGCTCCTCGAAAAGATTGCAGCGCACGGCGTGCATGTGCTCGTCACCCGCACCATCGGCACAGACCACATCGACCTTGCAGCCGCGAAACGTCTCGGCATCAAGGTCGGCAATGCCCACTATGCGCCCGACTCCGTCGCCGACTTCACGCTCATGCTCATGCTTGTAGCGCTCAGGCACTACAAGGCTGCCGTCTACCAGCAGAATGTGAACGACTACTCGCTTTCCGGCCTCGAGGGCAGGACGCTCTCGTCTCTTGCGGTCGGCGTCGTCGGGACAGGCGCAATCGGCGCGGCCGTGGTCAGGCGCCTTGCTGGCTTCGGCTGCAGGATATTGGCTACAGGGCATCACGTGAATCCCGACGTGGCGAAGGTCGCGGCGTATGTCTCGCAGGACGAGCTCTTCCGTGACTCCGATGTGATCTCGTTCCACGTGCCGGCAACGCCTGAGAACAGGAACATGGTCTCGGCGGCCTCGCTTGCGACGATGAAGGACGGCGTCGTCCTCGTGAACACTGCCCGCCCCGATCTTATGGATGTCTCGGCCCTGACGGAAGGCATCGAGTCGGGCAAGATCGGCGCGCTTGCGATGGATGTGTTCGAAGGGGAGCAGGGAATCTACCACTTCAACCGCTCGGGCGACATCCTGAAGAACCGGGACATGGCCTACCTCAGGCAGTTCCCGAATACCGTGCTCACGCAGCACATGGCGTTCTACACGGCAGAAGCGGTCGAAGAGATGGTCGAGACGGCCGTCGCGACTGCGCATGAGCTCTTCGGGGACAGAAGCGCCTGAGCGCCTCTTCTGGGGGCCAAAGGAATAGAATTGGTATGTCTTGCGTGAATGCTTCATACCGCATGGGCAGACAGCTGATACTCTGCTAGAATTGGTCTGTCTTCAAAGAAGATTTCATACCACATTGAGCATGCAGCGACTGCAAGGAGGCTCTCCATGTGCGGCATTGTCGGCTACACCGGAAGCAAGCAGGCAAGACCATTCCTTCTCCAGGGACTCGCATCCCTCGAGTACCGTGGATACGATTCGGCAGGCATCGAGGTGCTCTCTCCTGACGGAGAGCTTCACGGCGTCAAGTGCGCAGGACGTGTCGCAACGCTCGCGCAGCGCACGGAGTGCGCAAACCTCGTCGGCACCTCAGGCATTGCCCATACGAGATGGGCAACGCACGGGGCGCCCTCCGACCGCAATGCCCATCCGCACGTGGACTGCACAGGCAGGACAGCCATTGTCCACAATGGCATCATCGAGAACTTCCGCGAGCTCAGGGCGCAGCTCATCGCTTCGGGCCATGAGTTCAAGAGCGACACGGACTCCGAGGTCATCGCGCACCTCGTCGAGGAGTCGCTTGCGGGCCCCGCGAACCACGACCTCCTCGAGGCCGTGCGCATCGCGGTCTCGCGCCTCGAAGGCTCCTGGGCTGTCGCCGTGATCTCTGCCGATGCGCCGGGAGAGATTGTCTGCGCACGCCGCCGCTCTCCTCTCGTTATCGCAGAGACCTCTGATGGCTGCTATGCCGCATCCGACATCACGGCGCTTGCTGGCAAGGCGAAGGAGGTCATCCAGCTCGACGACGGACAGCTGGCACTTCTCCATGCGAACGGCACCTGCAATGTGATCGACGCCGAGGGCACGCCTGTCGAGTCGCCGACGAAGCTTGCGGTCGACTGGGACGCATCTGCGGCAACCTTGGGCGGATACCCGGACTTCATGGCAAAAGAGATCGCAGAGCAGCCTGAGGCCATCAGGCGCCTTCTCAAGGACCGTCTCGGCAAGCATGGCATCGAGCTCGACGAGCTCACGATGACAAACGCGGAGCTTGCCCAGATCGACAAGGTCTATGTCGTCGCCTGCGGCACGTCCTACCATGTCGGCCTCATCACCCGCGACTTCATCGAGAACTGGGCAAAGATCCCTGTCGTCGTCGAGCAGGCCTCCGAGCTCAACTACAAGGATACGGTCCTTGTCACGGACCACACCCTCTGCGTCATCATCACCCAGTCGGGCGAGACGGCAGATACGCTCACGGCCGCACGGCGCCTGCGCGGCCTGGGCTGCAAGGTCTTCGCGATCACGAACGTGCTGGGGTCGACCGCAGCGCGCGAGTCCGACGGCACGCTCTACATCCAGGCAGGACCTGAGGTCTGCGTCGCCTCGACGAAGGCCTATACGGCACAGATGGTGGGAGCAGCCTTCCTGGCACTGCGCCTTGCACAGGCGAGAGGCGCTCTTACGGCAGAGGAGGTCGAGAAGAAGTTCCATGACCTCGAGAAGGTGCCGGAGCTCATGGAGACCGTGCTCAAGCGCAGCTGGCAGGACAAGGAGGCGGCCCGCGTCTTCAGACGTGCCCACTCGGCGCTCTTCCTCGGCCGCGGCGTGAACTCCACGACCGCCGCTGAAGGCGCGCTCAAGCTCAAGGAGATCAGCTACCTCCACGCCGAGGCCTATGCGGCAGGCGAGATGAAGCACGGACCGATCGCCCTGCTCGAGCCGGGCTTCCCGGTCGTCGCGATCGTGCCGGCCGACCACGTGCACGACAAGACCATATCCAATATCCAGGAATGCATCGCCCGCGGTGCTACTGTTATAGGGGTCGCGACAGACGGCGACGAGGACGTCGTGCCTCTGTGCTCGAACGTGCTCTGGGTGCCTCCGGTGCCGGAAGAGTTCCTCGTGCCGCTCGTTGCTGTCGTGCACCTGCAGATGCTTGCCCGCTATGTCGCGCTCGACCGCGGCTGCGATGTGGACAAGCCTCGCAACCTGGCAAAATCGGTGACAGTGGAGTAGGCATATGGCACTGGCGGGGATCGGCGTCGATATCGTAGAGATTCCGAGGATGGCACGCGCGCTCGAGCGCACGCCGTCGATGAGGACAAGGCTCTTCACGAAGGAGGAGCGCGACTACTGCGACTCCTCCGCCCGCCCCGCCGAACATTATGCGGCACGCTTCGCGGCACGCGAAGCTGTGCTCAAGGCTCTGGGGACCGGGTTTTCCCAGGGCATAGGCTATGCGGACGTCTCGGTCGCACGCGACGCGGCAGGGCGTCCGAAGTGCGTCCTTGCCGGGCGCGCCAAGGAGATTGCAGAGGCCCAGGGCATCCAGGAGGTCGCGCTCTCCCTGTCATTCACGCGCGAGCTTGCCGTCGCGAATGCGGTCGCTGTGACCGAGGCCGTGCGTCCGAAGAAGGAGCAGGCGAAAGATCCTGCCCGCGATCTTGCGGAATCGTTCAAGAAGGCCCGGAGCGTCCTCGACGAGCTCGACGCGGCTGAGAGCCAGGGAGCTGTCATTTCTGCCGAGGAGACGAAGGTTCAGGACAGATAGGCCTATATGCACTAAAATCTTTGACCAGCGAGGCGCCCGCCTTGCCTGGGCTAAGGAGGATCATCGTGCAACCAGTCCTGAACGTGGAGGACGTGAAGGCCGTCGAGAATGGGCTTTCGGAACAGGGCGTGAGCATATCGGAGCTCATGCGCCGTGCGGGAGGAGCCGCTGCCGAAGAGGTCATGCGTCTCGAAGACGTCCATGCGGTCGCGATCCTTGTCGGCTTCGGCAACAATGGCGGGGACGGCTGGGTGGCTGCCCAGGTGCTCCAGAGCCATGGCTACGGCGTGACGGTCGTCTCGCCGGTCGAGCCTGAGGAGATCAAGAGCGATCTTGCCCGCCTCGTCGCAAAGAGCGCCGAGGACGCCGGCGTCGAGATCGTCGTCGGACCTCCGCGCGAGGACCTGCAGGACATCCTCTCCTCGTCCGACCTTGTCCTGGATGCAATGCTCGGTACCGGCTTCCACGGGGAGCCGAAGCCGCCCTTCGATATCTGGATCGATACCGTGAACGCCGCCGGCGTGCCGGTCGTCTCGATCGATGTCCCTTCCGGCCTCTCTGCGCAGACAGGACACGCCCCTGGCGCCTGCATCGTCGCAGACGAGACCGTGACGATGCTGTGCCTGAAGCCGGGCCTCATCTCCGATGAGGGCAGGGATGTCACGGGCGGCATCATCGTCGCACCGCTTGCAGAGCAGACAGAGCGCACGGTCCTCGACAACGACCCCACAGCCTGGCGTGTCGAGCCGATCGATTATGCTGACATCATCGCTCCCCATACGAACAATGTGGACAAATACAGCCGCGGATCTGTGCTCGTCGTCGCAGGCTCTTCGCGCTATCCCGGCGCTGCTGTCATGGCGGCAAAGGCTGCAGCACGTGCCGGCGCCGGCTATGTGACGCTTGCCGTGCCGGTCACGATTGCACCGCTCATCCAGATGCAGCTGCCAGAGGTGCCGGTCGTCGGCGTCGCAGCAGAGCAGGACGGCACGTTCTCGGCAGCAGCGAGGCCTGTGATCCTGAAGCTCGCCGAGCGCAGCTCCGCCACGCTCGTGGGTCCGGGCATGCGCGTCACCGGCGGCACGGTCGCCGTCGTCTCCGCGCTCCTCAATTCGAAGGCACCGCTTGTCGTCGATGCAGACGGACTCAACTGTCTGGCCCGCCTCACGAATGGCCAGCTCGATGACTTCCCGGAGGTCACGAGGCGCGACTCTCCGCTCGTGCTCACGCCGCACCGCCGCGAGCTCGGACGCCTTGTGGGCCTTGCCGACACGCCGCCTGATTCGCTTACGGCAGCGCTCGAGGCAGCACGCCGCATCGTGTGGTCTGATGGCGGATCGGAGATCTGCGTCGTCGCGAAGGGCACGGCCACAGCTTGCGTCGGCGTCGAGGCAGCGCTTCTGCCGGAGCCAGGCACCGCAAGCCTTGCGACGGCAGGTTCGGGAGATGTGCTCGGCGGCATCATCTGCGCGCTTCTTGCCCGCACGCCTGACGATATCGAGGACCTTCCTCTCATCGCCTCGTTCGGCTGCGAGATCCACGCGGTCGCCGGCAGCCGCGCCGCGAAGCGCTATGGCAGCCGCGGCGTCATGGCAGGAGATATTGCAGACGAGGTCGGCCTGGCTGTCGACGAGCTCGAGGACCATGTCTCCTCGCTCATCGCTGGTGCCGCCGAGGACCAGGAGCCTTCGCTATGACAGAGATTGCATGTCCGGATGACCGGTGGGCCTGGGTCGAGATCGACCTGGGCGCCCTGAAGAAGAACGTCCGTGCCTTCCGTGCCCAGATTGACCCGCGCGTGCGCATGATGTGCGTCGTGAAGGCCGATGCCTATGGCCATGGTGCCGTGAGGTGCGCGAAGGAGATGGCAAAGGCAGGAGCGCAGCAATTCGCGGTCGCGACCGTGAAGGAGGGCGTCGAGCTCAGGCGTGCCGGCATCGAGGAGCCTATCCTCATGCTTGCACAGCCGCCTGCGACAGCCGTCGAGACGCTCGTCGGGTATGACATCATGCCGTCCGTCTATACGTCGGACTTCGCCCTTGCCTACGGCGAGGCAGCAGCTGCTGCCGGCAAGGTAGGGAAGTACCATCTCGCGATCGATTCCGGCATGAACCGCATCGGCGTGCGTCCGGAGGATGCCGTCGAGTTCCGCCGCTCGATCGACTTCCATAGGGGCCTCGAGTGCGCAGGCACGTTCACGCACTTCGCGACCGCCGATGTGCCGGATGACTGGGACTTCGTGCTCCAGGCACGCCGCTTCTCGGATACCGTGGCGGCGCTCAAGGCAGCAGGCTTCTCCTGCGGACTCGTGCACTGCGACAACACGCCCGGCACGATCCTCCACAAAGAGCTCCAGATGGACATGTGCCGCGTCGGCGTCGGCCTCTACGGCATGCAGCCGGCGGAGTCGACCGCGCCCTACATCTCGCTCGAGCCGGTCATGTCCGTGAAGGCCCGCATCACGCGCGTCTCGATGCCTGAGGTCGGCGAGGGTGTCGGCTACGGCATGACCTACCGCATCCCGTACAAGGGCACGCAGATTGCGACCGTGAACATCGGCTACGCCGACGGATTGTCCCGCCTGCTTTCGAACAACATGGACGTGCTTGTCCATGGCAGGCGCTGCGCACAGGTCGGCAAGATCTGCATGGACCAGTTCATGTTCGCAGCAGATGCACCGGGTGCCCATACGCTCGGCAATCCTGTGCCCCTTGCAGAAGGCGATGTCGTGACCGTGCTCGGGCGTGATGGCAACGAGGAGATCACGGCTGACGAGATGGCAGACCGGCGCCATACGATCAACTACGAGGTCACCTGCGACTTCGGGCTGCGTCTGGAAAAGCTGTATGTCTGAGGCACGGCCCCAGGCACGGCGCACCCGTGCGAAGAAGCCGCGCCCCAGCCTTTTGGATGGGGAGAGCAGGATGGCAATCATGCAGATTCCGGGGCATGAGCATCAGAAGCCCCGCGAAGTCAGGCTCGAAGAGATCGAGGCCGTGCTCGGAGACTGTGAGCGGTGCCCGCTCGGGCAGACGAGGACGAACATCGTCTTCGGCGTCGGCAATCCGAATGCCCGTGTCATGTTCATCGGCGAGGCGCCGGGCAGAAACGAGGACCTTTCGGGAGAGCCGTTCGTCGGCGCTGCCGGACACAACCTCGACGACCTTCTGGCCCTGGCAGATCTCAAGCGCGAGGACGTCTATATCGCGAATGTCCTCAAGTGCCGCCCGCCTTCGAACCGCAATCCGAAGCCGGAAGAGATCGTCGCCTGCTCGCCGTTTCTGCGCGAGCAGATCCGCTCGATCTGGCCGGATGTGATCGTCTGCCTCGGCAACTTCGCAGCGCACTTCGTGCTCAGGACCGAGGAGGGCATATCGAGCCTCCGTGGCCGCATGCACCAGACCGGGCATTTCAATGTGCTTCCGGTCTTCCATCCGGCAGCGGCGCTCTACCACCGCGAGTGGCAGCAGTATCTCGACGAGGATTTCGCCTATCTCGGACAGTGGCTGAGAGAGCATCCGGCAAGCCCCGAGAAGCAGGAAACAGGAAGGGGCTAGCGATGCTGCCTCAGGCTCTAGACGAGAAGACATACCGGAGCGCCTCTGCCGAAGAGACGCAGGACTTGGGCGAGGTGCTGGGACATCTCCTCTGCGCCGGAGATGTGCTTGTGCTCACGGGAGACCTCGGCGCCGGCAAGACCCAGCTCACGAAGGGCGTTGCCCGGGGCATGGGGATAGAAGACGACGTCACGAGCCCGACGTTCACGATTGAGATGGTCTACGAGGGGCGTGAGCTTCCGCTCTACCACTTCGACCTCTACCGCCTCGATGATGCGGACCAGCTCGAGGACACGGGCCTCTTCGATGTCCTCGGAGGAGATGGTCCCTGCCTCATCGAATGGGGCGAGCAGTTCGAAAGCGAGCTCGGCGACGACAGGCTCGATGTGACGATCGAGCGCCTCGACGATGAGGTGGCAGAAGGCGTCGAGCCCCCGAGGCGCATCACGTTCGCGCCGCATGGCACGCGTGCAGAGGAGCTCGTGCATGAGCTCCATGATGCATGCGCCCGCACAGAGTAGACGAGACAGAAGAGAGCTTCTTCATGGGATATGAGAAGGCAGAAGGGCGCCTCGTCCTGGCGCTCGATACATCGACGGACATGCTTGCGGCAGCAGCTGCAGCCTGGAAGGAGGAGCCCGGCAAGGCCCCTGTGACAGAGCTTCTGGCCGCAGGCGACCATATGTGCCGCCGCCAGGCGAATGTCGAGCTCGCACAGACGCTCCTCGATGTGCTCGCGGAGGCGGGAGCGACGATGGCAGACGTCGATGCCGTGATTGTCGGGCGCGGCCCGGGCTCCTTCACGGGCGTCCGCATCGGCATCGCCACCGCCAAGGGCATCGCTTCGGGCCTTGGATGCGCCCTCTGGGGAGCATCCACGCTCGATGCGACGGCCTGGACGGCCTGGCATGCCGGCATCCGTGGCACGCTCGGCGTCGTGAACGACGCGATGCGCCACGAGGTGTATCCGGGCATCTACGAGCTCACGGATGCCGGCGTGCGCCGCACGTTCGTGCGCGAGACCGTCCTCAAGGCAGATAAGGCAGCAGATGCCTGGAAGGAGCTTGCCGGCAAGGACGAGCTTCTGCTCACGGGAAACGGCCTCAAGAAGTACAAGAGCCTCTTCGAGGAGGCAGGGTTTGCCCGCTTCGTCGACGAGGCGCTCTGGCACCCGACGGGAGAGGGCCTTGTCTCTGCAGCAGCCGCTGAAGGGGCTGCCCGCGGCAACGGCGATCCGGCACTTGTGCTGCCGCTCTATACAAGGCTTTCCGATGCGGAGGAGAACGAGCGCAAGCGGCTCGGGCTCAAGAAGCCGGCATCCGTGGATATCACGGGCGTCGACGATATGCTCGGCTCTATCCATACGCAGCTGAGGCCGATGACGGTCAATGACTGCGGGGCTGTGGCAGCGCTCGAGGCAGAGATCTTCGACGGATCCTCGCATACGCCCTGGAGCGAGCACGCATTCTTCGAGGAGATCTCGCAGCCCGGCAGGAGCTGGTGGGTTGCGCACGACCAGGAGAAGATCATCGGCTACGCAGGAGGCGTCCTTGCCGGTGCCGACTTCGAGATCGAGGATGTGGCGGTGGCTGCTGATCGCCGCCATGAGGGCATCGCGTCGCGTCTCGTCTCCCGTGTCGTCTACGACGGCGAGATGCTCGGCGCCGAGACGGCATCGCTCGAGGTCGACGAGGCAAACGAGGCAGCCCGTGCGTGCTATGCAAAGCTCGGCTTTGCGGAGGCAGGGCGCCGTCCTGGCTACTATGGTCCCGATACGGCGGCCTTGATCTTGAAGGTCAAGCTCCCGCTTGCGGCAGACCCCGAAGGCATGGGGAAAGCGCTGGTGCCGGCAGCATCGATCCGCCCGTGGCCCATCCAGGTCGCACCGCGGACGGAGGAGACGAAGAAAGCCATTGCGGCAGCGTCGCCTCTGATCCTTTCGATCGAGTCTTCCTGCGACGAGACGGCCATGGCCGTCATCGACCATGAGGGACAGATCATCTCGAATGTCGTGGCGTCGTCTGTTGACTTCCATTCCCGCTTCGGCGGCGTCGTGCCGGAGATCGCAAGCAGGAAGCACGTCGAAGCGCTTGTCGGCGTCTATGAGGAGGCGCTTGCCCGCGCCGGCGCGCACTACGGATGCGACACGCTCGTGCCTTCCGATCTTGCTGCTGTCGGCGTGACGTCGGGCCCGGGCCTTGTGGGCGCCCTTGTCGTCGGCGTCGCGTTCGCGAAGGGCCTCTGTGCCGCCTGCGGCTTGCCGATCATTCCCGTGAACCACCTCGAGGGGCACCTCTTCGCGAATCTCTTCGAGACGCCCGACCTCGAGCCGCCGTTCGTGGCCTCGCTTGTCTCTGGCGGCAACACGATGCTCGTGCACGTGAAGGCCTGGGGAGACTATGAGGTGCTCGGCCAGACGATCGACGACGCTGTCGGCGAGGCCTTCGACAAGGTCGCAAAGGCGCTGGGACTCGGATATCCGGGCGGTCCTGTCATCAGCCGCCTTGCGGCAGAAGGCAACCCCCGCGCCATCCACTTCCCGCGTGCGATGATGCATTCGGGCGACTATGCGTTCAGCCTCTCAGGACTCAAGACGTCTGTAATCACCTACATCGAGGGCGAGAACAAGGCGGGACGCGCCATCAACCTGCCCGACCTTGCCGCCTCGTTCGAGGCTGCCGTCATCGATGTTCAGGTCGCGAAGGCAAAGCAGGCTGTGGAGGAGACGGGCGTCTCCGACTTCTGCGTCGGCGGCGGCGTGGCAGCCAACCCGCAGCTGCGCGAGGCGTACAAGAAGACGTTCGGCCGCATGGGCGTGCGCGTCACGGTGCCGCCGCTTCGTGCCTGCGGCGACAACGGCGCGATGATCGCGCTTGTGGCGCTGCGCTCGTATAAGGCGGGCGCCTTCGGCGACCTTTCGCTCGATGCACATCCGAACTCGAAGCTCGGCGACTGGTCGTCACCCGAGCCTCCTGTCGTCTGGCAGGGCGAGCAGGCGTGGCTCAAGGCCAAGAAGTAGTGCACATATATCAGAGATGTGATGGTTTTCTCGGGAGGAAGGTTTCGCCTGTGCGGAGCCTTCCTTTCGTTTCTGCAGGAAGATGGCCTGTTTTCTGTACAGGCAGTTACAGCGTTGTTTCCCTCGCCAAAGATTTTTAGGCGCATCCTGAAAACGGCGGTATCCTTTGTGGCCAGTACCCGTAGCTTTCTCGCATTCAGTTGCAAGGGGGAGGGGAATGGGTCCCCTCCGGTTGCGTGTACAGAAGGGATATATCTACCACAGGAGGATCTGCCATGTCCGCAAACCATGCATTCACGCGCCGCAATTTCCTGAAGGCCTCTGGCCTCACCGCCCTTTCCGTCGGCGGTGCCACGTTTCTGACCGCCTGCGGCCCGTCTACCGCAACGACGAGCTCTCAGAGCTCCGATTCCAGCTCCTCCCAGGCATCGTTCGGCGACAACGGCACCATGCGTGTCGGCATGGAGGTCGCCTATCCTCCGTTCAACTGGCAGGTCTCCGAGGCCACGGACAACACGATTCCCGTCGAGGGACAGTCCGGCGCCTACGCTGACGGCTATGATATCTACTTCGCGAAGCTCATCGCAGACAAGCTCGGCCTCGAGCCGGTTGCCGTGAAGATGGAGTTCTCCGGCCTCGTCGAGGCCCTGAAGAACGGCCAGATCGACCTCATCTGCGCCGGCATGACCGCCACGGATGAGCGCCGCCAGTCCATCGACTTCTCTGACGCCTACTGGACCGGTCACTACGGCCTGCTCGTGAAGGAGGGCTCGAAGTACCAGAACGCGACGAGCCTCTCCGACTTCTCGGGTGCCGCCGTCCTCGGCCAGCGCGATACGCTGCTGGATGATGTCATCGACGAGATCGACGGCGTGAACCACCTGACGCCGGTCGACTCCGTGCCTGCCCAGATCTCGAGCCTGAACTCGGGCGCCTGCGACGCGATCACGTTCGACGTCGAGAACGAGAAGGGCATCCTCGCCTCGAATCCGGGTCTCGTCGCCGTCCAGATCAACGGCTCCAAGATCCTCTTCCAGGAGGACGCACCGATCAACGCCGGCATCGCGAAGGGCAACGACGACACGCTTGCCACGATCAACGACCTCATCGACGGCGTCTCCCAGGACGAGCGCCAGAAGGTCTGGGACGACGTCCAGGCACGCCTTCCGGAATAGGGAAGACCATCCAAGATACCTATCAGGCAGGCATCCTCTGCGCGGCTGCAGGGGATGCCTTTCACGGAAATAAAGGAGCACGATTCATGGCCTCAAGACGCAGATTCGCGCAGTTCGTGAAGGAGGACCACCGCTATGTCTTCCTCGGCACGTCTGCCATCGCCTGCGTGGGTCTGGCAATGGCAAACCAACCCCATTCCCCCTCGAGCTTCCTGCTGAAATCCTATGCAGTGGAGTCCATCCTGTACTACTTCCTCATGGCATGGCTTGTCGTCTCGGCTGTCGCCCTCGTGAACAAGCTCGCGAAGTGGAAGGGGACAGCCTACGCCGAGACCTCGCCCTTCACGAAGCCTGAGGCCAAGAAGGTGGAGCGCATCTGCTCCTACATCGTCTGGGCGATCGTCGCTGTCTTCTTCGTCGACCGCGGCATCATCGGCCTCTGCGATCTCGTGAGCGATGCCATCTCCTCGGATTCGAACCCGACGGATTTCCTTGCCTCGATGTTCTACATGCTCTACCAGATGCGTGACACGTTCGTCCAGGGCATCCTCGGCACGATCGAGATCGCCGTCGTCGGCACCGTCGTCGCCTTCTTCCTCGCGCTCGGCCTCGTGTTCCTGCGCCTCATGGAGATCGACCGCTCTGACAACGACTTCGTCCGCTTCTGGAAGGTCGTGGGCGTCGGCTTCGCGAAGGTCTATTCCGCCATCATGCGCGGCACGCCGATGATGATCCAGGGCCTCATCATCTACTATGCAGGCACAGGCCTCCTGACGGGGCAGGGCATGACGCCGACGCAGATCCTTCAGGTCTGGTCCCCCTTCAATGCCGGCCTCGTGACGGTGTCGCTCAACTCCACAGCCTACATGATGGAGGTGCTGAGGAGCGGCATCATGGCCGTCGACCCGGGCCAGACCGAGGCGGCACGCTCACTCGGCATGTCCCAGTGGCAGGCCATGCGCAAGGTCGTCTTCCCGCAGGGTATCAAGAACGCGATTCCTGCCCTTTCGAACGAGCTTGTCATCAACATCAAGGACTCCTCGGTGCTCATGGCAATCGGCGTCCTCGAGCTGACGTTTGCCGTCCGCACGATCGCAGGCGTCTACTTCAAGCAGATGGAGCCCTACGTCGCTGCCGCTGTCGTCTACCTGATCCTTACGATGATCGCGACGAAGCTCCTGAACAAGTTCGGCGAGCACTTCGATGCCAATGGCGAGCGCGTCGTCCTCGGCACGTCCGATATGCCTGTCGCGAAAGCCCAGGGAGGCGATGAGAAGTGAGCAAGCAGGAAGGGATGGAGCCCGTCGTTCGCGTCGAGGGGCTCAGGAAGAGCTTCGGCGAGCATGAGGTGCTCAAGGGCATCGACTTCGATGTCATGCCCGGCGAGGTCGTCACGATCATCGGCGCTTCGGGCTCCGGCAAGTCGACGCTCCTGCGCTGCATCAATCTCCTCGAGACGCCGGATGAGGGCCATGTGTGGTTCCGCGGCGAGGACCTGACGGCAGAGCATGTGAACGTGAACCGCCTGCGCGAGAAGATCGGCATGGTGTTCCAGGGCTTCAACCTGTTCGCGAACCTGAATGTGCTCGACAACTGCACGCTTGCGCCCGTGACGCTCAAGAAGGCCTCGAAGGCAGACGCCGAGAAGGAAGCCATGAAGAACCTCGAGGCCGTCGGCCTTGCAGACTTCGCGAAGGCGCCGGTGGTCTCGCTTTCCGGCGGCCAGAAGCAGCGTGTCGCCATTGCCCGCGCCCTCTGCATGAAGCCGGACCTCATGCTCTTCGACGAGCCGACAAGCGCCCTCGACCCCGAGATCGTCGGCGAGGTCCTGAACGTCATGCGCGACCTGGCCAAGGGAGGAATGACGATGGTCGTCGTGACGCACGAGATGGACTTCGCGCGCAACGTCTCCGACAAGGTCGTCTTCATGGACCAGGGCGTCATCGCCGAGCAGGGCAAGCCTGAGGACATGTTCACGCACCCGAAGATGCCGCGCACGAGGGAGTTCCTCGCACGCTATCTCTCCGAGTAACGGCACAAAGCATCGCAGCAACGAGAAGGCAGCCTCCGGGCTGCCTTCTTTCTTCTGTGTGATATCGCCCTTATTGAAGCGAATCGCATTTCACTTCAATAAGGAAGAAATAACGGAAGTGAAATCCATTTCACTTCAATAAAAGGGCAGAAGAAGGAAGCAAATCTGGTGGCGCGCAGGACTGAGGAGGCATGCCATGCGGGGCAGCATCTGCTTTCGGGCAGCTGCAGCAGGCCTCTGGCAGAAGATATCAGGCATCCGCGCCCTGCCAGGCGCTCTCATGCTAGGATGCTAGGCATCCAAGAGAGAGGATGACCATGATCGATGGCTTTGTCCCGGTAGCTGCCGTGACGCCCGAAGTGCGCGTGGCGGATGTCCCGTTCAATGTGAGCTCGTGCCTCGAGGCGGTGGAGCGCGCTGCTTCTGCCGGCGCCAAGGTCATCGTCCTGCCCGAGCTCTGCCTTACGGCCTATACCTGCGAGGACCTGTTCCTGCAGCAGGCACTCCTCGAGGGAGCGGAAGAAGGCCTGCGTGAGCTCGTCGAGAAGACGGCAGACTTCGATGCCCTCATCTTCTGCGGCGCGCCGCTCAGGATCTCGGGCAAGCTCTACAACTGTGCCTGCGCCATGAACTCAGGCAATCTCCTCGGCATCGTCCCGAAGCGCTACCTTCCGACGTACAACGAGTTCTACGAGGGAAGGCACTTCGTGCCGGGTCCCGAGGAGGTCACGCCGGTCGATGTGGCAGGATTTGTGAATGTGCCCTTCGGCACGCGCCAGCTCTTCACATGCGAGACCATGCCGGAGCTTGTCGTCGCTGCAGAGATCTGCGAGGACCTCTGGGTGCCGGAGCCGCCTTCCGTGGCCCATGCCCAGGCAGGCGCCACCCTCATCTGCAACCTCTCCTGCTCGAACGCGATTGTCGGCAAGGCCTCGTATCGGCGCAGCCTCGTCTCCGGACAGAGCGCCCGCCTCATCTGCGGCTACGTGTATGCGAATGCCGGCTGGGGAGAGTCGACGCAGGACCTCGTATTCTCGGCCCACAACCTCATCTGCGAGGATGGCCATATCCTGGCCGAGGCAAAGCCGTTCGGCGACGGCTTCTGCCTGAGCGAGGTCGACTGCCAGTTCATCGCAGAAGAGCGCCAGCGCATGTCGAGCTTCGGCTGCACCGTGCCGGCGCTGGCAGGATACAAGCAGGTGCGCTTCTCGCTCGAGAAGTCCGAAGTGCGCCTCACACGTGCGGTCGATCCGCATCCGTTCGTGCCGGACGACGAGGCGACACGTGCAGAGCGCTGCGAGGACATCTTCCAGATCCAGAGCATGGGACTCGCGAAGCGCCTCTTCCATACGCATTCGAAGTGCGCGGTCGTCGGCGTCTCGGGCGGCCTCGACTCCACCCTCGCCCTTCTTGTCATGGCCCGCGCCTTCGATATCCTCGGCCTCGACCACAAGGGCATCATCGCGGTCACGATGCCGGGCTTCGGCACGACGAAGCGCACGCATTCCAACGCGACGGAGCTCACGAAGTCTCTGGGCGCCACCTTGAAGGAAGTCTCGATTGATGCGGCCGTGCGCCAGCACTTCGCCGACATCGGCCACGACGAGCGCGTCCAGGACGTGACGTACGAGAACTCGCAGGCACGCGAGCGCACGCAGATCTTGATGGATATCGCAAACCAGGAGGGTGGCCTCGTGATCGGCACGGGCGACCTTTCGGAGCTGGCGCTCGGCTGGGCCACGTACAACGGCGACCACATGTCGATGTACGGCGTGAACGCATCGGTCCCGAAGACGCTTGTCCGCCACCTCGTGCATTACGTGGCAGATACCTGCGGAAACGAGACGGAATCGGCTGTGCTCCTCGACGTGCTCGCAACGCCGGTCTCGCCGGAGCTCCTGCCGGCCACCGCGCATGGCACGATCAGCCAGAAGACGGAAGACCTCGTAGGTCCCTATGAGCTCCACGACTTCTTCCTGTACCAGATGCTCCGCTGCGGCTTTGCGCCGAAGAAGGTGTTCCGGCTCGCCGTCTATGCCCTGGGCGATGTCTACGACGAGAAGACGATCTTGAAGTGGCTGCGCATCTTCTGCCGCCGCTTCTTCGCGCAGCAGTTCAAGCGCAGCTGCCTTCCGGACGGCCCAAAGGTCGGCACTGTCGCCGTATCGCCCCGAGGCGACCTGCGCATGCCGTCAGATGCGGTCTGGACGCTCTGGGAGCGCCAGATATCCGAGCTCGAAGAGGCGGAAAGCTAGCCTACCATGCATAAGCAGAATGGAGAAGGGGACCTTCGGATCCCTTTCTTCATGTCTGGCTACGCAATCGCAGGGGCGTCAGTATCTTTGGGGCATAAAATCTAAGCGCCGCATAGAAGATTTTTTCTTCTTTGAAGGTATAACTTCCGGCATGTGGGTATGATTCTAGACGTTCGCAAAGGGAGGGCTGAACACCCTCCAGCGTCTGATGAAGACGTCGATAGAGGAGGTTCAAACATCATGACTTTGAAGCCTTTGGGAGACCGTGTACTCGTCAAGCCCGCACCGAAGGAGGAGAAGACGGCCTCCGGCCTGTACATCTCCAGCGGTGCACAGGAGAAGCCGCAGCGCGGCACTGTCGTCGCAGTCGGCTCCGGCAAGATCGACATGAAGGGCGAGCGCATCGTTCCTGAGGTCAAGCCGGGCGACGAGGTCTACTACGGCAAGTTCGGCGGCAACGAGGTCAAGCTCGACGGCGATGACTACCTGCTGCTCCGTGCTGAGGACATCTACGCAATCATCGAGGCCTAAGGCTTCGGTCTGACAGGAAATGAGGGATAGCGTCCGCTATCCGGTTTCAAGGAGATACAAATGGCAGCTAAGGACATTAATTTCGGCACTGATGCACGTGCCCGCCTTGCCAAGGGCGTCAACACCCTGGCCGATGCAGTCACCACGACGATGGGCCCGAAGGGCCGCTATGTGGCGCTCCAGCGCTCCTACGGCGCTCCGACCATCACGAACGACGGCGTCTCCGTCGCCAAGGAGATCGAGCTCAAGGACCCCGTCGAGAACATGGGCGCCCAGCTCGTGAAGGAAGTCGCCACCAAGACCAATGACACCGTCGGCGACGGCACCACGACCGCAACGCTTCTTGCCCAGGTGCTCGTCAATGAGGGCCTCCGCAACGTCGCAGCTGGCGCAAACCCGATTGCTATGCGCCGCGGCATCGACAAGGCAGTCGACGCTGTCGTGAAGAAGATGGTCGCATCCGCAACCACCATCTCCACGAAGAAGCAGATCGCTGCTGTCGGCACGATCTCTGCTGCCGACCCGCAGATCGGCGAGAAGATCGCTGACGCAATGGAGATCGTCGGCAAGGACGGCGTCATCACCGTCGACGAGTCCCAGACCTTCGGCATCGACATCGACACCGTCGAGGGCATGCAGTTCGACAAGGGCTACATCTCCCCGTACTTCGCAACGGACAACGAGAACATGACGGCCGAGCTCAAGGATCCCTACATCCTCATGACCGACCAGAAGATCTCGAACATCCAGGACATCCTGCCGATTCTCGAGGCTGTGTCGAAGCAGGGCGCACCGCTGCTCATCATCGCTGAGGACGTCGACGGCGAAGCTCTCGCAACGCTCATCCTCAACAAGCTCCGTGGCACGCTGAACGTCGCTGCTGTCAAGGCTCCTGGCTACGGCGACCGCCGCAAGAGGATGCTTGAGGACATCGCAATCGTGACCGGCGGCCAGGTTGCCATGAAGGAGCTCGGCGTCAACCTCACCGATGTCACTGCTGAGATGCTCGGCCGTGCAAAGTCCGTCAAGATCACGAAGGACAACACCACGATCGTCGGCGGCTATGGCTCGAAGGACGCTATCCACGAGCGTGTCGCACAGATCAAGAACGAGATCGAGAACACGACCTCTGACTTCGACAAGGAGAAGCTCCAGGAGCGTCTGGCGAAGCTCGCTGGCGGCGTTGCCGTCATCAAGGTCGGCGCTGCTACCGAGGTCGAGCTCAAGGAGATCAAGCACCGCATCGAGGATGCCCTTCAGGCAACCCGTGCAGCAGTCGAGGAGGGCATTGTCGCCGGCGGCGGCGTCGCATTCCTCGAGGCAGCCTCTGCGCTCGACGATGTGGAGTGCGCTGATGCCGACGAGAAGATCGGTGTCGATATCGTCCGCAAGGCTCTCGAGGCTCCTGTCAAGACCATCGCATCCAACGCTGGCTACGAAGGCTCTGTCGTCGTCGAGAAGATCAAGGGCCTGCCTGAGGGCGAGGGCCTGAACTCCGCAACCGGCGAGTGGGGCAACATGATCGATATGGGCGTCCTCGACCCGGTCAAGGTCACCCGTGTCACGCTGCAGAACGCAGCATCCGTCGCTTCCCTCATCCTCATCACCGAGGCTACGGTCACGGATGTGCCGAAGGACACGACGATCGAAGAGGCCATCTCTGCAGCAGCAGCTCAGGGCGGCCAGGGCGGCGGCATGTACTAATAGCTGCAGCCAGAACAGCTCTATCTGACTCGGAAGGCTCCGGATGCCACAAGGCGTCCGGAGCCTTTTCATGTCCAGGGCGTGGTCCTGCTCTTTTCCCGGCTTTGACGGGGTAGGAGGGAATACGGCGGCAGAAATGCTGTGCTCCGCGGTACAATAGACCGGTTCATGCGTAGAGGGGGATACATGGCAGAGAAGCACGATCTTCTGGACGACATCATCGATATCTCGAACAACTGGGGCGCTGTCTCGAAACCTGTCGAGACCGTCATGAACGGGATTTCGTTCGATCCGGAGACGGCTCCGCAGTGGGATCCGTCGAAGTACAAGGAGCGTCCGCGCCCGAACTCCGTGCGCTGCCTCTCCGTCGCCTCGAAGGACCCGAAGGCCTGCACGAAGTGCCAGGATGTCTGCCCGGTCGATGCCATCAAGATCACGGATACGGCGCTTACCGTGAACGAGGCCTGCAGGAAGTGCGGCCTCTGCGCGGCGGTCTGCCCGACCGAGGCCTTCATGATCCAGAAGCTCATGCCGAAGACGCTCTACAACAACATCGCGAAGCAGGCAGCATCGCACAACCACGTCTACATCACGTGCACGCGCGCTCTGGGACGCTTGCCCAAGGAGAACGAGATCGTGCTGCCGTGCGTCGGCGCGCTCTCGAAGGAGCTGTGGTTTGCCCTCTTCATGGAGTACGACAACATCTCCGTGTACCTGCCGCTCGGCGTCTGCGACCGCTGCCGCACGACGACAGGCGAAGAGGCCTATACCGACGCGATCAGCTACGCCGAGGAGCTCACGGGTGCTGCCTGCGGCCTCGAAGTGGACGAGAAGGCGCTCGATCATGAGTACTCCCGTGCCTACAAGAGAAGCCAGTTCCTGGGCCAGATGGCCCGTACCGGCACGAGCCTCGTCGCCGGCCACAACGCTGCCATCAACGGCGCCCAGGCGGTCGCGCAGAGGATCCAGAACCACACGAAGCGCGTGAACGAGCTTACCCGCCAGCTCGAGCAGGCCGTCGGCGTCCAGAACAGCCAGCACCATCGCCGCATGCTCACGCAGCGCCGCGAGCTTGTCATGGCAGCACTGCAGAAGTGGCCGGAGCCCGCAAAGCAGATGAAGAGCGAGCTGCCGTCCTGCGACATGTCGAAGTGCACGATGTGCGGCGACTGCACGGAGGCCTGCGTCCTGCATGCGATCGAGCTCGACCGTGACGGCAAGATCGCTATCGAGCCTGCCTACTGCGTCGGCTGCGGCGTCTGCGCGAGGGTCTGCAAGGAAGGCGCCCTCGAGATGCATCCCACGGACGGCTCTGCGCTCGTCGTCCCCGATCCCCATGCAGAGGAGATCGAGCGCGAGCGTGCCGAGGTGAGGAAGCTCAAGCAGCAGGGCAAGAAGGTCATCGACAGCTCGCTCAAGGCCCTCGGAGAGACACTCGACGACGGGTCCTCGAAGAAGAGCTCCAAATAGCACACAGCCATCCCAGAAGAAGGAGAAGATAGACCGTGTCTCTGTCCATCGGAATCGTCGGCCTGCCGAACGTCGGCAAGTCCACGCTGTTCACTGCCCTCACGAAGAAGGGCGGACTTGCCGCCAACTATCCGTTCGCGACGATCGACCCCAATGTCGGCATCGTCGACGTGCCTGACGAGCGTCTCCAGAAGCTCGCCGACATCGTGCATCCGGGCCGCATCGTGCCGGCAACCGTCGAGTTCGTGGACATCGCAGGCCTCGTGAAGGGCGCAAACGAAGGCGAAGGCCTCGGCAACCAGTTCCTCGCGAACATCCGCAACTGCGATGCCATCTGCGAGGTCGTGCGCTACTTCACCGACCCCAATGTCATGCGCGAGACCGGACGTGTCGGCGAGTTCGTCGACCCGGCAGCCGATGTGGACACGATCTCCACGGAGCTCATCCTCGCCGACCTCGGCACGCTCGAGCGCGCCATTCCGAAGCTCGAGAAGGAGGCCAAGCGCGACAAGGAGAATGCCCCGAAGCTCGAGATCGCAAAGAAGCTCCAGGCATGGCTCAACGAAGGCAAGCGCGCTGCCGACCTCGATATGACAGGCGACGAGAAGAAGGCCGCACACGACCTGTTCCTGCTCTCGATGAAGCCGATCCTCTATGTCGCGAATGTCGACGAGGACCAGCTCGGCCAGAAGCTTGCCCCCATCGACGGCCAGGACCCGATTCCCATCTGCGCCGAGGTCGAGGCAGAGCTCGCAGAGCTCGATCCTGCCGAGGCGAAGGAGTACCTCGAGTCTTTGGGCCTCGAGAAGAGCGGCCTCGAGACGCTTGCGCAGGCTGCCTACCATCTGCTGGGCCTGCAGAGCTTCTTCACGGCAGGCGAGATGGAGGTCAAGGCCTGGACGGTGCGCATCGGCGCCAAGGCTCCGGAAGCCGCAGGCGTCATCCACTCCGACTTCGAGAAGGGCTTCATCAAGGCCGAGACGATCTCCTATGAGGACTACGTCACGCTCGGCGGCGAGGCGGGCGCCCGCGAGGCTGGACGCCTGCGCATGGAGGGCAAGGACTACGTCGTCCAGGACGGCGATGTCATGCACTTCCGCTTCAACGTGTAGAAACGGTTCAGAGACTTTCTGAAGGGCCGCATCTTCGGGTGCGGCCCTTCGTTCATATAGGGGTGTCTGGTGGCTGACATGGGCCGAGAGAGGCTTCTGGGATATGAAAAGAGGCCCCGGCGAGATGCCGGAGCCTCTGTGCAAAGCCATATGCCTCTGCGCTAGTCGCTGCCGAGGATCACGAGGACATCGGAGCTGTAGGTGTACGTGCGCGAGGAGTCGTTCACGTAGTTGACCGTGCCGAGCGAGGAGAGCGTCTCGCCGACGCCTTTCGCTATTGCCATGTTGCTGTCGCCGCGGTAGACGATCGTGATCTCCTGGTAATCCGAGGAGTCGGCGACGCCGGTCGTTGTCGTATATCCTGCCTTCTCGAGCAGGTTCGCGGCTGTTGCGGCAGCGCCGTTCACGCCCGAGCCGTTGAGGACCTCGATGTCTCCCTTGTAGACGGCATCCACATCGTCCATCGCCGAGCCGGTCGACGTCGTCGTGGTCGTCGTGCCGTCGCCTGCGCTGGCAGAGACGCCTGCTGTCGGATCGTCCGAAGCGTTCTCGTAGGGGGATTCGCCGTTATCGACGCGCTGCATCATCTCGGTCCAGTCAGGCTCGAGCGTGACCTGATAGGAGATGCCGTCGATCATCTTGCTCTCCGTCGGATTCAGGCCGGAGTAGACGTTGTTGTCCACATCGATGTCCTTCATCTGGAGGGCAAGAGAGATGATCTGGGACACGTCGAAGTCGGTCGTGACGCCGTCGGCGAGGTTGGAGATCGTGTTTGCGATGGTCAGAGGATCGGAGGAGAGGACCTTCTTGATGATGGCCGTGATGACAGCACGCTGGTTCGCGGCGCGATAGAAGTCGCCGGCACCGTACTCGTCGTAGGCATGCCGCGAGCGGCAGAGCGCCAGCGCCTGGTCGCCGTTCAGGGTCTGTGTGCCTGCCTTGATATCAGCGTTGGCAAGCGGGTCCACGACGTCGGTCGGTACCGTGACTTCGATGCCGCCGATACCGTCGACAATGGCGGTTAGGGCCTCGAAGTCAACTTCTGCGTAGTGGGAGATATCGACGCCCGCATATTTCTCGACGACCTGGACGGCGTAGCTCGGCCCGCCCAGGGCATAGGCGGCATTGATCTTCTGCTCGCCGTAGTCTCCCATATCGACCATCGTGTCGCGAGCGATGGAGACGAGCGTTATCTTCATGTTCTTCGGGTCGATGCGTGCCAGGATGATCGTGTCGGAGCGGAAGTTCGACGAATCGTCGCCCCATTCATCGGCTCGCTCCTGGCTCTTGTCGACGCCCAGGAGCAGCATATAGAACGGCTCCGAGACTTCCTTGGAGTCGGAGAGCTGCGCCTCGAGCTCCGGCGTGATGTTCGCGCGGATCTTGCTGTTGATATCGTTGTAGTACTTCGCGAAGGCGATGCCTGCCACTGCGACGACCGCTACCACACAGATGATGACTGTGCGGAGAATGAAATGCTTCTGCTTCTTGGCCCTTTTCGCCACGTAATGGCTCGGACCGTTGTCACGCGAAAGGGCTCCAGCTGTAGGCTCCAGCTGCCCTCTGTTCCTATGGGCCAAAAGAAGTCTCCCTTGTAAGGGTGGACACACCACCGTTTGGCATTGTGCAACATTACATCTTAGACATGTCATCTACAGGCATACTGAATAGGCGCTGAAGTTCATCAAATGCCCCTACCTGCGGATATCCTGAATGGTAGCATTTTGGCGGTGAGCGGCAGACGTGTATTCGGGGCAGCGGTATGCAGAAAACCTTGGCATCCATACACGAAGGGCGAGGTAGCCTCATTTGCCGTATCATGGAACATGGAAAAGAAGAAACCTCTTGGCATATCGGAGGCAGCCATGCAGAGTGCTCGTCCAAAGCAGTTCGTCGTCGTCCTGGACTTCGGCGCCCAGTATGGGCAGCTGATTGCCCGGCGCGTCCGCGATCTCCACGTCTATTCCGAGATCGTCCCCTGTGACATCTCGGCAGAGAAGCTCAAGGCCATGGCGCCATCGGCCATCATCCTTTCGGGCGGCCCGGCTTCTGTCTACGCAGACGATGCGCCTGACATGGATGCAGGCGTCTTCGACCTCGGCCTTCCGGTCCTCGGCTTCTGCTATGGCCAGCAGATCATGGCAGCAAAGCTCGGCGGCACCGTCGGCCACACGGAGAAGGGCGAGTATGGCCCGGCCAAGCTCCACCGCACGGGGGAGTCGCTCCTGCTTGACGGGACCCCGGAAGAGCAGACCGTGTGGATGAGCCACAGGGATGCCGTGAAGGACGTGCCGGAAGGCTTCACGATCACGTCGGTGACCGACACCTGCCCGGTCGCTTCCATGGAGTGCGCCTCTCGCCGCCTCTTCGCGACGCAGTTCCATCCTGAGGTCCGCCATACGCAGTACGGCAAGACGATGCTCGAGCACTTCCTGTTCGATATCGCAGGCCTTGCTCCTACGTGGACGATGGACAGCATCATCGACCAGAAGGTGGAAGAGATCCGCGCCGAGGTAGGGGACAAGAAGGTCATCCTCGCGCTTTCGGGCGGCGTCGATTCCTCTGTCACGGCAGCGCTCGTGCACCGTGCCATCGGTGACCAGCTCACCTGCGTCTTCGTGAACCACGGCATGCTCCGCAAGGGCGAGCCCGAGATGGTGGAAGAGGTCTTCCGCAAGCAGTTCAATGTGCCGCTGATCCACGACCATGCAGAGAAGCGCTATGAGGAGCTCCTGCGCGGCGTGTCCGACCCCGAGAAGAAGCGCCGTCTCATCGGCACGCAGTTCTGGAAGGAGTTCTTCTCCATCGCCCAGGACCTCGACGGCATCGAATACCTTGCCCAGGGCACGATCTATCCGGACATCATCGAGTCCGGTGCCAGGAAGACCGGCGGCAAGGCTTCGACGATCAAGAGCCACCACAACCTGATCCCGTTCCCGGAAGGCGTCCACTTCGATCTCATCGAGCCGCTTGACCACTTCTTCAAGGACGAGGTGCGCGAGCTCGGCATCGCCCTCGGCCTTCCTGCAAAGCTCGTCTGGCGCCAGCCGTTCCCAGGCCCCGGCCTTGCCATCCGCATCATCGGCGAGGTCACGCCGGAAAAGCTCAGCATTCTCAAGGATGCAGACGCAATCGTGCGCGAGGAGCTCGATGCCTACAACCAGAAGCTCTTCGAGGAGACGGGCGACCGGAACTCCGCACATGCCTGCTGGCAGTACTTCGCCGTGCTTCCTGACATCCGCTCTGTCGGCGTCATGGGCGACGAGCGTACCTACCAGCGCCCGATCATCGTCCGTGCCGTGGAGTCGGCAGATGCAATGACGGCAGACTGGGCGAAGCTTCCCTACGATGTGCTCGGCAAGATCTCGAGCCGCATCGTCGACGAGGTCGACGGCGTGAACCGTGTCGTCTACGACATCACTCCGAAGCCGCCTGCGACAATCGAGTGGGAGTAGCGCCTCCAGAACAGAATGACCGGCGTCTAAGCCGAGCCGCATCGTCGACGAGGTCGACGGCGTGAACCGTGTCGTCTACGACATCACCCCGAAGCCGTCTGCGACAATCGAGTGGGAGTAGCGTGCCCAAGGCAGAACGACGTACGCACATGCAGCGGCGCCTCTCCGGCATGTCCGGGGAGGCGCTTGCTTGTGTGCCGATATTTCTGCAGGGAGATAGAGCCCGGTGCCTGCGTGCCTGAAATGCTTTTCGACGAAGGCTTGCCAGACGGCGTGCCGCAGGCTGCCTGCTTGCCGTCCAGAGACCAGAGCCGTGGCCCTACAGGAACTTGTCGAGCTCACGGTCGATCTCCGGCTTGCGCTTGACGTGTGGCTCTGCAATGAACATCCCATCCCGAACCACATGCCTGACATTGCGGAGCGTGGTCAGGTCTTCGAGGTATTGGCGTCTGTCACGATCATGTCTGCATGCTTGCCGGGCTTGAGCGATCCTGTCACGTCGCCGATCCCTGCTATCTGGGCGTTCCCGAGCGTGGCGCTATAGAGGGCAAACGCCGGGGTGACGCCCACGTATCTGCAGAAATAGACGAGCTCGCGCCAGAAATCGTACTGCGCGATCCAGGGGCAGCCCACATCGTTTCCGAGGGCAACGGGCGTTCCTGCCTCGAGTGCAGCCTTGGAGCAGGCGATGATTCCTTCGAAGACCATGTTGCCGTTGTACTGCTCCACTTCAGATGCATGGGAAACAGAGCGGTCAAAGAGCGCATAGGGAAAGGCAGGAGAGAGCGTCGTGCAGAGCGTAGCTCCCGTGGTCCTGAAGAGCTCCATGATGGCGACATCGGGCTTGGCGCCATGCTCGATGGAGTCAACGCCGTTCTCGAGGGCAGCTCTGAGTCCGTCGACGCCTTCGACATGGACTGCGACCTTGTAGCCAAGCTTGTGGGCACGGTCGCAGACCGCCTTTATCATGGCGGGATGGATGCGGAGAAGTCCTGCCTCTCCCTTTCTCTTGCCATCCATCACGCCGCCCGTGATCATGAGCTTGATGAGGTCGCAGCACTGCTCCCTGCAGTGCTCGACCTGTGCAAGCGCCTCGTCGATGGAGGCTGCAGCGATTGCGACCGACCCTGCCATGTGGCCTCCCGGCACCGAGATGCCCTCGTTGGCAGCGAGGATGCGCGGACCCAGTACCTGGCCGGATGCAATCTCGTTGCGGCAGCGTGTATCGAAGTCGCCGAGGCTGCCTACGGTGCGGATGGTCGTGACGCCGCTCATGAGCTCGATCTGCGCGTACTGGCGCACGAGCCGGTAGGCTACTGCGCGGGTGAAGCCGGTGCCCATGATTTTTCTGACCAGCGCCGCATTGTCGCGCTGCTTCTTCTGCGGCTTGCCATTTCCTGCCAGATGGACATGCATGTTGATGAGGCCAGGCATAAGGAAGCGGCCTTTCAGGCTGCGGATTTCGCAGCCAGCGTAGGCGCTCTTCTCCGATTCGGGAACGATTGCCTCGATGCAGCTGCCAGAGGTGACGAGGACCATGCCCTTCTGTGGCTCCATGTCTTTCGTGCCATCGAGAATGGTTGCTCCGGTATATGCAATGCGGCCGTTCGCGTCCATATGCCTTCTCCTCTTGGTCTTGTGCTTTAGGCTGCGAGTCTAGTAAAAATGTCGTGTCGGGGTCGAGAGAGAATGGTCTGTACGCCTCGCGGGCTTCCGGGTGCTCCGCAGTCTTTCTGGCCCCTGCTGCTGGCTGCGCCATCCACCGCGCAGCCGTGATGGCAAGGGGGTCGCAATCCTCAGGATGGATGACTGGCCAGCTTCTCATGGAGCGCTTTGAGATAATGTCTGCACGATCTGTCAGCGCAGGGCAGGGACATGGGAAGGGGAGCGCGCTATGGAATTCCGCAAGATGAGAAGGAAGAAGAACGAAATCGGCATCGATGCCGCGAAGGAGCTCCTGCTCCATGCGAGGAGAGGTGTCCTGGCCGTCAACGGCGATGGCGGCTACCCCTATGTCATCCCCATCAACTTCCTGTACGACGAAGGTGCGAACCAGATCGTATTCCATGGGGCAAAGGCGGGACACAAGATCGACGCGCTGAAGAAGAGCGACAAGGTGTGCTTCACAGTCTATGGGAACGAGACGGTCAAGGATGTGACCTGGGCGCCGTATCTTGAGAGCGCTGTCGTCTTTGGCAGATGCCATCTCGTCGAGGACCATGAAGAGAATATCGGCTACGTGCGCAGGTTCGCTTTGAAGTACTACCCCAGCGAAGAGCTGGTGGAAGAAGAGCTAAGGATCACTGCCAAGTCTGTCCAGGCATATGTGATCGATATCGAGCATATGAGCGGCAAGAGAGTCCAGGAGCGATAGAGGAAGCTTCGGCAGGCTGGAGCCGGCCTGAGATGGATGCCCAGCAAGGCAATTGGGGTGCTTGGAAAGACAGGCTCGCTCCCGTGCTCGGCCGAGACCTCAAGAGGCGGGCTGTGGGGCATGGCTGAAACCTGCGGAAGCTTGAGGCGTTCATCGATTCTGCAATGGACAATGCTTCTGAATCCCAGGAACTGCGCGGACAGCGGCATGGCATGCTTGCCTGTCAGGCAGATGGACTGGCAGCAGCGAGAGCCATGCTGCTCATGCTGGCGATTGGCTTGCGATATGGTGCACAAGGCTTGATGCTGCCTCTTTCCAGAGAACTGGCTTGGTGGACGAAGCGTTCCGCCAGGCTGCGCCTTCCGCTGCCGAAGTGCGGACAGACTTGTCCTTGTCTGGATGAGGTGGATGCGAAGCTGCGGGACAGGGTGCGCCTCAGACATCAGCCGCGGAAGGAATCCTGCACAAAATCGATCCAGGTCCTGACATTGCTGTTCATGTAGCCGCCTTTGGGCCACACAAGGGCAAACGTGCTCTCTATCTCAGGTGCAAAGGGGATGGCGGAGATGCCGGCATCTTCTCCTGAGGCATCTCGGGCGATGCGCTCGACCGTCTCTGCCATCGTCGAATAGAGGAAGGCGCCGGCAAGGCCTTGGCCAACGAACTCCGCGATGCTTGCCACCTGGCTCGAATAGAGAAGGATATGGGGCGCGATGCTGAAGGCATCGAATGCCTCGACGATCTTGGCGTTCAGGGCAGAGTCGCCGTTCTGGAGGATGAGCGGGACATCTGCCAGGTCCTGGACGGACACCTGCTTCTTCTCCGCAAGCGGAGAGCTCGATGCCACAAGGAAGACGAAATGATCCCTGAGGAGGCAGGCCGTCTCGAAGCGGCCGAGCTCTGCATCCTCTGCATTCACGAGGCAGCAGTCGAGCTCTGTAGCGTCGAGCTTCTCGAGCGAGCGCTTCGAGCTGTACTCATGAAGCACGACCGGCACCTTGCTCTTCTCATGGAACCTTTCCAGGAGCTCCGGGAAGAGGGCGCAGGAGCGGATGGGCGGCACGCCCACATGGACGTGGTAGCTCGACTCGGGACGCCTTGCAAAGTCTGCATACATCTCATCGCAGCCGGCAAGGATGGCCTGGGCCTTCCGGTAGAATGCCTCGCCGTCGCGGGTCGGGGAAAGGCGGTTGCCGCTCCTCACGAAGAGCTGGAGCGAGAATTCCTTCTCGAGCGACTTGAGCGCGACAGAGATTGTCGGATGGGAGACGTAGAGCTCCTCTGCCGCCTTCGAGATGGAGCCGCAGCGGCAGACCGCGCAGAAGTATTCGAGCTGTGTCAGCGTCATGCTTCCCCTCTGACCATAAAGAAAATACGACGGCAGCATGAATAGAAGCGAAGGTTCTTCCTACAGTCTAGCGCGTATTGTTGAAGGCGAGAGGGAAAGCCGCCAGCGAGAGGAAAGGCCATGGCAAAGACGAATCAGGAACAGAAGGCGGAGCGCTTCCAGCAGATGCACAGGTCGGAGGGCATGTTCGTTATCCCGAACTCCTGGGATGCGGGAAGCGCCTACATCTACGAGAAGGAGGGCTTCGAGTGCGTCGCCACGTCGTCTGCCGGTGTCGCCTATGCGCTCGGCTATCCTGACGGCGAGGACATCACGCTCGACGATCTTGTCCAGGTCGTCTCGAACACGGTGCGCCGTGTCGATATCCCGGTCTCTGCCGACTTCGAGCGTGGCTATGCAGAAGATCCCTCTGAGGTGAAGAAGAACGCACGCCGCCTCGTCGAGGCAGGAGCGGTCGGCTTCAACATCGAGGACGGCGTCCCCGAGGCAGATGCTGCGCACAAGCTCTCGCCGATGGATCTCCAGCTTGCGAAGATCAAGGCACTTGTGGAGCTCAAGCAGGAGATGGGCATCGACTTCGTTATCAATGCCCGCACGTGCGCCTATTGGCTCTCTGTCGGCACGCCGGACGAGATGATGAAGATCGCGATCGAGCGCGGCAATGCGTTCGCTGCGGCCGGTGCAGACTGCGTCTTCGTGCCGGGTCCCATGGATGAGAAGACGGTCAAGGGCCTTGTCTCGGGCATCCATGCACCGCTCAACACGATCCTGAACGGCAGGTACCATGACTTTGCAGGCCTCGAGAAGGCAGGCGTGAGGAGGCTCTCCGTCGGCTCCGGCCCGGTGCGCTACATTGCCGACAAGGTCATCAATGCTGCCCGCGACATCAAGGCCGGACATCCTGACGAGGTCCTTGCCTGCACGTTCAGCTATGGCGCGGCAAACACGTATTTCACGAAGTAGAGAAGCGCATACATTGAACGAGAAAGAGCGGCTGGCGCTCAAGCAGGATGGCTTCTTCGCCGTGAGGGACTCGGACCTCCTCTCGGTCCGCTTCTCGTCGGGCGGCGGCGCCTTCACGGCACATCAGATGGTCGTGCTCGGCGAGATGGCAGAGAGATACGGCAACGGGAATGTCGCGATAACAAGCAGGCTCTCTGCCGAGGTTGTCGGCATCCACCAGTCAGATACCGAAGCCGTGAAGGAGATGGCGGATGAGGCCGGGCTCATGCGCGGCCTCTCCGGCCCCCGCATCCGCACAGTCATATCGTGCATGGGCACGTACTGCGTGAAGGGCACGTTCGATACGTTTGCGCTCGCTCGTGTGATCGATGAGTGCTATACGAGAGGCGAAATCTCGCGGATGCTGCCGAACCGCTTCAAGATCTGCGTCGGCGGCTGCCCGAACAGCTGCATGAAGCCGGCGCTCAACGACTTCGGCATCGAAGGCCATATCGAGTCTGTCTACGATGCCGCAAAGTGCCGGAGCTGCCGCATCTGCCAGATTGAGCGCCACTGCCCTTCCCATGCCATCTCGTTCCCTGACGGAAAGGTGCATGTGGAAAAGGACAGGTGCCGCACCTGCGGCGTCTGCCGCGACAAGTGTCCGTTCCATGTCTTCGACGAGCAGGCGAAGACGAGCTTCCAGATCTATCTGGGCGGCACGTGGGGAAGGACGAGCAGGATGGGAGACCGCTATCCCCGTCTCATCGAACGTGCGGAGATATTTCCGCTCCTCGATGCAACGCTTGCCTGGTATGCGGAGCATGCGCAGGGCAATGAGCGCTTCGGGCATGTGCTCGAGCGGCTTGGCTTCGGTGCATATCTGAGAGATGCCACAGAAGCGCTGGCGTAAGAAGAGCGCAGAGACTTCAAGAAGGCCTCTTCCTCACCGAGGAAGAGGCCTTCTGCCATGAACGCTATTTCGTGGAAATGACTGGTGACCTCCAGCATAACCGCAGGAATTCCTGTCGCCGCCGAAC
>JBJEHU010000018.1:0-51750 GCA_051876355.1 Atopobiaceae bacterium | reverse complement strand
CCGCTTACAGTTCTATGAGCCTAACTATGCTGCAAGTCCTTAGCCATTTCCTGCGTTTGAGCGCATGATATGCATCGCGTATCTCTTGTGACTGGGCCGCTGCCTCCGTGAGCTCCATGGCTCACCTCCCGTCCCATCAAGCAGTCTTCCTCATGATATGCATGCCGATGCGCCTTCGGCAGAGCTCTTGCAGCCACTTCGCTCTGTCGGCCACAGCAGGATGGCCTCATCGGGATATCCGCCAAGCCTTGGAAGCAGTCAATTGCTTCTAGCGCCACGCTATCTCGCTATAGTGCCTCTCATGATGCTCGGGATAGGCTCCCGCGCAGTAGCCCATGGTGAGATATGCCTGAGGCGCATAGCTGACAGGGATGCCGAACGCAGATGAGAGCGATGTCACGCAGAAGACGATAACGGATGAGCTGCACCTCACGAAGTCGACGGTCCACAGCATCGTGAAGAGCCTAGCTGCACAGGACTGCATTGCCTTCTCGGACAGAAAGATTGGCAAGGAGAAGGTCCTTGTGCTGACCGAGTCTGGCCGCACCTTTGCAGGCACGATCATGGACACCGTACATGCACGGGAGCGGGAGCTCCTCGATGCTCTAGCGAAGAGCTCCTGGCCCTCGCAGAGCGCTTCATCGGCTGCCTCGAAAGCGAATCCGCCGAAGACTAGCCCAGTCAGCTGTCCACCAAGCAAAGGAGACTGCACCGTCCTCTGGCAGTGCAGCCTCCTCATGCCAGCTCAGCCGCTCTGTTTCTAAGCCAGCCCGAAATCATGCAGGCAGAGATCGAGATCTTCCTCGAAGGTGCCAAGCTCGATGCCTGCCCGCTGAATCTTGTCTGATGCCAGGCGGAAGTCACGCGGTGCCTCTGCATACGTCTTCTCGTCCGGGAGAATCAGCCTCCCGATCGTCTCCTGGCTGCAGCCAAGACGTCCTGCAATCACGCGTGCTGCTTCATAGGTCGTATAGGGATTCTGGCTTGCCAGATGGTAGACCCCGGAGGGCAGCGAAAGGATCTTCGGCAGCTGTCCTGCAAACCGCTGTGCGTACGTCATGTTCCTCCGCTCGTGCACCCTAAAGCCTGTCGGCGTATCCGAGCGAATGGCCTTGAGCACATTCGTGAGGATATTCGGAGACGGATGCACGCCTGGCATTGCAAGGCCGAACATCCACGAGAAGCGAAGGATTATATAGTCCTCAACATGCTCCTGGATCCAGAGGTCTGCCTCTGCCTTCTGCTGTCCGTACCTGTTGACCGTCCCCATCTCGTCCGTCTCGCTGAAAGGCGCCGGTCCCAGTGCCGCATTGAAGCACTGCTCGGTCGAGATGAAGACGAGCCTCCTGCCGCGCTCCTGGCAGATGCGGGCTATCTCTATGGCAGACTCCGTATTCACGCGGTGCGTGCCTTCGGGATCTTTCTCGCAGTGCGCCGTCGTGGCATCGGCTGCCATATGGAGGCAGATATCGAAGTCTGCCTCGCTGAAGTACTTCCGCACCTGCTCGGGCTCTTTGAAGTCCACATCGCTATGCGACACGCGGGTGAAGTCGTAGGTGCCAGCGTTATAGAGCTGCGCCAGGCTTGCGAGATACCCATGTGCGCCGGTGATGAGGATGCGCTTTCTTGCCATGTCTCCTCCTAGAGATTTCTGTCTGCACTGTCGCCCGGGCGTACCGCATAGCTCCTGAGCACGCGGCAGCACCCTTCGACCGTATAGCTTGCGGCCGATGCAGGCACAAGGAGGGAGCGTGTGGGAGCAAGCTCTGCTGTCCCCTCCTCCGTGCTGACCTTGGCTGTTCCCGCTACGCAGGTAAGCACGCAATAGCGTCCATCGGTCTTCTGCTTCCAGCTGCCCCTGACATCGGCCACATCGGAGACGAAGATCTCGGTCGTTATGCCGCGGCGCACGCCTGCAGGAGCATTTGGATCGAAGGCGCCAAGGTGTGCAGGCTCAGGCCTGCTCCCGGTCCTCAGCACATCAAAGCCCTGCTTCACATGGAGCTCGCGTCCACGGCCCCAGTCGCAGATGCGGTAGGTCTTGAAGCCGAAGGATCCGACCTCGACAGCAAAGACGCCCGCACCCAGTGCATGGAGCGTCCCTGCCGGCACGAGGACGAAGTCGCCTTCTGTGACCGGGACACGACGGCCATAGCGGTCGCCAATCGTGTCGTCTTGGGCAGCGGCACGGAGCGCGTCCATATCGTCAGCCGTCGTGCCGAGGATGATGGTGGCACCTGGATCTGCTGCAAGGATGTACCAGGACTCCGTCTTCTCGTGGTCGTGCTCGTGCGCCTGCGCATATGCCTCATCGGGATGCACCTGCACGGAGAGGTTCTGTGCTGCGTCCATCGTGAGGACCTGCACGATGCCGGGATCTCCTGCACACTCCCCCATGATCTCCTCGCGGTGCTCATCGATAAGCCGGTCAAGGGGCATGCCGTCAAAGGGGCCACCTTCGACCGCATTCACGAGGCCTGTATGCACGGAGACATCGAACGACTCGCCGTACCAGACATCCCCTGCAAGGCCCCTCGCCTCATTGATGCGCTGGCCTGACCATACCGGGGAGATGTAGTTCGGCTTCAGCTGAATCGGTCCCATAGCGTCTAGACCTCGAACACGTCAGTGCCAGACTCTGCTGCACGGCGCTTGAGCTCTTCCATGATGGGAACGCCAGCGCTGCAGCCGATACGCTCGGCACCTGCTGCGACCATTGCAAGGAAGGCATCGGCTGTCCGGATGCCGCCTGCTGCCTTCACCTTCACGCGCGGATCGACATGCTCGCGCATGAGGCGGACATCCTCGACCGTAGCGCCACCCGTCGAGAAGCCGGTAGAGGTCTTCACGAAGGTCGGCAGCACCTTCGAAGCCACCTCGCAGAGCCTTATCTTCTCCTCATCGCTCAGAAGGCAGTTCTCGAAGATGACCTTCGAGGGAATGCCTGCCTCGCGGCAGACGGCGACGATCTGGGACATCTCGGACTCGATATAGTCCCAGTTGCCTGCCTTGACCTCTGTGAGATTCACGACGTAGTCGATCTCGTTCGCGCCGTTTGCCAGCGCATCCTTCGTCTCGAATACCTTGGCAGCAATCGAGGTCTGGCCGAGGGGAAATGCGATGGCAGCACCGGTATGGACATTCGTGCCGGCAAGGAGCGTCGAGCAGAGCTTCGACTGCACCGAGTTGACGGCGACCATATGGAAGCCATACTCGACCGCCTCATGGCAGAACTTCTCCATGTCTTCGTGCGTGGCATCGGGGTGCAGATTCGTGTGATCGACCATATAGGCAAGATCCGCGAGGGTATAGCGCTTCATGCATGCTTCCTTTCTGGAAGGTAGGCAGCCTCTTCTGCCTCTATCCGTCTTTTTGTCTGACATATTAGCGCTATCGATGGATTCTGCGCGCTCTCTTTCTCTGCACTTTTTCGGCTATCGCCACATTCCATCAGCAGATATCTGCATCAGATTCCCTGCATCTCCTCATTTTTATGTCATACCTATCATCTATCCCGTCCGCTCGCCTACAATGGAGGCATCAGCTCGATCGAAAGGCCAGACGTGGCAGCGACGCTCTACGACAAGATAAAGGACGATCTCCTCGCGAAGATCAGGGACGGGACCTACCCCGAAGGCTCGACCATCCCTACGGAGATAGAGCTCGCAAAGTCCTACGGCGTGAGCAGGCCTACCGTACGCCAGGCGCTGCAGATACTTGCTAGCGAAGGATTTCTCGAGAAGCGCCGCAAGCGCGGCACCGTGGTCACGCATCCCAAGGTGGACCAGCGCGGCTTCTCGATGGGCTTGGCGAGCTTCGAGGACGCGATGCGCATGGCCGGACGCATGCCCCGCACGCAGGTGCTGACGTTTCGCCGCGAGAAAGCAGATAAGACCGTACGGGAAAAGCTCGAGCTGGCACAGGACGACGAAGTCTACAAGCTCGTGCGCCTCCGCTATGCAGACGACCAGCCCAACGTGTTTGTGGAGAGCTACATCCCCTGCACCCCCTACCCCGGACTCGATGCCTACGACTTCAACAGGAAGAGCCTCTATGCCGCGATGGACGAATGCGGACACCAGGTCATGAGCGCACGCCGCCATCTCGAAGCCATCAAGGCCGAAGGCGCCACGGCAGCACTCCTCGATGTGGAGCCAGGAGATCCCTTGATCGTCTTCCACTCCGTCGCACGCGACGCAGAAGGCACCGCTGTGGAATACTCCGTTGCCACCTACCGCGGCGACAGCAACTCGTTCGACCTCGAAGTGAGCAGAAACGCCTGAGGCCGGCCAGAGCCAGTCCCAGGCGTCATTGCAGCTATAGGCAGACGGCAAAGCTCTATCCACGCCTGCGGGCATCTGCGTTCACGCGTGCGTTCCATCCCTTGGGCACAGCACCCGTAGCTCGGACCGCGCACGTCACCTCCGCCATGGCCCCATAGGCAAGATCCATCCCCGCACCGTCAGAGACATACTGCGCGGCATGGTCCTCTGCGATACCGAGACGCTCCGCTTCGGCTGCCGCATCGATGTTCGCCCCGAGGAACACGAACTCCCAGCCCTGGCGCTGGTACCCCTCGATCATCCGCTTCACGCGGGAGTAGCTGTATGTGCGGCTTGCATTCTCGAGTCCATCCGTGATTACGACAAAGACGACATGCTCTGCACGGTATCCTTCCGGCTGGCAGCTCTGCACAAGCGCTGTATGGCTGATGGCACCACCGAGCGCATCGAGCAAGGCCGTGCATCCTTCCGGCTCATAGTCGCGTGCCTTCAAGGGGCGTACCTGCTCGATAGGCACGCGGTCGATTGCGACGCGGGACCTGCCATTGAAGAAGACCGCCGAGACATTGGCCCTGCCATCGGCCTCCTTGTTCTTCTTCAGCATGGAGTTGAAGCCGCCCACGGTATCCTGTGCGAGATCGTACATGGAGCCGGACTCGTCGACGACGAAGACAAGCTCCGTGAGGCCTTTCTGGACCTTGCCCTGAAGCTTCCGGACGTCTCTTCCCTGCCTGCCGCCGGTGTGTCTGCTGCTGCGCTCTGCCATGATGAGCTCCTCTCTGAGCAGCCAAGCTGCTCTTTCGACTTCGTGTTGCCACGAGTCTGGAGGCGGGAGGAAGGCAATAGGTAAACTCCGAGGCGACATCGCCTGACGCATCAGGAGGGATGCCTATGCAACGCCCAGGAGCTGCTGGTCGTGGCGGAAGAGCGCATAGTTGATTTCGTCGACATCGTAGATGCCACGGTCTATGAAGAACTCGACGATCACATCGAACTTGCTGTTGTGGGCAAGCGTATAGCCGGCACGCTCGAGCAGAAGCTTTGTCTGGTCAAGGTCGAGCCGCAGCGCCACGGCAAGCGCCAGCACGACACGCTTGCTCGGATGGATCTTGCCGGACCTGAGCTTGCTGAAGTACTGCCTCGTGAGGTTCGCGGCACTATATACCTCGGCATCGGTCATGCCCCGCGCGTCGATCATCGAAAGCAGGGTCTCGGAGAATGGCGCATCGAGCCTGTCCAGAAGATCGTCGAGCTCGTGCTCCTCATCGGCACCTGCTGCCATCGGAGCCGCCGAGAACAGCGACATCCTGCCGTAATCCGCTGCCGCCCCAGAGCCTATCTCGCTTGCAAGATTGCGGCTCGATGCGGGATGGCGGAGCTCTGTCTCGTCCACATAGGATTCGCTGATGTATTCCTCGAGGTCGCGCTCGAGCCCGCGCGCCGCGATGATCGCGTCATGGTCGAAGACGACGAGATAGACGTCCATATCAGAGGTGGCTGCTTTATCGTCTGTGCCTGCCACCTTCAGGAGCCAGCTGCGAATTGCCGCCGTCGCTGTCTCGAGGGCCACCTTCTTCGGGCAGCCGAAGGAGCCAGAAGAGATCAGCGGGAAGGCGATGGAGGAAGCGCCGAGCTTTCGTGCGAGGTCGAGCGAGCTCGTGTAGCAGCGTGCAAGCAGCTGGCGCTTCTTCTCCTCTGATGCATAGGGCACATTCCAGATCGGTCCTGCCGCATGGATCACATAGCGCGCCGGAAGATGGAAGCCCGGTGTCGCTACAGCCTCGCCTGTCGCGACATGGCCGATCTTTGCACAGGCAGCGCGCATCTCGTCTTCCCCTGCCGCATGGAAGATGGCGCCACAGACGCCGCCGCCCTCTCTCAGATGCTCGTTTGCGGCATTGACGATGCAGTCGACCTTCATATGGGTGATGTCCTGGCGGACAAGGGAAAGCGGCATGGAGGCTCCATTCGCAGGCTCAAGATGCAGATGCCGGCCCTCCCAGAGAGGCCGGCATCTCGGCATACCAACTCTAGCACGTGTCCAGACAGGAGCTCCGATAGGCGCCGTGCTGCTTCCGGCCGATGTCCGTGGCATGCCATGCCGGTCCGCTCGAGGAGGAAACCGTTCTCCTTTGCAGGGGCATGCACATCTTCCTCAGCTGGGAAACCAGGCATCGCCAGGAGCTTCGCGAAGCAGAGAGCAAGGCCTGCCTCTTCTTGCACTGGAGGGCGAGTCCGGATGCAAGATTGCTGAAATGGGACGAATGCGACTATGAAAGAGCGCCACAGCGATGAAGCCATGGCGCAAAAGCGGACGGATATGCAGAGGATCAGAGCAGTCAGGCTACCTGTCTCTCCCCTACTTCCTGATGAACTTCTGGTCGCTCTCGGGCATGCCTGCCTCGTCCGAAACATAGCGCTCGAACGTCATGTGCAGGTCGTACTTGTCGCGCAGCTCTGCAATCGTCTTCATCATGGGAGATGCATGGTGGGCATCGATCGCTTCCTGATTCTCCCAAGAATCGATCAGAAGGACCATCTCGGGGTCATCGAAGGAGACCCAGTACTCATAGCGGAGATTGCCAGGTTCTGCACGGATGGCTTCGACCGTGCCCGACGCCTCCATCTCCTCGGCGAACTTCTTCGCGCTGCCGTCTTTTCCCGTGTACCTGAGATTCACCGTTATTGCCATGCTCCCGCACTCCTCTTCCTTTGCTTTCTGCATCATATTCTGTCAGCGGGCAGGCGCCGCCTGATGAAGAAGCCCGATATCTTCTGCCAGCGGCAGGACAAATCCTCTTCAGCTATCCTAGCTTGTGCTGTTCATTCCCAAGCCAGAAGAGGTCATCCATGCCATTCGCGCTCCTTGCAATCATCTATCTCGCCTTCGTGAGCCTGGGCCTGCCTGATGGGCTTCTGGGCGCTGCCTGGCCGACGATGCATGGAACCCTTGGTGCAGCTGTGTCCTCGGCAGGCATCATCTCCTGCATCATCTGCTTCGGCACCATCGTCTCGAGCCTGCTTACCGACCGGCTTGTCCGCAGGCTCGGTACCGGCGTCCTCACGGCAGCCTCCGTTGCACTCACGGCCGTTGCCCTCTTCGGTTTCTCGACCGTGACCTCCTTCTGGCAGCTTGCCCTCTGGGCCATCCCCTACGGCCTCGGCGCAGGAGCTGTGGATGCTGCCCTCAACGCCTATGTCGCCCTCCATGCGGAGGCCCGCCATATGAACTGGCTTCATTGCTGCTGGGGCATAGGGGCAGCCGCCGGCCCTGTCATCATGGCGGGCGCCATCGCTCGGGGAGCTGGCTGGCAGGGCGGCTATATCACGGTCGGCATCATCCAGACCGTGCTCGTCTGCGTCCTGGTCTCGAGCCTCCGCCTCTGGGGAAAGCGGCCTTCAGGAGCGGAAGGGCAAAAGGCAGAGCATCCTGCTGCATCGCGCAGAGATCTTTTCCGCATCCCCGGCGTCTGGCAGGCACTCGTGGGCTTCTTCTGCTACTGCGCCCTCGAGTCCTGCTGCGGCCTCTGGACACCGACCTTCCTTGTTATGGGCCATGGGATAGACGCAGAAACGGCGGCGCTTCTGGGCTCGCTCTTCTATGCCGGCATCACGGTGGGCAGGCTCTTCTCCGGCATCCTCACCCTGCGCATGACAGGACAGCAGCTCCTGCATCTCGGCGAGGCCATCATCGGCGCCGGCGTGCTTGCCCTCATCTTCGCTCCGAGAGGCTTCCTGCCGCTTCTTGCTGCAGGCACCGTGCTGCTCGGGCTTGGCTGCGCCCCAATCTACCCGCAGATGATCCAGCTCACGCCTTCCCGCTTCGGAGAGGAGCATGCACAGTCGCTCATGGGGCTCCAGATGGCATGCGCCTACGTGGGATCTCTTTCCATGCCGCCTCTGCTCGGCCTTCTGATCGAGCATGTCTCGCCGCTCTTCCTTGTGCCGGTGGCAGCGGTGCTGCTTGTGGCCATGACCATCTGCCTCACGTCCTGCGACCGCCATGCCAAGGCAGCCAGGACATAGCCTTTCGCTGGCAGCAAGGCAGACGGGCACCAAGTCTTGTTCCTGAACCGCCCCCCGTGCCGGCTGCGTGTCTAACGTAGCTTCAGTTCGTGACGTATCGAAATAATCCGCTTCGATCATGGACCTATCGCTCTGCACCGACATAGTTGTCCCTAAACGTTTCGACGTCATGCGTAACGTCTAAACGATGCAGAGAAAATCGCGCCATGAGATCAGGGCCAGAAGACGCTGCAGTCAGCAGCCGTCCCTGGCCCTCCTGTCTTTTCGGCATCTATTTGCGCCGTCTCAGCTATTCAGCGCTTTCCTCATGTCCCTCTTCGAGCTCCGTGTATTTCTTCGAGCTGCCGCGGCTGAGCGCTACCGGATACTTCTGCTTGTTCTTCTCAAGCTTGGCACGCATGATATCGAGCGGATCGAGCCCGCAGGCATCTGCCATGTAGAAGCAGTAGATAAGGACATCTGCCAGCTCCTCGCGGATCTTGTCCTCCCGTCCTTCTGACGATGTAACGGCTCCCGACCACTGGAATGCTTCGAGGAGCTCTGCTGCTTCGAGGCTGATGGAGATGGCAAGGTCCTTGGGATTGTGGAACTGCTTCCAGTCGCGTTCGTCCCTGAAGGCGCGCAGACGCTCCGCCAGATCGAGATATTCGTCCACCTCATAATCCTTTCTCCTCAGGCGTCCCATTCTATCGCGGGAGAAGGGCCGGCAGTCACCATCAGGCCTGGACGCTCAGCTCCCCGTCCATCTTCCGGCAGGCAGCAAGGTCAAGCGGGAACTGCCTCCCGCCACTGCTTGTACTCCTGCGCAAGCGCTGCGAATTCCTGCCCGAGAGCCCCAAAATCTCCGGGTCTGTGCCCTCCGTGCCATGCGAAAGGTCGAAGCTCTTCATCTCTTCTGCCATAGCGCTCCCCTCCCGAGAACCATGCTGCACACAGTCTGGGAGGTACACCCGACAGGAATGGATTGCCTCGAAGCTATCTCTTCTTCAGCCTCCGCTTGTTGCGCTTCACTTCCATATGCTCAAGGAGGACATCAGTCTTCTCCTCCTCTTGAGGTGTGACCGGCGTCACGCGCAGGCCTTCTGCCCAGCTGCCCTCTTCGCCGCGCTTCAGGTGCTTGTAGCCGATGACAGAGAATATCGTGGCGCCCGCGAAGTTCACGAGCAGGTCCTTCATCGTATCGATGAGGCCGATATCGAGATACCCCGCGACATGCGTGACATCTCCCGACGCGGTCGTGATGGCGGTATCCACGATATCGTTCACATGGATGCGCGTGCCGGTATTCGTGGGATCGAGCGCGACCGAGGAGATCGAGGTCACGACCGTGTCCTTCTGCATGTCCATGCCGAGGAAGGAGTCGAAGCCGAATTCGACGAACTCCCACAGCACCCCTATGGTCATCGAGAAGCAGAACGCGACGAGCGTCACATAGATCGGAGACAGGTTGATCTTGTCGCTCGAGCGGTTCAGAAGATCGACGAGCGAGAAGCCGACGGCAGCACAGAGGAACCCGTTCAGGGTATGGAGCACGGTATCCCAGCCAGGAATCAGGACATAGTAGTGGTCAATCTCGCCCAAGATCTCTGCCGCGAAGATGAAGATGTAGATGATGGTCTGGAAGAGCGGCGGGATGTCCACGTGCGCCTTGTCCTCGAGAAGCGCCGGCATGAGGAAGAGCACGAGCACGAGGACAGAGATTGCGACGCCCTCCCACCTTGCCGTCATGATGCAGCGGATGAGCGTCACGAGCACGAGGATGCGCAGGACGGAATAGAGGACAAACGTCTTCCTGTTCAGCGCGATGCGGTCCTTGAGCCTACGCACGAAGGCGCGGATCCTGCTTCCAGCCATGGGGTCTCCCCTTCCATCTCGGCATCAGACGAAGGCAATCGTAGACCAATGGCAGCTCCCGCCGCACCGATGCAGGCTGCTCTCTCAGCATATCCGCACATATGCAGCCCCCGGATATACGCAATATTGAGCTATCAGGCGCAGGCTATGCATGTCCTGCATGCACAAGCATCAGCTCTGCAGGTCCATGCACCCAGGAGCGGCTCTTATTCCCTCTTTCCCTTGAGCGCACGCACCTTGGAAGAGAGTTCCTTGAGCTCCTCGGGCGAGAGCTCGTCGAGATGCTCGAGGCGGTCCATGAAGAGGGCAAGGGATTCGTTCCTGCGGGCAAGCATGAGCTCGGAGCAGTAGCTCACGACAGATGCCGTGAGCACGGCCAGAAAGAAGATGCTCACGACCGAGAGCACGCAGACGATGATGCGGCCCGCTGCCCCCTTAACCGCCACATCGCCGAAGCCGATCGTCGTTGCCGCCTCGAAGCAGCACCACAAGGCATTGCCGAAGCCACCGACCGAAGGCTCCACGAGAGCGAGCAGAGCCGAGCAGCCGACAAAGGCTGCCAGGAACATCCATACCGCACGCAAGAGGCCCGAGTTTTTCATCACGGCACGGAGCAGCCTGAAGTTGAGCATGAAAGGTCCTCTCCCGCACGCAGGCGCTGCTTGATACATGACAGGTAGAGCATAGCGTGAAGCAGAGATGGAGATGGCTGGCGCATCTGCAGACGGTTCACAGTATCGAATTAGTGCGTACTTACATTTCGGCCACCATGGCTCTAGCATGCAGAGCAGAAGACTGAGTAGAAAGGAGCCGCATGGATACGAGCAATCTGGAGAGCCCGATGGAGCTCGCAGAAGGCTTGCGCATGCCGCGAGTCGGCTTCGGCCTCTTCCGCGTCGACCCTGCCGAGGCAGAAAGCGTCGCTGCCCAGGCACTCACTCAAGGATACCGCCTCATCGATACCGCCCAGGCGTATGGCAACGAGGCAGAAGCCGGACGCGCCATCAGAAACTTTGGCATCCCCCGCGACGAGATCTTCGTCACGACGAAGATGCGGAGAAACATCGGCGAGACGACCGCACAGAAGGACTTCGACCGCTCCTTCGAAGCGCTCGGACTCGGCTATATCAATCTTGTCCTCGTGCATATGCCGATAGGCGATGTCTTCGGAACCTGGCGCGTCCTCGAACGCGAGCTCAGGCGCGGCCGTGTCCGCGCCATCGGCGTCTCGAACTTCGATGCTGCACGTCTCCAGGACCTCATGAGCAACTCTGATATCAAGCCCGTTCTCGATCAGTTCCAGAGCAATCCCTACCACCAGGCACAGGAGACGCTCGAGTTCTGCCAGAAGCAAGGCATCATCTTCCAAGCCTGGTCTCCCCTTGCGCAGGGTGCAGACGAGCTCTTCGCAGAGCCAGCACTCAAAGAGATCGCTGCAGCGCATGCCAGGAGCGTCGCCCAGATCATCCTGCGCTGGCAGCTCCAACGAAACATCTCGTTCATTGCGAAATCAACCCATGAAGCACGCATGAGGGAGAATCTCGACCTCTTCGGTTTCGAGCTCACGGACGCCGAGATGGGCAAGATCTCTGCCCTTGGCCGGGCTGGCGAGCGCAACCTCTTCGCAGAGCCTGCCTTCATTGCCCATCTCTCACAGGATTGGCACAGCGAGAAGGACTAGGGATTCCCACAGCGGCATGCACTCGCACCATCGTTTCAAGCAGGCAGCAGCTCTCGCAGCTGCTGTCTTTCTCATGAACCGGTTCCTTTCCCATTGCCCCTGCGTCTTTATGGAGCAGACGTGGAGGCACCTCATGTACTCCTCTGCCAGTATCATTTTATACCCCTATAGGGTATATTGCTTGGCAGCAGAAGATACCCCATGGGGGCATATGAACCGGAGGCAACCATGTCAGACAGCATCCTCGAAGTGAAGGACCTCAGGAAGACCTACCACAAGAAGGGCGGTAGCACCGAGGCGGTGCGCGGCATCAGCTTTGCCGTCCCGCGTGGCGAGGTCTATGGATTCCTCGGCCCGAACGGCGCCGGCAAGTCCACGACAATCTCGATGCTCACGACCCAGCTCGAGCCGACGTCCGGAGAGATCTGGCTCGACGGCCGCTCTGTCACGAAAGACCCGGTCAGCGCCCGCGCCGAGATCGGCGTCGTCGCCCAGCACAACAATCTCGACCGTGGTCTCACGGCCCGCGAGAACCTCATCTTCCACGCCCGCTACTTCGGCATGTCACGCCGCAATGCGAACGAGAAGGCAGACGAGTACCTCGAGAAGTTCGGCCTTGCCGACCGCCAGAACGACTATGTGCGCAGCTACTCGGGCGGCATGGCGCAGAGGCTCAAGATTGCCCGTGCCATGATGCACACGCCGAAGATCCTCTTCCTCGACGAACCGACAACAGGCCTCGATCCGAACTACCGCGAAATCCTCTGGCATGAGATGCTTGCCCTCAACAGGGAGGCCGGCACGACAATCTTCCTCACGACCCACTACATGGAAGAGCCGGAGAAGCTGGCGCAGCACATGACAATCGTGAACCACGGCGAAATTGTCGCCCAGGGCACCTCGGCAGAGCTCAAGGCGCTTGTCCCCACCTCGACGATCGTGACGCTCCGGTTTGCCCATACCGAGGAGGGCTTCGTCCAGAAGGCAGAAAAGCTTCCTGACGTCACGCGTGCACGCCTCCAGAATGGCACGCTTGCCCTCTACCTCGACAGGCGCCAGCCTGATTTCGACGAGCTCTTCCGCTGGACCGAAAGCCTCGGGACGTCGGTCCTCGATATGAACGTGAAGGAGACGACGCTGGACGATGTCTTCGTCTATCTGACCGGCAAGGGGATGAACCAGGATGCGTGAGGCACAGGCAGCAGCGAACAGATCGTCCAAGGAAAGGACAAAGAAGATGGAACGTCAGGCATTTTGGGCCATGGTCGAGCGCGACCTTCTGATACAGGCACGCGATATCTGGGAGTTCGTGTTCCGTGTCGCTATGCTCCCCTTCATCCTGATTCTCACGTACGGCTTCATGCTCCCGACGCTCGGTGTCCTGCCCGAAAGCTTCCCTTCCCAGATGTTTGCCGGCATGGTCGGCATGTCCATGCTCATCACCGGCATCCACGGCACGGCCGTGCCATTCACGATGGACTTCAACAATCTCCATGAAATCGAGGACCGCCTGCAGGCTCCGGTCTCCTCCACGATCGTCGCTTTCGCGAAGATGTTCGTCGGTATCATCGAGTCCTTCATCGGCGGACTCATCGTGCTTCCGATCTCGCTTATCTTCATGGGAAACCGCATCGCAGTCTCGATTGCACCTGAGTCCATCCCGCTTCTGATCTTCGTGCTTCTCCTCATCGCGCTTGCCTCGGCGACCTTGGGCCTTCTTGTCGGCACGATCGTGAAGCCGAACCAGATTGCCGCGATGTTCCCCGGCTTCCTCATGCCCGTCGTCTTCCTCGGCGCCATCTTCTTCTCCTGGCAGAGCCTCTCTGCCATCCCGGTGCTTCAGGCCATCGTGCTCGTGAATCCGCTCGTCTATGCAAACGAGGCGCTGAGGGCGATCATGACAGCAGAGATTCCGCATATGCCGCTTGTCTGGAGCATTGCAGGCCTCGTCGCTTCCATCCTCCTTATGGGCGCCATCGGCTTCAGGCGCTTCCAGCGCATGGTGACGGGCTCCCAGAAGTAAGGACAGAACCCCTATACAGCACACGGAGCCGGCCATCCTCTCAGAGGGTGGCCGGCTCTTTCATGCGATGACGCCTGTGCTTCATGAGCTCACGCAAGCCCCAGGAAGGAAAGGAGCTGGGGCCACACGTCTGCTGTCGCCTTGAGGCCCTGCTCGTAGGCAGCTAGAAGCCGCTCGGGATTGCGCTCCGCCATTCGTGCCGCTATGGTCTCCTCCGGCCAGATGCAGAAGAGCTCCCCTGCCTCATGGAGCCCCTCGAGCTCGTCGAGCTCACGCGCATACTCTTCCGACCTCTGGGCCATTGCTTCTCCGAGTGCTGGATGCGCCGGGTAGTGCATGCGCACGAGCGGCACCGCAGGGTCGTCCCTATCCGGCTCATAGCCGCGGGGGCGCGTGAGCACGACGACCTGGCGTCCTGCATATTCGTCTCGCCCATACACATAGGGCACGGGACGTGCGACCCCGCCGTCGAGGAGCTTCTTTCCCTCGACCTCGACCGGCCTGTTCGCGCACGGCAGTGCCGCGCTTGCCATGAGGTACCTCGCTTCGGTCCTATGCCCCTTGTTCTTTGCGAGCACATGGTAGTCGGGAAGTCCTGAGTCGATATCGGTCGCAACGGATACAAGCTCGACCGGAGACTTCGAGTACAGCCAGATCGGCAGCTGTTCGAGCTCGTAGGGGATCGTGTCGAAGATGAACTCGCTCCCAACATAGTTCCCGCTTGCAAGCTTCGACCTCATCGACATGAACCGCCAGTCATTGCGGTAGGTCACGATCATCTTCGCTGTCTGGCCAGCGATACCTGCTGCATAGCTGAAGCCGCAGGAAGCACCAACCGAGACGCCGACGACCGACTCCGCCAGAAGGCCGTGGTCGAGGAAGAAATCAAGCACGCCGCAGGTGAACATGCCGCGCATGGCACCGCCTTCGAGGACAAGCTGGAACGGCTGCGTCCTGAAATGCATCCAGGCAGGATCTGCCTTCTTCTGCACTGCCTCATCCGCCCCCATGCTGCATTCCTCCCGTTGCTGCCACGCGATTTCGTCCATCCATGCTACGTCTCGTGCCTGCATTCCCTGAAATCTCCGACAGGACGAACACAATCTGATGGTTCGAGGAGCACAGGCAACCAGAAGGCATCTCTCTTGAGCAGATGCAGCCCGCGCTTTCAGGAATCTTGGGCTTCATGGGCGCTTTCGGGATACGGGCCGCTCCGCTCCTTTCCTGAAAGCTATCGAAATCGATTTTCAGCATAGCTTTCTATCATATGCTCCATTCAGACGAAAGGAGCAGAATGGATGCCCAGACCAGGACGCAGGCAGAGCCTGCTGTCACCCGCATAGCATTCGCAATGGATACCGCACTTTCCTGCACCGTGCCGGCGCATGATGCAGATGTCCTCAAGCCTCTCCAGGATATGCTCGAAGAGCTCGCCTGGCGCTTCGATGCCTATAGCCCGACAAGCGAGATAGCAAACATCGCACGGGACGCCGGCAAGCGTCCGACACGGGTCTCGAGCGTCACATTCGATATCATCTCCCGCGCACTTGCGCTTTCAGAGGAGACCGAAGGCTTCTTCGATATCACGATGCGCCCGCTTGTGCGCCTCTGGCAGGAGAGCGTGCGTGCCGGCATGCTGCCCGGAAAGCAAGATCTCGAGGCAGCGCAGGAGTTTGTCGGCTACGACCAGGTCGCACTCGACCGAAAGCGCTCGACCGTCTGGCTCAGACAAGAAGGCATGGCGGTCGACCTCGGCGGCATCGCGAAGGGCTATGCACTCGATAAGGCACACGCGCTGCTCGATGCCCATCATGTCTTATGGGCGCTCCTCGATTTCGGCGGCTCTGTCCTCCCTTATGGCCAGACGTTCTCCCTGGGCATCCAGGACCCCTTTGCGAAGACCGGCACACCCTGTGCCCGGATCAAGGCTCAAGATATGGCACTCGTGACATCGGGCTCCTATGAGCGCTCGGTAGATGTCCAGGGCAGGCATTGCCACCACCTGATCGATCCCCGGACTGCCCAGCCCTCGCAATCTGGGCTCATGAGCGTGACGCTTGCCGGCACCGACGCGACACGTCTCGATGCCTTGGCGACCGCCATCTTCCTGATGGGTGCAGAACTTGGCAGCCGCTTCGTCGAGAAGGCAGGGCTCGACGCCGTCTTCGTGACGCAGGACGGCCAGCTCCTGGCGACGAAGGCACTTGCCCCATCCCTCAGGCCCCTCCACAATCCGCAGCACGCCGCGTGAAAGGCCACGATATGACAGTACATGCAGAAGGACAGCATCTGAAGACTGCAAAGCCCCGTCCCAAGCGACGCCCAAAGCCCGTCCAGATTGTCCGCCACCTGATCCAGCTTGCCGCTTTCCTTGCCGCACCGGGACTCTTCGTCTCGGTCTTTGCAGCGCTGAAGGATATCTGGGTGTCAGCTGCCCAAGGCAACTTCAGCCTTGCTGCACAGGCGTCCTCGATAGCGCTCCTTCTCGCCGTGCTTCCGCTCACGGCGCTCTGGGGCCGCTTCTTCTGCGGCTACCTCTGTGCCTTCGGCGCCGCAGGCGATGTCCTCCTCTGGGCAGGACGCAGGCTCCACCTGCCGCACATCACGCCGAAAGGAAAGGCGGAGCAGGCGCTCCGCCTTATAAAATATGTGCTTCTTGCCCTCATCTGCATCCTTGTCTGGACGCTCGGCTTCGCGCTTCCCGACGCGTGGAATCCCTGGAGCGTCTTCGGCCGTGCCGCGTCGCTCTCTGCCTGGACAGATCCTGCCTTCCTCTTCACGGCAGGAGGCGCACTCCTTCTTGCGATAGCGGTCCTGTCCCTCTTCATCGACCGTGCCTTCTGCCGCTATCTCTGCCCCCTCGGCGCGGTCTTCGCCCTGATTTCGAAGATCCGCCTCTTCCATATCAGGAAGGCAGACACGCACTGCGGACGGTGCCACATCTGCACCGATGCCTGCATCATGGGCATCGATACAAGCGGATCGGGCATGGTGACCTCGAGCGAATGCATCGACTGCTTCCGCTGCGCCGATGCCTGCCCGCGCGCCAACCTGATGGCTCCGGCACGTGAGGCAGTCTCTGCCACGGCAGCGCCTCTTGCCCTTGCCGGCATGGTGTATGTCGGCACGATTGCAGCAGAGAAGATTGCGCCTGGGACAGCAGCAGAGGCAGCTGTCACCAGCACGGTCTCTGCAGCTTCGCAAGGTCTCTATCAGGATGGCACCTACACAGGATCCGGCCAGGGCTACAAGGGCACGACATCCGTGAGCGTCACCGTCGAGAACGGTGCCATCTCCTCTGTCGAGGTCCTCTCCTACGCAGACGATGCGCAGTTCTTCCAGAAGGCCTCTTCCACCGTCATTGCAGAGATCTTGTCCCAGCAGACCGCTGAAGTGGATGCCGTATCCGGTGCGACGTTCTCGAGCGAAGGCATCATGGCGGCAGTCCAGGATGCCCTCGAGAGCGGTGCCATCGCATCTGATAGCGGTGGCACTGCTGCACAGAGCACTCAGGAAAGCACTTCCGAAGGCACCGAGAGCACAGCCGCAGCAGGAGCCTTCGCAGAGGTGGCAGACGGCACCTATACAGGTTCTGGCACGGGGCTGCGCGGCACGACGACCGTGAGCGTCACGGTCGAAGACGGCAAGGTGACTTCCATCACAGCCGTCTCCTACGAAGACGATGCTCCCTATTTCACGCGTGCGCTCTCAGGCATGGCAGAAGAGATCGTCTCTGCGCAGAGCCTCGATGTGGATACCGTCTCTGGCGCCACATTCTCGTCCAACTCGATCCTCGAGGCAGTGGCAGATGCGACGGGCCTCGACTTCACGAACCCGAACTCGACGCTCTCGTCAGGCCACGGAGGCAAGCGGGGGTAGCAGAGCTACGAAAAAGGAGGCGCTCCGAGAGCGCCTCCTTTCGTGCACGTCTGTCGAGCCAATGCTACTTGAGCTCGTTGTCGCGGTCGTAGTGCTCGCCGCCCCAGTAGACGCGATGCGCCTGCTGGCACTTCTCCGGGAGCTCCACATCCTTCAGAGCCCACTTCACGAACTCGTCGAAGCCCGTGCGGTCCACGATGTAGCCGATGTGCTCCTTGCCTTCGGGTGCATGGGGATTGATGTACTCCTCGATGTAGGCATAGGTGTTCTGGACGATCTTCACGATGGAATCCTCGTCGACCCACCTGAGCCAGTCCTGTGCCATCCTCGGATTCTGCTTGCCGGTACGGCCGAGAATCTTGAGGCGGAAGTAGTGCTCGGGGCTCCTCGTCCAGGCACGCGTCGGACAGTAGACGACGCAGACGCCGCAGCCGATGCAGCGGTCCTCGTTGCGTACGACCTTGCCGTTTACCATCGACAGTGCCGACACGGAGCGGCGCTGGCACCACTTGACGCACTGGCCGCAGCCGATGCAGCGTGCCGGGTCATACTGCGGCTCGGTCATGCCGATGATGCCGAAATCGTTCAGGGCAACATGGGCGCAGTCGTTCGAGCAGCCCGTGAACGCGACCTTCACATGGCGGTTGTTCGGGAAGATGGCCTGATCCATGCGCTGGGCAAAGGCTGTCGTATCGTAGCAGCCGAAGGGGCACAGCCTCTTGCCCGGGCAGGCAACGATGTTTCTCGTGCCGGATGCGAGGTAGCCGTCAGCCGTGTCTTCCTGGTTGATGTGCGTATCCTCAATGATGGCCTGGAGCTTCTCGTTGACCTTCGGCATGTCCTCGAGCTTGATGCCGGGAATCTCGACGCCCTGCCTGTTCGTCAGGAAGATCTGGCCATTGCCGAACTCCTCGGCAATCTCCACGATCCTCGCCATGCTCTTTGCCGAGACAAGGCCTCCCGGGATGCGGACACGGCTCGCCGTCTCGCCGCGGACCTTGCTGTAGCGGAAGGCATTCTTCTTGAGCGCCTTGACATTCACGTCCTGAATCATGCGTTCCCTCCTAATCCAGCATGTCCTTGGACACGGTGTAGTTGAAGACCGGGCCATCGAGACAGACATAGTGCTCGCCGATGCGGCAGTGTCCGCACTTGCCAAGGCCGCAGCACATGCGCCGTTCCTGGCTGACCCAGATGTTCTCCTCGGCAAAGCCGAGCTCCAGAAGGCCCTTGATCGAGAAGCGCATCATGGGCGGCGGGCCGACGACGACCGCCTGCGCCGTCTTCGGGTCCTTGAGCGGAAGGTCCGGGATGTACTTCGTGACGAGGCCGATGTTGCCCTCATAGCCTTCCGGCGCGCCATCGACTGTGAGCGTGAGATTGAGCTTCTTGTCCCAGCGGGCAAGATCGTCACGGAACAGCATGTCGTCCGGGCTCTTGAAGCCGACAATCACATACTTGTTCTCAGGGTCGGGAGAGGTGGCAAGAGAATCGATGACGCCACGGACCGGAGAGACGCCCGTACCGCCTGCCACGACAACGACTTCCCCGTTCTGGTAGAGGCTCACATCGAAGCCATTGCCGAAGGGCCCTCTCAGGAACAGCTTCTGGCCGACATAGTTCTCGAAGACCTCGTTCGTGACCCTGCCGACACGGCGAATCGTGAGGTCGATGGACTTGCCGGGGACGATGCCGGAGACAGAGATCGGCGCCTCGCCGTACTTCGGGACAGAGACCTCGAAGAACTGGCCCGGGCGCACCTCTCCCTCATAGGCCATGCGGAACGTGTATTCCTTCTTCGTGTGCTTGATCACATCGAGGATCTCGGACGAGAACGGAATGTAGGGGTTCACGGCCGCGTCGTTCACGGCGTCGAATGTCACAGTCTGGCTAGGCATTCTTCTGCGCCTCCTGTTCCTTCTCGTAGGCTTCGCAGGCATCGTTGAGCTTGTTCACGCAGGCAGCGAAGCTGATGTATTCCGGGCAGATGTCGTCGCAGCGTCCGCAGCCGACGCACATGTCGTAGCCGAAGCGGCGCCTGAAGTCATAGACCTTGTGGAGCACCTTGAAGCGCATGCGCTCGCCAGCGGTCTTTCTGTAGGAGCCGCCGCCTGCGACATCGGAGTAGCCGTCGATCATGCAGCTTGCCTGCACGCGGCGCCGCTCTCCGACACGGCCGTTCTCCGTGTAGAACACATCCTGCATCGTGTAGCAGGAACAGGTCGGGCATGCAATCGTGCAGCGGCCGCACTCGACGCAGCGGTCCGTGTACTCGTTCCACATGTCGGAGCGATAGATTGCGTTCGGCACGGTCTCGGGGCGCGTGACGTGCACCTCGTTCTCCGTGACGGAGGCCGGCGTGACGTCTTCCTCCTTTGCTGCGCATGCAGCGAAGAGCGGCTCGAGGTCCTTCTCTGCCACAGCGGAGCGGATGGTGTCCCCATCCTCTTCGACCGAGAACATCCAGCCCACAGGCGCGACATTCGTGCCCATATCGACGCAGAAGCAGCTCGCAAAGCTCTTCGTGCAGCCGATGAGGGCAAAGTGCACATGGTCGCGGATGCGCTTGTAGAAGTAGTCCTTCGAGGGACCGTTGTCGAGGTAGATCTGGTCGAGGCGACGGACGCCGTGAAGATCGCAGGCACGCAGGAACACGATCACGTCGCGCGGATCGATATCTGCTTCCTTGACGGAATCCTCCGTGAAGTAGAAGAGCGTCTCGGAAAGCGGGCTCAGGATCTCCTTCGCCGGATAATCGGACTTCTTCTCGAGCTCCATCTCGGAGCCGGACGCCACGAAGTCATAGCGCACGACATCGACGTCAGTGAAGCGTCCCTCCCCCTTCTTGAGCACCGGAGCATAGATGCGATAGGTCTCGCCGAGCTTCGCTATGAGCTCGTCGAACCCGTCCCGCGTGAGCACATATCCCACAGCAGAACCCCTCTCTCGTGGCAGGGACAGCTCCCTGCGTATGGACAGCCAGATGCCCTCCTGGCAGCACGTGCAGACCGAGGCCCCCTCAGACGCTCTGCCTGCAGCCGTCAAAATGATACGGCATGCCTCTCATATTCGCAATGCAGCATGCCTCTCATGAATCACCTGCCATTTTCGCAGGAAAGCATCTTATCTATGCGCAGCTTTCTGTAAGGCTCCGCGAACGGGCAGAATGGCTCCTGCATCTGGAACGATCAGACGCGTCCTTGGACCAGTGCCGCAAGGCGCGGCATGAGGCTCTCTATGCAGGCGATGAAGCGCTTCGCCGCAGGAGACGCTTCGGCAAGAGACGGTACGGCAATGCCGAGAGAGATGTAGTGCGGCTCCTCGAAGGGGACCTCCTTCACCCTGCCCTGCCATTTCCGGCTGATGAGACGCTGGTTGAAGCTCACGCCGAGGCCCGCCTCGACCATGTTATACGTCGTGAACCCATCGCTCGTCTCGTAGCGGTCCTCGAGGCGGAGCTTCTCCTCCTGGATGAGGCGGTCCTGGTCCGTATCATGGTCGGCAAGCGTATGGATGAACGCCTCATGTTCGAGCTCCCGGATCGGATAGCTCGAAGCCTCGGCATAAGGGTGACCCTCCGGCAGCCACATGACGATCTCATCCTCGTAAAGGGCCTTCCAGTCGCAGTATGTGCCCTGGGCAGGCTTGGCGCAGAAGCAGAGGTCGACGGCACGGCTGTTGAGCCACTGCCCCATCTCGGTGTTGCCGCCTTCCTTCAAGGCCACCTCGATGCCGGGATAGCTCTTCTCGAACGTGGAGAGGACCTCAGGCATCCAGATGGCGGAGATGCTGTAGTAGGAGCCGACCGTAAGCGTGCCGGAGACGACGCCACGGATTTCGGCACCCGACTCCTCGGCCACCCGCTCTGCCCGCACAATCTCGCGCAGATGCGGCAGCATGCGCCTGCCATTCTCTGTGAGCGCGACACCCTGCTTCGTGCGGATGCAGAGCGCGAAGCCGAGCTCGGATTCGAGCGAGACCACCATGCGCGTGATGCCGGACTGCGTATAGCCGAGCTGGCGCGCAGCCGCCGTGAACGATCCCGTCTCTGCCGCAGCGATGAGGGCGGCACACTTCGTCGCATCCATAGGCACTCCTTGTCATGACACAGCATCATCTCAAACATGATTATAAGCATCATCCATCATGGTTCGCCGTGCCGTATAGTAACAGGCGAGCTCAAGAGGTGGCCACAGGCACAAAGAACAGAATGCCGGCAGATGTGCCGGAAGCATTTTCCTGCCAGGCAGGGACAGAAAGGGTGTGGCCGCAATGGAGAAGCTCGATTTCTCTTCCGACTATCTCGAGGGATGCGAAGACTCGATCATGGAGCGACTCGTGGCGACGAACCACGAGAAGAGTGCAGGCTACGGACTCGACGAGCACAGCCTCCATGCACAGCGCCTCATCAAGTATGCCTGCGGCACGCCGGATGCCGAGGTCTTCTTCCTCGTCGGCGGCACGCAGACGAACGAGGTTGCCATCTCTGCCCTGCTCGCTCCCTGGGAGGGCGTCATCGCTGCGACGACGGGACACATCGCCGTGCACGAAGCAGGAGCGATCGAGGCAGGCGGCCACAAGGTCCTGGAGCTTCCGGGGCATGACGGGAAGCTTGCAGCAGCAGATGTCGACGAGTTCATGAGGCTCTGGGAGAAGGATGGCAACCGCGACCACATGGTCCAGCCAGCGCTCATCTATATCTCCGAGCCGAACGAGTACGGCCTGCTCTATTCGAAGGCAGAGCTCGAGGCACTGCGCAAGGTCGCCGATGCCCATGGCCTCAAGATCTACTGCGACGGGGCACGCCTTGCCTACGCGCTCGCAGCGCCGGAAAACGATGTCGCGCTCGAAGACCTTGCACATCTCACGGATGCGTTCTACATCGGCGGCACGAAGTGCGGCGCCCTCTTCGGCGAAGCGCTTGTCTTCCCCCGTCCCGAGCTTGTCCCCCACTTCTTCACGTTCATGAAGCAGTGCGGCGCCCTTCTGGCAAAGGGACGCCTCCTCGGCGTGCAGTTCGAGGCATTCTTCGAGGATGGCCTCTATGGGCGCATCGGCAGGCCGGCCATCGCACAGGCCCGCAGGATCTCGTCTGCCTTCGAGGAAGCGCATATCTCGCTTGCCCATCCGACGCAGACGAACCAGGTCTTCCCGATCCTCTCCGATAGCCAGGCAAAGCTCCTCGGCGAAGTGGCGCTTGCAAGCTTCTGGGAGAAGCCGGATGAGGACCACACAGTCGTGCGCCTCGCGACGAGCTGGGCCACGAAGGACGAGGATGCCGAAGCGCTCGTTCGAGCGCTCAGATCGGGCATCCTCGCATAACGAACAGTTCCGCTCGTCCTCTCAGCTCTCTAGCCGAAGAGGCCCTTGAAGAAGAGGACGATCTGGTCCCACCACGACAGGTTCACATCCGTGCTTTCTGTCTGGGACGAATCCTGTGCCGTGCTCGCAGATGCCTCTGCACTCTCAGACGCATCGCCTGCCTGTGACAGCTTCTCGCCCATCGTGAACGAGGTATCTGTGCCGAACGCCTCGTCGAAGGCGCTGCGGTCTGCCGTGTCTGTGGCAAGCGTGCCGGCGTTCGAGGCATCGTATGCCGAGCTGTAGTTCCCCTCGACCGTCACCGTCACATCCGAAGAGCCGGCACGGAGCACATTGCCCGCCTCGTCGACGATGCGCACATCATTGCCATTTCCATCCGTCACGGAGGCGCCTTCTGCAAGCGTGAGATTCGAGACCGTGCTGTCATCAGTCACAACCCAGGATGAGGTCCCGTCGACCGAGACCGAAAGCGGGCTTGTCGAAGTCGAGCCAGCCGAGTTCGTCTCGATCTTTGCAGCGCCAGTCCACGTCGTGCCGTCCGTCAGATAGACGTCGGCCGAGCTGATCGTGTCTGCCGCAATCGCACCGGAAAGCGTCTCGCCGATGGCCGTGAAGCGTACCGTAGCACCATTCGATCCGGCAGATCCCCAATTGTTCGAATCGTTTCCTTCTGCCGTCAGGAGCGCTGCAGCATCCGAATCGAAGTCAAGGATCGTATTCGAGAGGACGATGTCTGCCGTCGTATTCGTGAGATAGAAGAACGAGCCCGAGGCAATGGCGCTCGAGAGCGTCGAGTCTGCTGCCTGGAACTTCGCGGTCTCGCCTGTCGTGCTCTCTGCATCGCCCGATGTCGACTGGTAGATGATCACGGCATCGGCCATGGGATCGGAGGCTGTCGCTTCTGTCATCGTGCTCGAAAGCGTCGAATCCTCGATGAGGATGGTGTTGAGCCCCTCCATGCCGGCAATCTGCGAGCCCGAGGCCGTGCCCGTGACGCCTGCCACCTCGACGTCTCCTGTCGAGTAGAGGAGCGGCGATCCGGAGCCTGCCGTCTCGAGCTCGGAGTCCGTCACAGAGACCGTGCCGCCGCCACGGTCGGTCGCAAGCGCTGCGCAGTGGTCCCCTTCAGTCGAGATCGTAAGGGCAGAGCCCAAGATCTCTCCGCCGTAGGTGGCATCGAGCCCGCGCGAGTTGCCTGCCGTCGTCTGTATCTCGTCCTCATAGGCCAGGACCTTTGCGCCATCCGTCGCAAAGATGCCGTTCGAGCCTTCGGATGTCGCCGAAAGCGTGCTTCTCTGCACGGTGGCCGTCGATCCCTCGCCGACCGCAAGCAGGATCGAGTTCACGCCGTAGAAGTTGCATGCGTCGCCATCCGTATCGTCTCCCGATTTCTCGAGCGTCGCCGCGTCGAGCGCAAGCGTGCCGCCATTCTCGACGAGCGCCGCATTCACGTCCTTTGCGCTGCTCGACGTCGTGCCGGTCGAGTCGATATCGTCGCCGTCAGCGATGAGGATGCCGGAGAGCGTGCCGGTATAGTCGTATGTCATCGTATCGGCACCGCCGCCCTGGCCCATGCCGCCGCCCGAAGGCGGCTCGTCCGGCTGGCTCTGCGCAGATCCTGCACCCGGCGCACTTTCTGCCAGGGCATATACGGGCACGCTCGAGAAGATGAGCGCTCCTGTGAGCGCACATGCTCCCACGCGTGCGAGATCTTTCCGGAATGCGTTCCGTCCTGCCTGCACATGCGTGCCTTCAAGGCTGCTTGGTCGCTTCATGACGGAAACCTTTCTCGATGGGTGATATTCGCCTCTGCTGAGCAAGATATTCCGCTGGAACAGGCACAGAAACCTGAAAGACACGTCTCCTGAAGGACATGGCGCAGAGCGAACGCAATGCTTCGAGGCATCTGAAGGGAACAGGAAGCTTTCCTGAAAGACCCGCTGCTTCAGAAAGGGACGGCAGCTGCTAAGCTGGGATGAACAGGGAATCCTCAAGGAAGGAGAGCCATGAAGACGCTCTATCTCATGCGCCACGGCGAGACGCTCTTCAATGTCCATCACAAGAACCAGGGCTGGTGCGACTCGCCTCTGACCGAGCGCGGCCATGCACAGGCCCGCATCGCCGGACGGCACCTGAGAGAGCTCTCCGTACGGCCCGACCACTTCTTCTCGAGCACGAGCGAGCGTGCCTCGGACACGCTCGAGGATGTCTGCCTCGAGGCATATGGCACGATTCCTCCCTATGAGCGGCTGCGCGGCCTCAAGGAGTGGAACTTCGGCGCCTATGAGGGCGAAGACAATTTCCTGAATCCGGCCCCTCCCTTCGGCGACTTCTTCGTGCCATATGGCGGAGATTCCCAGGCGTCGCTCGTCGCGCGCATGCGGAAGACAACCGAGGAGATCATGTCCCGTCCGGATGTCACGTGCGCTCTGGCTGTAAGCCATGGAGCAGCCTGCGCGAACTTCATCCGCTCCTGGAAGGACGAAAACGTCGTCCAGTATCATCCCGGCATCAAGAACTGCTCGATCTTCACGTTTGCCTACGATGAAGAGGCCCATACGTTCAGCTGCACGGATATCTTCGAGCCTGACTTCACCGAGCTCGGCTAGCCCATCTACCAAAGAGAGAAAGAGACGCTCCTGCACCCAGCCGGATGCAGGAGCGTCTTCTTGAGGAGCGTCTCCAGAATCCTAGCCCCAGACCTCCTCTGCGATGGAGCGCACGAGCGCGACCTTTGCCCACTGCTCGTCCTCCGTGAGCTTATTGCCGCAGTCGCAGGAGGCAAAGCCGCACTGCGGCGAGAGGCAGAGGCGCTCGAGCGGCACATACTTCGCCGCCTCATGAATCCTCGCGATCACGGCAGCGCGGTCCTCGAGCTCCGGATGCTTCGTCGTCACGAGGCCGAGCACGACAAGCTTGTCCTCCGGCACCTTCGCGAGCGGCTCGAAGCTGCCGGAACGGGCATCATCGTACTCGAGGAAGAATGCATGCACGTTCTCGCGGGCAAGCAGGAAGTCTGCCACGCCGTCGTAGCCGCCTTCGCAGGCCCAGGTCGAGTGGAAGTTGCCGCGGCAGATGTGCGTGTTCACCGTGAGGTCTTCGGGGCACGATGCGAGCACGCGGTTGTTCACATCGAGGAGCGCTTCCTTCACCTGCTCGAGGCCTGCTGCATCGACACCGAAGAACTGCTCTGCATGCGGGTCGACGACCATGCCCCACGAGCAGTCATCGAGCTGGAGGTTGCGGCAGCCTGCTGCATAGAGATCCTGGATGAAGGCGACATATCCTGCCACGATATCGTCTGCAAGCTCCTGGTGCGTGGCGTAGACCTTGTCGGTCGTTTCCTTGTTGAACGGCATCGCGAACTGCTCGAGGAACTGGGCAGGGGCCGGAATCGTGAGCTTTGCGACCGTGCGCTCGTCTTCGAGCGCCTGCACGAAGCGGAAGTGGTCGATGAAGGGATGCGTGCCCTTGTAGGCAATCTTGCCGACAAGATACGTGTCGTCGATCTTTGCTGCCTCGTCGTGGAACGGAAGTCCCACCTCGGCCGGCTTGTGGGCGATGCCTGCAAACGCCCACATGAAGTCGAGGTGCCACGTCTCGCGGCGGAACTCGCCGTCCGTGATCACGGCAAGTCCTGCCTTCTTCTCCTTCGCGACAAGATCTTTGATGCACTCATCCTCGACGCGCTTCAGCTCTTCTGCCGAGATCTTTCCCGCCTTCCACGCATAGTGTGCGTCATGAAGTCTCTCGGGTCTCAGGAAGCTTCCGACAACATCGAAGCGGTGCGGGGTCTTCCTGTCATATGCGATGCTCATGGTATGCCTCCATCGGTATCTCTTTTCCTGATGGCTGCATCATCGCATGAAGGCTATCTATAGAAAACTATGGATTATCTATCATTAATTATAGCCATGAGCTATATGGAAGGATTCGAGAAGTAGCGCTCGACATAGGACCCGAGATGCTCGAGATAGCTCTGGGCAAGGTCGGACAGGGGACGCTTCGCCTGGCTGATATAGCCGATCTCCATCGTCCCTGCCGGCTCAAGCGGGACGGCAATGATATCGGTGCCATTGAGGTCTGCCGAGAGGATGCCCGACGAGATCGTGTAGCCCTTGAGGCCGATGAGCAGGTTGAAGAGGGTCGCCCGGTCCGTCACGACGATTGCCTTGTCGACCGCCTCGGTCGGATACGGCTCCTCGGCGAAGAAGAACGAGTTCCGCATGCCCTGGTCATAGGAGAGCCGAGGATAGGGAGCGAGATCCTCGAGCCTCACGCTCGCCCTGCCTGCAAGCGGATGGCCCTTTGCAAGGAACACATGCTCTTTCGCCTCGAAGAGCGGACAGAACCTGAGATCGGCATCGTGCAGCGCGTTCGTGATCACTTCGCGGTTGAAGTCGTTGCGGAAGAGCACGCCGAGCTCCGAGCGCTGCAGGCGCACATCCTCGATCGTGCCGAACGTCGTGCCCTCGCGCAGCGAGAACTCGTAGCGCTCCTGCCCATATTCGCGGACAAGCTCGGCGAAAGCGTTGACGACAAAGGCATAGTGCTGGGCAGAGACGCCGAAGACGCGGCGCACGCCGGTGGTGCTGCCGAGATAGTGGCTCTCGAGGAGCTCTGCCTGCTCGACGACCTGCCGTGCATACGAGAGGAAGCGTGTCCCCTCCTCCGTCACCTCGACGCCCCTGCGCGAGCGTTCGAAGATCTGGATGCCCATCTCATGCTCGAGCTCCGAGATGGCCTTCGAGAGGGAGGGCTGGGCCACGAAGAGGCGTGTCGCTGCAGCCGAGATGGAGCCTGCTTCGGCTATCTCTATCGCATAGCGCAGCTGTACGAGCGTCATCGCCCTTCCCCCATTTCCAGCCCAGTGGTTTTCGGCGAATTCCAGCATACCATCCGAGGCTTCCGGGAAGAGTCGGGGCAGCCAAAGCGAGAAAGGATGGACATGAAAGAGAAAGATCCGGTATTTGCCCGCACGAGCGTGAGGGCCTTCACGGACGAGCCAGTGACCAAGGAGGAGGCCACGCTCCTCCTCAGGGCCGCCATGGCAGCCCCTTCCGCCATGGACCAGCAGCCGTGGGAGTTCTGGGTCGTCGAAGGGAGGGACAATCTCGAGAAGCTTGCTTCCGCCTCGCCGTATGCGAAGCCGACCGCACGGGCCGCACTCGCAATCGTGCCCTGCGTGAAGACAGAGGGGCTCCCCTGTCCCGACATGGCAGAGCAGGACATGGGCGCCTCGATCGAGAACCTCCTCATCGAGGCTGCAGAGCTTGGGCTCGGTGCCGTCTGGCAGGGCATCTACCCCGTGAAGGAGCGCATCGAAGCCACGGCACAGGCTCTTGGCATCCCCGAAGATGCCGGCTCTGCCCCGTTCGCAATCGTCGCGGTCGGACATCCCCTAAAGGATGTTTCGCCGACAGGACCGGGGCGCTTCGATCCTGCACGCATCCATAGGCTTGGCTAGACAGAGAGAGGAGAGCTGGCCTGCCAGCTCTCCTCTTCGTCTGTCCTACTTTTCGTCCGCCCTGTCTTCCGGCGCTTCCTTCCAGCTCTTTGTCGGCGGAGCACCCGTCACGAGATACTCAAAGGAATCGAGCTTGTGGCCCTGCTCCTTCTGCTCCTCGACGGCAGCAGCAAAGCGCTTCTCATCTGCCGCAAGAAGGGCCTTATGCTTCTTCCAGACCTTCTGGATCGGCAGCTTCTCTGCCGTCACCTCATGCACGGCGAGGAAGACATCGGACTCGGCACCGACACGCACGAAGCTTGTCGCAATCGGGATCAGGAGCACGGTGATGGCGCCAGCAGATACGAGGATCGAGGCTGTGTTCGTGCCCATCGCGCCAGACTCGACTGCCGCATCCGTGACCGCCACGACAAGCGGCAGTGCCATCGTGCAGTAGGCGGAGACGGCATACTTCTCGCGCTTGCGCATATGCTTCGTCTCCCTATTGATGTTGAGGGAGATGGCAACGATGCCGCCGCGGATGAGGACAAGGAGGCCGATGAAGCCGAAGAGGAGCCCAACGTTCGCGAATGCTGCCGGCAGGCTCACATCTGCGCCCGAGATCACGAAGTAGGCCGGCACGAGGAAGCCGTTGCCGATATCCTGCAGCTTCTCTGCAAGCGCATCATTGTGCGGCGCAAAGGCGCCGAGGATGAAGCCGGCGATGAAGGCGCCGAGCACGGGCTCGAGATCGAGTACCTCGCAGGCCATGACAAGCACGGAGAGAAGCAGGATCGAGAGGCGCAGGAGGGGCCTGGATCCCGACCAGGCATTCTCCTTGAGCCAGGCATCGATACCGTCACGCACGCGCGGCAGAAGCGACGGGAATGCAAGTATCAGAAGGCAGATTGCGACGAAGATCAGAAGCGTCGCGATTGTCGCACGCGTGCTCCTTGTCGACATGAGCAGCGCCATCGCCAGGATCGGCAGGAGCTCGCCGTAGGCACCGTAGACGCTCACGGCACGTCCTACCGGTGTGCCCATGAGATGGCGGTCGCGCATGATCGGCGCGAGCGTGCCGAATGCGGTCGTCGTGAGGCAGATGGCAAAGGCGACTCCCGCCAGCCCCGTAAAGCGGTCTGCCATGAGGGTCGTGGAGAGAAGGATCGCGACGATGAGAGAGCACGCCCAGGCAAGGATGGCATGGAGGCCCATCCTGCCGCCAAGGTCCTTCGGATCGATCTCATAGCCAGCATTGAGGAACAGGAAGGCGACGCCCAGGTCCGACAGGAACGAGATGGCAGAAGACGACGTCGAGAGGACGCCTGCCATGTTCGGTCCCAGCAGCGCGCCGGCAAAGACGAGAAAGACGACTTCCGGCACGGCACGTCCTGGAATGAGGCTCGCGATATACGGCGCTGCCGCCGCTACCGCCATGATGATGGCAAGGGAAATGAAAGGCGAACTCATGAAACCTCGCTTACGGTTCAGCTACTCCCCAAACGTTTTCCGTCATAGTATCCTCTTGTCTGGAGCCGTTTGCTAGCAAGGAGCATCTTCTCGACATGCAGTATGGAATGACGCCACGCCTCGTGTGGCATATCCTCGAAAAGGATCTGAAGGCAGAGCTTGCCCGCCGCTACGGGGCAGACGATGCCGCTTCCATCATGAAGACTGCACAGGTACGCTTCCGCCAGATCGTCGGCGGCATCGAAGATCCGCGCCAGGGCCGCCGCTATTTCTGGACACTGCTCCAGGCCAGCCTCATCGCAAGCGTCTATCTTGCCATCCGTGCCGAGGATGAGGAGCTTTCCCCGGCGCCCGAGGAATGCGCCGCGCTCTTCGCGGATGTCCTCGCCCGCAGCAGCGCCTGCCAGAAGGTTGCCCAGCAGCTCAGGAACGATTTCAGCATCCAGGGGCAGCGCGACATCCAGAGGAGCGCCCTGCTCACGCAGATGCGCTGCGGCGACTATGGCTGGCGCTATGTCTATACCTCGGGTTCGGAAAAAGACTATATGGTCACGTACCGGAGCTGCGGGATCTTCCGCCTCTATCAGGAGCTCGGCGTGCCGGAGCTCATGCGTGCCGCCTGCCGCATGCCCGATGTGTGGGCAGACCTCGCAGGAATACATCTCGAGCGCACGATGTGCCTTGCAGACGGCGACCCGTGCTGCGACTTCAGCCTGACGCTCGAAGAGGCGCCGGCATCTGACAAGGAGAGCGAGAGCGCTGACAGCGCAGAATGACAGATGGGCCCCGGACTTACGTCCGGGGCCTCTTTCTACCTGTTCTCTATGTGCTCGACGCCCTTGATCGTGATCGAGATGTGGCCATCCGGCAGCGTCGTGAACTCGATGAAGTCATCGTTCGACGAATACTCGCTCGGGAACGTGATCTCGATGCCGGTATCGGTGCGGATGCGGTGGTTCTTCGCGATGCGGTGGGCAACGGACGGACGCACCGGCACCTCCTCGGGGATGGCAGCAGCTGCTGCCGATTCGCGCATCTTCTGCTCGTAGCGCTCCTGCGCTTCGGGGCGGTCTGCAAAGATCTTCTTGCCGACCTCGCGCGGCTCGATGGCTTCCGTCTCGTCTGCCTGCTCCGTCACATATGCCTTGGCACGGCTCACCTCGACGGCCGGCGTGAGGCCATACTCCTCTGCCACGTCCTGGACGGCAAGCGTCACGGTCTGGATGACCTCGCGGGTCGACGCCTCCTGCGTGCACTGCAGGAGCCCGTCGGGGATGATGAAGGACTCCTGGCCGGCAATCGTTCGTGCCTTGTCGGCAAAGTCGATATCGCCTGAGCCCAGATCGATCGCTGCATAGGAGTCGACCTTCTGCGTCGGCAGAGGCAGCAGGGCATCCGTCTTCACGATGTCCGTGAGATGCATGTCCTCGCGCACGTCGTGCACATAGCCCTGCTTGCGGGCCAGAAGGACGATTGCAAACACCTCGCGCGAGCTTCCCTCGAACGAGGCATCGACCTCTTCGTCCGTCTGGGGAGCAGAAGCCTTCTCCGTATCCGTCACATCGGCGACAAGCAGGTCGTACGGCAGCTTGTCGTCCGATTTCCTGAGCTCCTCGAAGAAGAAGTCCCCTACCTCCTTCGAGAGGGCGACGAAGTCGAGCTCCGAGGCACGGTAGCGCAGAAGCTCCTGGTGGAAGTTGCTCTCCGGGCTGAATGTCCCGTGCTTGCTCTCGGACGAGGAGAGCGTCTTGCGCACGAGCCTCGTGACGTAGGAACGGATAGCCTTGTCACTCACGTCGAGCTCGCGTGTGCTCTCGTAGTTCGAGCTTGTCTCGAAGTCATAGGCATGCAGTATCGCATGGTTGATGGTCAGCATCGATGCACCTACCTGATGTGTCGTGTTCCGTGCCTTCCCAGCATACCCTTCGTGCGCCCACGAGCTGCCGCATAATTGTACAGGTACCTGTTTTTATGGACGTCACGTGTAGATGGGCCGACAATGGCCATTCCCGCAGCTTATGCCCACAACGACGAGTATTGTCATGTATGTCAAATCACCCACACAGATGCCTGCTTGTGCACAGCAGAAGCAGAAAACCATGGAAGAGGTTGGAATGGACGAAGAGAAGAACGTCGAGATCGAGGCTGCCGAAGAGAAGCCTGAGCCCGCAGCCACGCCGGAGGATATGTCCCTCGTCGAGAAGACAGGCCGCCTGGCTCGCCTCATGCACCGCTACGTCAAGCTCAACACCGAGGCCCACGGCGGCATCGGCGATCCCCTGCAGGGCCAGGGCCGCGTGCTTGCAATGCTCCAGGCCAAGCCTGAGACAACGCAGAAGGAGCTCTGCTTCCTTCTGGGCATGCGCCAGCAGTCCCTCTCCGAGCTTCTGAGCAAGCTCGAGGAGAAGGGCTTCGTCGAGCGCCAGAAGAGCGAAGAGGACGGCCGCGTCACGCTCGTGAAGCTCACGGACGAGGGCAAGGCAGCTGTGCCCGACCTCGACGAGCTCGACCCGGACGAGGAGGTCTTCGGCATCCTCGACGCCGAGACGAAGGAGGCCTTCGAGGCAGCTGTCGATACCGTGAGCGACTCCCTCAAGGAGAAGCTGCTCGCCCTCGGCGACGATCCCGATGCACCGACGAAGCCGCGCAGGGATGATGACCGCCGTGGCGGACGTGGCGACCGCGACCGTCGTGGCGGACGCGACGAGCGCGGCGGATTCCGTGGCGGAGACCGTGGCGGTCGTGGCGGCTACTCCCGTGGCGGAGACCGCGGCGGACGCAGCGGCTTCTCCCGTGGCGGGGACCGCGGCGGCTTCCGTGGCGGCAACAGGCGTGACGGCGGCTATCGTGGCGGCAGGGACTTCAATTCCGGCTACGGCAGCCAGAATCGCGGCGGCTATCGTGGCGGCTCCGACCGCAATGACCGCGGCGGCCGCGACTCCTACCGCAGCGAGCGCTAAGAGCACAGAGATACGGCGAAGGGCGGGACTGCAGCACACGCAGTCCCGCCCTTTTCATGCATCGCAAATTGTTGTACGCCGCAAGCTGCAGTCTCAGTCAGGAAGTCAAGCAGGCCCATCGACAGCCACAAGCAGGCTCTTCTGCAGGCGTGCAGTACGGGCTCTCAATGGCTTACCGTTGAATGACAGGCAATCTGCCCAGCTTCAGAAATCGCTTGCAGAATAGCGAACTGCAAGGACATAGACCACGTCCGCCTCGACGGTATAGACGATTGTATAGCCTCTGGCATGCACGGTGCAGTGCCTACCATCTGCATATGGACCAACCTCACGCAGGTGCCCTCGTTCGGGCATGGTCTCCAGGCTCATAATCGTATCGAAGATTGCATCCTCGGTCGAGGCTGCAGCGTTAGGCGATCCAAGCACCGAGAATATATAATCGTGTATGTCTTGAATCTGGCGTTGCGCCTGCGGAACAAGCAGGACCTTGTACCTATGCACGGCGAAGCTTCCTCATCCTCGAGAAGAATTCGCTGGCCTCGGCAATGCCTTCGCCTCTGGCAATTTCGAGCTCGCCGATAGCGATATCACGATCAGTCGCTGCGGAAGCAAGCTCCTCGTATACATCCATGCTCATGACCGCCATATCGCCATACCCATTCTTTGTAACAAATACTGGCCCGTCCGTCTTGTGCGCAAGCGCAGAAATCTCCGACGTGTTGTTGAGCTTGGATATAGGGACTATGGTCGGCATATCGTTCTCCCTTTCCGTTTGATTTCTTCGAATTCTACCATAATTATGGTAAACAGCTCAGCGTTGCCGACATAGTCGGATACATGATCTGCAGATGTTTTGAGCAGCCTTTCCTGCACTGCAGCTGCAAAGTCACGGGAGATGCATGGACAAGACGCATTCCTGGATGTCCTGTCATAGAGAAGGAACACCATATCGGCCGAGAACGAGGAGGAATAGCCATGGCAGGTGGCTCCAGTTCTCGGCGGCATACCGCCCCTCATCCATCTGAAACGGCTGGGGGCGTCTCTGCCCGGGCCTGCTCGTTCTGCTCGCCTCTCGCCCTTCGCTCGCCCCTACTGATGAACGAATATGTTCTCTCCTCAAGCAGTCGACAGCCCAGATATGAACCCTTCCAGGGAATACAAGAGCTTCACGGTCTTTCAGCGATGCGTTCCATCCGCAGTGCAGCTGCCTGCCATGCATGCCGCCACAGGATAAAGCTCTCCAGCAGAAACAAGGCGGGACTGCAGCACACGCAGTCCCGCCCTCTTTAAGCAGATGCTCTGTTCTATGCGCTAGGCTGCAGCTTCTGCCAGAAGCAGCGGCTCCCCTGCTGCGACATGTCCCTCTTCCGGCACGAGATCGATCTCTCGGTACTGCTCTGAGTTGAGGACCACACAGACGACGATTTCGCGGTAGCCGGACTTCCGGATCGCATCGATCGAGAAGCGCATGAGCGGATCTCCCTCGCTGAAGTGCTGGCCCTTCTCGACGAGGCGGGCAAAGCCCTTGCCCTGCATCTCGCACGTATCGATGCCGACATGGACGATGCACTGCACGCCGGCATCCGACGTGAGGACAATGCCGTGATTCGTATGGCTGATCGAGGAGACGACACCGTCGAACGGTGCCCTCAGATAGTTCTCCTCTGGCCAGATGCCGCAGCCCTGGCCGAGCATGCCGGAATTGAAGACCGGATCGGGAACATCCTTGAGCGGGACCACCCTGCCAGACACAGGTGCCTTCACGATGGCTTTCGCCGGGTCTGTGCCGGATATGCCATCCGACGAGGCCTGTCCACCTTGCGAATCCTGTGCTTCCACGGTACTTCCTTCGATGATCTTCCTTGACTCGCCGGCATATGCCGGCTCACGCGTATCTTAATCCATGCAACTCGATTCTGGTAGCCCAGATTCCGCTTTTTCTTGCATGGAGGTCAAAAACAGGCTTCATTCACTGACCTACCGACAGCCAGCATACGTGCAGGCAGAAGGCCTGCCATAGAATCGCTGTATAGGAAAGTGACTTCCCTGTATTATACAGACGGAACAGAGCGTCCTAGCATGTGAGCTGGCAGAAGAGGCCGAGGCAGATGCTTCGGCTACGTCATTTGGAGGCACACTATGCTTGGCGGTCTTGGCGCACCTGAAATGCTCGTTATCCTCATCGTTGCCCTGCTGATCTTCGGGCCGAAGAACCTGCCGAAGCTCGGCAGCGCTCTCGGCAAGACGATCCACAACGTGAAGGAGGGCATGGAAGAAGACGAGCCCGCTCCTCAGACTGCCCAGGCGAAGAAGATCGAGGTACCTGCCGATAGCGACGAGGACGCATAGCAAACATTCCATCTCCCCGTGCTGCCCTGTTTTTCTCCCTTCCTCGGGCAGACAAGCAAAGGCCCCGGAGCGCTCGGCTCCGGGGCCTTCTCATGTTCTGAAGGGCTTTTCCCTCACTCGGATGCTTCTCCTGCACCCTCCTGCGTCTTCTGGGCCTCTTTCGCCTTCGCCTCTTCGGCGCAGTCGTTCTCGAACATCTTGATGAAGCGCTCCGCAAGAGGCGGCAGATAGCTGCCCTTCCTCCAGACCGCTGCCATCTTCGTCACGAGCTCGGGACACTCGACGATCTTGTTCGTCGTGCCGCCGTGCTTCATCGTTGCCAAAAACGTCTCCGGCACAAGCCCTATCCCCATGCCGCGTGTCGACCAGACGCAGGCCGTGCGCGCATCATCTGCGACGCAGGCCGGGAAGAACGTGAGCTGGCGCTCATTGAAGAGATCCTCGAGCAGGTGCTCGAAGCGCCTATAGATCACGAGCGGCTGGCCGGAAAGCTCTTCGAGCGTGATCGTATCGGAGCTCTTGCCGCAGCGTATGCCCTTCGGAATCAGGGCAAGCATGCGCTCTGTCGACGCGTACGTGACATTGAGCCCATCGAGCGGAAACGGCGTCCTCACGACGCCGACATCCACCTCGCCACGCTTCAGCATATCGAGGACCTCATACGTATTGCCCTCGTGGAGCTCGAGCCGGAGCTGAGGATAGTTCCGGCACAGGCGCTGCATCGAAGGCGTCGGCATGAGACCGCCTGAAGAGGAGATGATGCCGACAGAGAGCGTGCCGCTCGTCCCCTGCCCGAAGCTCTTGACCTCGCGGGTCGCGGCGCTCGTGAGCGAGAGGATGCGCTCTGCTCGGGCATAGAGGAGCTGACCTGCTTCGGTCAGCTCCGCTGAGCGGGGCCCGCGCTCTATGAGCTTGACGCCGAGCTCGCGCTCGAGCGATGAGAGCTCATAGGACAGAGGCGGCTGGGTGATATGCAGGCGCCGGGCAGCTGCCGTGATCTGGTGCTCCTCGGCTATTGCCATGAAATACTCGAGCTGTCTGAGGTTCATGCGGACCCTTCCGCTTTCCTAGTTTTCAGATCCTGCCACGCTGGCCTCGAAGAGCGCTGCCACGTCCTCGGAGCTCATATCGAGGGCGACGGACATCTCGCGCAGCGACCGCTCGCTTGCCTGCTTCAGGATACGCTCGAAGACGACAGGCGGCTTCTTGTTCTTCGCCTTGACCTCGGCAATGCGCTTGCGGAACGTCTTCACGATGCGGACGGAATCCTGGCAGGACCCGTTCCTGATCTCCTTCTTGAAGTGCTCCTCCTCGAGAGCCGTGCTCCTGTCCTTGTACGTCTCGACTGGCATGGTCGGGTACTCGCGGATCAGCGTGCGTGCCTCCTCGCTCGAGAGCACAGGACGCAGGCGCGACTCGGATGCAACCGGGAAGCTGATGATCATGGGGTTCCTCTGACCGACCGGCATCAGCATATAGGAAGGGTTCGCACCGTCCGAGATCTCCTTCACCCTACAGACACCCTGACCCGGATGGACGACGTATTCCCCTACCTTGTACATGCTAGGACCCCTTTCTTACGAATTGTCTCCAGTATAGCACCATTTTCGAAATATTTTGCCGATGAGCCGATTTTCCATTGCATAGTGCGTACCTCTACGCTATGTTATTAAGTTTGCTATAGAGCACGCTTCGACGGTTATGGAGACGTCTCCAGAACATCTCCGGAAGATTTGCAGACGCGCTGGCGCTGACCTGCACAGATGCCGACGCCTCCCCCACTGGCCGCATCGTCTGGCGCCTTTGAACCGCAAGCTTCTGTATTGGGATACGATGGTGCTGACAGCAATGCGGCCCAGGGCCGCTCTCATAGGGAGGCATACGATGAACCTCGAAGGCATGTATCTCGGAATCTGCGGCTGGTGGAAAGACCTCGATGAGACGACGAAGCAGGCAGCGCTCGATGACTTCGCGCTCTCGTTCTCGCTCAATTCGGCACGCATCGAGAAGGAGCACACGTCGCACGAAGTGGCACGCCAGATCTTCGACAAGAACGCCGTGGAGAACTACACGGGCGAGCTCAAGCCGCTCGTCCAGGTCTTCAACCAGAAGCGCGCCTGGATGCGCGCGACGCAGTATATCCAGGAGGAGCGTCCCATCGACTCCTCGCTCGTGCTCGACCTGCACCAGACGCTCTGCGCTGCAACGTACTCCGAGCGCAACTTCGCCGACGGCGAGCGTCCGGGAACGTTCCGTCTCGGTGACTGCATCATCCCTGACTCGACAGAGATCGGCGCAGACCCCGAGGAAGTCCCGGGACTGGTGGATGACCTCTGCGACCAGGTGAGCGATGCCCTCGGCAACGCCACCCCGAAGCGCATCCTCACGGCAGCGAGCTTCTTCCACGCGAGCTACGAGACGATCCATCCGTTCGCTGACGGCAATGGCATCTCTGGCCGCCTCCTCATGAACTACACGCTGATCTCGGGCGGCAACCCGCCTGCGGTCATCTTCGCAACGGACCGTCCGGCCTACTACGAGGCGCTCGAAGCCTTCAACCGCCAGGGCGACCTCAAGCCGTTCAAGTCCTTCGTGATGGCAGAGACGATCAAGACCTGGCGAAAGCTTGCGACGGAGCTCGCCGAGAACGGCCAGCAGGCGTAAAGAGAGACTTGCACACCTAGGTACAGGCAAAGGGCCCGGAGAGCAGATCTCCGGGCCCTTCTTCCGTGCTCTGTACCGGCTTTCTAGTTCCTGCCGCGGACACTCTGGGCGATGCGGTCGGAGACCGATGCGCCCTTCCTCCTGTCGGGACCCCAGAAGCAGCATGACACCATGCCCGGGCCGACGTGGCAGCCGATCGTCGGTCCGATCGTCGATATCATCGTGATGGCTGTATCGTCCGTCTTGTGGATCATGTCGGCGAGGCGCTCTGCATCCTTCGGGCAGTCCGCATTGCCGATTGCGACGACCGAGGAGAACATGTCTGTGTTGTGCGTCTTCTCGTAGAACGATGCCATCTTCCGAAGACCCTTCTTGCGGCCGCGCGTGACGCCGACGACGGAGAGCGCACCGTCGAGGTCGAACGTGAGGAGCGGCTTCACATCGAGCGCGCCGCCGACGACGGCAACGCTCTTTGGCACACGGCCGCCGCGATGCAGCGCATCGAGGTCATCGACCATGAAGATGGTCTGGACGAAGTAGCGTGCCTCCTTGGCCCACTCGACCATCTCCGTCGCCGTGAGGCCCTTGTCGCGCTGGCGGATGGCCTCGACCATGAAGAGATACTGGGACGTGGAGCCGATCTTGCAGTCCACGATATAGATCGGAAGATCGGGTCTGCCAAGCTCGTCCTTCACGCGCTCGAGCGCCGTGCAGGCACCTTCATAGCAGCCTGAGATGCCCGAGGAGAATGCGAGATAGACGGTCGGCAGATCTGCATCGGCACGCTCGCGGAACGCCTTCTCGAACTCCATCTGTGCCGGCTGCGATGTCATGGGCATCGCCCCATGCCTGATCGCTTCATAGAACTCGTGCGGCGTGCGGGAGACGAAGAGGTCGTCGACGCCGTGGAAGCCGCCGTCTTCCTTGCCTGCCTCTGTATACGTGAAGTGGAACATGCCGATATTTGCATCGTCCACCATCTGCTGCGAGAAGTCGCAGGGCGAGTCTGTCATAAGGTAGAACTTCGCATCAGCCATGGGGCCATCCTTCCCTGCCGAGGACCTTGTCCCGGAACGCATGAAATATTCTGTACACAGCTATCTTAATCGACCGACTTCAGGCTTTCCACCATATCGATATGGGCAAGCTTCGGCGAGAGCGCTGCCATCACGATCAGGGTGAAGACCATCGTCGCCCCGAAGGCGCCGACGAAGCTGATCGGATGGATCGTGCGGCCGAACATCACGAAGTCGACCTCGGCCGTGACGATCACGAAGCGCTCGAGGAAGATGCCCGCCACCAGTCCGAGGGCAGCACCCAAGGCCGAGAGCAGGATGATCTCGCGGAACACATAGGAGGCGACCTCGCGGCGCGTGAAGCCGAGGACCTTGAGGCTTGCAATCTCGCGTATGCGCTCCTGGATATTGATGTTCGTGAGGTTGTAGAGCACGATGAAGGCAAGGAGCGCTGCTGCGACGACGAGCACGACCATCACGGAGTCGACGGTCGAGAGCATGGAGCGGTACGTCTGGATCGTGTCGTCGTTGAACGAGACCGCAGATACCCCTTCGTAGTTCCTGAGCTCCTCTGCCATCGCCCGGTGCTCTTCGGACGTACCTGGAACCGTCGCGAAGAGATGCGTCGCCTCAGGCTCTTCCCCGAACGCCGCCACATAGGCATCATGTCCGCAGAAGACATAGTAGGAAAGATAGTTCTCGACGATGCCCGTGATCGTGAGCTCATGGGGCTCTCCTGCCGCATTGCCGATATCGTCCTGGTCATAGAGCTCGATCGTGTCGCCGACAGAAAGCCCGAGCTCGGAGGCGAGCTTCTCGCTCACAAGCACGGAGCCTGCATCGAAGGCGACGCTTGCGCCAGACTCCCTCTCGCGGAGCGTCACGATCGATGCAAAGGCATCCGGGTCTTCGGGCACGATGAGGCTCGTCGAGAGCGGAGAAGCCGTGGCAGAACCCGCCTGCATGTTGAGCTCCTGTGTCCAGACATTGCTGCCGGTGTCCCCTTCCTCGGCGAGATACTCTTCGACCGCCCCCTTGTCGTCTGCTGTCGCCGTGCTGTCGAGGGAGATGGTCACATTGCTGTGCCAGATCTCTCCGAACTGCTTGTCGACGATGTCCGATATCGCGTCGCGGACGCCGAGGCCCGTGAGCAGCAGGGCGCAGCAGCCAGCGATACCGATGAGGGTCATGATGAGGCGGCGCTTGTAGCGGAAGAGGTTACGGAACGTCACCTTCCAGAGGAAGCTCATGCGGCTCCAGATCGGATGGATGTGCTCGAGCAGGATGCGCTTGCCGGCTTTCGGCGCCTTCGGCAGCATGAGGGCAGCCGGCGTCTCGCGCATCTCTGCCCAGACGGCAGCAGATGTTGCCAGAAGCGTCGCGCCGACACCGGCAGCACAGGAGAGAAGCGCGCACGGCACATCGATCGGCAGCGGGAATGGAAGCGATGGCACGACGTACATGAGGCCGTAGGCGTTCATTACGATGGCAGGCAGGAGCTGCGAGAGGAAGAGCGTGCCGAGCACGGCGCCCAGAAGCGAGGCAGCGCCGGCATAGAAGAGATACTTCTGCGCAATCTGTCTTGCCGAGTAGCCGAGCGCCTTGCAGGTGCCGATCTCGACGCGGTCATCCTCGACCATCCTGGTCATGCTCGTAAGTGCGACAAGCGCAGCCACCAGGAAGAAGAAGAGCGGGAATACCTGCGCTATCGCATCGATGCGCGAGGCATCGTTCGCATAGCTCACCTGGCCGGGGCCTTTCGTGCGGTCGAGCACATAGACAGAAGGCTTCGCTATTCCGTCGACAGCATCCTGTGCCGCGGTAAGCTGCTGCGCTGCGTCGGCAAACCTGCTCTCGGCCTCTGCCTTCTGGCTCGCAAGCTCTGAGGCACCTTCCTCGTACTGCGCATAGCCTTCTGCAAGCTGGCTCTCGCCCGAGGAGATCTCGGCGTCAGCGTCCACCAGCTGCTGATAGGCTAAGGCAAGCTGCGACTCTGCCGACGCCTTGCTCTCCTCGTAGCGTGCCCAGCCATCTTCGAGCTGACGCCTTCCGGCATCGATCTGGTCGCGGGCGCTCTGCGCCTGGTCGAGCTTTGCGGCGTTGTCTGCAATCTCCTGCTCGGCGTCCTGTATCTTCTGGTCCCCCTGGGAGATGCCGTCTGCGAGCTGCGTCTGGACTTCGTCCACGGCATCCTTCACATCTGCGATGGCAGCAGGCGCTGCCGCCTTGATCTCTTGGAGCACTTCCTCGGGGTCGCCGTCGAGATCGATGCCTTCGAACTCCGAGACGACCTTCTCGCCGAGCGCCTCGAGCCTCTTCTGCACGTCTTCGTCGCTGATATCGACAAGGCCCGAGTCGGCAAGGTCCTTCGCAGCCGCAATGCCCGATTTCACCTCGTCCACGAGCGCAGAGACCTCATCTTCTGTCGGCTCATCGGTGCGCTTCGCCCAGGCATCGAGCACGGAGAGCACATCCTGGACCTCCACAAGGTCGCCTTGGGCCTGCACGAGCTCTGAGCGCTTCTCTTCCCAGGTCGCCTTGCCGTCTTCGAACTGCTGGCGTCCCTCGTCGAGGCTTGCACGCGCATCATCGATATCCGCCTGTGTCATGCCGAGCTGAGACTCTGCGTCGTCGAGCTGCTGCTCCGATGCCTCGAGCTGGGACCTGGCCGCGGCAAGCTGCTCCTCGGCCGAGCGCTTCTGGCTCAGATACGTCTCCCAGCCGGACGCTGCCTCGGCCTTGCCCTCTTCAAGCTTCGCCTCGTTCTCCTGGAGCGTCTGAAGTGCCTCGTCGAGCTGGTCCTGCGCTGCAGCTATCTGGCTTTCGGCATCTGCCTTCTCGCTCTCATACTCCGCACGTCCCTCATCGACCTTGGCCTGCGCTGCCTCCTTGAGCTCGGAGAGCCTGTCTTCTGCAAGCGCATCTGCCTTGCTGTCGAGGCGCTCCTCGACCTCAGCGACCGTGTCCTTGTACTCCTGGGAGAAAGCATCCTTCTCCTTTGCGCCTTTGACGGTGCAGAAGATCTGCGTATAGGGCAGATCTGCCGCAAAGGCATCCTTCTGCACATAGAGATACTGCTCGATCTTGCCCGAACCCAAGGTTGTCGTACCCAGAAGCGACGAGTCGACATAGTCTGCGCTGTGGACGAAGCCCGTGACCGTGAACGTGCGCTCCGCGAGCACACCGTCGAGATCTGCCGTCCCATAGAGCACGGTCACGGTATCGCCAATCGAAAGGCCTTCCCGCATGGAGACATCGGCACCCATGACGCACTGGTCGGGCTCGGTGGGCCAGGTGCCCTCGACGAGCGTGACCTTGTTGATCTGTGCGCCATCCGTATCCGCGCCTTCCGGCAGAGACGATATCCTCACGGCGTATTCGTCGCCGTTGAGCGAGACCATCGCATCGCAGGAATAGGAGCCTTCGATGTTCTCGACGCCCTCCGTATCCCGGATCAGGTCCATCTGGCGGTCCGTGAAGCCGAGCGTCGAGACGAGGCGGATATCGTAGAGCGCAGAGTCGTCGTAGTACGTATCCCCTGCAATCCGCATATCGCGGCCGACCATGTTGAGTCCCGCAAAGAAGCCGCAGCCAAGCGCAACGATACCGAGGATTGCAAGGAAGCGTCCCCAGGACCCGGAAATCTTGCGTACGAGGCTCTTTCTGAATGCGCCCTTCATAGCGCTACCACACCAGCGTCTCGGCATCCTCGGGATGCTCGTTGATCTCGTTCGATACGGCATGCCCGCCGTGGATGCGGATCACGCGGTCCGCAATATCGCAGAATGCCGCGTTGTGGGTGATTACGACAACAGTCTTGCCATGTGCATGGGAGCTTGCCTGCAGAAGATGCAGGATCGATTTGCCCGTCGCATAGTCGAGCGCTCCTGTCGGCTCGTCGCAGAGCAGGAGCTTCGGATTCTTCGCAAGCGCGCGGGCGATGGAGACGCGCTGCTGCTCGCCGCCCGAGAGCTGTGCTGGGAAGTTGTCGGTCCTCTCGCCGAGGCCGACTTCGCGCAAGACCGTTGCCGGATCGAGCGGATTCTTCGAGATCTGTGTCGCAAGCTCGACATTCTCGAGTGCTGTGAGGTTCTGCACAAGGTTGTAGAACTGGAACACGAAGCCGACATCGTAGCGCCTATAGAGCGTGAGCTCGCGCTCCCCCATGCCGGATATCTCCGTGCCGGCAACCCAGATCTTGCCGCTCGTGACCGCATCCATGCCGCCCAGCATGTTGAGGACTGTCGTCTTGCCGGCACCCGAGGGACCGACGATCACGACGAACTCGCCCTCTTCGATCGTGAAGCTCATATCCTTGACGGCAGCAACCTCCACTTCGCCCATGCGATAGATCTTCGAGACATCCTTGAACTCGACGAAGGCCATATGCCACCTCCCAGGATCGGAGCGGAAAATACAGGTGCTCACTCCAGTATATAGGCCAAAGCCTGCCTATCCTGAACCGGAGCAGACGAATGGCAGGAAACGGGAGAGCATGAAAGTCGCACGTACGGACATTTGGGTATCATCGGGAGAGAAAGGCTGAAAGGAGGCCGTCGTGGCAGACGAGGCAGGCAAGCCCTTGAGACGCTGTGCCGTGCATTTCGTGGGACAGGTGCAGGGCGTTGGATTCCGCTGGACATCGCGCAGGATCGCGCTCGAGCTCGGCCTCACCGGCTGGGTCAGAAACGAATGGGACGGCTCGGTCAGGATGGAGCTCCAGGGCAGCCCCGATGCCATCTCGGCGTTCTTCGGCAAGCTCCAGAATGCATACCGCGACTTCCCGATCGACTACCGCATCGAGGATATCGAAGATATCGAGCCCGTGAAGGATGAAGGGCCGTTCACGGTCCGCCTGCACTGAGGCCAGGCACAGGGCGGCAATGAAGAAGCGCACCGGTTCTCCGGTGCGCTTCTTTCTAGTCATGCCAGATGAATTCGAGGGAGCGGGTGCGCTTCGGCACGTAGGGGCTCCTGTGCTTGAGGAACGCAGCCATGATGTCCGGCACCTCATCGGAGCCAACCGGCTCAGACTTGCATTCGCCGAGCGCCTCGTAGCCGCCCGTACCGGTCGAGCGGTAGTCGTTGCACGCAAGCGTGAGCGTTGCAGGCACCGAGCTTCCGTCTGCCATCGTGAGCTCCACGATGCGCTCGCCGACAGGACGCCTCAGGTCGGCGACCGCATGTATCCCCTCATAGAGATCGAAGTTGTAGTGCTCGACCTTCGGGCGCAGGAAGAGATCTGATATCCGGGGTGAGCCGTCCTCGCCGAGCTCGAGATAGGAGGCGGAGCGCTCGAGCGATGCCTTGAGCACGTCGCGTGTGATCTCAGCTTTCATGAGGAGGTTCGCGAACGGATAGACAGCACAGATGTCGCGCTCGCACACCTTGGCTCCGAGGCCCGTGGCGCCATTCGGAAGCGCCGTGCAGGAGATGTCGGCACCGCTCGCTTCGAGCTGTGCCTCGTTGATGAGGTGGGCGACCGCAGAGCCCGAAAGCGCGCAGGAAAGCTTCTCCTCGGGCGCGATGGGCGCAGCAAGCGTGCCGACCGGCTCTCCGAGCCAGGTCTCGGTCCTGGCAGCAAGCGGGGCAAGCGCCTCCCCGAGCGCCACATCCGGCGCACCATCTGCCGGATGGAGCTGCGAGGTCCATGTCCAGCCAGACCTCTCCTCTGTGCCTTCGAGCGCGACGAAGCTCAGAGCATTCGCCGGCGGCTGAACGCACCAGGTGCCGGCAATCTTGACGCCGTCGACTGCCATGTGCTGATGGCCCGTGAGAAGCAGGTCGATATCTGCCGTTCGCGCAATCTCGCAGGCAGCGTTCTCGCGCGTCTTCGAGAGGCGCTTGCCGGTGGCCAGATCCTCCTCGAACCCGCCATGGTAGATGCAGATGACAAGGTCCACATCCTCCTCGCGGAGCCTTGCTGCCTCGCGCTGCACGGCCGGCACCGGATCTTCGATCCTGATGCCTTCGAGATGCTCCGGACGCTCCCAGATGTTCACGTAATCTGTCACGATGCCCGTGATACCGAGAACGAGCCCTGAAGGGAGCGTGGCAATGCTCGAGGGAAGGATAGGAAGCTCCCCCTTCTCGTCGTGCACATTCGCGCAGACGCAGGTGGCATCGAGCTCCTGCAGGAACTGCGCAAGCACGTCGCGCCCGAAGTTGAAGTCGTGATTGCCGAGCGTCACATACTGGCAGCCAAGACGGTTGAGCGCAAGGGCGCACGGGTTCTCTCCCGTGCGGTCGCCCTTGAGCCACACCTTCATGAGCGGCGTGCCCTGCATCGTGTCTCCCCCATCGACGATGAGGGAATCGGGCGTGTCCTGGCACCACGCATGGACCGGGTCCATGAGACGGGAGATGCCCATCTCGGCATGCCTTCCCGTCGCATAGTCCTCGTCGAGGATATGTCCATGCGTATCGGAGGTAAATGCAATATGGAGCTTTTCCACCTAGACGCCCCTCGTCAGATGCGTGCGGATGCGCGTCGAGATGTATTCGACAATCAGGATGAGGATGACAAGGCCCCAGAGGATGGATCCCGCCTCGTTCCAGCGGTAGGCGTTCATTGCGAAGATGAGCGGAGCGCCGATGCCGCCAGCGCCGACAAGGCCAAGGACGGTCGCGTCGCGCAGGTTCATATCGAAGCGGTAGATGGCCGTCGAGATGAACGAGCTCGAGAGCTGCGGGATGACGCCGAAGCGGATCTTGCGCCACGTCGTCGCGCCCTCTGCGTCAAGCGACTCGAGGATGCGGTAGTCGAGGTCCTCGATCGTCTCGATGTACATCTTGCAGACCATGCCGACAGAGCAGAGCGACATCGTGAGCAGGCCAGCGAACGGTCCAGGGCCGGTGACGCGCACGAACATGAGACCGTAGACGAAAGCCGGGACGGTACGCACAGCCATGATCACGAGGCGGGCGATGTTCGAGACGACCTTGCCGGTCAGGTTCCTCGAGGCGAGGAAGGCAAGCGGGATCGAGATGATGGCACCGACAACCGTGCCGAGGAAGGCGATGCAGATCGTCTCGACGAGCAGGTACGGCACGCCTTCTGTCGTGAGGTTGAAGAGCAGGCTCGTATCAGGATGCGCAATGCCGGCGAGGATGTTCAGGGCGATCTGTCCGCCGTCCTGGCCTGTTCCGGACGATTCGACGGCAGAGCCGCTCCAGATCAGGAGAGCGACGACGACCACGGCGCAGGCAAGCTCGAACAGCCAGCTCTTCGGGCGGTCCTCATATGCCTTGAGAATGCGTTCTTCCATATGCGGACCTCCTTAAGCCAGGCGCCGGCGCAGGGCACGGCTGATGGACTCGATGATGAAGACAGTCACGAACAGGGCGACGAGAACCATGCCGACCTCGGGGTACATGCGCCAGGCGATGCCCTCGTTGAGGACAAGGCCGAGGCCGCCTGCACCGACATAGCCGAGGATCGATGCGTAGCGGACATTGCCCTCGAAGCAGAACAGGCAGTTCGAGAGATAGGACGGCAGGATCTGCGGCACGATGGCGCAGGTGAAGGCGCGCACCTTGCCGGCACCGATGGCCTCCATAGCCTCGAAGGCACCCATATCGACGGTCTCGATCTCCTCGTAGAGGATCTTGCCGACATAGGCGAACGTGAAGATCGCGATAGCGGTCGTGCCGGCAAGCGTGCCGAGACCGAAGATGTAGGTCGCGATGAGGGCCGTGACGATCGTCGGCAGCGTACGGATGATCGAGAGCAGAAGACGCATGAGCGCAACGACGACCTTGGAGTGCACGATGTTCGTCGATGCTGCGACCGCAAACGGGATCACGAGGACCGATCCGATGAAGGAGCCGAGAAGCGACATCTTGATCGTATCGAACAGCGGCTGCCACACGGACGGCATGTAGTCCCAGTTGGGCGGGAACATCGAGAACAGGATGTCCCAGAAGCGTCCGCCATTCTCCGCCAGTACCGTCATATCGAATCCGGTGACCTGGACCGAGATGATGGAGACGATGATGATGAGGACAGCGACGACAGGGCCGCGGGAGGCGCGGTGCGTGACGGTCTTGCCGTTCGCAAGCGTCACCGTCTTCGGCTTGAATATCTTGTCATACCAGGTGAGCGCAATGCCGCCAGAGATTGTCTCAGGCAGCTTGGCGCTATCGTGCTTAGCGGGCATCGGCCGCCTCCTCGGAGAGCTCCGGCACGATCCTCGGTGCCTCGTCTCCCGTGGCATCCTTGCCGTAGACCTCGTCGAGCACGTCCTGGTTCACGTCCTTCGCGTCGCCGTAGAACACGACTTCGCCGGCACGGATGCCGAGGACGGAATCGCAGTACTTGAGCGCGAGATCCACATGGTGGATGTTCAGAAGGATCGTGATGCCCATGTCCTTGTTGATGCGCTTGAGATCGTCCATGACCTGACGGGCAGTCATCGGGTCGAGCGAGGCAACGGGCTCGTCTGCGAGGATGATCTCAGGGTTCTGGGTCAGCGTGCGAGCAAGGGCGACACGCTGCTGCTGGCCGCCGGAGAGCTGGTCGCAGCGGACGTAGGCCTTGTCGAGGATGCCCATCTTGTCGAGGGACTCGAGCGCCGCCATCTTCTCTTCCTTCGTGAAGATGCCGAAGAGCGCCCTGTACCACGGGATGTCGGGCACGAAAGCCGTCAGCACGTTCCTGATCACGGTCGTGCGCGTAATCAGATTGAACGACTGGAAGATCATGCCGATCTTGCGGCGGAAGCGGCGCAGCTCCTTGCCCTTGAGCGAGCCCACATCGGTACCGTTGACCGTCACCTTGCCTTCGGTGATCGGATTCAGGCGGTTGACCGTGCGGATCAGGGTCGACTTGCCGGCGCCGGAGCGGCCGATGATCGCGACGAAGCGTCCGTCATCAATCGTGAGGTTGACATCCTTGAGCGCTTCGAACCCGTTCGGGTAGCGCATCGACACATGGGAGAACTCTATCATCTATCCATCCTGTCACGAGACCTGCATGCAAACGGGGACGCATGGCGCCCCCGTTCGAAAAACGCGCCGGCCGCTGCGAGAGCGGACCGACGCGTTCAGACCTTATTAAGAGTTGGAGCTCGACTTGAGCTTCTTGACCATTTCCTGAGCCTCGCGCTCGGAATCATAGTCGGAATCCTGTGCCTCGACGTAGCCGTTGTGGCTATAGATGGCAATGACCTTCTTGCCGTCATCGGTGTTGCCGATGTTGATCATGGCCTGGGAGAAGGCCTTCTTGAAGTCGTCGGTCATTGTCTTGGAAGCCTTGGAGGCAGAGATCGTGTCGTTGTAGATCGGCTTCGTGACGCCGATGACATTCGTCTCGTCCCAGATGCTTGCCGTACGGCCGTAGTCGGAGGTCCACTTGGACTCGTAGTCGCGGCGGCCGTCTGCGTAGACGCACAGGGCGTCGACCTGGCCGGAAGCGAGGCGTGCGAAGGCAGAGCCGTAGGAGTCGGACTGGACAGCATGCGTGAGGTCGAGGACCGTCTTGCCATAGTTGTCATTGAGCCACAGGCACGGGTAGATGTAGCCTGCCGGGGAGCTCGAGCTCATGACAGACCAGTTGGCGCCGTTGATGTCGTCCCAGGTGAGCTCCTGGCCGTTGTTGACCTTCTCGCCGAGGGCCTTGCCGGTGTCGCTCGGGCCAGCGATGAGGAGGGCACGGTAGAACGTGACCTGCTGGTCGGATGCCGTGGTCGGCTTCTGGTCGTTCCAGTCCTTCGGGTCGTCGGAGTCGATGGAAAGGCCGTTGCGTGTAGCGGTGAGCAGGACCTCGCAGCCATCGGAGTACAGGACGTACGTGCCGCCCGGGATGAAGCCCACGTCGATGGTGCCGGAGGTCAGGCCCTCGCCGACCGCCTCATAGCTCGTGCCGACAGTGATGTCGACATCGTTCACGGTGTAGCCCTGGTTGCCGAGCTCATCGATGAGCATCTGCTTCAGAGGATCGGTGGCCGTGATGATCTGGTCCGGATCCTTGGAAGGCACGAATGCAACGTGCAGCGTGTCGATCGTCTTGGATTCGCTGCTCGACGACGAGCTGCTGCCGGAATTGCCGCAGCCTGCCAGTCCTGCTGCTGCCGCACCTGCGGCTGCAAAGCCGAGGAACTGACGGCGGGACAGCGAAGACGAAACGATACCTTTCGACATGGTTCTCCCTTCGATACGCAGGAACGGTGGCGCTCCCCGCGCCTTCCTGCAATCGCACATCGTGCGCCCCGTGCGCACATACGCGTTTGAGAATACACCCAAAATCTGCCTGAAATGTGCCCCAACAGGCTTCATACATTATGTTTACGGAATGTTACGGAACCTTCACATTGCTGGAGTTCAAGAAGACATGGCAGGTTGGGAATGCACGAAAGGCATATTCAGGACCACAAGAAGACTGCTAAGGTACAAGTCAGCAGGCGGAGATGCAGGAGGCACGCAATGGATGCAGCATTGGCAGCGATAAGAGCAGGACATGCGCAGATGGCAGGATGCTGCGCCTGCTATCTTGCCTGGTGGGCCATCTTCTTCTGGCCGAAGGTCACAGGTCATGAGGCAGAAGGCCCGATCCGTTACATCGGCATTGCTGCCATCATCGGCGCAGTCATTCTCGGAGCTCTTGGCGCCACACGCATTGCCCAAGGCGCAGGCATGCTGGCGCCGGCCCATGCAGGACTCATTGCCCTCGGAGGCGGCATTGCGCTCTATGCGGTCCTGCTCTTCGTGACAGAGCATCTCTTCCACCGAGTGCCGACAACAGAGCTTGTCCTCTTCTGCGCCTGTCTGGCGCTCGAGCTCTTCTGTGCGGCAGGACTTGCCGCAGCAGGTCATGGGAACGCAGCGCTCCTTCTCTTCATCCTTGCCTTCATCGGCTTCATCCTGAGCCTCGTCTGCTACGTCCGCTACTACGAGCTTGCTCCCCTCGCCTCGTTCATCTGCGGCTGCCTCCCACTTGGAGGCATCGGCCTCATCTCGCTCATCTTCGCGCTTGCACTCTGAAGCGCTATGCCCACGCACCTCTTGCGAGGCACGCGGGCATATTGCTGTCAATCGCTATGTGCAGGGACTGCTACGCTTCTGCAAGCGCCTTCTTGCCGAGCTCGAGAGAGCCGAGGATGCCCTGGTCGCCATCGCAGCCGGCAGATACGATGTAGTTTTCGAGATCACGCATCTCAGGCGTCACGATATAGCCGTTCATCATGCGTGCCACCTTGCTGCGCACAAGCGGGAACAGCTGCTCCTGATGCATGACGCCGCCACCGAGGACGATCTTCTTCGGCGAATAGCACAGGATGTAGGTCATGAGTCCCTGGGCAAGGTAGTAGCTCTCGAGGTCCCAGACACGCGGATTGTCCGTGAGCTCGGCAGCCGGCTTGCCCCAATGCTTCTGGATGGCAGGGCCGGCGGCAAGGCCTTCGAAGCAGTCATCATGGTACGGGCAGCTGCTCGGTGCCTTGTCTTCGGGATCCCTCTTGAGCAGTATGTGTCCTGCCTCCGGGTGCATCATGCCGTGCATGAGCTTGCCTTCGACCATCACGCCTGCGCCGATGCCAGTGCCGATCGTCACATAGACGACGTAGTCGAGGCCCTTTGCGGCACCATAGACCGCTTCGCCGAGGCAGGCAACGTTCACATCCGTGTCATAGCCGACAGGGATCTGGAGCCCTTCAACGAAGGCATTCCTGAAGTTGTAGTAGCGCCAGGCAGTCTTCGGCGTCTCGAGAATCGATCCATAGAGCTTGTTCTTGGGATCTACGCAGGTAGGCCCGAAGGCACCGATACCGAGAGCATCGATATTCCTCGCCTTGAACCATTCGACCATCTGGGGAACGCACTCCTCAGGAGCCGTTGTAGGGACTGAATCGCGCTCGAGTATATGGCCGTCCTCGTCACAGATGGCCATGACCATCTTCGTGCCGCCTGCTTCGAGTGCACCTATACGTGCCACCGCAATCACCTCATACATCTCAGGGGTTAGCTGAACGTAGACATGATATACCCCATCAATGAACAGACATGCATGGTTGGGGTGAACGCACGCCCCGAGCTGCTGTAAGGTTCTTGCTCCAATAGGGTGCCGCTCGCCAGCATATGCAGGCCGCCGTGTGCCCTCTCGCCTAGGATGAATGCATATCAACACAAGGAGGCATCATGTCGCGTCTCAAGCAGCTCAGGGAATATGTCAATGGAAGGCTCGATGTCTTGGATGCACACACGCGCCAGAGTGCCTATGTGCACCTCTATGGGGTGTCCCTGGCAGCCACGCTCATCGCCGAAAAGCGTGGCGAGAATGCAGAGCTTGCATCCATGGCAGCAATGCTCCACGACCTTGCGGCATACGAATCAGGCAGCTACGACGACCATGCACATAGAGGAGCTGCGCTTGCACGCACGATTCTCGACAATCTTGGCCTCACGACTCCTGAAGAGACAGACATGATTTGCTCTGCCATCTATAACCATGACAGCAAAGAGCAGACAGATAGCCCCTTCGACGAGGTGCTGAAGGACGCAGATGTCATGCACCACACGATGAACGATCTTTCGAAGCCCGTGAAGGAGAAGGAACGCGTACGCTATGAAGCGTTGAGAAGAGAATTCGGACTCCCAGACCGTAGCTAAGGCCCATACCCCTATACAAGAGCAGCGGCACCTAGCATATGTAAAGGGGTCGCTGTAGCTATATCTGCAGCAATAGTGCATGCAATACAAGGTGAATGTATTCGTCTGCATAGAAAAAAGAGGGGGGCGCCTCGCGGCGTCCCCCTCCTGCGGCACGAATGCCCTCTGCTGGCC